>NZ_JBQHDF010000022.1:0-96999 GCF_052068495.1 Micromonospora sp. SD12 | reverse complement strand
GGTGCTGCCACGGACGACTTCCTCCCCACGGCCATCAGACCATGATCAAGAAGCTCCATGAAAGCGGGGGTGGCTCACGGCACCTCGGTACGGCACTCCAGGTCTTGCGGAGTAAGGGACCTGAGGCGGCATACGCGGCCCTCCATCACGGCGGTGACTACAGGCTGAAGCGGCTGGGTCCATCCTTCTTCACCAAGCTGCTCTACTTCCTCGGCTGGGACTCGACGGCGGGCGACCACCGTCCCCTGACCCTGGACCAGTACGTGGTGATCGGCATGAACCGCTGCCGGGGCACGAGTTGGCGACCGCTTGGTCCCTGGAGCGCGGCCGAATACGGCGAGTACCTAACCTGGACTCACGAAAGAGCGAGTGGCTGGGGCGGCGGGACCGAGCCGGATGTCGTGGAGCGGACGGTTTGGGAGCACGGTCGATGAGGCCTGCTGCGAACACCGGCGGTACGGACCGCTCCCGCTCCTTTCCCACGCGCGTGTACTGACCCGAGTTGCCTATCAAGCAGTCATCATCATACAGACGCAACAACCTCGTCAGATTGGCCGACAAACGTAGGCTGTGCCGGCCACTCGCCACAAGCAAGGACTCCAATGCACTTGAGCCGTACCGTCACGATCCTCGCGACCGCCGTCACCGCGGCAATCACCCTGGCTGCCTGCGGCGGTGATGGTGGCGGAGCCGAGCCGCCTCCAACTCCCAGTGCTTCCGCGCCGGCCACCGGTCCCACGGCTTCACCGGCCGCGGCTACCTACAAGCGGCTCGACAAGGCGGTCCTCACCCAGGCACTGCTGCCGCTGAAGTCGATGCCGGCGGGCTACAGCGAGGCGCCGGACGAGGAGGACGACGGTAGCGACAAGACGTTCTGCAACTACCGGCAGCCCCACACCGCCAAGGTCGAGGTATCCCGGTCGTACCAGAAGGGCGGTGGCCTGAACACCGAGGTCGCCGTGGTGACGCTACGGCAATACGGCAGTGCCGATCAGGCCAAGGCGTCGTTCGACAAGCTGGCGGAGGTGCTGCAGACCTGCCGCAAGGACACTCTGAACGGTCAGAAGGTGACGTACGCGCTGATGAACCTACCGGAGACGGGCGAAGCCAGTCTGGGCGTCCGCATCGAGATGGACAACGGCACGGTGCTGCAAGGCTTCGCTCTCGTCGGCCCGGTCATGATCTCGACGGGTGCTGGCGGCTTGATGAGCGCGGACGCGGACGTAGTGGCCAGCCTGCTCGGCAAGCAGGTGGATCGGTACTCGGCCGCAGCCCTCGCGTAGCACCGCGAGAGCCCACACGTCGGTCCGGGCAAGTGAGTCCCCGACGTGCGAGTGTCGAACTGGCGACAGATTCACCACCGCCCATGACCCACAATCGAGCACCAGCCGCTGACATCACGGAGGAACCGAAGTCTCCCCGCAGAGAGGTCGTAGCAGCATGACCGGTGAGGTCTCCCCCCGGCGGCAGAACCTCAACACCCTCGCGATCACGTTGCTCGGCGTCCTTGTCGCAGGCGCATTGACGTACGCCTGCGCGCCGATCAACAAGCAGCAGGAGGACAAGGCGACCGACCCGCTGCATCTCGGGGAACCGCCGTTCCACGTCAGCGTCCGCGAGGCGTTCCACGAGGCTGACGACGGTGTCGCGTGGGTGTTCCCGACGGTGCTGCCACTGAAGGCGTTCTCCTTCATCGACGCCTCGCCGGCCCCCGGTCAGAGCCTCGAAGAGCGCCTGGCGGAGAAAGACCGGCGCCTCACCGCACTCGGCGGCACGCGGGTCGGCTGGATCTGCGCCCCGGATTGCGTCTCCGTCTCGCGCTACCGGCTGACCCTCACCGGCAATCGGAAGCAGCCGGTGCACATCGAATCCATGCGGGCCCGGATTCGGTCGGAACAGCCGGCACCGTCCGGGACGCGGCTGGTGATTCCGCCGGACGGCGGCGGACCCGTCGACGTCGTCTACTTCGACCTGGACTCCCCGCGCAAGGACGCCCTCACGGCCGACAGGGACGGCAAGCCGACCGGTCGGGTGTTCACCGATGTCGAGAACCGGTTCGCGGCGGAGGGAGAACCGCTGGTCTTCGAGCTGGTCGGCGCGACCCGCCGCCCGGTCCGCTACGAATGGGAGCTCGTGCTGGAGGTCACCCAGGACGGCCGCCGGGAGACGGTGGTCGTGGACCTGGGGTCGGGAAAACCGTTCCAGACCGTCGGCTGGCGCGCGGTGTCCAAGTACGGCGTGACCTACGGCCGCGACCCGAAGTCCGGGAACTCCCTCGTCGAGCTTGATTGGTGAGCCGCGCTACGGCCGCCCCGCGTAGTGCACGAACGCGACCTCGTAGGGTTGAAGTGCGGGATCGCCGCCGACGTCGAGGGGATCGACGAGACGCACCGTCCAGTATGGGTCTGTGCGGGAGATCAGGGGTTCATCGGCCACCTGCACCATAATCCCGCGGCCGCTGCAGTAGTACCAGGCGGTGAGCGGGCCTGGCCACGACGGGGCCGGGCCGCCCCACCGCCTGGTGCACTTGGTGCCATCTCGCAGCTCGATCAGTAGCGGACCACGCCGTTCTTCTGCCGGCGGATCAGCGCTGGCGACGGGTTGCCGCATCTCGTACCGGATCAACTGGTTGGTGCCCGGTCTTCCGCAGAGCACCTTGGTGCGGTCCGGCTCGACCCAGCAGGCGTGCGCGCCGAGCACGAACGGCAGGCACGAGACGATGTCCGGTGCGGTCGCCGAATAGGCCGGGAAGCACTCGTCCGGCTGCTGACTTCCGACTTCGGTGACCTGGTAGCCCGGCGCCGGTCGGCCGTCCCGGGTGACCGGCACGAACTGGACCACTTCGGTGCGGGCGGCCGGAGCGGGGGTGCGGGTGGTGCCGCTCAGCTCCGTGCACGCCGCGCTCGCCTGGAGGTCATGCTCGCTGGACGTGGTGACACAGACCACGGCATCCGCGGGCTGGGGAGCCGCCGTACAGACCGGAACACCGGCCCCCTCACGGCAGCCCCAGTAGAGCAGGGAGATTCCCGGCGAGACCACCCCGGTCAGCGCGAGCGCCCGCAGGGGTTCGCCTGGCTCCTGCATCACCCGTACGACCGGCAGGCACTCGCCGAGCACCGCCGCCTCGACGCACCCCCCGTCCCGCTCCCCCGCGACGGAGATCTCGGCGGCGGAGGAGGTGAAGACCACCCGTACGGGCAGCAGTTCGGGCTGCGGCCTCTCGCGCAGCAGCCGGGCGCCGACACCACCGGCAACGCCGACGAGAACGACAGCCAGGAGCAGCACCAGCGAACGCGGCCGACGTGCCATGGTCATCCCCCTACGCGTCAGTCAGGCGTGCACCCCGTCGCACCGCGCTGACCGCGACAGTCGTGCGGCCCGACAGCTCCATCCACCTGTGCGATCCGGCAACCCCGCGTACCGCTACGAACCTCGCCCGGCGGCACCGACTTTCCGCCATCACGAAGTCAGTCGCGCCGGCCAGCCGGGGCGATCGCCGTGACGTCCGCTCCCCCAATTCCGAGAGCCGGCATCGAGTTTCCCGCCCCAGGGTGAGACTGACAGTCGCAATGCCATCGGCACTGTCGGCTACCCGTCACCACGAAGACGACTGGTCCGGTCGAGCGCCGAGCCGGCCAGCCCCGCTGCCTACGGCTCCCGCATCCAGGTCTTCGGGTCCGTGACGAAGACACCCTTGCCCTGCTGCCGGCGGATCACCCGCAACGCCTCCAGCCGGGCGTAGGCCATCTGCACGGTCCCGTGACTGACGCCGTAGTTCTGACGCAGCTCGGCAATCGAGGGCAGCCTGTCCCCTGGCTTCAACTTCTTGGATCTGACGTCGGCGATCACATCGTCGGCGATGCGCCAATAGTCCGGCACTTCTCGCATGGCACTCCTCGCGTGGCAATCCGATTCGATCACACCGCGACGCGCCTAACAAGCAACGTTGACTCATCTGACATGTCTAGCTATGTTGGTTCCAGGCCGGTCCTCGCGTGGCATCGAGTTCGGCTCATCCCCTGGTCTGGGCGGGTGTCCATGCCCGTCCCGGCCCTGTCCGGCTGCTCTGCTGTCGTACCGCTGGATCGGGCTGCGGCGGCCGAGCGGGCGGGTCGTCCGCGACCCCCGCGCGGGCGACCCGCCCTTCCAGACCCCACCGCGCGGAGCCTGCGCGCTCCCGCCTGCCCTGGAGAGAGGGTCGTCGTGGCTCAGGTGTATCGAGGCGGCCAGCCCTACCCGGCCGGCTACCCGGGCCGGTTGACGCCGCACGAGGTGCGGACCCGCGAGTTCGTTGCACGCCGGCGCGGCGTCGACCCCGTGGAGGTACGCGAGTTCCAGGCCCGGGTCTCCGACGAACTGGCCATGCTCAACGAGACGGTACGGCTGCTCAGCCAGGAGAACGACCGCATCAAGCGGGCGCTGCGCGACTGGCAGACCATGCACGCGCGGCAGTGCCGGCCGCCGGAGGAGCACCACCGCAACGCCGGCCACTGCTGACCGCGCGCCCCTCCCCCGGCGACCTGCTCGTCGTCGACGGCCGGGCCTCGGTGCAGTTCGCCGGCGACCGCGCCCTGACCTTCCGCGTCGTCTCGGTCTGCGACCAACCGACGTACGCCGGCTGGATCTGGCTGACCGGCTACGTCCTGAACCGGCGCGGCGAGGCGACCGACAAGCGCGAGATCTACGTCCAGCTCGCCGGCCTCCGTTCGGCCATGGGCTCTCCCGCCCCGAGGCGGCCCCGTACCACCCGCTCCTATGCTTCACGGCGTGACCAAGGTGACGGCGCAGCAGCTCGCGACCGCTCGGGGCTGTGTGCTCGGGCTGATGCTCGGTGACGCCATCGGCGCGACAGGCGGCACGATGCCGGCGTCCGGGCCGCTGCCGGCTACCGCTGCCGGGCAGCTCGCCTGCTTCACCGTCGACGGCCTGATCCGCGCCCACGTCCGGCACCGGCACCGGGGCATCTGCCACCCGCCGAGCATGGTGTGGGAGTCGTACCGGAACTGGGCCGCGATCCAGGGCGTACCCGGCTTCGAGGTCCGCGGCGAGGGCAACGGGCTGCGGGGCTGGCTGGTGCGGGTACCGGCGCTGGCCGAGCGGCGCGGGTCGGCGCCGGCAACGGTGGCGGCGCTGCAACGGCGCGAGATGGGCACGATCGACGAGCCCCGCGGTACGAGCACCGGGGCGCACGCGCTCACCCGGACCCTGCCGGTCAGCCTCTACCCGTGCGAGGCGGCGGAGATGGCCGCCCTCACACACGCGGGCGACGCCGTCGGCGCCGCCGGGCTGGGTGGTGCGGTGGTCCGTCTGCTCGCCGTGGGACGTCCACTCGTCGAGGCCATCGGGAGCGTGGCGTCGGAGCCCGGGAAGTGGCCCGAGGCCGCCGAGCGGTCCCTGGTTCCGGCCCTGACGGCGGCCCGGTCGGGTCCCGCCTCGCGGGGTGAGCTGGCCCGCCTCGCCCCTGACGCGCGAGCGGTCTCCGCGCTGGCCGGCGGCGTCTACGCCGTGGCCTGCTTCCCGGGCCGGGAGACGGTACGCGAGGCGCTCCTGTTCGCCGCCTCGGCCGGCGACGGCGGCCATGCCGTTACGGTGGCCGGCGCCCTGCTCGGCGCGGCGCACGGGCCGGACGCGCTCCCGGTCGACTGGCTGTCCCGGTTGGAGTTGGCCTGGACGGCCGACACGCTGGCCCGCGACCTCGTCACCGAGCTGCACGACAGCCCGTCGGGAGGCGAATACTTCCCCCCGACCGATCCGCACTGGAGGACCCGCTACCCCAGCTGACGCCGGATCGGAGCGCGCTTGTGCGCAAGGTGCGACGGGATGATCGTCGTCCACCGGTCCGCAGGTCGTCCACGACCTGGCCCTCGTCGCGCGGCCTGTCAGGACGATGAGAGGTCTCCGGTCGCGCTCACCTGCCGGTTGGCGCCTGGGCGGACGTCTCCGGCGTCTGCCGTGACGCCCTGCTCGCCCGGATCTCGTCCAGCCTCGCTTCGAGCACCACGGCCTGGGCGACCGAGCCGCCTCGGACGCTGAGGCCGCCACGGGCCACGCGGTAGAAGAGGTCCCGCGCCTCGTTGGCCCGGTGCAGCAGGTCGGCGAGGTCGTTGTCGTTGCCCTGGTCGAGTCCGCGGGCCACGCGCTCGATCTCCCACACGGCGTCCCGCCACTCGCGTGCCGCCGACACGGTCGAGGCGTCCCCGAGCAGCAGGACGCTCTCCCAGGCCAACGTGTGCCGGACGTCCGCGTCGGCCAGGCGGGTGAGGCCTTCCTCCCGGTCCATCCGGTGCCCGCGCGAGTGCGGGCGCTCATCCGCGAGCATGCGCACGGCGACGGCGTGGATCTCCTTGATCACCCGCGCGAACTCGACGTACGCGTCGAGCCGCCGGTCGTCCCAGCGGACGGACTGGTTCCGCTTCCACCGGGTGCGGTCGGCGAGGGAGGTGGCGACGATCGTGCCGATGGTGCCGACCAGTACGCCGATGAGGGCGGGCAACTGCGTGACGATGCTTCCCATGCCTGGAGCCTGCCAGTCAGCGGCAAGCGGACTTCGCCACGGGACCACTCCGGGTAGAGGGCTTGACCCTCGAGTCGGTCGAGACCCGAGCATGTGCCGCGCAGACCCGACGGCCGACTGCCGGCCCCGACCGCGAGGAGCACGGTGGACACGAACGACGCCGACGACGTCATGGCGCACATCGGCCGTGCCCTGGAGCTGGGTGCGGCGGGCGACCGTACCGCCGCACGGGAGGCCCTCACGGCGCTCTGGGACCGGATCGGCGAGGACGGGGACGCACTGCACCGGTGCACCGTCGCGCACCACCTGGCCGACCTTCAGGATGCGGTCGCGGACGAGGTGACGTGGGACCGCCGCGCGCTGGCCGCCGTAGCCGACCTCAGCGACGAGCGCGTCCAGCGGCACCACGCTTCGTTGCGGGTCCGCGCCCTGCTGCCGTCCCTGCATCTCAACCTCGCCGACGCGTACCGTCGCGCCGGCGACGTGGCCGGCGCCCGGGAGCACCTGGCGCTCGCGGCGCCCCTGGCCGCCGAGTTGCCGGACGACGGGTACGGCACGATGATCCGCGACGCGGTCACCCGGGTGGCCGCACGGCTCGACGCCGGTTCCCGGGAACCCCTCGCCGCCTCCTGACACGCGCCCCCGTCAGCTCGGGACGTCGCGGCGGCGGAAGCCGGCCATGCCGGCCGCCAGCAGCGCCGCCGCCACCGCCGTCAGCACGGCCAGCGGCAGCACCGCCGGGTCGACCGCCGGGGCCGACGGCACATGGGTGTACGGCGACAGGTTCAGCGCCGCCTGTGGCAGGTCGAGCACCGCACCGAGCTGCCCGAGCAGCAGGAACACGATCAGCGCCGCCCAGGAGAGCGCCACCGACCAGCGGGGCAGCAGACCGAACAGCGCCGTCACCACCCCGGCGACCACCAGCAGTGCCGGCAGCCGTACCAGCGCCGCCCCGCCCAGCTCGACGGCCCGGCCGAGCGGGTCGCCGGCGACCAGGCCGTAGCCGAGCCCGGTGGTGAGCCCGCCCAACAGCACCAGGGCGAGTGCGCCGAACGTCGCCGCGAGCACCTGGGTGACGAGCCAGCGGGTACGCCCGACCGCCGTGGCGAGCACCGCCTCCAGCAGCCCGTCCGCCTCGTCGGTGCGCGTGCGCAGCAGCGCCTGCACGACGTACGCCCCGATGGTCAGCGCGAACAGCCCCAGCATCGCCGCCAGGTACGCGTCGATCAGCCGCGCGCCGCCGCCTATGGCGCTGATGGCCTCGGCGGCGGCCGGGTTCTCCTCGATCATGGCGTTGAACTCGTCGCCGGCGATGCCCATCGAGAACCCGAGCACCGCCACCCCGACCGCCCAGCCGAGCAGCGCGCCGCGCTGCAACCGCCAGGCCAGCCCGGCGGGACTGAGCAGGCCGGGCGTGGCCGTGGCCGGCCCGCGCCGGGGCGCGACGAGCCCGGCGCCGATGTCCCGCCGCTCGGCGAGGGCGTAGGCCGCCGCGACCCCGGCGACCAGCAGCGCCACGGGCAGCGCCAGCGTCCACCAACGTTCGCCGCCGAAGGCGCGCACCTGGTTGCCCCAGCCGAGCGGGGAGAGCCAGGACGGCCAGGCGCTGACCACGCGCAGGCCGCCGTCGGTCTGCTCGCCCAGCACGTCACCGGCCGCGCGGAGCAGGAAGGAGATCCCGACCGCGGCGGCGGCGAGCGCGTTGGCGCCCCGGGAGGTGACCGACAGTTGGGCGGTGACGGCGGCGACGCCGGTGAACGCCACCCCGACGCCACCGATGGCGGCGGCCGCGGCGACGGACCCGGCGAGCGGCAGCCCGGCGCCGGCCAGGGCGGCGGCGAGCAGGACGGTGGCGGCAACGTTCGCCGCGACGATCACCAGCAGGGCGGCGGTGAGCAGCGCGTACCGGCCGACGACGGAGGCGCCGAGCAGCTCCGCCCGGCCGGTCTCCTCGTTCTGCCGGGTGTGCCGGACGACCGCGAAGGTGCTCAGCAGCGCGGCGAGCAGGGCCAGCGTCACGTACGTCTCGGCGACCACCACCGCGCCCAGGTCGGTGCCGGCGATCGGCCCGTTGAACGCGCGGGCGACCAGACTGGACGCCGACGTGCCGGCGTAGCCGACCCGGGCCGCCTCGTCCGGGTAGAACTCCTTGACGCTGCCGGCGAGGGCGTAGCCGAGCAGGGGGGTGCCGAGCACCCAGATCGCCAGCCGGACCCGGTCGCGGCGCAGCACGAGGCGGGCGAGCCGCCCGGTGCCGGTGAACGCGCTCACCGGGCACCCGCCGGCCGGTCGGCGTCGGGGCGGTGGCCGTCGGTCGGGCCGGCCGGCGCGGAGGTGCCGGCGGCGACGGCGGGGCGTTCGTCGCCGTAGTGGCGCAGGAACAGCTCCTCCAGGGTGGGCGGGGCGCTGGTCAGCGCGCGTACGCCGAAGCGGACGAGGTGCCCGAGCAACTCGTCGAGGTGGGCGGGCTCGACCTCCAGGTGGGTGCGACCGTCGACCTCGCGCACGTCGTGCACGCCGGGCAGAGCGTCCAGGCCCGTCGCCGGCCGCGCGGTCTCGACGGTGACGGCCGTACGCGTGAGGTGGCGCAGCTCGGTGAGGGTGCCGGACTCGACGGTGCGGCCCTCGCGGATGATGCTGACCCGGTCGCAGAGCGCCTCGACCTCGGCCAGCACGTGGCTGGAGAGCAGGACGGTGGCGCCGTCGCGCTTGAGCTGGCGGACCTCGTCCTGGAACACGGCCTCCATGAGCGGGTCGAGCCCGGAGGTGGGCTCGTCGAGCACGTAGAGCTCGACGTCCGAGGCGAAGGCGGCGACGATGGCGACCTTCTGCCGGTTGCCCTTGGAGTAGGTGCGGCACTTGCGCGTCGGGTCGAGGTCGAAGCGCTCCAGCAGGTCGTCTCGGCGGCGCCGGTCGAGGCCGCCGCGCAGTTGGCCGAAAAGGTCGATCGCCTCTCCGCCGGAGAGGTTGGGCCACAGGTTCACGTCGCCGGGCACGTACGCCAGGCGGCGGTGCAGGGCCACCGCGTCGCGCCACGGGTCGGCGTCGAAGACCCGCACGTCGCCCGCGTCGCGGCGCAGCAGGCCGAGCAGGACGCGGATGGTGGTGGACTTGCCGGAGCCGTTGGGGCCGAGGAAGCCGTGCACCTCCCCCGCCTCGACCGTCAGGTCGAGCCCGTCGAGCGCGCGGACGCTGCCGAACGTCTTGACCAGGTCGTCGATGGAGATGACGGGCATGACCCCTCCTGCCGCTGGTGGTGCCAATGACCACACTGTACTGACCGATGGTCAGTCGAATCAACAGTGATGCCTCCCACCGGTCAGCGGCGGCTACGCTTGCCGCCATGACGGCGGACGCCCCCGACGACACGCGTACCCGGATCCTGCGCGCCGCGTTGGACCTGTTCGCGGAGCACGGCTACCAGCGCACCTCACTGCGCCAGATCGCGGAACGGCTGCGGCTGACCAAGGCGGCGATCCTCTACCACTTCCCCGCCAAGGAGCACCTGCTCACCGCCCTGGTCGAGCCGCTGGTGGCCGACCTGGAGGCGCTGCTCGACGCGGCCGAGGCGGGGCCGGCGGAGCGGGCCCGCTGGACGGTGCTGGAGGGCTGGGTGGACACCATGCTGACCCACCGCCGCCCGCTCGGCATGCTCTTCCACGACATCGCGCTCATCACCCGGGGCGACACCTTCCACCGTCTGATGCGCATCGCGATGCGCGCGAACGACCTGATCGCCGGGCCGGACGCCGGGCGCCGGGAGCGGGTGCGGGCGGTGCAGGCGGTCGCCGCGTGCAGCGACCCGATCGTCTTCTTCGCCGACGTGCCGGACGCGGCGCTGCGGGCGGACATGCTGGACGGCGTGCGCCGACTGCTCGGCGACCCGGTCGGCTCCGGCCCGCCCGACGGCACGGGCACGTCGGGCGGCGCGGGCACGCCGACAGCCGGTGCTGGCGCGGGCACGGCGGCCGACGGTGGCGCGGGTGCGCCGGCTTCCGGCGGTGCGGCGAGGGGCCGGCGCCGCCCCGGACGGCCCCGGGCGATGGGTCCGGAGCAGGTCGAGACGGCCCGGCGGATGTACGCCGAGGGCGGCCACTCGGCCGACGAGATCGCCGCCGCGCTCGGCGTCTCGCGGGCCACCGTCTACCGCCACCTCGACCCGGCCGTCGCAGAATAATGAGACGGTTTTCGCGACTGTTTTGAGAAGCGCGCGTCGGCCCGATCAGGCGGCGAGGGTGGCGTAGCGGCCGGCCCGCTCCAGCAGGCTGTCGTGGCTGCCGGACTCGACGATCCGGCCGTGGTCGAGCACGGCGATCTGGTCCGCGTCGCGCACGGTGGAGAGCCGGTGGGCGATCGTGATGGTGGTGCGGCCCCGGGCCACCTCGTCGAACGCCCGCTGCACGGCGCGCTCGGTCTCGGTGTCCAGCGCGCTCGTGGCCTCGTCGAGGATCAGGATGCGCGGGTCGCGCAGCAGCGTACGGGCGATCGCGAGGCGCTGCTTCTCGCCGCCGGAGAAGCGGTGCCCGCGGGAGCCGACGACGGTGTCGTAGCCGTCGGGCAGCCCGGCGATCAGGTCGTGGATCTGGGCGGCGCGGGCGGCGTCCTCGATCTGGGCGTCGGTGGCGTCCGGGCGGGCGTAGCGCAGGTTCTCCCGCACCGTGGTGTGCAGCAGGTACGTCTCCTGGCTGACCACACCGACGATCGCGGCCAGGTCGGCCAGGCGCAGGTCGTGCAGGTCGACGCCGTCGATGCTGATCCGGCCGCTCGTCGGGTCGTGCAGGCGGCTGACGAGCGCGGCCAGGGTGCTCTTGCCGGAACCCGTCTCGCCGACCAGGGCCAGGCCGGTGCCGGCCGGCACGTCGAGGGTGATCCCCGCGACGGCGGCGGTGTCGCTGCCCGGGTAGCTGAAGGTGACGTCCGTCAGGCGCAGGTCGCCCCGGACCCGGCGGGGGTCCACGTCGACCGGCTCGGCGGGATCGGCCACCTCGACGGGCAGGTCCAGGTACTCGAAGATCCGGGCGAACAGCGCCAGCGAGGCGGTGACGGAGACGCCCACGTTGAGCAGGCCCATCAGGGGGCGGAACAGCCCGCCCTGCAACGCGGTGAAGGCGACCAGGGTGCCGATGCTGAGCGTGCCGGCGGCGCCGGGCAGGCCGGCGCTGAGGTAGATGACCGCCGGGATGGCGGCGAAGACGACGCTCATGGTGGCCATCCGCCAGCGGCCGGCGAGTTCGGAGCGCAGTTCCAGGTCGACCAGGCGCTCCGACGAGGCGGCGAAGCGGGCGGCCAGGGCGGGGCCGGTGCCCAGCGTCTTGGCCAGGTGCACGCCGCTGACCGACAACCCCTCCTCGACGGTGACGTTGAGGTCGGCGAGTTCGCGCTGGCGCTGCGCGGTGATCTCACGGCGCAGGTGGGCGACGCGGCGAGTCAGCCAGATGGCCGGCGGCAGCACGACGAGGGAGACCAGGGAGAGTCGCCAGGAGAGCGCGACCATGGCCGCCGCGGTGGCGACCACCGTGGTCAGGTTGGCCGCGATCGAGGTGGCCGTCGAGGTGACCACGCTCTGCATGCCGCCGATGTCGTTGGTGATGCGCGACTGCACCTCGCCGGTGCGGGTGCGGGTGAAGAACGCCAGCGACTGCCGTTGCAGGTGGGTGAAGACATCGGTGCGCAGCCGGTGCATGACCTGCTGGCCGACCCGGGTGGAGATCCAGGTCTGCGCCACGCCGAGCACCGAGGTCACGGCGGCGACGGCGACCATGCCGGCCACCAGCGCGACCAGCAGCGTCAGGTCGCGCTCCGGCAGGGCCCGGTCGATCACGGCGCGCAGCAGGAAGGGCGAGGCCATGGCGAGCACCGAGGAGACCACGATGATCGCGGTGACGGCGGCGAGCGCCGCCCGGTGCCGGGCGAATAGGGCGCCGATGCGCCGCAGGGACACCTGGCGGGCCTGGGCCTTCTCGGCGGCGCTGACCTTGTGTGGGCCGCGGTCGCGGCCGGCGGGGACGGGTTCCAAGGCGTACTTCCTCACGTCGGAGATGCTGAGGTTGCCTCAACATGAGGGAGCAACAGCTTTCGCTGCTACCGTATTCCCGTGACGGCAGACACGCACCGCAGCGACGACGGCGGCGAGGACGGGCTCGCCGAGACGTTCTGGGCGGTGAGCCGTCGACTGCGCCACCGCACCCGCGAGGCACTCGCGCCCTGGGACGTCACGCCCGCCCAGTCCCGGGCGCTCGGCGTACTCAACCGGCACGGCGCGCTGCGGCTCAGCGCGCTCGCCGAGCACCTGCGCATCGCCCCGCGCTCGGCCACCGAGGTCGTCGACGACCTCGAGACGCGCGGGCTCGTGCGGCGCCGGCCCGATCCGGCGGACCGGCGCGCCACCCTGGTCGCGCCGACCGAGGAGGGTACGCGCACCGGCGCCGCCATCCGCGCCGCCCGCCGGGCCGCCGCCGAGGAGCTGTTCGGGGGCCTCGCGCCCGCCGACCGGGAACAGCTCGCCCGCATCCTGCGTACGCTGCGCGACTGACGCAGCCCACCGAGCCCGCGCCCACCGGGGAGCGCAGCCGGGTCCCCACCCGGGTTTGTCGCCCCCGGCGGCGGGTAGCCCAGCCGCCCGTCCTGCGGACGGGACCGGGCCCCCGCGAGCGGCGGTCCGGCGCAACCACGACGCCGACGGGAGTGATCACGGTGGGTCCGACGCCCCGCAAGCCCGGTGACCACTGACCATGTGCGGCATCAGCGGCGAGGCGAGGTTCGACGGATCGACGCCGGACGCCGACGCGGTGACCCGGATGACCGAGGCGATGCGCTCCCGGGGCCCCGACGGTGAGGGCCTGTTCGACGACGGCTGGGTGATCCTCGGGCACCGCCGCCTCACCGTCATCGACCTCACCGAGGCCGGCTCCCAGCCGATGGTCCGCGACGACCTGGGGCTGGCGCTGGTCTTCAACGGCTGCGTCTACAACTACCCGCAGCTGCGCGAGGAGCTGCGCGGCGCCGGGCACACCTTCCACTCCACCAGCGACACCGAGGTCGTCCTGGTGGCGTACGCGCAGTGGGGCGAGCGCTTCGTCGACCACCTGGTCGGCATGTTCGCCGTCGTGCTCGTGGACCGGCGGCGGCGCCGGCTCGTGCTGGCCCGCGACCGGCTCGGCATCAAGCCGCTGTACCTCGCCGAGTCACCCGGGCGGCTGCGCTTCGCCTCCACCCTGCCGGCGCTGCTGCGCGCCGGCGACGTGGACACCTCGATCGACCCCGTGGCGCTGCACCACTACCTCTCCTGGCACTCGATCGTGCCGGCGCCCCGCACCGTCCTGCGCGGCATCCGCAAGCTGCCCCCGGCCACCGTGCGCGTCGTCGAGGCCGACGGGCGCAGCCGCCAACACGTGTACTGGCGGCCCGACTACGCCCGGGACCCCGCCCACGCCGGCATGGACGCCGAGGACTGGCGGGCGGCCGTCGGGGACGCGCTGCGCGAGGCGGTACGGCGACGGCTCGTCGCCGACGTCCCCGTCGGTGTGCTGCTCTCGGGCGGCCTGGACTCCAGCATGATCGTGGCCCTGCTCGCCGAGGCCGGGCAGCAGCACCTGCGGACCTTCAGCATCGGCTTCGACAGCCGCGGCGGCGAGGCCGGCGACGAGTTCCACTACTCCGACCTGGTCGCCCGCGCCTTCGACACCGACCACCACCGCATCCGGCTCGCCGACGACGACCTGGTCCCGGCCGTACGACGGACCGTCCACGCCATGACCGAGCCGATGGGCAGCCACGACGTGGTCGCCTTCCATCTGCTCTCCGAGCAGGTGGCCCGGCACGTGAAGGTGGCCCAGTCCGGCCAGGGCGCCGACGAGGTCTTCGCCGGCTACGGCTACCACCAGCCCCTGACGCGGGTGCCCCTCGACGGCGCGGCGGCGGCCTTCGCCGAGGCGTTCTTCGACCGCGACCACGCCGAGCTGAACCGGGTGGTCGACCCCGCGTACGCCTGCGACCGCGACGCCAGCCGCGAGCTGCTCGCCGCGGACCTGGCCGCGCCCGGCGCCCAGACGGCGCTGGACGCGGTGCTGCGCCTGGACACCCACCTGATGCTGCCCGACGACCCGGTGAAGCGGGTGGACAGCATGAGCATGGCGTGGGGGCTGGAGGTGCGCACCCCGTTCCTGGACCAGGACCTGGTCGCCCTGGCGGCGGCCTGCCCGCCCGAGCACAAGGTGGCCGACGGCGGCAAGGGCGTACTCAAGGCGGTGGCCCGTCAGGTGCTGCCCGCCGAGGTGATCGACCGGCCGAAGGGCTACTTCCCGGTGCCGGCGCTGCGCAACGTCGACGGCCCCGTACGGCAGCTCGTCGCCGAGGCCCTCGCCGCGCCCGCCGCCCGCGAGCGCGGCCTGTTCCGCCGCGAATACGTCGCCGAGCTGCTGGCGGAGCCGGATCGGGCGCAGGCCGCCGCCGGCAGCAACAAGCTCTGGCAGCTCGGCCTGCTGGAACTCTGGCTACAGTCCCACGACGTCCGCTGACCGCGCCGCCCCGGGGGCGTCATGGCAACGGGACGGCTCAGCCGGCGCGGGTCTCGGTGGCGAGATGGTCCAGGACGGCGCGCACGTCGTCGCCCGTGCGGGCCATGACGCGGCGTTGCCTGGTGGCGCCGTTGCCGTCGCGGCGCAGCCGGAGCAGTTGGTCGCGTACGTAGTCGAGGTCGCCGTGGCGGGCCAGGGCCGGCGTGACCGTGTCGACGAGCTCCCCGACCATGTCCCAGGCGGGACGGGCGATGCCGGCGCGCAGGTCGATGAGGTCGCCCTCCAACCCGTCGTGGGCGGCCCGCCAGTGCGCGGCGGAGACGAGGCAGTCGCGGATCCGCCGGGCGGGGACCCCGGCACGGGCGTCGTCGGCCAGCGTCGCGACGAGCGCCCGGACCAGCCCGGCGACCAGCACGGCGTCGTCCACGGCGGGGCAGACGTCGCCCACCCGCACCTCCACCGTGGGGTACGCGGCCGACGGGCGGGCGTACCAGTAGACCATCGCCGCGTCGAGCATGATCCCGGCGTTGATCAGCTCCGCCACCGTCGCGTCGTAGTCGGCGACGGACTCGAAGTGCGGGGTCGGCCCGATGCTGGGCCAGCGTTCCAGCTGCATGGAACGCCAACTCGCGTGCCCGGTGTCGCGGCCGTCGTGCAGCGGCGAGTTGGCGGTGATCGCCTGCACCACCGGCAGCCACGGTCGCAGGTGGTTGCAGACCTGGATGGCCAGTTCGCGGTCGGCCATCCCCACGTGCACGTGGCAGCCGCACACGGCCGGATCGTGCGCCACCGGCCCGAACCGCCGGGACATCGCGTGGTAGCGCGGTTTGTCCGGCACCGTCCGGTGCGGCTCGTGCACGGGCGTGGCGCCGACCGCGACGAGCCGGGCCCCGGCGGCCTCGGCCGCGTCGCCGACCGAGCGACGCAGCGCCACCAGGTGGGCGCGCAGCTCGGCCAGGTCGGCGGTGACGGGCGTGACCATCTCCACCATGCTGTGCCGGAACTCCTGCCGGCTCTGGTCCCGGGCGCTGCCGGACAGCGCGGCGAGCACCCGGTCGGCGACCGGCAGGCTTTCCCCCGTGTCCGGGTCGAGCAGGAGGTACTCCTCCTCGACCCCCAGCGTCAGCGTCGCAGTGTCGGAGGCGGTGGCAAGTGTCGGACGGTACGTCATGGGCGCGGCGTCCGTTCGTCGGGCGGCGCGCCGGGCGCCGCGCTGCCGGACGACCCGGATTCCCGGCCCGCCGACCGGGAAACGCGCAGGCCAGGACGCGGTCCGCCGGCCGGGCCACAGGCCGTCCCGACGCGCCGGACCGCCGGGCCGCAGGCCGCCGAGCCGCAGGCCGCCGGGCCGCCGAGCGGCCGAGCCGCAGGCCGGCCCGACGCGCCGGGCGGCCAGGCCGGCACCCGCTCTCGCGGCCGGCGGTCAGCGCGGGGTCGCCGCCAACAGGCCGGCCACCGCGTCGGTGGTCTCCGGATGCGCGGCCAGCAGGGCGGTCAGGCCGGCGGACGCGGCGGCGTCGCCGTCCGGCTCGCGCCAGCCGCCGTCGCAGCCGAGCAACGCGGCGACGGCGTCGACGCTCTGCGGGTTGGCCGCCAGCAGGGCGGCCACCGGACCGGACACCACGGCGGCGAGCGGCGACGTCGGCGGGGTCGGGGCCGACCATGGCGGCACCCAGGCGTCCAGCGCGGCCAGCGAGCCGGGGAACGTACGCCCCGCCTCCCGCACCAGCAGCGGCACCAGCTCCGCACCGTGCTCGCGCAGGGTGGTGATCAACGTGGGGAGCCACGGCAGCAGGACCGGGTCGGGCAACCGGGCGAACGCGGACGACATCACCTCCACGACGAACGGGGCGAGCCCCGGCACCGGCTCCAGGGCCTGCACGAAGCCGCTGAGGTACTGCGGGAAGGCGGGCACCACCAGCGGATTGCCGAGCAGCTCGGCACACCGTTCGCGCAACTCGGCCAGCGGCAGCAGGCCCAGTTGGTGACGGGCGGCCCAGAGCAGCGCCACCTTGGCCGGCGCCTCCGGGTGCGACTGCGCGACGGCGAGTTCGAGCTGGGAGCGGTCGCAGCCCAGGGAGAGCGCCAGGCTCTCCATGCCGAACAGGAAGCCGAGCATGGCGCCGACCTGACGTACGCCGCTGTCCTCGTCGAGGAACGCGGTGGGCAGCAGCGTGCAGTAGTGCGCGTACCCCGTGGTCACGAACGCCTCGCACCAGGCCGGCAGCGGCCCGGTGGCGCGGTGGTGGGCCAGCAGCCGCCGGATCCGGCGCAGCACCTCGGGGGCGTCGTCGACGGTGCGTTCGGCGGCCAGCAGCTCCACCGCGCGGGTGCCGAGCTCGTCGACCAGGCGCGGGCTGTCGAGCAGCCGGATGGCGTCCTCGACGGCCCCCAACGCCACCGAGGCCGTCGCGTCCGGGCCCCGTACGGCGCGGCGCAGGCGCTGCTCCAGCACCTGCTCGACGGTCACCCCCTCGTAGCCCAGCTCGATGAGCGAGCGTTGGTTGCGGCCGAGCGCCAGGTCCCAGCTCTCCTGGATCGAGCGCTGCCCCAGCCGGCGCTCGCCCATGATGGGCCGGACCGCGTCGGACGGCAGCAGGTGCCGCAGCCGCCACAGCAGATCCGAGCACGGCACCAACTCGGGGCTGGCCCGCAGGTCCACCAGGGCCCGCTGGATGGTGCGCTTCTCCAGGTCGAGCCCGAGCGGGGCGAGCCGGTCGTGGACGTCGCGGGCGAGCGGCGGAAGGGCCTCGTAGCCCACCTGGCCGACCCGGTCGCCGCCGAACAGGATCTCGCACAGCCGGCGGACGTCGCGGCGGCCCGGGACGACGTCCTTCTCGATGCAGGTGACCGCCGCGTCGGCGAAGTCGTACGGCGTGGGGCGGGCGCGGTTGCGCAGGCCGGCGAGGAGGATCGAGGTCTCGAAGACGGCGATCGCGTCGGCGGTGCTGGCCAGGTAGCCGTTGCGCCGGGCAAGCCGGACGATGTCGACGCACCAGCCCCGCAGCTCCGCCTCGTCCAGGCCCTGCGCCACCGGCGGCCGGGCGAGGTAGCCCGAGAGCCGGTCGGCGAGGCCGGCGGCGGGCGCGGGGGCCGCGGTGGCCCGGCGGCGGCCGGCGGTGCGGGTGCGGCCGCCGCGCTGCCCTTCCAGGCGGAACGGGGCCAGCCCGGTGCGGGCGACCGCCTTGGTCCAGGTGGCGGCGGCGATCGACACCGAGCCGGGAGCGAGGCCGAACTGCGCCTCGATGGCGGAGTGGCTCGACGGAATCAGGCCGTAGTGCCACCGGGTGCCGGTGCGGGGACCGATGTCGAACGGGGCGTCGGCCCGCAGCCCGAACTGCTCCACCCGGCTGGCGGCGTGGAACGCGCCGCAGACGTAGAGGCAGTCGGCGGGGTCGGCGCCGGAGGCCGCGAGGTGCTGCCGCATCCGGGTCCACATGTAGCGCTCGCGGTCCTCGTCCCGGTCCCGGGCGTCCGACCCGGCCGGACGCAGCCGCCGGAACAGGCTGCCGATCAGCACCATCACCTGCCGGTAGGTGTCGTGGTCGGCGTCGGCCAGCGGCTGCTCGACGTACTGGTCCCACCACTCCGACCAGTGCCGGACCTTGCCGTGGTGCAGCAGGTACGCCTCCAGCTCCGCGAAGCGGGGCCGCAGGTCGCCGATCTCGACGCCGATCGCGTCGCCGTGCAGGGCCGCCTCCTCCCCCGCCGGCGTGGCGGTCTCGACGTCCCCGCCGGACGGGGCCTCTCCGGCGGTGCCGGGCGGGACCTTGTCGGCGGTGCCGGGCGGGCGGGGCAGCCACTGGAAGACGTGGTCCGTGGAGCGGTCCACCAGCACCAGCTCGACGCCCGGCGTCTCCAGCGCGTACGCGATGGCCTGGTATTCGGCGCTGGCCTCGGTGATCGGCGCGACCACGCTGAGCGGCCCCCAGTCGGCCGGAAAGCCGTCCAGCTCCGAGGCGAACGCCTGCACGGCGACCGGGAGGCGGCAGTTGCGCAGCTCGCCCAGCAGCGGCTGGAGGTCCTCGCAGAGCTCCAGGTAGATCACCTTCGGCTGCTTCGCCCGCAGCCTGCGCACCATGGCCAGCGCCGACGACGGGGAGTGGTGGCAGACCGGGAAGATCTCCAGCTCCTCGCCGAGGGCACGGTCGACGTCGTCGACGATGCCGGCGAGGATCTCCGCGACGGCGTCCGAGCTGCCGGCGAAGGTGCTGGCGGCGGCGGTGAGCTGCTCGCGCAGCGCGCCGAACGGCCCGGGGGTGGTGGGGGCGGTCACGACAGGGCGGCGATCGCCTGGCGGCCACCGTCGAGGAAGCCCTCCCAGCCGCCGCCGTCCTGCTTGGCGCGCGGCTCGACCACCCCGTGCAGGTACTTGTTGAGGATCGCCAGGTCCTCCGGGCTGCGGCGGGCCAGCGAAC
The DNA here is from genome assembly GCF_052068495.1 of Micromonospora sp. SD12. NCBI lineage: Bacteria > Bacillati > Actinomycetota > Actinomycetes > Micromonosporales > Micromonosporaceae > Micromonospora > Micromonospora sp. SD12. The sequence goes on along the minus strand of NZ_JBQHDF010000022.1, from coordinate 77,551 downwards.
CCACCAGCGATCCGGCCAGCGTCGCGGCGCGCAGGGTGCGGTCGCCGAAGAACTGACTGTGCAGGATGGCGTCCTCCAGGACACCGATCTGCTCGGCGGTGGACAGCGCCGACTCCAGCTTCTCGTCGTCGCTGGTCGCCGAGGAGGCGGCGGCGCGCAGGTCGGCGAAGCTCTGGAGCAGGATGTCCAGCAGGGTCGGCGGCACGTCCAGGGTGATCTGGTGACGGCGCAGCAGCTCCTCGGTGCGGAAGCGGACGATCTCGGCCTCGCTGCGCTTGTTGGTCACCACCGGGATCCGGACGAAGTTGAACCGCCGCTTGAGCGCCGAGGAGAGGTCGTTCACGCCCCGGTCCCGGCTGTTCGCGGTGGCGATGATCGAGAAACCGGGCTTGGCGAAGACGATGTTGTCGTGGTCCAGCTCCGGGATGGAGACGTACTTCTCCGACAGGATCGAGATCAACGCGTCCTGCACGTCGCTCGTGGAACGGGTCAGCTCCTCGAACCGGCCGACGGTGCCCTGCTCCATCGCCGTCATGATCGGCGAGGGGATCATCGACTCCCGGGACTGGCCCCGGGCGATGACCATGGAGACGTTCCACGAGTACTTGATGTGGTCCTCGGTGGTGCCGGCGGTGCCCTGGACCACCAGCGTCGAGTTGCGGCAGACGGCGGCGGCCAGCAGCTCGGCCAGCCAGCTCTTGCCGGTGCCCGGGTCGCCGATCAGCAGCAGGCCCCGGTCCGACGCCAGGGTCACGATGCTGCGTTCGACGAACGTGCGGTCGCCGAACCACTTCTGCGGGATCTCCCGGTCGAGCCCGTCGGCCCGTTCCGAGCCGAGGATGAACAGTCGGACCATCCGTGGGCTCAGCCGCCACGAGAACGGCTTCGGGTCGGTGTCGACCGACTCCAGGAAGTCGAGTTCCTCGGCGTACTTGACCTCGGCGGGGGCACGCAACATCTCGGACATGAGGGGTTGTTCTCCTAGGTGAGGAAGCTCTTGAGCTCGAAGACGAGTTTGCGGATGTGGCCGGAGATCACCGGCGTGCCCAGGTCCTTGAAGCGTTGCCGGAACCAGGGGTTGACGCTCTGCTGGCCCGAGCTGTTGACCGAGCCGACCGGGATGAAGCGCACGCCGGAGCGGTGCACGGCCTCGATGCCGTCGAACAGCGGCTGGGAGCGGTCGAACTCGTAGAAGTCCGAGATCCACACCATGACCGTGTTCCGCGGCTCGACGATCTTCGGGCGGGCCAGCGCCATGGCGACCGGCCCGTCGTTGCCGCCGCCCAGCTTCGTACGCAGCAGCACCTCGAACGGGTCGTGCACCCACGGCGTGAGGTCCAGCGCCCGCGTGTCGTACGCGATCAGGTGCACGTCCACCTTGGGCAGGCCGGCGAAGATCGACGCGAGGATGGTGCAGTTGACCATCGAGTCGACCATGGAGCCCGACTGGTCGACCACCACGATGAGCCGGGCCGGGGTGACCCGGCGGGCGGTCTGCCGGTAGTAGAGCCGGTCGACGTAGAGGCGCTCGTCCTCCGGGCTCCAGTTGGTCAGGTTCTGCCAGATCGTGCGGTCCAGGTCGAGGTTGCGGTAGACCCGCTTGGGCGGCACGGACCGGTCGACGACGCCGACGCTGGTCTGTGCGACCTGCGTACGCAGCACCTCGGCGACCTCGTCGACGAAGCGCCGGATGAGTGCCTTGGCGTTGGCCAGGGCCACCCCGGAGAGGTTGGCCTTGTCCCGCAGCAGCTGCTCGATCAGCGACATGCTCGGCGTCAGCCGGCTCGCCAGCACCGGGTCGGCGAGCACCTCCCGCAGGTGCATCCGGCGGACCAGGTCACCCTCGAGGCCGGCCAGCACCCCGCCCAGGCCGTCGCCGCCGCCCTGCCGGCGCAGCCCGCCCGGTTCCAGTCCGAGCGCCTGCTCGAACCAGCCGGCGTCGGACTGCCACCGGGCCAGTTGGCCGGCGTCGACCGGCCCATGGCCGGTGGCGAAGACGTTGAGCAGCAGCTTCGACACCAGGGCGGCGCGGCGTACCTCGGCGGCGCCGGGCGCACCGGATGCGCCCGGCGGCCCGTCGCCTTCTTCCTCGGCAGCCGGCGCGTCAGGCAGGTCAGCGGCCGCAGGGACGTCGGGCAGGTCAGCGGCCGCAGGGACGTCGGGCGTCGGGCTGAGCAGGCCGCGCAGCTCGTCGGCGACGGCCGGGAAGCGCTGGACGACGGTGTCCACCGAGACCGCCGGGTCCAGCAGGGCGGCCGGCAGGCCGAGGTCGTCGACGACCGCCATGCTGGCCGATTCCAGGGTGGGCTGCTCCTCGGGATCGAAGAGCCGGGCCAGCAGCCGCCAGTAGAGCACCTGACGCCGGTTGGCGTCGGTGAGGTCCGCGGGGTTCGGGGTGTCGGTCATCGGCGCAGCAACCGTCCCGCGCGCTCGCGCAGCACCGCCACGGCATCGCCCGCCTTGGCCTCGGCCTTGGCGATCTTCGGATCGGTGACGCCGCCCGCCCAGTCGCCGGTGTGCACGTCGACCGGCCGGCGCTTGACGGTGGCCCGCACGGCCAGGGGTTGCAGCAGCCACCGACCGTCGTCCCACCGCAGCAGGCCGAGGCAGGCGGAGGAGGTGGCCACCAGCTCGGGGGTGAGCGGGCCGCAGGAGGGCAGCCGGTCGACCGCGACGTCGATCGCCTGCCCGTCGAGCGCGAAGGTCGTCGTGCCGTCGTCGTCGCGCACGGTGTAGCCCTCCACCAGCACGGGCTCGGCGATCCCCACGGGGTGCCGCTCCAGCGGCGCCGACGCCGTCGCGACCGCCGCCGGCAACAGCACGCGGGCGGTGGCGAACGGGTCGGCGGGCTCGCCGGGTCGCACCCGCTCGTCGTGCCAGATCAGGTCCGCGCCGCGCAGCGGCAGGCCGGTGACCGTCACACTGCGCCGCTCGGCCAGCGCGGCCAGCAGCACGGGATGGGCGTCCAGCAGGCGCCACAGCGCCGGGCCGACGATCGTCTCGACCTTGACCGCGCCGACCGCGCTGCGGACGAGCCGGGGCGGCCCGCCGTCGGCCGGTTCGAGGATCGCGTGCAGTTGCGCCTGCACGGCGGTGTCGTGCTCGTGCACGTCGACGCCGAGCACGAGCAGCCGCCCGGAGACCTCCTCGACGGCCGTCGGGACGGCGGCGGCCGCCGCGTCCTGGGCGAGCAGCACACCCCGGGCCCAGAGATCGGCCCAGCGCCGGACCGGCGGCTGCGCCATCGTGGCCACCGGCACGCAGGCCCGCAGCTCGGCGGCGAGGCCGTCGAGCAGCACGGCCAGCCTGCGGAGGTGGGGCTCGGCGAGGGCCGCCTCGACCGGCGCCCCGGCCGCGGCCACGAGTTCGTGGTCGAGGCCGGCCCACCCGGTCACCGCAACCTCGTGCAGCCAGGCGCGCGCGCCGGCGCGGGCCGGGGACCCGTCACCCGCGGCCTCGACCGGGCCGGGGGTCCAGGGGGTGCGGGTCCTGCCCAGCGCGGCGTCGAGCTGCCCGAGCAGCGCGTCGTGGGCGGCGCCGAGCAGCGCGCACCGGGCGCCGGCGAGGGCGAGCAGGTGTTCCTCGGCGACCGAGCCGGCGGTGACCTTGGCGGCCGCCTCGGCGAGCCGGTCGCCGAGCGGGGTGGCGGCCAGCGCGCCCGCCAGGGCGGCCAGCGCGGCGGCGTCGTCCGCACCCACCCGGGCGAGGCCGCGGACCAGGGCGTCGTCGAGGCCGGTGACCAGGTCGAGGGCGTCGGCCAGGCCGGTCGGCGTGTCGTCGCGCAGGACGGTGAGCTGTGTGCCGAGCATCAGCGAACCGTCCCGGTGGCCGGGAACCAGTGCAGCTCGGGCAGGGGGACCGTGCTGCCGGGCAGTTCCAGGTAGGACAGGTGGCGCAGGAAGCGGCTGAACACGACGGCGGCGGGGGTCGGCTCGTGCCGCCCGTCCAGGGCGGCGAGCAGCTCCCGGGCGCTGTCCGCCCCCGCGCCGACGTCGACGCGCAGGTAGCGGGCCACCCGGTCGCCGCCGTACTGGAGCAGTGCCTCGTCGGCCAGGGCGTGCAGGTGCTTGCAGGGCGCGCCGCGCAGCCCGCCGCAGGGCCGGTTGTTGTTGGTGCTGCAGTGGTAGGCGTGGGTGCCGGAGGCGATCGACGACACGTAGACCCGGTCGACGTCCGACCCGCTGGAGACCACTCCCTGCAACCGCCCGTCGGCCAACTCGACGAAGGGCACCTTGGCCAGCTTGCGGGGCCGCGAGGGCGGCACCACCCGCACCGTGCTGCGCCGTCGCCACGCGGTCCGTTCCGCGTCAGCCACTGTCCGACCTCCCGTCCGCCGCTCCGCGCAGCCCGTGACGACCCGGACGCCGGAAGGGTCGCCGGCGTCGCTGTGACGACAAGGATCATGGACCACGGGTACGACACGACCCTGAGTCGGGTTTACGGACGGTGGTCGCTGCGGAGGCCGCCGCGCCCCTATGCTTCGGACACCGACGCCGACGGGAGGCGGGATGTCACCGGTCATCGCGGTCGTGGGCAGTGCCGGTGCCACCCGGGTCCACCGCCTGTCACCGCGCGCCGCCGGACGCGTCCCCGTGGCCGGACACACCGGCGGCGGTTCGGTCGGCCGGGGCCGTCGGGGTGCCGCCGACGCCCACCCCGGGGTGCGGTGTCGGGCCGTCGGGACAGGCACCCGATGGTGTAGAAAAGGCGGGGTGAGCGCAGCGATGACGCGCGGCAGGACACATGGTCGCCGGACGGTCCACCGTGGCTGAGACCGAGCTGCCGCCACCGTCGGTCGACACGGGGGCCGCCCTGGTGCGGCTGGGGGACGTACCGCTGGCCGACCTGCTCGCCGGTGCCGGCGACGGCGTGCTGGCCCACGTGCTCGGCACGCTCGTGGCCGGCGACGAGCCGGGCCGGCAGCTCGACGTGTCGGCGTTCGAGTCGAGCTTCTGACGTGTCCGCCGACGCCCCGACGTCGGCCGCCCCACCCCACCCTGACCACGCCGATCCGCCGACCCGGGTCCGGCAGCTCGTACTCAAGGTGCACAGCCGCTGCAACCTGGCGTGCGACCACTGTTACGTCTACCGCAGCGCCGACCAGCGGTGGCGGGAGCGGCCACGGATGATCGCGCCGGGCACCGTGGCCCAGGTCGCGCGGCGCCTCGGCGAGCACCTGGCACGGCACGGCCCCGACCGGGTACGCGTCGTGCTGCACGGCGGCGAGCCGCTGCTGGCCGGCCCGGCGACCCTCGACCGGACCGTACGCACCCTGCGGGCGGCACTGCCCCCGGGAGCGTCGCTCGACGTCGGCGTGCAGACCAACGGCGTACTGCTGGACGAGGAGTTCCTGGCGCTGTGCCACCGCCACGACATCGACGTCGGGGTGAGCCTCGACGGCGACCGGGCCGCCAACGACCGGCATCGCCGCTACCCCGACGGACGGGGCAGTTTCGCCGACGTGGCCGCCGCGCTGCGGCTGCTCGACCACCCGCGGCACCGGTCGCGCTGGGCGGGGCTGCTCTGCACGGTCGACCTGGCCAACGATCCGGTGGACGTCTACGAGTCGCTGCTCGCGTTCGACCCGCCCCGCCTGGACCTGCTGCTGCCGCACGGCAACTGGACCGCTCCCCCGCCCGGGCGCCGGCCGGGCGGCACCGACACCCCGTACGGCGACTGGCTGGTGGCCGTCTTCGACCGCTGGTACGCCACGACGCCCCGCCGCACCGGGATCCGGTTGTTCGAGTCGCTGATCGCGCTGCTGCTCGGCGGCCGCAGCGGCACCCGGGCGGTGGGGTTCGCCGAGCCCGACGTCATGACGATCGAGACCGACGGCACCATCGAGGGCACCGACACCCTGAAGACGACCGACGACGCGTCGATGCGTACCGGCCTCGACGTCTTCCGCCACTCCTTCGACGAGGCGCTGCGGCACCCGTCGCTGGCGGGCCGGCCGACCGGTCCGGCCGCCCTGGCCGCCGCGTGCCGGGCCTGCCCCGTGCTCAGCGCCTGCGGTGGCGGCCTGTACGCGCACCGCTTCCGCGCCGGCGCCGGGTTCGCGCACCCCTCGGTCTACTGCCCCGACCTCTACCGGCTGATCCGACACGTACGACGGGTGGTGGCCGCGGACGTCGACGCCCTGCGCCGCCGCGCCCTGGCCGCTTCGCCCGACGCCGCCCCAGCCCGGCGGCCTGCCTCGCGACGGCGGTGAGCCGGTGGTGCTCTCCCCCGCCCAGCTCGCCGGCCTCGCCGCGGGGCACGGTGACGACGCCACGCTCGAGGTGCTGCGCGTCGGTCAGCTCGGCCGGCGGCGGCTGCTGACCGTCGCCGCCGCGCGCGCGGGCGGGACCGGTTCGCCGGCCGCGCAGTGCCTCGCCCTGCTCACCCTCGCCGAGCGGGCGGATCCGGCGGCCGTCGCCCACGTCCTGGCACACCCGCCGGTCACCGGCTGGGCCACCGACGCCCTGCACGGCCGCCCCGACACGGCCTACCTGGGCGGGCTGGCGGCAGCCGCCGCCCTGCGCGCGGGCCTTCCCTTCACGCTCGCCGTGCCCTGCCCGCGGGGTGCGCTGCTGCTGCCCACGGTGGGCGGCGCGGTCGGGCTCGGCGCCGGCACCGCAGTCGTCCGCGGCAGGGGACGGCGCTACGACCCCGGGTCGGCCGGCGACGGTCGACCGCCGCCGGGGTTGTCGGTGTACGGGCCGGCCGGCGCCGTGCACGCCACCGACGGGTCGGGCGACGGTCACGCCCCGGCACGCGGGTGGCTGCCGAGCCGCCGGCTCACCCCGGGCCGCGACGCGCCCCCGGCCCAGGTGCTCGTCGACGACCAGGATCCGCACCGGAGCCGCTACCACCGACCGCCGACGAGCCGCCTGGACGACGCCACGGCGGACCGGCTCGACCGGCTGACCGGGCAGGCGTGGCACTGGCTGACCGACCGGCTGCCGGCGCACGCCCGGGGCCTGGCCACGCTGCTGCGTACGCTGGTGCCGCTCACGCCGGCGCCGTCCGGGCACCCGGTGAGCGCCACCAGCCGTGCCGCACTGGGTGCCATCGCGCTCTCCGTGCCGGCCGACCCGCAGACACTCGCGCTGCTGCTGGTGCACGAGTTGCAGCACACCAAGCTGGGCGCGCTGCTGGACCTGCTGCCGCTGCACGCGCCGGGCGGTCCGGCCCGCTACCGGGCGCCGTGGCGGTGGGACCCCCGCCCCGTCGGCGCGCTGTTGCAGGGCGCGTACGCCCACCTCGGGGTGGCCGAGGTGTGGCGCTGCCGGCGGCACGAGGACGTCCGCTGCGCGTTCGAGTACGCTTACTGGCGGGTGCAGACCGCGCGGGCCGTCGCGCAGCTCGCCGGCAGCGCGGAGCTGACGGACGACGGGCGGGCCTTCGTGGCGGGCATGGCCGGCACCCTGCGCGGCTGGGAGCCCGCCGGCGACGCGCGGGTCGAGGCCGCGGCGCGCGACGTCGCGGACGGCGGGGCGGTGCGCTGGGCGCTGGCCAACCTGGCCCCCGAAGACGACGCCGTGGCGGAGGTGGCGTACGCGTGGCGGAGGGGTCGGCGCCCGCCCCCGATCGCCGCACCCGCCGTCGTGCCCGGCCCGGCCCGGCCCGCGTCGACCGGCGACACCGGCCCGGAGGCGGCGGTGCGGCGGCGGCTGCTGGCGACGGACCACGGCGGTACGGGCACCAGCCCCAGCGAGGCGGAACGGGTGGACCACGCCGACCGGTCGTACGCGGCGGGTGACACCGGGGGCGCCCTGGCCGGCTACCGCCGCCGGCTCGCCGAGGATCCCGGGGACGCCGACGCGCTGGTCGGCGTCGCGCTGGTCGCCGGACGGCTGGGGCGTACCGCCGCCGCGCGGGTGCTGACCGCCCGCGCCGACCTGGTCCGGGCGCTGTGCCACCGGCTGCCCGGCGCCGACCCCCTGGCGGTCGCGACCTGGCTGGCCGGCGACCCCGACGAACCACTGCCACCGGAACGCTGATACCTGTCCGGTATCGGACGAACGGACTACACCGCCGTCGCGAGATCCGGCGCAGCCAGTCACGGTCTGTGAAGCAGACCGCAGCGCTCGTCCAGGCCGGGCACGGACCGGCCCGGGCGCTCAGAGCAGGGCGGGCGCTCAGAGCAGGGCGGGCTCGATGTAGCCGTTGAACCGGTCGCGCTGGCGGGCCTGGACCACCCGCGGGTTGTCGCCACCGAACAGCTGCACCAGTTGGCCGAACGCGTCGTCGTAGAGGGCGCGGCCGGCGTCGGCCTCGCTCTCGGTGGCGATCCTGCTGACCGCGAGGTTGAGCGCCGCCGAGACGCTGTCCGGGTGCTCGGCGCCGAGGGCCCGGATCAGCTCGACGTACGCGGTGGTGTCCAGCAGCAGGGCGGCGTCTCGCTCGCCGAGCGCGAACAGGTCGTTGGCGAGGTTGAGGGTGGCGAGCAGGGTGTGCGGGTGCCGCTCGCCGAGGCTGGCGAGCAGCTGGTCGCGGACCCGCTGGGCAAGGTCGAGCGCCTGCGGGTGTTCGCCGCCCTTGCGCAGGAACACGCCGAGGTTGTTGAGGCAGGCCAGGGTGATGGCGTGGTCGGCGCCGAGGACCTCGGTGTACGCGTCGCGCAGCCGCCGCGCCATCCGCAGCGCGGTCGGGTTGTCGCCCACCGCCGACCAGGTGGTCGCGAGCGCCATCTCGCAGGAGAGGGTGTCGGCGTGCTCGCCGCCGAGGGTGCGCTGGTAACGCACCACCGTGCGTTCCAGCACCCGGTGCGCGTCGGCGAAGCGGCCGAGCTGGCGCAGGGTCAGTGCCAGCTCCTTGGCGGTACGCAGGGTCTCCGGATGGTCGGGGCCGATGATCTTCTGCTGGTTGGCGGAGGTGCGTTGCAGGACGCTGTGCGAGCGCCACAGCTCCCCGGTGTCGCGCAGCCCCCGGCCGTAGTTGCTGGCGGAGGCGAGAGTGGACGGGTCCTCGTCCCCGAAGCGTTCCCGGCGCCGCTCGTAGATGTGCTGGTCGAGCTGGGCCGCCTCCCGGAAGTGGCCGACGAGCCGCAGCGAGACGGCGAGGTTGTTCTCGGCGGTCAGCGTACGGCCGCTGTCCTCGCCGAAGCTGCGGACGCTCAGCTCCAGGGTTCGTCGGTCGCGCTGCTCGGCGTCGTGGTAGCGGCCCTGGGCACGCAGGTCGGCCCCGAGGCTGCGAGCCGTCATCAGGGTGTAGAGGTGGTGCTCGCCGAAGATCCGCCGCTGCCGGTCGTAGACGTCCTGGTCGATGTCGAAGGCCAGGTCGAACAGGCTCTGCGCGCGCAGGACGTTGGCCAGGTGGAACCGCATCCGCAGCTTGGTGGGGTCGTCCTCGTCGGTGTCGCGCCAGCGTTCCAACGCGTCCTCGGCCAGCGAGCGCGCGGACTCGTAGTCCCCGCGCCGGTAGAGGTAGCGCACCGTGTCGGCGACGAGCTGGCGGGCCTCCTCGGCCGTCGACTCGTGCAGCGCCGAGGGACGTACGTGCGGCCACAGCTCGGCGTAGCGCGGCCAGTTGGCCGGCTTGTCCGGGTCGCGGGGGCTGGCGGCGGCGAGCAGCGACTGGGCCTGGCGACGGGTCTCGGCGGGGTCGTCGAGCTGGTCCCTGATGACCAGCTGCACCAGCCGGTGGATGCGGACGGTGTTGTTCTCCGCGTCGACCTGGGCGAGGCCGTAGCGGCCCAGCTCGGCGGTGACCAGCCCCTGCAGGATCGGGTCGGTGAGGGTGGGGTCGAACGGGGCCATGAAGACGGCGAACCGCTCGCCGGTGAGCATCGCGACCGGGATCGGCTCCGGCGCGTAGTACGAGCACAGCTCCAGCAGGCGCGCGGCGGCGGGCTTCTCCTGCCGCAGCTGGCGCAGGGTGACCAGCCAGGTCGCGGCGAGCGTCTTGGAGTACCCAGCCGACTGCCGGCCCTCCAGGATGCGCAGCAGGCCGGGGGTGTCCAGCGAGGCGAGGTACTGCTGCACGGGCAGCGCCGTGGCCCGCAGGTAGGCCGCGCCCTGCTCCACCGCCAGCGGCAGGTCGCCGAGCTTCTCCGCGACCTGGGTCGCCTCCTCCTCGGTGAGGCCGCGGACACGGTCGCGCAGCAGCTGGACGCTCTCCACCCGGTCGAAGACGGTCAGCTCCGTGGCGCCCGCGTACTCGCTCCAGGTCTGGTCGCGCGTGGTGAGCAGGACGTGCCCGGGGCCCTGCGGCAGCAGCGCCCGGGTGGCCCGCGACGGCTCGTCGGCGTTGTCCATGACGATCAGCCAGCGCCGGCCGGGGCCGCCCCGGCGTAGCGCGTCGAGCACCCGCCGGACCGCCTCGCCACCGCCGCCGGCGCCGAGCCCCATCGCCTCGGCGAGGTCGGCCAGCCCGCCCCGGATCCGTTCCTCGCTGTCGGCGGGGATCCACCAGACGATGTCGTAGTCGCGGGCGAAGCGGAGCGCGTACTCGGCGGCGAGCTGGGTCTTGCCGACCCCGCCGAGGCCGTGGATCACCTGCACGCCGGAGGCGGGCGAGGCGATCAGCCGGTCGCGCAGCGCCTCCAGCTGCGCCGCCCGGCCGACGAAGGTGGTGCCGTGCTGGCGCACGTTCCACACCGCCGGGAACGATCCGGGGAACCGGCCGACCGCCCGGCCGGTCACCGCGTGCGCGGGTGCGCCCGCCTCCTCGAGCAGCAGGGTCCGGGCGGTGCCGGCGTCGACGTCGCTGAGGTCGACCGGGGTGCGGTCGGTGTACGGCAGGGCTAGCCGGGACTCGTCGACCCGCAGCGGCACCAGCACGCCGGTGCCGGCGACCTGGTCCCGGCTGGCGGCGGCCTTCCACGCCTCCCCCGCCAGCGGCGTGGCCGCGAAGTGCCGGGTCAGCACGACCAGCACCCGGCTGGCGGCGGCGAGCGCCCGGTCGAACTCGGTGCGGCCACCCGCGCGGACCGGCACGTCGACCGCGCGCCGGTCCACCCGCAGCCCGGCCTCCTCGAGCTGGTCGCTGATCCACTCCGCCCAGAGCCGGTCCATCGAGGCGTAGCCGACCAGCACGGTCTGCTCGGCGGTGAGCCGGGACCGCTCGAACGCGGTCAGCGAGCGGCGCCGCTCCTCCTCCGGCATCGGCTCCAGCCGGGTGACCCGGCCACCGGTCACCACCGACGCGAGCTGCTCGTACGCCGCCAGCAGGGTGCCCGCCTGCTCCGGACGGTCGCCGAACGCGGCGAGGATCTCCTCGTAGGCGTAGAACGCGCGGTAGGGCACCTCGATGGTGTTCCAGTAGCGGGCCCGCGCGGCGTCGGAGAGGTGGTCGAGGAACGACGCGAACTCGGCCCGGACCAGGTCCCGGCCGGTCTCCAGCTTGCGCAGCTCGGCGTCCTCCACCCGGGTCGGCACCGGCACCAGCAGCGGTGGGTCGTCCGGGCGCTGGGCGCGGATCGAGCGGGCCACGGCCGACGCGCCCCGGATGCTCTGCGTCGACATGGTGAAGCAGTTGACGACGGTGTCGGGCAGCTGCACGGTGCAGATGCCGGCGACGTCGCTCAGGCCCGTACGGCTGTCGATCAGCACGATGTCGTACTCGGCGCGCATCTGCGCGCGGACCGCGTCGAAGAAGGCCGCCCCGCCCTGGCGTTCGTAGAAGTTCGACCAGTCGAAGGTGCTCACCAACCGCGAGTACGCCGAATCCTGCTGGCCGGCCGCCACGAAGTCGATGACGCCGCCGTGCGGGAACTCCCAGTTCAGCGAGACCGCCCGCCGCTGGATCTTGGCGTGCCCGGCGAGCAGTTCCTGCGGGTCGTCGCCGGGGTTGCGCTGCATCGTGGCCATCGAGTAATCCCAGATCATCTCGATGACCCCGGGGGTGGCGCGCAGCTCCGAGTCGCGCAGGAACGGGTGGAAGTAGCGGTGCAGGCCGGGCGACTCCAGGTCCCAGTCCACCACGAGCACCTGAAGGCCCTGGCTGGCCAGGATCCAGGCGACGTTGGCCAGCGCCATCGTGCGTCCCGTGCCGCCCTTGTACGAATAGAACGTGACGATCTGCCCGCGTGCCGCGTCGTTCACCGTCATCGGCTGCCCGCCTCCATCAGGGACCTTCGAGGATCGGGCGGTGCACCGGGCCGTCCGACGGCGGCTCCTGGTAGACCGTGCCCGTACGGTAGATGCGGCTCTGGGCCACGACCAGCGCGTCCTCCAGCTCGGCGTGGAACCGGCCGGCGGTGGCGATCTCCGGTCGCCACATCGCGGGATCGTTGCGCACGACGTGGTGCGACAGGACGCGCGCGAGGGTCTCCCACAACCGCTGGTTGCCGTCGGCCGCCGCGTCGTCGGCGGCCGTCCAGGGCACCAGCACCGGGGTGGTGGTGTCGGGGTCGCGGTCGTAGCCGACGAGGGTCAGCTCGTAGCGCGGCAGGCCGGCCGACCAGACGTCCACCACGAGCACGACGATCTGGTTGTGCGCCCGGGCCCACTCCCGCACCTCGGCGAGGTCGACGGCGTCCTCGACCGTCCAGCCGTAGCTCTTGGTGGTGGCGACCGCCCCGGCGTAGCTGCCGATCGGCGCCTCCAGCTCGGGGCGGTACGGCCGCCAGTCCCGGGCCAGCGCGCCGTAGCGTTCCTCCGCCCCGCTCCGGGTGCCGGCCAGCTCCGCCGCGCTGCCGGCGGCCAGAACGAACCAGACGTGCCGGGCGCTGGTCGATCGGGGCGACCGGGCTGCGGACGACCCGGGAGCCGGTCGCCGGCGCGTGGTCTCGAAGGCGCTGGTGACCTCGGCGAGTACCGGCCGTCGGGCGGGCCGGAGCAGGCGGTGGTCGCGGTCGGTCTGCACGATGTGCTTGGCCAGCGCGTCGACGAAGTCCTGGTATTCGTCGTGGTGCCGGCGGCGCTGCTTCAGGGTGAGCAGCCCGTCCTGGGCGTACACGGCGCCGGCCGGGAAGTTCTTGTGCTGGAAGCCGGTCAACGCCCCGGGCACGCGGTCGCAGGGGATCCAGCGGATCGGCAGCACGGCGGGGGGACGGCGGCGGAACTCCCGCTCGTGCGCGTCGACCCGGTCGGCGAAGACCCGGAACTCGCGTCCGCAGTAGTCACTGACCACGTAGCGGGGGGAGGTCAGCGCCACCAGGCAGGAACTGGTGGCGAGGGCGTCGGCCAACTCCTGCGACCAGGTCGCGCCGAGCGGCATCTGCCCGTCGACGAATCCCGCCTGGTCCCAGCCCACGCCGGCCAGCCGGGCCACCGCCTCGCTGAGATCGCCGAAGAACTCCTGCACCTGGCCGTTGCGGTTGTCCTCATGGGCGTAGCTCAGGAAGAAGAGTGGCACGCCCGCCTCCGCTCACGGGTTCCACGATCGTACGGAAAGTATATGTCCGTCGATGCCAGGGTAGCGTCGTGCGGATCTTCGCACCGACCCGTGGAGAGTCGTATCCCCGACGCTTCCGCGCAGGCGTCGGCGACACACCGCCACATCATGAGTCGCTTAAATAAGGCGCGGCTGATATAAAGGTTTCCGTGCACGCCTTCGACGTACTCGGTGACCCGGTGCGGCGTCGCATCCTCGAACTGCTCACCGACGGCGAGATGACCGCCGGCGGACTGTGCGACGTGATCCGGCGGGAGTTCGGCATCTCCCAGCCCGCGGTCTCCCAGCACCTGAAGGTGCTGCGGGACAACGGCTTCGCCACCGTCCGGGCGGAGGGGACCCGACGCCTCTACGCCGTCGACACCCGCCCGCTGCGGGAGGTCGACCGCTGGCTCGAGAACTTCCGGCGGTTCTGGACGCCGCCCCTGCACGCCCTCGCCACCGAGCTGGCCCGAGGCAAGCGCGAACGGCGGCTGCGCGAGCAGCCGCCCCCGACCGACGACACGACCGACCACGGGAGAGACCGATGATCGACGCGACCGAGCAGATCAACGCCGTACGCCGCCAGCTCGGCCGGCGGGTGCTGGAGGCCGGCGAGGCCCGGGTGATGACCATCAGCCAGACGTACGACGCGCCGCTGGAGGACGTCTGGGACGCCTGCACCAACGCCGAACGCATCCCCCGCTGGTTCCTGCCCGTCTCGGGCGACCTGCGGCTGCACGGCCGCTACCAGCTCGAGGGCAACGCCGGCGGCACGGTCGAACGCTGCGACCCGCCGAAGAGCTTCGCCGCCACCTGGGAGTTCGGCGGCGAGGTGAGCTGGATCGAGGTGCGCCTGACGCCGGTGGAGGACGGTCGGACCCGGTTCGAGCTGGAGCACGTCGCGCACGTCGACCAGGAGCGCTGGGACCAGTTCGGTCCGGGCGCGCTCGGGGTCGGCTGGGACCTGGGACTGCTCGGGCTGGCCTCGCACCTCGCCGCCGACGGCAGCGGGGTCACCCCGCAGGAGAGCGAGGCCTGGATGGTCTCCGAGCAGGGCCGGCAGTTCGTCACGGCCAGCAGCGAGCGGTGGGGCGAGGCGAGCGTCGCCCACGGCACCGACGCCGGACAGGCACGGGCCGCCATGGAACGCACCACGGCGTTCTACACCGGCGCGCCGACGGCCTGACCGCGCGGAGCCGACGGGCCCGGAAATCGCGCGCGTTCCGTCGGACCCCTGCGGCAGACTCGCCGCCATGTCGCCTCGATCCGTCGACGAGCTCGTCGCCGCCGTCCGCGCCGGTGGGAAGATCCGCTACCTGTGCTTCTGGGGTCACCGACCGCAGCGCGACGGCAGCGTCGGGCCCGGCTGCCTGAGCCAGTGGTGGCCCGCCCCGTTCAGTGACGGCGAGCGGACCTACGCCACCGCCGAGCACTGGATGATGTGGCACAAGGCGATGCTGTTCGGCGACACCGCGGTCGCCGGGCGGATCCTGGCGGCCGGGCATCCCCACCGCGCCAAGTCGCTCGGCCGCCAGGTGCGCGGCTTCGACCAGGCGACCTGGGAGGCCCGGCGCCACGACATCGTGGTGGCGGGCAGCGTCGCCAAGTTCGGCCAGCACGACGACCTGCGGGAGTTCCTGCTCGGCACCGGCGAGCGGGTGCTCGTGGAGGCGAGCCCGGTCGACCGCGTCTGGGGCATCGGCCTGGCCGCCGACGACCCGCGCGCGGAGGATCCGGCGCGCTGGCAGGGCGCCAACCTGCTCGGGTTCGCCCTCATGGCGGCCCGCGACGCCCTGGGCGCGGGCCGCCCGTGAGCGCCGGGATCCGGCCCGGAGGAAGGCGGAGCCGCTCACCGCTCGTGCCCGTCCCCCGCCGTGGGGATGCGCCGTGGGGCGCGACGGGCGGCAGGTCGCGGGGGCGCCGGGCGCGCGGGGTAACGTGCTGCGGCATGACCGCCGCGGCGTACTCCCACTGCTCCTTCTGCGGCGCCGCCTACCCGGCGGCGACCGGGTGGCCGCGGATCTGCGCGGTCTGCGGCGAGACGGTCTGGCGTAACCCGCTGCCCGTCGCGGTGGCGGTGCTGCCGGTCCGCACGGCCCGGGGCCTCGGCGTGGTCGTCGTACGCCGCGACATCGAGCCGGCGCGCGGCCAGCTCGCGCTGCCGGGCGGCTTCGTCGAGTACGGCGAGGAGTGGCAGGAGGCGCTGGTGCGGGAGCTGTGGGAGGAGACGGGCCTGCGCGCCGACGCCGCCGACGCCCGGCTGCTCTCGGTGTACGGCGCTCCGGCCGGCGGCACGATGATGGTCTTCGGCGAGTTGCCCGAGCGGCCGGCCGAGGCGCTGCCCCCGTCGGCGCCGACCGAGGAGGCCACCGAGTGGCTGGTGCTCACCGAGCCGACGGAGCTGGCCTTCTCCACCCACACGAGGGTGCTCGCCGAGTTCCTCGCCCGACGCGCGGGCTGAGCCGGGCGCTCAGTCCGCCAGGTAGCGGGCGGGCACCGCGTCGGTGAGCCAGACGCCGTTGGCGCTGCGGTAGAAGGCGTGCCCGTCGCGGGCCATCGCCGCCGCGTCCACGGTCAACACCACCAGCTCGCCCGCCCGGCGCGCACCCACCCGCCGGGCCGTCGCCACGTCCGGCGACAGGTGGACGTGGTGCCGGCCGGCCCGGTGCAGGCCGCTGGCGCGGATCGAGTCGAGCGCGACGCGGCTGGTGCCGTGGTAGAGCCGCGCCGGCGGGTCGCTGGGCGTGAGGCCCAGGTCGACCGGGATCGAGTGCCCCTGGTTGGCGCGGATCCGCTCGGCGCCGTCGGCACCGCGTTCGACGGCGAAGCGCTGCTTGTCGTTGCCGGCCACCACGGCGTCCAGGTCGACGCGGTCGATCCGCAGCGCGGCGAGCAGGTCGTCGACGGGCACCCAGCCCGCCCGGTCGGGCGCGAGGCCGAAGCGGGCGGGCTCGTGCCGCAACGCCAGGGACATCCGCTTGCTCAGCCGCACCATCGTCCGATGATCCATTGGCGGAGTCTCCCCCGCCAGGCCCGGCCGGCGCCATCGGATTCGGCCACGGCGCCCCTCCTGCTGCGGCGACGCGGGAGGGCCGGGCCGAGCACCGCACGCCCGCCGCGAGCGGCGGTGGCGCGGGGAGGAACCGGCCGCGAGGCGATATCCTCGACCGGGTGAACGCGGCCCGGCAGACCGAGCGCAGGCTGATCGCCTCCAACAAGAAGGCGCGGCACGACTACACCGTCCTCAAGACCTACGAGGCGGGCATCGTGCTGGCCGGCACGGAGGTCAAGTCGCTGCGCGAGGGCCGGGCGTCGCTGGTCGACGCGTTCGCTCAGGAACGCGACGGCGAGCTGATGCTCTACGGTCTGCACATCGCCGAGTACGGCTTCGGCAGCTGGACGAACCACGCGCCCCGGCGCACCCGCAAGCTGCTGCTGCGCCGGGTGGAGATCGCCCGCATCCTGGAGCGGACCCGCGAGGGTGGCCTGACCCTGGTGCCCCTGTCGATGTACTTCTCGGGCGGCTGGGCGAAGGTCGAGCTGGCCCTGGCCAAGGGCCGCAAGTCGTACGACAAACGGCAGGCGCTGGCCGAGCGGGACGCCGAGCGGGAGATCGCCCGGGAGCTGGGCCGCCACCTCAAGGGCCGCACCGCGCGCCGGGGCTGACCACCGCCCGCCGGACGTCAGCGGGCGCGCGGCGGCGGCGAGGACGGCAGGGCGGGCCCCGGGGACGGCGGCGCGGACGACCCGGTGGGATCGGCAGCCGGCAGCCGGCCCAGGCAGCGCGGGTCCGGCCGGCCCACCGCCTGCCGGGGGATCATCCAGTCCAGCGCCGTCTCCTCCACGTGCCAGCCGTAGACGTCCACCCGGCTGACCGGGATCCGCCCCGGGTCGGGGCAGAGCAGTTGCCCGCGTACGTGGTCGTTGGGCAGGAAGCGCACCTCGCCCCGCCCGTCGAGCACGATCGTCATCCGGTCGGTCACCGTGACCGCCTCGCCGCGTACCACCTCCCGGACCGGCCCGGCCTCCGGGCCGACCTCCACGGCGACGGCGGGCAGCAGCGGCACCCGCAGGAAGACCACGCCCGTCACCAGTGGCACCACCGCCGCCACCGCGTAGGCGAGGACGCGGGTCAGCGCCGGGGCGACCGGGCGCGGCACCGGGCCGGTGAGCACCACGGCCCCCAGCGGCGGCACGACCAGCAGCAGGGCCGTGGCCAGCTCGCCCTCGCCGACCGCCCTCGGCACGGCGGGCGCCAGCCAGGCGTAGCTCGCGGCCGCCGCCACGACCGGCAGCACCAGGGCGGTGGCGAGGATCCGGCGGGGGCGGTCCGGGTGACGCAGCCGGGTCCGCAGCGCCAGCAGCCAGAGGGCCAGCATCAGCAGCAACGGCAGGAACCGCAGCTGCCAGGTGAGTGCCGCCAGCGCGATCGCCGCCACCAGCACCCAACCGGGCGTACGCACGGTGCCGTAGGCCAGCAGCGAGCGCTCCGGGTCGAACCGGTCAGGCGCGCTGACCTGGAGCAGCCGGCCGAGGACGGCCAACACCAGTACGACGAGCGGGAACGCCCACACCAGCGCGATCAGCAGGGCGCTGAGCAGCCCGAGCGGGCTGACGTACTGCACCAGCAGCAGCATCGTCGGCATGTCCTGCCGGCTGAGCCGCCAGAGCCGCAGCACCAGCAGCAGCACCGGGAACGCGGGCAGCAGCGTCAGCAGCCACTGCTGCGCCTGTTGCGCCTGCTTGGTGCCCGGGCGGCGCTCGGCACCCCCGATCGCGGCCGACCCGGAGACGGCAGGGCCCATCTCTCCCACGGCCACTGCCGCACCTCCACCGTCTCCTCGGGCTCCGGCTGCCGGCCGACCGCCACCTGCTGCGGGTTGCTGTACTGCTGCTCCGAGGCCAGGTACCGGTCGAACGCCGCCTTCCACCGGTCGCCGTCGGGGCCCTTCGCCGACTGTTGGAGGGACAGGTTGACCAGGTCGCGCATCTCGGGGACGGGGCCGGTGTTCACGCCCCACTTCTCCGCCGACTCCGCGCCGATGTCCCAGTGCCGCAGCTCCTTGGGCCGCAGCAGCTTCGTCGCCGGCGGCAGCTCGCCCGGCGGGCGCGGGCCCACGAAGCCGGCCAGGATGGCGGCGTCGGTGGTCACCGCGTCGACCTCGCCGTCGTAGAGCGCCTGGATGCACTGGCTGATCCGGTTGCGGCCGATCGGGTTCGCGCCCGCCTCGCGCAGGCGCTGTTCGGAGGTGGAGGTGCCCAGCGTGCAGACCTTCGCCCGTTCGAGGTCGCGCAGGCTGGCGACCTGTCGGGGATCCGACGCGAGCGTCAGCACCGACTGCTCGGTCTCCAGGTAGGGGAAGGAGAAGGTCACGCCCTGGTCGCGGCGCTGCTCGGTGATGCTGTAGGAGGCGACCACCAGGTCGACCGTGACGAAGCTGCCGTCGGCGTCGCGCGCCTGCCGGCGGGCCCGGTCCTCGCTCTCGATCGACAGCAGCGTCACCTCCGGGGCGTCGAAGCCCAGGTCCTCGGCGATCATGTAAGCGATGTCGATGTCGAAGCCCTCGAACGCGCCGTTCTCCAGCTTCTGCGCCACGCCCGGCTGGTCGTCCTTGACCCCGATGATCAGCCGGTCCCGGTTGGTCAGCCCGGCCCGCTCGCGCAGCTCGTCCCAGGTGGGCGGCCCGGTGGCCACGATGACCCGTACCGTCGCCGCCACGACCACCACGAGCAGGAACAGCAGGGCCGCCAGGCGCAGCTGCCGGGACCGGGAGGCGCGGGCGGGCGCCGCCGGGGGCGGTGGGGTGCTGCTGGTCTCGTCGTCCCGATCCAACTCGGCCCTCCCCGTCGCCGTCCCCCGGTGCGAGCCCTTCATTGTGGTCTATCCCGTCCCGTGGGGACAGCATGCGCACGGGCGGTCGTGTCGCCGGGCCGGTTGCTACGCGTCTGCCAGGGCCGCTGGCAGATGATGGCAGCAGCCACGAGACGGAACCGCCGTCGCACCTCGTATCTGCCGCCCCGGTAGGGTGGCCCGGTGACGTCGTTCCGCATCGGGGAGGCCGCCGAGCTGCTCGGGGTCAGCGCCGACACCGTACGCCGCTGGGTCGACGCGGGGCGGCTCGCCGCCGGGCGCGACGCGCAGGGCCACCGGGTGATCGACGGGGTCGACCTCGCCGCGTTCGCGCGCGGCCAGGCCACCGACCCGGACGACCGGTCGGACGCCTCCTCGGCCCGCAACCGGCTGCGCGGCATCGTGGTCAACGTCGTCAAGGACACCGTGATGGCGCAGGTCGACATCCAGGCCGGGCCGTTCCGGATCGTGTCGCTGATGAGCCGGGAGGCGGTCGACGAACTGGATCTGCGGGTCGGATCGCTGGCCGTCGCAGTGATCAAGTCGACCACCGTGGTGGTCGAACGACTCTCACCGCCCGGCGGCTCCCGGGGGAGGCACGCGTCGTGAGGGCGAAGCGGGTGGCGGCGGTGGCGCTGGTCCTCGCCGGCGTGGCCGGGTGCGGCGGCGGGAACGCCTCCGGCGGCGGATCGGCGGGTGGCCCGCGCGCCGGCGGCACGGTGACCGTGTTCGCCGCGGCCTCGCTGACGGAGTCGTTCACCCGGCTCGGCCGGGACTTCGAGGCGTCCGGCGGCGCCACCGTCGCGTTCAACTTCGCCGGCAGCGCGGCGCTGGCCGCGCAGCTCAACCAGGGCGCGCCGGCCGACGTGTTCGCCTCGGCGGCGCCGCGCAACATGGCCACGGTCACCGGGGCGGGCAACGCCGACGGCGACCCGGCGGTCTTCGCCCGCAACCAGCTCGTCGTCGCCGTGCCGAGAGGCAATCCCCGGGGCGTCGCCGGGCTGGCCGACCTGGCTCGGCCGGGCGTGAAGGTCGCGCTCTGCGCGGAGCAGGTGCCCTGCGGCGCGGCGGCGCGCACGGCGCTCGACGCCGCCTCCGTCGCCGTCACCCCGGTCACCCTGGAGCAGGACGTACGGGGCGCGTTGGCCAAGCTGCGGCTCGGCGAGGTCGACGCGGCGCTCGTCTACCGTACGGACGCGCTGGCCACCGCGGCCGAGGTGACGGCCGTCGAGTTTCCCGAGTCCGCCCGCGCCCTCAACGACTACCCGATCGTCGTGCTGCGCGACGCGCCGAACCCCGACGGCGCGCGGGCCTTCGTCGCGTACGTCCGTTCGGAGCGGGGTCGCGCGGTGCTCGCCGAGGCGGGGTTCCAGGCGCCGTGACGCGTACCCACGGCGGGCGGGTCCGGCGGCGGGGTGCCGGGGTGCCCGTCGCGCTGCTGCTGCCGGCCGCGCTGGGCCTGGTCTTCCTCGTCCTGCCGCTGGTCGGGCTGCTGGCCCGTACGCCGTGGGCCGAGCTGCCGCAGCGGCTCGCCGCGCCGGGCGTGCTGACCGCGCTGCGGCTGTCCCTGCTGACCGCCACCCTGGCCACGCTGCTCTGCCTGCTGCTCGGGGTGCCGTTGGCCTGGCTGCTGGCCCGCGTGGAGTTCCCCGGCCGACGCCTGGTACGCGCCCTCGTCACCGTGCCGCTGGTGCTCCCGCCCGTCGTCGGCGGGGTGGCGCTGCTGCTCGTCTTCGGGCGGCGGGGCCTGCTCGGCGGCTGGCTGGACGCGACCTTCGGGATCAGCCTGCCGTTCACCACCGCCGGCGTGGTGCTGGCGGAGGCGTTCGTGGCGATGCCGTTCCTCGTGATCGCCGTGGAGGGCGCGCTGCGCGCCACCGACGGCCGGTACGAGGAGGCGGCGGCCACCCTCGGCGCCGGCCGCTGGACGACGTTCACGCACGTCACCCTGCCCCTGGTGGCTCCCGGCCTGGCGGCCGGCGCGGTGCTGTGCTGGGCCCGGGCGCTGGGCGAGTTCGGCGCCACCATCACCTTCGCCGGCAACTATCCGGGGCGTACGCAGACCATGCCGCTGGCCGTCTACCTGGCGTTGGAGACGGACGTACAGGCCGCCGTGGTGCTCAGCCTCGTCCTGCTCACCGTCTCGGTGGTCATCCTCGCCGGGCTGCGCGACCGCTGGATCACCAGCCCGTGAGCACGCCGCTGCTGGACGCGCACCTCGTGGTGCAGCGGGACGCCTTCCGCCTCGACGTGCCGCTGCGCGTCGCCGCCGGCGAGGTGGTCGCGCTGCTCGGCCCCAACGGGGCGGGCAAGACCACCGCGCTGCGGGCGCTCGCCGGCCTGCTCCCGCTGACCGCCGGGCACCTCACCCTCGGCGGCGTCGACCTGGACCGGCCGCTGGGGCGCGTCTGGACGCCGACCGAGCGCCGCCCGATCGGCGTGGTCTTCCAGGACTACCTGCTCTTCCCGCACCTCAGCGCGCTGGAGAACGTGGCCTTCGGGCCCCGGCGCCACGGTGCGGACCGGCGCGCCGCCCGCCGGACGGCCCACGACTGGCTGGCGCGGGTCGGCCTGGCCGGGCAGGCCGACCGCCGGCCCCGGCAGCTCTCCGGCGGGCAGGCGCAGCGGGTCGCGCTGGCCCGCGCCCTCGCCGTCGAGCCGGCGTTGCTGCTGCTGGACGAGCCGCTCGCCGCGCTCGACGCGCGTACCCGACTGGACACCCGCGCGGAGCTGCACCGGCACCTCGCCGCGCACCCGGGGGCCACGTTACTGGTCACCCACGATCCGCTGGACGCGCTGGTGCTGGCCGACCGGCTCGTCGTCGTCGAGGAGGGGCGGGTGGTGCAGGAGGGGGACGCCGCGAGCGTCACGGCGCGGCCGCGCACCGACTACGTTGCCCGGCTCGTCGGGCTGAACCTGCACCGGGGCCACGCCGACGGGCACCGGGTCCGGGTCGCCGACGGGTTGGTCCTCACCGTCGCCGACCGGCTCGACGGGGAGGCCTTCGTCGCCTTCCGGCCCTCGGCGGTGGCCCTGCACCCCACCCGCCCCGAGGGCAGCCCGCGCAACACCTGGGCGGCGACGGTGGCGGGCGTGCAGCGGCACGGCGACAACCTGCGGGTGCGCCTCGACGGGCCGATCGGGGTGGCCGCGGACGTCACGCCGGCCGCCGCCGCCCAGCTCCGCCTCGCGCCCGGGCAGCCGGTCTGGGCCGCCGTGAAGGCGGCGGAGACCCACGCCTATCCCGCCGGCTGACACCGCCGCCCCGTGCTGTCGGCACCGCCGCACGGCCCGGGGTGGAACGCGGAACACCGGACGGCACGGCCGCTCGGACGGCGCGGGCCCCGGTCAGGCGGCGGGGTCGGCGGCCAGGAGGTCGGCGTGCGCGGCGCGGAGCCGGGCGAGGCCGGGGTCGCTGCCCGGCGTGACGCGGCGGTCGAGCTCCGCCCACACCTCGGCGAGGGCGGCGGTGACCGCGCGCAGCTCGGCGGAGTGGCGGCGGCTGCTGCGCCGGTGCGCCTCGTCGAGGCGCCGGGCCCAGCCGGCCGTGACGGCGGCGAGGCGGTCCGCGTCGGCGCGGGCCTGGGCGGCGCTGCGGGCGGCCGCCGCGGGGACGATCGCGGCGACGGGTCGGGGGTCGCCGTCGCGGGTGACGACGGTGACGGTGTCGGTCAGCTCGGCCAGCGCGACGAGTTGGGTGAGCCGGGTGCGCGCCTCGCGCAGCGGCACCGAGCGCGGCTGGTCGGTGTGCGGGGTGAGAGCGGGGACAGCCATGGATGGATGGTCGCCCCCGGGTACGACATTTCCGCACGCCGACGGTCCAGGCTGGACAACGGACTCGAAAAAATCGCGCGGGCCGGGGTCCTCGCGGCGGATACGCTGCCCGCCCGACGCCGCGCCGCGAACCGGCGCGGCGAACCCGCCACGTGAAGGAGATGCCGTGTCCCGCCTCGACGTCCGGACGGTCGACCTGCGGACGATCAACTCGCTGACCAAGTACCCGTCGATTCCCACGTACCACGCCCTGGACCCCCGTG
Organism: Micromonospora sp. SD12; assembly: GCF_052068495.1. Classification (NCBI taxonomy): domain Bacteria; kingdom Bacillati; phylum Actinomycetota; class Actinomycetes; order Micromonosporales; family Micromonosporaceae; genus Micromonospora; species Micromonospora sp. SD12. The sequence continues at coordinate 54,358 of NZ_JBQHDF010000022.1, read as the reverse complement.
ACGGCGGGCTGCTGGCGGAGTGCGTGGCGTTCACCGGGTCGGTCACGCTCACCGAGAAGGTCGACGGGACGAACGCCCGGATCGTCGTGCTGCCCGGCGGCGCGTACCTCATCGGCAGCCGCGAGGAGCTGCTGTACGCGCGGGGCGACCTGATCGTCAACCCCGCGCTCGGCATCGTCGACGCCCTGCGCGACGTGGCCGAGCGGCTGAGCGTCGCGGCGGCGGACGACCGGATCACGGTCTTCTACCTGGAGGTGTACGGCGGCAAGGTCACCGCCGCCTCCCGGCAGTACACCGCCGAGCGCCAGGTCGGGCACCGGCTCTTCGACGTGGCCGTGCTGGACGACCCCGCCCCGATGCTCGACTGGCCGACGCAGCGGATCTCGGCCTGGCGCGACGGCGGCGGTCAGCGGTTCCTCGGCGAGGCGGACCTCGTCGGGCGGGCCGACGCGCTGGGCCTGCCGACCGTGCCCCGGCTGGCCGCCGTCCCCGCCGAGGACCTGCCCCGCGACATCGACGGGACGCACGCGTTCCTGACCGGGCACCTGCCCCGGACCCTGGTGGCCCTGGACGGCCCGGCCGGCCGGTCCGAAGGGCTGGTGCTCCGCGCGGCGGACCGCTCGGTCATCGCCAAGGCGCGGTTCCAGGACTACGAGCGCGCCCTGCGGCGCCGCGAGGGCCGGCGCTGACCCGGCTCGGCGGACGCGCCCCGGGGGTGCGTCCGCCGAGCGGGCCGACGAGCGGGTGGACCGCCGCGTCGGCCGCCGGACCGGAGTCGCAAAGGCGAGCGCCGTCCCGCAATCCGATCTGGACAACTACAGTTAACAATCCTAATAATTGTGCATCCGTCGATCCGACGGCCCTCGTAACCGGGAGGTCCGGATGCGTCGCCCTGCCCGAAACCTGCTGCTGGCCGCCGTCGCGGCCCTCGCCACCGTCACGGCCACCACGCTGACCCTGGCCGCGCCGGCCCGCGCCGCCGGCCCGACCGCCACCTTCGTCAAGACCGCCGACTGGGGCACCGGATGGGAGGGCCGCTACACCGTCACCAACGGCGGCCCGAGCACCATCACCGGCTGGCAGGTCGCCTTCACCCTGCCGACGGGCACCACGCTCGGCTCCTACTGGGACGCCACCGTGAGCAGCTCCGGCCAGCGGCACACCTTCACCAACCGCTCGTGGAACGGCACCGTGGCCCCCGGCGCCTCGGTGTCGTTCGGCTTCCTGGCCACCGGAGCCGGCACCCCGACCGACTGCACGCTCAACGGCGCGCCGTGCTCCGGCGGGACGCCCACCAGCCCGCCGACCACCGCGCCGCCGACCAGCGCCCCACCCACCACGGCACCGCCGACGACCGCACCGCCCACGACGCCGCCGACCACCCCGCCGCCCACCACTCCCCCGCCCGGCGGGCTGCCCCGGCACGCGCTGATCGGTTACCTGCACGCCAGCTTCGCCAACGGCTCGGGCTACCTGCGGATGGCCGACGTGCCCGCCGACTGGGACATCGTCAACCTCGCCTTCGGCGAGCCCACCACGGTCACCTCCGGCGACATCCGCTTCCAGCTCTGCCCGCCCAGCGAGTGCCCGGGCGTCGAGACCGAGGCCGAGTTCGTCGCGGCGATCCGCGCCAAGCAGGCGCAGGGCAAGAAGGTGCTGCTCTCGATCGGCGGGCAGAACGGCCAGGTCCAGCTCACCACGACCGCCGCCCGGGACACCTTCGTCCGGTCGGTGTCGGCCATCATCGACCGGTACGGCCTCAACGGGCTCGACATCGACTTCGAGGGGCACTCGCTCTACCTCGACGCCGGCGACACCGACTTCCGCAACCCGACCACGCCGGTGATCGTCAACCTGATCTCCGCGATCCGCACCCTCAAGCAGCGGTACGGGGCGGGCTTCGTGCTCACCATGGCGCCGGAGACGTTCTTCGTCCAGCTCGGCTACCAGTTCTACGGCTCGGGCCCGTGGGGCGGGCAGGACCCGCGCGCGGGGTCGTACCTGCCCGTGATCCACGCGCTGCGCAACGACCTCACCGTCCTGCACGTGCAGGACTACAACTCCGGGCCGATCATGGGGCTCGACAACCAGTACCACACCATGGGCAGCGCCGACTTCCACGTCGCGATGACCGACATGCTGCTCGCCGGCTTCCCCGTCGCCGGCAACCCGGACCGTTTCTTCCCGGCACTGCGCGAGGACCAGGTGGCCTTCGGCGCGCCCTCCTCCCCCAGCGCCGGCAACGGCTACCTCGCCCCCGCCGGGGTGCAGGCCGCGGTGACCTGCCTGGTGAAGGGGCAGGGCTGCGGCCCGTACGTCCCGCGCAGCGGCACCAACCCGGCCTTCCGGGGCCTGATGACCTGGTCGATCAACTGGGACCGGTTCTACGCCTGGGAGTTCCGCCTCAGCCACGGCCCGTTCCTGCGGTCGCTGTCCTGATCGGACGCCGCCTCGCCGGGCACCCGGTCCGGCCGCACGAGCGCGTACGCGCTGCTCGTGGCGGCGCCGGACCGGGTGCCCCGCTCACCCGGCGCGGTCTTCGCCGGCGTCCGACCGGACGCCGCGCCACTCGGGGGCCAGCACCGACCACACCTCGATGTCGATGCGCCCGGCCGGCCCCGGGTAGACCTCGCGCAGCGTCCCGTCGAGGCGCATGCCCAGCCGCCGGGCGGTGGCGATGCTGCGGGCGTTGTCCGCCTTGGTGCGCCACTCGACCCGGTGGATGCCGCGCTCGCGTACCGCCCAGTCGACGATCCGGCCGGCCGCCCGGGTGACCAGCCCGTGGCCCTGTCCGGCGGGCTCCAGCCAGCACCCGGCCTCGCAGACGCCCGACGCGGTGTCGAACGCGACGAACATGACCCCGCCGACCAGCTCGCCCCGATGCCAGATGCCCCAGATGCCGCCGGCGTCGCGCGCCCACCGGTCCGCGTAGCTCTGGAGCACGGCCCGGGCGGAGTCGAGGTCGCCGACGACGAACGAGGGCGACACCCAGGGCGCGATGTGCGCGCGGGCCCGGTCGAGGTGGGCGAGGAACTCCCCGGCCCGCCAGGGCTCCAGGGGACGCAGCTCGGCGTCGTCGGTCAGGGGCAGGGCGAACACGGTGACCTCCCGTTGTAAAGGCGTGAGCAGGCAATGTACCGGTATACGCGCGAGGTATACGCGGTGTGTATAGTCCTCGCCATGTCGATCGGACAGACCTTCCTCGGCCTCCTGGAGGCCACCCCCCGCCACGGCTACGACATCAAACGCCTCTACGACGAGCGCTTCGGTCACGCCCGCCCGCTCGCGTACGGGCAGGTCTACGCCACCCTCTCCCGGCTGCTGCGCGGCGGCCTGGTCGAGGTGGACGCCGTCGAGCCGGGCGAGGGCCCGGAGCGCAAGCGGTACGCGATCACCGAGGCCGGCGTCACGGACGTGGCGCAGTGGCTGGCCCGGGCCGAGAAACCCGAGCCGTATCTGCAGAGCACCCTCTACACCAAGGTGGTGCTGGCCCTGCTGACCGGCCGCCCGGCCGCCGACGTGCTCGACGTGCAGCGCTCCGAGCACCTGCGGATGATGCGCGAGCTGACCCGCCGCAAGCGCGACGGCGACCTCGCCGAGCAACTGGTCTGCGACCACGCCCTGTTCCACCTCGAGGCGGACCTGCGTTGGCTGGAGCTGACCGCCGCCCGCCTCGACGAGCTGGCCGCGACGGTGCGGTCGTGAGCGCCCCGCTGCTGCTCGCCGAGGACCTGCACCGCTCGTTCGGGCCGACCCGGGCGCTCGCCGGCGCCAGCCTGCGCGTGCACCCCGGCGAGGTGCTGGCCCTCATGGGCTCGTCGGGCTCCGGCAAGTCCACCCTGCTGCACTGCCTCGCCGGCATCACCCGCCCCGACTCCGGCCGCGTGAGCTACGCCGGGCGCGACCTCGGCGCCCTCAGCGACGCCGACCGCAGCGCGTTGCGCCGGGAGGAGTTCGGCTTCGTCTTCCAGTTCGGTCAGCTCGTGCCGGAGCTGACCTGCCTGGAGAACGTCGCGCTGCCGCTGCGGCTGGCCCGGGTCGGCCGCCGCGAGGCGGAGCGGCGGGCCGCCGAGTGGCTGGAGCGCCTGGAGGTCGCCGAGGTGGCCGGCAAGCGGCCCGGCGAGGTCTCCGGCGGGCAGGGGCAGCGGGTGGCGGTCGCCCGGGCGCTGGTCACCCGGCCACGGGTCGTCTTCGCCGACGAGCCGACGGGGGCGCTCGACTCGCTCAACGGCGAGCGGGTCATGCGGCTGCTCACCGCCGCCGCCCGCGACACCGGGGCGGCCGTGGTGCTGGTGACCCATGAGGCGCGGGTCGCCGCGTACTCCGATCGGGAGGTCGTGGTCCGCGACGGGCGCACCCGGGACCTGGAGGTCGCGGCGTGACCCGGCTGCGCGACCGCGCGGCCGACCTGGTCATGGGCGCCCGGATGGCCTTCACCGGCGGCCGGGACGGCTGGCTGCGGGCGGTGCTCACCGCCGTCGGCGTCGGCGTGGGGGTGGCGATGCTGCTGCTCGCCGCCGCGGTGCCCGGCGCGCTGGACGCCCGGCAGGCACGCGGCGACGCCCGCGACGACCTGCGGATGGGCGAACGGATCCCGGCCGCCGCGAACACCCTGCTGATCCGCCAGACCGACACCGAGTTCCGGGGGCAGCCGGTGCGCGGCCGGGTCCTGCGGCCCGAGGGACCGGCCGCACCGGTCCCGCCGGGGGTGACGGCGCTGCCCCGCGCCGGCGAGGTGCTGGTCTCCCCCGCCCTGCGCGACCTGCTCGACTCCGCCGACGGCGCGCTGTTCGCCCCCCGCCTCGGCGGGGCCACGGTCACCGGCGTCATCGCCGACGAGGGGCTGGCGGGTCCGCGCGAGCTGGCCTACTACCTGGGTAGCGGCACCCTCACGGCCGACGACGCGATCCGGCTGGACGCCTTCGGCGGCGGACTGCCCGGCGAGGCCTTCGACCCGGTGCTGATGGTGCTGGTGGTCGTCATCTTCGTGGTCCTGCTGCTGCCCATCGCGGTCTTCCTCGCCGCCGCCGTGCGCTTCGGCGGCGAGCGGCGCGACCGGCGACTGGCCGCGCTGCGGCTCGTCGGCGCCGACGCCGCGATGGTCCGCCGGATCGCCGCCGGGGAGGCCGTCGCCGGCGCGCTGCTCGGGGTCGCGGCCGGCGGCCTGCTCTTCGCGCTCGGCCGGCAGGTGGTGCCGCTAGTCACCCTCATGGACCTGAGCGTGTACGCCGCCGACGTGCGCCCGCCGCTGCCGCTGGTCGCCGCCGTCGTGGTGGCGGTGCCGGCGCTCGCCGTCGTCGTGACGCTGGTGTCGATGCGCGCCGTGCTGATCGAGCCGCTCGGGGTGACCCGGCGCGCCACGCCGGTGCGCCGCCGGCTGGTGTGGCGGCTGCTGCTGCCGGTCGCCGGGATCGGGCTGCTGCTGGCCGGCGCCGCCGGCATCGCGCCGCTGGGCGGTGAGCGGCAGACGGCGGCCGGCGCCGTGCTGCTGCTGGTCGGCGTGGTCACCCTGCTGCCCTGGCTCACCGACCTGCTGGTACGCCGGCTGCGCGGCGGCCCCGTCGCGTGGCAGCTCGCGGTGCGTCGCCTCCAGCTCGACAGCGCCGCCTCGGCGCGGCTGGTCAACGGCATCGCCGTCGCCGTGGCGGGCACCATCGGGTTGCAGATGCTCTTCGCCGGCGTCGCCGGCCGATTCACCTTCGACACCGGGCAGGACACCTCCCGGGCCCAGGTGCAGGTGCAGTTCCCCGGGCGGCCGGACGCGCCGGTGGCCCTCGACCGGCTGGCCGACGTGCCCGGGGTGACCGCCAGCACCGCCACTCTCACCACCTCGATCACGGCCGACGACGCGTACGGCACGCTGCGCGTCGGCGACTGCGCGGCGCTGGCCGAGTTCGCCCGGCTCGACCGGTGCGCCGACGGCGACGTGTTCCTGGTGCGCGATCCCGAGGGTCAGCCGGCCGGCGTCGGGCCGGGCGCCACGGTGGCGGTCGCGGAGACCGAGGGAGTGACCTGGCGAATTCCCCGCACCGCGCGGGAGGCGCCGGTGCGCACCGATCCGTCCGGCTACCGGCAGGGCGGGGTGCTGGTCACCCCCGGCGCTGTCGACGCCACCCGGCTCGGTCCGCTGCGCGCGGAGACGTACCTGCGCCTCGCCGCCGACCAGCCGGACGCGGTGGAGCACGTCCGCAACGCCGCCCTCAAGGCCGACCCGTACGCCTCGGTGCTCACGCTGACCGAGAACCGGCAGGCCAACCAGTTCGTCAACGTCCAGCGCGGCCTGTACATCGGCGCGGTGGTCACCCTGCTGCTGATCGCGGCCAGCATGCTCGTCGGCGTGCTGGAGCAGCTGCGCGAGCGCCGCCGGCTGCTGGCGATGCTGGTGGCGGTCGGCACCCGCCGCTCCACGCTGAGCTGGTCGGTGCTCTGGCAGAGTGCCGTGCCGGTGGTGATCGGGCTCGCCCTGGCGGTCGCGTTCGGTCTCGGCCTCGGCGCGGTGCTGCTGCGGATGGTGCAGATGCCGGTCACCGTCGCCTGGCCGGCGCTGGGCATCTCCACCGGCCTCGGGGCGGCGGTGGTGCTGCTGGTCACCGGGCTCAGTCTGCCGGCGCTGTGGCGGCTGACCCGTCCGGACGGCATGCGCACCGAGTGAGGCGGTGCGCCCGGCCGGCGTGACCGCTCAGGCGGGTGGCGTCGGCGACTGGACGCGGGCGAGCAGCTCGGCGAGGTGCACGGCCCGTACGGCGGACCGACGTCGGCGCAGCCCGGTGCGCAACTGCCGCAGGCAGCCGGGGTTGACCGTCACCACGAGGTCAACCCCGGCGGCCTCGATCTCGTCGAGCTTCGCGTCCAGGATCCGCCGCGACTCCTTCGGCCGCAGCAGCGAGTACGTGCCGGCCGCCCCGCAGCAGGTGGCCGCCGAGGGCAGCTCCACGTAGTCGGCGACCTGGCGCAGCAGCGCCCGGGGTTCGGCGAAGACGCCGAGGCCGTTGCGCAGGTGGCAGGAGTCCTGGAGGGCCACCCGGGCGCGCCGGCCGTCGACGCGCAGTTCGGTGCCGGTGGGCCGGCCGGCGAGCCAGGTGGACAGCTCGCGTACCCGGTCGGCGCCGAGCACGGAGGCGAGGTGCGCGGCGCAGCCGCCGGAGGTGGTGACGATCGTGCCGGGCAGGTCCTCGCCGAGGCGCTCGGCCAGCCGCTCGCCGCCGGCCAGGTCGCCGTTGTGCGCGTGCAGCGCGCCGCAGCAGCCCTGCGCGGTGGGGACGGCCAGCTCGGGGGCGAGCGCGTGCGCGGCCCGGCTCACCGCCGGGTAGAGCCCCCGCTCCACGCAGCCCAGCATGAGCTGCGCCTCCCGGCCGCCCGGGGTGGCGGCACCGGGGACGGCAGTCGGCGCGGTCGGGGCTGGCGCGGGCGACGGGGTCGGGGTCGACGCGGGCGGGGCCGGCGCGGTCGACGGGGCGGCGGCCCGGCCGCGGGCGGCGCGGCGGAGGAGGCCCGAGAGCCGCAGCAGCCAGCGCTGCTCGACGAGCAGCATCAGCGCCCGGGCCACCGGCGGCCGCCGCCAGCCCCGCCACTGGTGCACCCGCCACTGCTCCAGCAGGCTGCCGTACTCGACACCCGCCGGGCAGACCGGCTCGCAGGCCCGGCAGCCCAGGCAGAACGAGGACTGCTCGGCCAGGGTGGCGTCGTCCGGGGGCAGGGAGCCGTCCTGCAGCGCGCGCATCAGGGTGATCCGGCCGCGCGGCGAGGACGCCTCGTCGCCGGTCATCGCGTACGTGGGGCAGGCCGGCAGGCAGAACCCGCAGGAGATGCAGCGCGACAGCTGCTCCGGGTCGAACACGTCGCCCGTCATGATCCCAGCTTTCCGGGGTTGAGGATGCCCGCCGGGTCGAAGGCCGTCTTGATCCGCCGCAGCAGGGCGAGCTGATCGTCGCCGAGGCGGGCGGCGAGGAACGGAAGCTTCGCCGCCCCCACCCCGTGCTCGCCGGTGATGGTGCCGCCGAGGTCGATGGCGGCGGCGAAGACGTCGGCGAAGGCCGCCTCGGCCCGGCGTACCGCCTCGTGGTCCTCGGCCGAGTCGAGCACACAGGTGGGGTGCAGGTTGCCGTCGCCGGCGTGGCCGAAGGTGGCGATGGCGACGCCGTGCCGGGCGGCGATGGCGTCGATGCGGTCGACCATCTCGGCGATCCGCGGCCGGGGCACGGTCGCGTCCTCCAGGATCGTCACCCCGCCCCGGCGCGACAGCGCCGGCAGCGCGCATCGGCGGGCGGCCAGCAGCGCCTCGGCCTGGGCGACCTCGCGGGCCGTGGTGACCTCTACGGCGCCGGCCTCGACGCAGGCCGCGCCGATCCGGTCGAGGTGGGCGGCGACCAGGTCGGGCGGGCCGTCGTCGCCGAAGAGCAGCAGCGCGCCGGCGTCGGCGCGCAGCCCCAGGTGGGCGAAGTCCTCCACGGCCGCGATGCAGGCCCGGTCGAGGAACTCCAGCGTCGCCGGTACCACGCCGGCGCGGATCACCCGGGCGACGGCCTCCCCCGCGTCTGCCAGCGTCGGGAAGTACGCGACCCCGGTGTTCGCCGACGCCGGGGCGGGCAACAGCGCCACGGTGGCCTCGGTGATCACGGCGAGGGTGCCCTCGGAGCCGGTGAGCAGCCGGGTCAGGTCGTAGCCGGCGACGTCCTTCCACAGCCGCCCGCCGGTGCGGATCACCTCGCCGGTGGGCAGCACCGCCTCCAGGCCCAGCACGTAGTTGCGGGTCACGCCGTACTTCAGGCCGCGCAGGCCGCCCGCGCAGGTGGCGATGGTGCCGCCGACGGTGGCGACGGTGCGGCTGCCCGGGTCGGGCGCCCAGAGCAGCCCCCGCGCGGCGGCGGCGTCGGCCAGGGCGGCGCTGGTCACGCCCGGTTGCGTCCGGGCGAGCAGCTCGTCGGCGCTGACCTCCAGGATGGCGGTGAGCCGGGTCAGCACCAGCACGATCCCGCCGCGCAGCGGCACGGTGGCGGCGCACAGGTTGGAGCCGGCGCCGCGCGGCACCACGGGCACCCGGTGCCGGGTGGCGAGCGCCAGCACGGCGGAGACCTCGGCGGTGTCGGCCGGGAAGACCACCGCGTCCGGCCGGTGGGAGAACAGCGGCGTCGCGTCCCGCGCGTACGCCACGAGGTCACCGGCCGCGTCGTGCACGTGCGAGGGGCCGACGATGCCGCGCAGCTCGGCGAGGACGGTCGCTGACAGCGCCATGCCCACCCTTCCCGGCGCAACGGTCGCGCCTGTAGGTTTTTGCCGGCCCTCGACCGGCTGTCTGGCGACAGTTTTCACCGATCATAGAGAGCCGGACGGGTGGCGTGAAGACGGCGGCCCCGGGTCGTCAGCCCGGCGGCAGGTGTTCGCGCAGCGCGGCGAACTCGGCCACCGTGAGGAAGGACGGGTTGGCGCCCTGCGGCTGCCGCAGCACCTCCGCCCCGGCCAGCCGGGCGTCGGCCCGCAGCAGCTCCCGGGGCACCCGGTGCGCGGCGTCGAGGACCGTCAGGTCCAGCGGCACCGACCAAGGCTCGCCCGGCTCGCCCGGCACCGCGGCGGCGGCCACCAGCCCCACGCCCCAGACGCCGTACGCGAGCCGGCCGCGGCTACCGCTGGCCCAGAGCACCACCGGCTGACCGGCGCGCATCAGCCGGGTGCGGTAGCCGGGGCGTACGCACCAGCTCGTCACCCGCGGCTCGCGGGCGAGTCGGTCGGCCAGGTCGCTGCTGTCCGCGTTGCCCTTGACGAGCCACGCGCCGAGGTCGTCGAGGTGCACCCGTCGGTCGGTCACCTCCTCATCCTCGCCCGGATCCCGGCCGGCCGCCCGACCGGCCGGGAGCATCCTCAGGCGACGTGGCGCAGGTATCCCGCAACCGAGGCGTCCAGCACCTCCCGACCCGGCCGGTCCCACACCTCGGCCGAGAAGACCTCCACCTCGACCGGCCCGGAGTAGCCGGCCGCGTCGACGGCCTCCCGCAGCCGGCGCAGCTCGATGCAGCCGTCACCGGGCAGGGCCCGGCCGAGCAGCACCCCCTCGGGCAGCGGCGTCACCCAGTCGCACACCTGGAACGCGGCGATCCGCGCCCCGGCCCGGGCGATCTGCGCGTACACGGTGTCGTCCCACCACACGTGGTAGGCGTCGACGACGACCCCGACCACGCCCGGGTCGAACCGTTCGGCGATGTCGAGCGCCTGGCCGAGGGTGGACACCACGCAGCGGTCGGCGCAGAACATCGGGTGCAGCGGCTCGATCGCCAGCGTCACCCCCGCCGCGGCGGCGTGCGGCGCCAGCTCGGCGATCGCGTCGGCCACCCGGTGGCGGGCGCCGTCGACGTCCCGGCTGCCCGCCGGCAGACCGCCGGAGACCAGCACGAGAACCGAGGTGCCGAGGGTGGCGGCCTCCTCGATGGCCCGCAGGTTCTCCTCCCGCCAGCCGTCGGCGGTGAAGAAGCCGCCCCGGCACAGGGACGTGACCTCGAGGCCGGCGTCGCGGACCAGCTTCGCGGCGCGCGCCAGCCCGTACGCGGCGACCGGCTCCCGCCACAGCCCGATGCCCGGCACGCCGGCGGCCACGCAGCCGGCGACCACCTCGGGCAGCGGCCAGTGCTGCGACGTGGCCTGGTTGAACGAGAACCGTTCCAGCCCACTCACTGGGCCGCCTTCCGTTCGCGAATGCGGGGCTCGCAGGACCGGCTCACTCCTCGCGCTCACTGGTCCACCCCCGCCACGGCGAACAGCGCCCGGGCACGGGCCGCCGCCAGCTCCGCGTCGGGCAGCAGCCCGGCGGCGTCGGCGAGGGTGAGCAGGGTGCCCAGGTGCGCCGGCGAGCGCCCGGACTGGGCCCCACCGACCATCGTGAAGTGGTCCTGGTGCCCGGCCAGCCAGGCCAGGAAGACGATGCCCGTCTTGTAGTGCCAGGTGGGGGCCGCGAAGATGTGCCGGGCCAGGGGCACCGTCGGCGCGAAGACCGCGTCGTACGACGCCAGGTCCCCCCGGTCCAGCGCCGCGAGCGCCGCGGCGGCGGCCGGCGCGATCGCCGCGAACACCCCGAGCAGCGCGTCGGAGTGTCCGCCCGCGTCGCCCCGGATCAGCTCCGGGTAGTGGAAGTCGTCGCCCGTGTAGAGGCGCACCCCGGCCGGCAGCCGGCGGCGCAACGCCACCTCGCGGTCGGCGTCCAGCAGGGAGACCTTGATCCCGTCCACCCGGCTGTCGTGGGCCTTGATCAGCTCGACCACGGCGTCGGCGGCCGCGTCGAGATCGGTCGAGCCCCAGTAGCCCGCCAGCGCCGGATCGAACATCGGACCGAGCCAGTGCAGCACCACCGGCTCGTCGGCGGCGGTCAGCAGCTCGTCGTACACCCGCAGGTAGTCCTCCGGGCCCCGGGCGGCGGCGGCCAGGTGACGGCTGCACATCAGCACCGGGCGGGCACCGGCGGCCCGCACGTCGTCGAGCTGCTCGCGGTAGGCGCGGGCGACCTCGGCCAGACCGGCCGGACCAGGCGGGAGCTGGTCCGTGCCGACCCCGGCGACGATCCGCCCGCCCACCGCGCGGGCCTCGGCGGCGCTGCGTCGGATCAGCTCGCGCGTGGCCGGGTAGTCCAGGCCCATGCCGCGCTGCGCCGTGTCCATCGCCTCGGCGACCCCGAAGCCGTACGACCACAGGTGGTGCCGGAAGGCCAGGGTGCGCTCCCAGTCGAGCACCGCCGGGGCGCCCGGCACGTTCTCGGCCGTCGGATCGGCCACCACGTGCGCGGCGGCGTACGCGATCCGGCTGGTCGGCGGCCCGGCGGGGCGCGGAAAGCCGGCACCGCCGCGCAGCCGGTACCGCCGCCCGCCGGGAAGCACCACGTCGCTCGCGCGCACGGGTCCGCCCCGCGTTCGCGACTGCGGGGCTCGCAACCCCGGCTCACTCCTCGCGCTCACAGGTCCAGCTCCGGGATGTCCAGCCGGGCGCCCTCGCGCGCCGAGCGCAGCCCCAGTTCCGCGAGCTGCACGCCGCGCGCGCCGGCCAGGAAGTCCCACGGGAACGGCTCGCCGGCCACGACGTGCCGCAGGAACGCCTCCCACTGCACCTTGAAGCCGTTGTCGAACTCCTCGTTGTCCGGCACCTCCGTCCACTGCGACCGGAAGGGCTCGGTGACCGGCAGGTCGGGGTTCCACACCGGCTTCGGGGTGACCGCCCGGTGCTGCACCCGGCAGCCGCGCAGCCCCGCCACTGCGCTGCCCTCGGTGCCGTCGACCTGGAACTCGACCAGCTCGTCGCGGTGCACCCGTACGCACCACGAGGAGTTGAGCTGCGCGACCACGCCGCCGTCGAGTTCGAAGATGCCGTACGCGGCGTCGTCGGCGGTCGCCGGGTAGGTGCGGCCCGCCTCGTCGACGCGCTGCGGCACGTGCGTGGCGGTGACGCAGCTGACCGTGCGCACCCGGCCGAAGAGCTCCTCCAGCACGTACTGCCAGTGCGGGAACATGTCCACGACGATGCCGCCGCCGTCCTCGGCGCGGTAGTTCCAGGACGGGCGCTGGGCCGGCTGCCAGTCGCCCTCGAAGACCCAGTAGCCGAACTCGCCGCGCACCGACAGGATCCGGCCGAAGAAGCCGCCGTCGATGAGCCGCTTGAGCTTGCGCAGCCCGGGCAGGAAGAGCTTGTCCTGCACCACCCCCGTACGCACCCCGGCGGCGCGCGCCGCCCGGGCCAGGTCGAGGGCGCCCTCGGTGTCCTCGGCCAGCGGCTTCTCGGTGTAGACGTGCTTGCCGGCCTCCAGCGCCCGGCGGATCGCCTTCTCCCGCTGCTGGGTGACCTGGGCGTCGAAGTAGATCTCGACGTCGTCGCGGGCCAGCGCGGCGCTCAGGTCGGTGGTCCAGTCGGTCAGGCCGTGCCGCTCGGCGATCTCGCGGAGCCTGGTCTCGTTGCGCCCCACCAGGACGGGCTCCGGCCAGATGGACGTGCCGTCGGTCAGGGGCACGCCGCCCTGCTCGCGGATGGCGAGCAGGGAGCGCACCAGGTGCTGCCGGTAGCCCATCCGGCCGGTGACGCCGTTGACGATGATCCCTATCGACCTGCGGGTCATGGTGTTCCTTCCCTCCGCGGGCGCCGCCGAGCGGCGGGCGACGACCTGTGCCACGCCTGCTCCGCCGCCGGGAGGTCCCCGACGACGCATCTCAGGCAAGCGCTTTCCTGGGCAGCGTAGGGAACGCCTCCCGCCTCAGGCAAGGGGCCGTGCGGCCCCGTCGCGCGGCGGGCGCCGCCGCCGGGGCGCCGGGGCGGGCAAGGGCTTTCGCTGCGGTACGGTGACGGATGGCCGGCACCCGGGCACGGCCGTCGAGAAACGACCGAGGGGGCGGCTGTGGCGACCCTGTCCGACGTGGCCCGACGGGCGGGGGTCTCGCCCGCGACCGCCTCCCGGGTGATCAACGGCAGCAGCAAGCCCGTCACCGAGGAACTCCGCGAGCGCGTGCTGCGCGCCGTCGCCGAGTTGCAGTACGTGCCCAACGCGCACGCCCAACTGCTGGCCCGCTCGCACCGCGTGGCGGTGGGCGTCATCGTGCACGACGTCTCCGACCCGTACTTCGCCGAGATCACCCGGGGCCTGCAACGGGTCGCCACCGACCAGGGCCGGCTGCTGACGATCTGCAACAGCTACCGCGACCCCGACCGCGAGCTGGAGTACGTCGAGCTGCTGCGCGGCCAGCAGGTCGCCGCCATCATCCTGGCCGGCTCGGGCTACCACGACGCCACCTTCACCCGCCTGCTGAACGAGAAGCTCGCCGCGTACGAGGCGACCGGCGGACGGGTCGCGGTCATCGGCCGGCACGAGCATTCCGGCGACGCCGTGATGCCGGACAACCGCGCCGGCGGCCGGCTCATCGGCGCGGAGCTGTACGAGCTGGGGCACCGGGAGATCGGGGTGGTGGCGGGGCCGGCGGTGCTGACCACCACCACCGACCGGCTCACCGGGCTGCGGGAGTCCCTCGCCGCGCACGGGCTGAGCCTGCCCGAGCACCGCGTACGCCACGCCGAGTTCGACCGCGACGGCGGCGTCGCGGCCACCGCCGCCCTGCTGGACGCGGACCCGGGGCTGACCGCCATCGTCGCGCTCAACGACTCGATGGCCATCGGCGCGCTGGCGCTGCTGCGCTCCCGGTCGGTGCCGGTGCCCCGGCAGGTGTCCGTGATCGGCTTCGACGACATGCCGATCGCCCGGGACGTCACCCCAGCGCTGACCACCGTCCGGCTGCCCCTGGTCGAGATGGGGGCCCGCGCGATGTCGCTGGCGCTCGACCCGGGGGCGGCGGCGCCCCGCGTCGAGGTGCTGCCCGCCGAGGTGGTGCGCCGGGACAGCACCGGGCCGGCCCCCGAGATCGCCCCGGTCCGCCCACGGGCGGCCGGGTCCGGCGCGTCAGCCGGCTGACGCCCCTCCGACCACCGCCGGCCGACCGGCCACCGTGGACACCTGTGGTCGGTGGCCCCGGGCGTGGGCGCCCGGGGCCACCTGGCGCCAGGCCGCTCGGAGGGACGGCCCCCCGGATGCGCGCGGCCGTACCGGCTGCGGTCCCCCTGCCGGCTGCTTCTCGGCGTGCGGTGAGGTGCGCGCCCTGAGCGGCTTGCGCATCCCCCGATTCCGTCCCCCTGTGCCGCGCCTGGCGGTCATCGGCCGACGCGCCGGCGCGGAGTCGACACATGCCGGTGCGGGTGATCTGTCACACACTATGGTTGTCCGCTACGGTGTCACTGCCACAACAGTGGTCGGCGTGGTCAGTCAAGCACGGTCCGCCACGGCCCGCAACCATTGTGGCGGCGTTGCCGCGCCCAACCACTATGGTGGGCGCTCCCGGGTCGGAGCAGGAGGGGTGGTCATGGCCGACGGCGGCAAGGCCAGCGGATCGACGTCCTTCGCCGACCGGCTGCGGCACCTGTTCGAGACGCATCGCCGGCCCGGCAGCGACAAGCCCTTCACGCCGGACGAGGTCGCCAGGGCCACCGGGCTCTCGACGAGCTACGTCAACTACCTGCTGAGCGGGGAGCGGGACAATCCCACCCGGTCGGCGATCCAGCAGCTCGCCAACTTCTTCCGGGTCCCCCCGGGCTACTTCTTCGACACGGTGGCCGCGGACGGCGAGGGCGAGGGCGACCCCGACCTGGAGACGATCACCGTCCTGGCGCGCCGGATGCCACCGGGGGCGCCCAGGGCGAGCCTGCGCGCCATCGTGGAGCAGGTCGCGGCGCTGGAGGCCCGCAACAAGACCACGGGGCGGGGCCGGGCGTAGGCGGGCTCCCGCCACCGGTCACCGCAGCAGAAGGAACGTGGGGGCCGCGATGAGCGTCCCCACGACGGTGCCGGCGGCCACCTGACCGACGGTGTGGTCGCGCAGGCGCACCCGCGACCAGCCGACCAGCGCCACCACGGGTGCCGAGGCGAGCAGCGCCGGCCCGAACTCGATCACCAGCACGGCCGCCGCGCCCGCCGCCACGGCCGCGTGGATGCTGAGCTTCCACGCCAGGTTGACCACGGTCACGGCGAGGCCGAGGGCGAACATGACGACGACCATCGCCAGGACCGGGCGGGGGGCGCCGAAACCGATCATCACGGCGAGGCCCACCAGCACGGACAGCAGCCCGTACGCCAGCGGCCGCCGGCGCTGCTCCCGTCGCCTGATGTGGTGGTCGGTCAGCCGGCCCCGGCGCACGCCCCACCAGATCAGGCTGTTGGGGATGATCGAGCAGAACAGGGAGCCGACCAGGGCCCAGGCGAGGCCCACCCCGACGGGCGACGCGCTGTGCAGGCCCACGACGACGGGCATCAGCGCGGCCAGCAGCGCCGGGGCGAAGACCTCGGTGGCGGCCCGGGCGAGCCACCTGCTGGTGCGGCGGTCGGGGCGGTCGATGACGTCGTGCACGGCCCACATTCTGCCGACCGCCCCGGGCGGCGGGCACACCGCGGGCGCGGCCTGTCACGCTCCGCCCCGCTCGGGCGTCACAGTGTCGTCGCGCTTGGCTATGCTGCCCGCACCTGCGCCGTCGCGGCCGGCATGAGCGTCGACCGTCCGGGGTGGACGCGGCGGGGCGGGTGACACGACACGGGGGTCTCTCGGGCTGGCGGCCCGGCGGGAGGGTGACGGCAGGCGATGTGGCACCGGCGGCGTCGGAGACAGCGGTTGTTGCGCCAGCTCGACGTGGACCTGCCGACGCCGCTGACGGTGCGGGGCCTGGTGTCCGCCCTCGAGACCACGCGCGGCCGGCGCATCCAACTCGCCGCGATGAGCGTCGACGGGCGGGCCGGGCCCTGCGGGCTGTGGGTGGCGACGGCCGGGACCGACTACGTCCTGTTCAGCCGCGACGCGCCGCCCGTGCTGCGCGTCCAGACGATCCTGCACGAGCTGATGCACATCGCCCTGCGGCACACCGCGCGGGCGGTGGCGTCCGGCGGGGCGGGTGAGACGGCGGCTGCGCACGGGGTGCTCGCCCGCTCCCCGGCCACGTTCGACGAGCAGCAGGAGCACGACGCGGAGTTGCTGGCGACGTACCTGGGGGCACGGCTCGACGGTGGCGGCGAGGCCGTGGCCTTCGACGAGCTGGGCGGCGTCACGGCCGCCGTCATGCACCGCATCGCCGCGACGTTGACGGACTAGGCGGGAGATCCGCATGCTCGTCACGGTCGGTCATCTGGTCGCCGCATCCGTCGCCGCGGTGGCGTTCCTGGTGAAGCTCAGGGCGTTGGGTCGAGACCCGGCGAACCCCAGGATCCTGGCGAGCGCGGGGATCTGCCTGGGGATGGGGGTGGCCGTCACCGCCGGGTGGGCCCCGGTGCACAGCCTGATCGACCGAGTGTCGGGCGTACCCAATCTCGCCAAGCTGGTGGAGCACGGCTCGGCGCTGCTCGCCGCGGCGGCGATCCAGTTCCTCTTCCTGCACCTGGGCGACCCGGGGCGGGCACGCCGGCTGATGGCGCGGCGAGGCGTGTTCCTCGCCGTCGCGTTCGGCGTGATGGTCGCGGCGTTCTCGCGGGCCGACTTCCCCGAGTCCGAGCCCCTGCACTTCGCCGAGCGGTACGGCGACCTGCCCCCGGTCGGCGTCTACATGCTCGCGTTCCTGACCTGCCTCGGAGTGACGGTCGTGGACATCCTGCGGGTGTCCGCCGGATACGCGCGCTACGCCGGCGCCCGGCTGAGGACCAGCATGCGGCTGCTCAGCGCCGGTGCGGCCTTCGGCGCGGGGTTCGTCGCGCACAAGGCCCTGTTCATCTGCCTCAAGCTGGCCGGCGTGGCTCCACCGTGGCCCGAGCCGGCCGCGACGCAGACGCTGATCATGCTGTCGGTGTCGCTGATCGGGGCCAGCTTCGTGCTGGCGACGGTACGCAAGGCGGCCGACGGCGTCCGCGCCTGGCCGCGCAGGTACGCGACGCACCGCGACCTGCACGCGTTGTGGTACCTGCTGTACCGGGCGATGCCGACCATCGCCCTGCATCCCCCGCGCCGGCCGGAGGCCGACTCCCGGTGGGCGTGGCGCCTGGGCGAACGGCTCTACCGCCGCTGCGTCGAGATCAGCGACGGCCTGCGTACGTTGGGCCCGCTCGACGAGTCCGTGGCGGGCGCGGCCCGGCAGCGGGCGGTGGCGGCCGGCTGGAGCCGCGAGCGTGCCGACGCCGCCGGCGAGGCCGCGGCCATCCTGGTGGCGCTCCGGCGCTTCGCCTCGGGGGCGACGGCGACGCGTGAGGTCGATCCGGCCCTGGAGTCCCAGAGCATGGCGGTCGCACAGGCCGACGTGCAGGCCGACGCGAGTCGGCTGGCGCTGGTCTCGACCGCGCTGTCCGAGGAGCTGGTGCGCGCGGTCGCCGCCCGTACGCTGGACGCCCCGGCGGGCGGGCAGCAGGCGTAGGCGGGCTCAGATGATGAAGTGGGTCCAGTAGGCGAGCCAGGTGACGAAGAGCGCGCCCTGGAGCAGGGCCAGGGCGGCGGTCAGCCAGGCGTCGGCGCCGGCGTGGCGGGCCCAGCGGGCCAGCACGAGGCCGACCGGGAAGACGGCGATCAGGTAACGCAGCAGGCTCTTGTACACCGGCGGACCCATCGACAGCGGCACCATGACCATGGTCAGCCCGTACACGAGGTAGGGCAGCCCGAGCCGGCGGGCGCCCGCGAGCAGCACCACCAGCACCAGCACGGCGACCCACACCCGCAGGGCGTCGCGGGGCGGGCTGTCGGTGAGGCCGTGCCAGAGCACCGCCAGCGGGTTCTGCACGCGGATGCCCCAGCCCTTCTCCTGGGCGTGCTTGTAGGCGAACCAGTCACCGCTCTGCCACCGGCAGAACGCCATGAAGGTCAGCCAGCCGGCGGGCAGCAGCGCCAGCGGCCAGCCCGCGCGCACGTACCCCCACCAGGCGCGCGGACCCAGCCGGTAGCCGTGCTGGCGCAGCAGCACCAGGGCCAGCGGGAGCACGACGAAGAACCCCACCGAACGGCTCAAGGCCAGGAAGAAGCCGACCACGCCCACGAGCAGCCAGCGCCGCCGCTCGGCGTAGTGGAAGGTCGCGAGCGCGAGGCAGAGGAACAGCGACTCGGTCAGCGCCGCCTGGAAGAGGAACCCGGCCGGCAGCAGGACCAGGTAGCGGACGAACCGGCGGGCGGCGGCGTCGTCGCCGAGCAGCCGCTCGCCCAGCCGGTGGGCGTAGAAGAGCATCAGCAGGAACGCGACGTTGGCCACGACCAGCAGTGCCAGCGCGGTGTCCCCGCCCAGCAGCGGGGCCAGCGGGCGGGCCAGGAACGGATAGAGCAGCGGGAAGCCGAAGTCGCGCCACGGCTCGTCGAGCGGGAGCTGCGCCAGGTGGTCGTAGAGGAAGGAGTCCCAGGCGAACCAGAGCGCGAGCGCGCGGTGCCCGGAGACCGCGCGCTGCTGCTCGCGCATCGTCGTCTCGTCCGGCGGGGGCGCCCAGGGCACCTCGTCGAAGGCGCTCAGCGCGAGCACCCCGACGACGCTGAGGACGATCTTCGTGCCGAGGAAGACGCCGACGACGTACAGCCAGGGCGCCGGCACCCGCCCGGCGGCCCGCGCCGCCGCCCGCCGCAGCTCGAGCCCACGCGCCGACACCGCGCGCCACCGCCGCTGCGCGACGGCCCGCCCACTGTCCATCACGCGTCTCCCGATCCGGCCGTCCGACCCGGTGCCACATCCCCGTTCCGGCCCCGTTGACACGTCGCCGCGCCCGCGCGCCTGGCGGCGAGCGACGGGGCGGCGAGCGGCGGGGCGACGGGGCCGAGACGGGGCGGCGCGGGACCGCACGGCGACCCGGCGCCCGCCGCCGCGGTGAGCGGGGCCGGATCGCCGCCGATGGTCCCGCTGGCGGGGACGGACGGGAATTTGGGGTGAATTCCGGCCGCCGCCGGGTAAGCGGGCCGCCTCCGGGAGGCGGAAGCAGGGGGCGACGGGCATGGGCGAGGAGCGCGGCACGGTGGTCATCGGCGCGGGGCCGGCGGGCCTGACGGCGGCGTACGAGCTGCTGCGGCGGGACAGCCCGGTGCGGGTGTTCGAGGCCGACGAGGTGGTGGGCGGGATCAGCCGCACCGTCGAGCGCGACGGGTGGCGCTTCGACATCGGCGGGCACCGGTTCTTCACGAAGGTGGCCCGGGTCGAGGAGTTCTGGCACGAGATCCTGCCCGACGAGGACTTCCTGCTGCGACCCCGGATGAGCCGGATCTACTACCGGGGGGCCCTGTTCGACTACCCGCTGAGCGCGGCGAACGCCCTGCGCAACCTCGGCGTACGGGAGGCCGTGCTGTGCATGGGCTCGTACGCGCGGGCCCGGCTGCGCCCGCCGAAGGACCAGTCGCACTTCGAGGGCTGGGTCTCGGCCCGGTTCGGCTGGCGGCTGTACTCGATGTTCTTCAAGACGTACACCGAGAAGGTCTGGGGGATGCCGGCCGACCGGTTGCAGGCCGACTGGGCGGCGCAGCGGATCAAGAACCTGTCGCTGGCGAAGGCCGTGCGCAACGCGGTGCTGCCCCGGCGCAACCGCAAGGACGTGACGAGCCTGATCGAGGAGTTCCAGTACCCGAAGCTCGGCCCCGGCATGATGTGGGAGCGCTGCGCCGAGGAGGTCAGCCGGCGCGGCGGCCGCGTGGACACCGGCACCTGGGTCACCGCCGTGCACCGGGACCCGGAGCGGCGCCGGGCCGTCGCCGTGACCGTCGACGGGGCCGGCGGGCGGCGCACCGAGCCGGCCACGCACGTCGTCTCCTCGATGCCGATCTCCGAGCTGGTCGCCGCGCTGCGCCCGGCGGCCCCGCCGGAGGTGCTGGCCGCGGCCGCCGACCTGCGGTACCGGGACTTCCTGACCGTCGCGCTGGTGGTGCCGGCGGAGTTCTCGTTCCCCGACAACTGGATCTACGTGCACGACCCGGCGGTGAAGGTCGGCCGGATCCAGAACTTCGGCTCCTGGTCGCCGCACCTGGTCAAGGACGGGCGCACCTGCCTCGGCCTGGAGTACTTCGTGTTCGAGGACGACGAGACCTGGCGTACGCCGGACGCCGAGCTGGTCGCCACCGCGACGGCCGAACTGGAGCGGCTCGGCCTGGTCCGGCCGGGGGTGGTCGAGGCCGGGTACGTGGTGCGGATGCCGAAGGCGTACCCGGTCTACGACGAGCGCTACCAGCACAACGTCGACGTGATCCGGGACTGGCTGGCGCGCGAGGTGCCCAACGTGCACCCGGTGGGCCGCAACGGCATGCACCGCTACAACAACCAGGACCACTCGATGCTGACGGCGATGCTCACCGCCGAGAACATCGCCTGCGGCACCCGGCACGACGTGTGGTCAGTCAACGTGGAGCAGGACTACCACGAGGAGTCGAGCCACGACGGGGACGGCCACCGGGGCACCGGCCGGGACGCGCCCGTCGTACCGGCCCGGCCCACCGTCCCGGTCGGCACGACGCTCGACGGCACCGGCACCGGCACCGGCAGCGCCCGGCCCGAACGGCCGGCCCACGTGCGCCTCGGCTGAGCCGCCGACTGCGCGTTCGGCACCGTCGGCGGATGCGCCGGAGGGGAAGGCCGGTGGTGGCGTACGGCGGCGGACCGGCCCGGGCTCAGTGCGCTTCGAGGACGAAGAAGATGAAGCAGATGAACGTGGTGCGGTCCACGAGGTGTGGGGGCAGGATCTCGCGCGGAGTATCGGGAGACATGGGGGGTTCGCTGACGACCGAGAGGCGGAAGCCCGCCTCGGTGAACGCATCCGTCATCGCGTGCAACGGCCGGTGCCAGTAGGTCAGCTCCGTGGCGTGCCCGTCGAAAATGTACTCCTCCGACCACCGTGCGAGGGCGAAGTAGTCGCCGTCCGGGTTCACCGCCGTGTAGACCATCGGGTGGTTCACGGACAGGATGAGGCGACCCCCCGGCCTCAGGACTCGGCGCAGCTCGGCCAGGGGCGCGGTCCAGTCCTCCAGGTAGTGCAGGACCAGGGACACGACGACGTCGTCGAACGCGCCGTCGGCGAAGGGAAGCGGCTCGCTGAGGTCGGCAACCAGCAGCGTGGCGTCCCCGCCCAGCCGCCGTTCGGCCAGCTCGACCATCGCGCGGCTGGAGTCGAAGCCGGTCACGATGGCCCCTCGCTCGCGAAGCGCCGCGGACAAGGGACCCGAGCCGCAGCCGGCGTCGAGGATCCGCCGGCCGTTCACATCCCCGGCAAGCCCGATCATCGCGGGCCGTTCGTAGTAGCCGTTGATCAGGTTGGATTCGTTGTCCGCGCTGTAACGCTCGGCGAAACTGTCGTAGTGGTCGGCCTTCACCAGGCTGTCTCCTCGGTTTCGCCGCAAGGTCGAAAGCGCGATCCTGCCACGGTCGTCGAGCCACCACTGCCCCTGCCGCCCTCCGGTCCGTGCCAGTCAGGGCAGGTGGACGGGAACGGGCTGGCTCCACGTGGCGGTCAGCCGGCGAGCTGGTCGCGGCGGCGGGTGAGGTAGGCCCGCTCGGCGGGGTTGCCGGCGAGACCGATGGCCCGGTCGTACGCCGTGCGCGACTCGCCGCCGCGCCCGAGTCGCCGTAGCAGGTCGGCGCGCGCGGCGTGGAAGGCGTGGTAGCCGTCGAGGACGGCGGTGAGCCGGTCGATCTCGGCGAGCCCGACCCCGGGGCCGTCGACCTCGGCGACCGCGACCGCCCGGTTGAGCCGCACGATCGGTGAGGGGTCGAGCAGCGACATGCGGCCGTAGAGGGCGACGATGGTGGACCAGTCGGTGTCCCGGGCGGACGGGGCGTCGGTGTGGACCGCGTTGATCGCGGCCTGCAGTTGGTAGCGCCCGGGTGGGTCGCCGCCGGTCGCCACAGCCTCGACCCGCTCGCGGAGAAGGGCGTTGCCCTCGGCGATGAGGGTGCGGTCCCACGCGCCCCGGTCCTGCTCGGCGAGGATCACCAGCTCCCCGGTGCGGGACACGCGCGCCGGCCGCCGGGCGTCGGTGAGGAGCATCAGGGCGAGCAGGCCGGCCACCTCGCCGTCGTCCGGGAGGAGGGTCCGGAGCAGGCGGCCGAGGCGGATCGCCTCGTCGGTGAGGTCGACGCGCACCGGGGCGTCCCCCTCGCTGACGAGATAGCCCTCGTTGAAGATGAGGTAGACGACGGCGAGGACGCCGGCGAGGCGCTCGCGGATGTCGTCGGCCGAGGGCACCCGGTAGGGAATGTGTGCCGCCTTGATCTTCGCCTTGGCGCGGGTGATCCGTTGCGCCAGGGTGGTCTCCTGCACCAGGAAGGCGCGGGCGATCTCGGGCACGGTGAGGCCGCCGAGCAGGCGCAGGGTGAGCGCGACCCGGGCCTCCATCGCGAGCGCGGGGTGGCAGCAGGTGAAGATCAGTCTGAGCCGGTCGTCCTCGACCGGGCCGGTCGGCTCAGCAGGGGTGTCGTCGTACACCATCCGGGCCGCCTGGTGTTTGGCGTCGCGCTGTGACTCGCGACGGAGCCGGTCGATCGCCTTGCGGGTCGCGGTGGTGACGAGCCAACCACCGGGATTGGACGGTACGCCCTCGCGCGGCCACCGCTCCGCGGCCGCCACGAACGCTTCGGCCGCCGCCTCCTCGGCGACGTCGAGATCGCCGAAACGGCGCGTGAGGCCGGCGACCACCCGCGCCCACTCCTCGTGGTGGGCACGGGTGATCGCCTGCTCGACGGTGAGAACGGTCATGGCTCCGGCAGCGCTCGGACGGATTCCCCGGATCGGAAGGGACGCACCTCGACCGTACCGCGGCACGCTCTCGACCCCTCGGCGGCGAGGGCCAGGGCCACGTCGAGGTCGGCCGCCTCGATGACCCAGAAGCCGTCGAGGTGCTCCCTCGTCTCCAGGTAGGGCCCGTCGGTGAGGGCCAGCTTCTCGCCCTGCCCGTCAACGGTGGTGGCGGTCGTCGCGGGCGCCAGGCCGTCGGTGAAGACGAGGTGACCGTCCCGCCGGAGCCGCTCGTCGAAGGCGCCGGTGTCGACGAACGCCTGCGGCACGGCCTCCTGGGAGGGGTGGGTGCCGAACTCGGTGCGCTCGGCCGGTCCGTAGACGGACAGCAGGTATCTGGGCACCACGCTCACTTCTCCCCGGAGCCGTTACGCCGGGCGCGCCCCGGGGCCTCGGAACCGGTGCACCTCCTGTGGCCAGTCGAGCGCGGTCGCGAGCCTGCCGGCCCAGTATCGCGCCGCCTCGTCGTCGGGCACGTCCACGACGGCGAAGCCGCCGAGGTGCTCCTTGGTCTCGACGTACGGGCCGTCGGTGAAGACGGGCTTGCCGTCGACCGATTCGACGCTGCACACGGCGGTGGACCGGTCGAGCCCCCCGTTGCTGAAGAGCAGGACGCCCTCGGCCTGCATCTCCCCCATCACGGCCCAGCTGGCCTTGCTCTTCTCGCGAATCTCCTCCGCCGTGTGTTCGGGCACCCACTCGTCGTTGAAGGTGATCAGGTACTCCGTCATGGTCGTCTCCTCTCGGTCCCGGACGAGGGCCTTGCCCGGCTCCTCGTGTCCGGCGGTCCAGCCGGCCGCCGCACACTGGTTCCACGAACGGCCACGCCCCGATACGACACCATCTTCGGAGAAATCGAGGTCCAGGAGGCGGCACGAGGGGTGGAACGAGGTCACGGTCGTTTCGAAGCCGTTCGCGTTACCCGACGGTTCTGGTGGCGCGAACGGGCACGGTCCGGGATAGCCTTGTCGCATATGGCTACCTATCGCAGCGCCTCAGTGCTCCTCTCCTCCGACGGCACCCGGACTCCCGGCACCGCCGCACTCTTCGCCGAGCCTGCCCGCAGAGGCGGGACCCCGCCGTGGGCAGGCGACTTCCGACCCGCCAACAGCGCCGGCAACGGACCCAAGAACGCGGTCGGGAAGACCTTCACGTTGGAACTGCCCAGCGGCAGCACCGGCAAGGTCGTGGTCCAGGGCCTCAAGAGTGGTAAGGGAGGCGTCGTGCTGGCGTTGATGGGCGAGGACGCACCCCCATTCTGACCGGAGACTGACCGCCGCCGACGCCACCGGCTGGAGACGGCCGGCACGCGCGGTGCGCAGCAGCGCTGGTGCCGGCTCGGGCCCCGGGCCGCTGCCGACACCTACGGATGGCCCCTGGCCGGCGACGCCCCGCCGACCAGGGGCACCGGTCAGCGGCGGCCGGCGGCCAGGGCGACGAGGTACTGTCCGCCGCCCGCGTCGACGCTCGCGGTCACCGGCAGGCCGGGCACCAGCCGGGAGAACCGGTCGACCAGCCAGTCCGCCGCCTCCTGGGCGTCCTTCCTGCTCGGGCAGCGGGCGACCAGTTCGCGGCCGCCCTTGCGTTCGAGCCGCTCGGCGACGGTGATCAGTGGCGCGGGCTCCACCACGTGCAGATGGTCCGGCCAGGCGATGACCACCTTGACAGCGCCCTTGCGGGTGTTGCAGGCCCGGTGCGCGAGTCGCTCGGCGACCTTGGCCTTCTTGTCGGCGGTACGGCTGTCGACGCTGGGACCACGCGGGTCGTTCACCGACATGTCGGGGTCGACCGGCTCGTCGCACACCCAGCATCGCCAACCGTCACGGCTCGCGACGTCATCGAGGAGACTCATTCAGGCAAACTAGCCTGTCCGCCGCCGGCCGACGACAGCCCCGGCGGCGAGCCCCGCCGGTCCGGCAGCGGGTGCGAGGGTTCACCCTCCCGCGCCGACGCCTCGAGCCATCGAGCGGGCGGATGTCGTCGCCGGCTGCGAATTGTGAGGCCTTCCCGATCTCGGCGCAGTCGCCACCATCGGTCAACCTTTCCCGCTGGCTGAGGGTCTTCCTCTCGTTGGTGACGCCTGGCTAGGACTGGAGGGTGCAGGTGACGGATGACGGCTTCCGCGCGTTCGTCGAGATCCGGTACGCGGATCTGCTACGGACTGCGTACCTGCTGACCGGTTCGCGGCACGCGGCCGAAGATCTCGTGCAGAGCGCGCTGATGCGGGTGATGCGCCGCTGGCGGCAGGTGAATGACCCGCTGGCCTACGTCCGCCGGATCATGGCCAACGAGCGGGTCAGCCTGTGGCACCGGTTCGGTTCCCGGGAGTTCCTGGCTGGGGTGACCGGTGCCTGGCGGCTGCACGCCGAGCGGGGCCGGAGCCCAGACGTGGCGGACGACGTCGTGGTACGCGACGAGGTACTCACCGCGTTGCGCGGCCTGCCGCCCCGTATGCGGGCGGTGCTGGTGCTGCGTTACTGGGAGGACCTTCCCGAGGCGCAGATCGCCCAGACGCTTGGTTGCTCGGTAGGCACGGTGAAGAGCCAGGCGTCCCGTGGGCTCGCCCGGCTACGCGCGGTGCTGCCGGCCTCGTCGGCCGAATCGACAGCATCGAATGAGCAGACGCGGCCGATCGACGACCAGGTGCCGTTGGACGTGGCGTCGGTCCCGACGAGACGGAGAGGTGTGAACGATGGCCGATGAGATCAGACAGGCGTTGGCACGGCTTGCCGAGCCGGTGGTGCCGGCCCCCGACCCTTACCAGCGGCTGCTGGTCCGCGTCCGTCGGCGCCGACAGCGACGGGTGGCGGTGGCGTGCGTGGCCGGTCTGGCGGCGGTGGCGATGGCGCTGCCGGTGTTCGGTGCGGTCGGCCGGTCGACGGTCACCGGCGTGGCATCGTCGCCACCGCCGGCGGTTGGGACGTTTCAGCCGGCAAGCCGGGTCGACAAGCCGATGGTGAGGCAGTTACTCAACTCGCCTACCCGGGGCAACCTAGCCGGCGACAAGGCGCTGATCGCCAACATCGAGCGACAGTACCGGACGGCCCGCACCGAACTGCTGGTCGACCCGGCGCTCGACGAGGTGAAGGTGCTGCTCGCACACGACGCGCCGGGCGCCCGGACCGTGGTGGTGGCCTTCCTGGACGAATCACACGCGCTGCTCCGCCATGGCAGCGGGCAGGCCGAGGCGTCCGTGCCGGAACTGCTGAGCAAGACCGGCACCCCGGTCGAGCCGCTACCGCTGGAACCGTACGTCTTTTTCGGTCGGCACTCGCCGGTGAACGGCCGCCACGGCGCCGATCTCACGGTCGGGCTCGCCCCGGCCGGGTGTCTCGTCGAGACCTCCGCTGACGGACGGATCCAGCCGGACGGATCGGTTACCCGGAGCTGGCAGGTGGTGAGCACCGATGGTTTCGTGGTCCTGGGGGCGGGCCGAGCGACCGAACGGTGGCGGTTCACCTGCGACGGCGTGGTTCGGTACGCCGGACCGGCAGCTGGTGGGGCGAGTGTGGTCGGCCCGACGGAGGCGGCAGCGCCGGTCCCCACCGCCGGTGCGCGCGGCTCGGTGGACGCCACGCTTGCCGCTGCCGCAGTGCGCGACCTGCACTGGGAGCTCAAGGGCCACGGACTCACCGGACCGGCACCACAGGTGGTCTGGGGCGGACGGTTACCCGACTGGGTTCCCGGCGCGCCAGCGGCCGTGCTGGTGAGTTCCTGCTCGGCCGACGCTGGCTGCGCAGCGTTGCTCAAGACCGAGGCGGGGCCGCCGCCAGAGCCGGAGTCGGGATCACCGGGCGACTACCGGATCGCTACCGGGAGTCCTGATCTGGCCGTCGTCCAGGTTCCAGGAGAGACAGTCGGTGTGCTGGTCGTCGGGCCGGAGTCGGCGGTCCAGGTCGAACTGGTCGACCGGAAGAACCGAACGATAGCCAGCGGCCGTCTCGACGCCGGGGCGGGCGCGGTGCGCATCGATCCTCGCCAGGTAGTCACGGTGCGGGTCTTCGACAAGGACGGCCGGCTTCTGCGAACCGAGGCCACACCGAACCTCGGCGCGAACTTCAGCCAACGACTTGGCGAACCGACCGTATGGGCCTGGTGACGATGGCGGGTTGACCGTGTGTCCGGTCCGACCCTGTGTCGGCCGGGCATGCGGCTCCCCACGTCAGGCTGCAACGCGGACTCCGCAGCCGCGCCCTCCCCGTCGTTAACGCTTTGCCGCCGTGCCGTGATGCCCCTAGCATCCGCCGGATGCGGATCCGAGACTTCCACGAGTCCGACTGGGCACAGGTGTGGCCGATCGTCCAGGAGGTGGTCCGTGCCCGGGAGACGTTCCCCTACGACCCGGAGCTGACCGCCGAGCAGGCGTACGGCATGTGGGTGGAGGCCGCGCCCGGCCGGACGGTGGTCGCGGTCGACGGCGACGCGGTGCTGGGCACCGCGAAGATGGGCACCAACCGCCCCGGGCCAGGCTCGCACGTCGCCACCGCGAGCTTCATGGTGGCCCGCGCGGCGCGCGGGCGTGGCGTCGGCACCGCGCTGTGCCGGCACGCCGTCGGCTGGGCGCGTGAGCGGGGATACGCCGGCATGCAGTTCAACGCGGTGGTGGTGAGCAACGTCACCGCCGTGGAGCTGTACCGGCGGGAGGGGTTCGACGTGGTCGGCACGGTGCCCGGCGCGTTCCGGCATCCCACCCTCGGCCGGGTGAACCTGCACGTGATGTACCGGGAGTTCTGACCGGCACGACCGATGCCGGATCCCACCCCGGCGGGCGGGATCCGGCACGCGACGGGCGTCGGTCAGGCGGCGGCCTTGACGGCGGCCTCGGCGCGCAGGTCCTCCTCGGAGGCGCCCCGGCGCCAGTAGCCGGAGAAGGTGACGTGCCGGCGGTCCAGGCCGCGCTCGCCCACGAGGTGCCGGCGCACCGAGCGCACCATCGAGGACTCGCCGGCGATCCAGGCGTACGGGGTGCCGGCCGGCAGCCGGGCGGCGCGCACCGCGTCGGCCAGCAGACTGCTGCCCGGGGCGGTGCCGCCCCGCACGATCCAGCGCACCTCGGCCCGCGCCTCGGTGGGCAACTCCTGGATGTCTCCCGCGTCGGGGACCTCGATCCAGGCGCGCACCGGGGTGCCGGGCGGCAGCCAGGCCAGGATCCCGGCGGCGGCCGGCAGCCCCGTCTCGTCGGCCACCAGCAGGACCGAGTCCGTGCCGACCGGGGGCCGGAAGCAGACACTGCGGTTGTCGTGCACGGCCGGGCCGAGCAGCACCACCCGGTCGCCCGGCAGGGCGTGCCGGGCCCAGCGGGAGGCGGGGCCGGTGTCGCCGTGGCTGACGAAGTCGATGTCCACCTCGGCCACCTCGGGGCGCTGCTCCCGGATGGTGTACGAGCGCATCACCGCGCGCACGTCGGGGTCCATGGCCCGGTAGGCGCCGAACCAGTCCTCCCCCGCCTCGACGGGGAGCACCGGCTCGGGCTGACCGGGGTGCGGCAGGAACAGCGAGACGCTCTGGTCCCGGCCGCCGCCGGCGAAGTCGGCCAGCTCCGGCCCGCCGAAGGTGACCCGGACCAGGGAGGCGCCGACGCGGCGGGCGCCGACGACCTGCGCGGCGAAGAGACGGTACTGCACGGCGACGGCGGTGCTCACGACGTGACCTTCTTCGCGCCCTTGATGGCGGTGGCCAGGTTCTCCAGCAGCGGCGCGGCGCCGGCGTACGAGAAGCGGGGCACCGCGTCCCAGGCGGCGACCTGGTTGGCCTTGACCGCCGGCAGCTGCTGCCAGGTCGGCTTGGCGGCCAGGTCCTTGGGCTGGAGGGCGGTGCTGCGGTTGTCGAGCAGGAGCAGGTCGGCCGGGAACTTGCCCGCGTTCTCCCAGCTCAGCGCCTCGAAGTAGTCGCCGGCCTCCAGCTTGGTGGGGACGACGATGTCGACGCCCAGCTCGGCGAAGTACATCAGGTCGGTGCTGACCTTGGGGTTGGAGGCGTAGAACAGGTCGGGGCTGCCGGAGCAGGCGAGCACCTTGATGCCCGGGTTGGCCTTGACCGCCTGGCGGACCGACTCGGCGGCGGCCTCGAAGCGGGCCTTGGCGTCGGTGACCTTCTTGGCGGACAGGTCGGCGCCGAGGGACTCGGCGAGCTGCGCGTACCGCTCGATCGGCTTGGTCATCGGCACCCGGGCGGTGGTGACGGTGACGGTGGGGGCGAGCGGAAGGATCTTGCCCTTGCTCTCGTCCGGCACGTACCAGAAGGCGCCCGGGTCGTACATGTGGGTGACGAGCAGTTCGGGCCGCAGGGCGGCGTACTTCTCCAGGTTGAACTCGCCCCAGACGTTGCCGAGGATCTCCACGGACTCGACGTCGAGGTCGCCCGCCTGCGGGTCCTTGCTGCCGTCGGAGCGCTTCGTCTCGCCGAACACCCCGACGATCTGCTTGTCGAGCCCGAAGTCGACCAGCGCGGCGGCGACCCCCGTGAAGGCGACCACCCGGGTCGGCCGGGCGGGGGCGCTCACCTTCTCGTTACGGTCGTCCGTGAACGACCACGGCCCTTCGGAGCCCTTGGCGGCGGGGGTGGCGGAGTCCTCGTCCCCGCCGCAGCCGGCGAGCAGGGCTGCCAGGGTGGCGGCGCCACCGGCGGCGAGCAGGCCCCGGCGGGAGAGGCGGCGGGCGGACACGGGATGCGGCATGGCGGTGTCTTTCGATCAGGGTCGGGCGAATGACCATGGACAGCGGGGTTAGGTTAACCTAACCTAAACGGCTGTCAAGTCCCGTTCGGAATTCCGCACCAATCGGAGCCCACACTGTCCGCCACCCTCTCCCCCCGCGTCGGCGCCCCGCCGGCACCGCCGGCCGTACGCCGGCCCGGCCGGGCCGCACTGCGCGCCGCCGGGCTCGCGGCGTCGGTGCTGCTGCTCGCGGCCGTCGCGGTGCTCAGCATCGCCGTGGGCGCCAAACAGCTTCCCCTCACCGACGTGTGGCAGGGCCTGCTGGACCGCGACGCCGCCGAGTACGCCGTCGTGCACCGGATGCGACTGCCACGTACGCTGCTCGGCCTGCTCGCCGGGGCGGCGCTCGGCGTCGCCGGCGCGGTCATGCAGGCGCTGACCCGCAATCCCCTCGCCGACCCCGGCCTGCTCGGCATCAACGCCGGCGCCGCGGCGGCGGTGGCCACCGGGGCGCTGCTGTTCGGCATCGGCGGCGTCGGCGGGCAGGTGTGGTTCGCGCTGCTCGGCGCGGCTGCCGTCACCGCCGCCGTGTACGCCGTCGGCGGCGGGCGCGGGGCCACCCCCGCCCGGCTGGCCCTGGCCGGCGCGGCGCTCAACGCCACCCTCTACTCGTACGTCAGCGCGGTGATGCTGATGGACACGGCGTCGCTGGAGCGGCTGCGGTTCTGGACGGTCGGCTCGCTGGCCAGCGCCGAACCGTCGACCGTCGGCACGGTCGCGCCGTTCATGGCGGCGGGCCTGCTGGTCGCCCTGGCCGTCGCCCGACCGCTCAACGCCCTCGCCCTCGGCGACGACGCGGCGCGCGCCCTCGGCGCCCGGCCCGCCCTCATCCGGGGCGCGGTCATCGCGGCGATCACGCTGCTCTGCGGCGCCGCCACCGCCGCCTGCGGGCCCATCGTCTTCGTCGGGCTGCTGGTGCCGCACCTGGTACGCGCGCTCACCGGCCCGGACCTGCGCTGGCTGCTGCCGTACTGCGCGGTGCTGGCGCCGGTGCTGCTGCTCGGTGCCGACGTGCTGGGCCGGGTGCTGAGCCGCCCCGGCGAGCTCCAGGTCGGGCTCGTGACCGCCGTGGCGGGCGGGCCGCTCTTCCTCTGGCTGGTGCTGCGCGGACGGGTGGCCCACCCGTGATCACACTCCGTGTCCGCGACGGACTGTCGCTGCGGCTGCGCCCCCGCGCCATCGCCGTCGGCGTCACCTGCGTGCTGCTGGCCCTGGGGCTGAGCGTGCTCGCCATCGGCAGCGGCGACTACCCGATGAGCCCCGCCGCCGTGCTGCGCGCCCTCACCGGTCAGGGCACCCCGGCCGAGGAGTTCATCGTCACCGAGCTGCGGCTGCCCCGGGTGGTGACCGCGCTCTGCGTCGGCGCCGCGCTGGCGTTGGCCGGCGCCGTCTTCCAGTCGCTGGTGCGCAACCCGCTGGGCAGCCCCGACATGCTCGGCTTCACCCAGGGCGCGGCCACCGGGGCGCTCGTCGTGGTGGTGCTCGGCGGCAGCAGCCTGGCGCTGGCCTCCTCGGCGGTGGTCGGCGGGCTGGTCACAGGCGCGCTGGTCTACGGGCTGTCCTGGCGGCGCGGCGTGCACGGCTACCGGCTGATCCTGGTCGGCATCGGCACCATGGCGATCCTCACCGGCGTCAACGGCTGGCTGCTCACCCGGGCCCCGCTGATGGACGCCGCCCGCGCCGTGCTCTGGCTCACCGGCAGCCTCGACGGGCGCGGCTGGTCGAACGCGCTGCCGCTGCTGATCGCGCTCGGGGTGCTGGTGCCGCTCATGCTGGCCGGCTACGGGCCGGCGATGCGGCTGGTCGAGATGGGCGACGACACCGCCGCCGCCCTCGGCGTACGCGTGGAGCGGCTGCGCCTGGTCGTGCTGGCGGCGGCGGTGCTGCTGGTCTCCCTCGCGGCGGCCGCCGCGGGGCCGGTGAACTTCGTGGCCCTCACCGCGCCGCACCTCGCGCGGCGGCTGACCCGGGCCCCGGGGCCGAACCTGCTGCCCTCGGCGGCCGTCGGGGCGGTCCTCCTGGTCGGCGCCGACCAGCTCGCCCTGCGGGCCTTCCCCGGGCACCAGCTGCCGGTCGGCGTGGTGACCGGCGTGCTCGGCGGCGCCTACCTGGTCTGGCTGCTGGCCACCGAGCGCCGGGCCGGCCGGCTGTGACCGGGCCCGGCCGACGGCCCACCCATGACGAGAACGGAGCACCGAGCATGCAGTCCCGGCTGAGCGGCACCGCGATGACCCTCGCCTACGAGCGGCGGACCATCGCGCAGGACCTGAGCGTCGCCGTGCCCGACCGCTCCTTCACGGTCATCATCGGCCCCAACGCCTGCGGCAAGTCGACCCTGCTGCGGGCCCTGTCCCGGCTGCTGAAGCCGACCGCCGGGGCGGTGCTGCTCGACGGCGAGGACATCCACCGGCAGCCGGCCCGCGCCGTGGCGCGCACCCTCGGCCTGCTGCCGCAGACGTCCGTCGCGCCGGACGGCATCGGCGTCGCCGAACTCGTCGCCCGCGGCCGGTACCCGCACCAGGGGCTGCTGCGGCAGTGGTCGCGCGAGGACGAGCGGGTGGTCACCGAGTCGATGGCCGCCACGGGCGTCGCCGACCTGGCCGACCGACCGGTCGACGAGCTCTCCGGCGGGCAGCGGCAGCGGGTGTGGATCGCGATGGCGCTGGCCCAGCAGACCCCCCTGCTGCTGCTCGACGAGCCGACCACCTACCTGGACATCGCCCACCAGATCGAGGTCCTCGACCTCTGCGCCCGGCTGCACGAGGAGCAGGGCCGCACGCTGGTCGCCGTGCTGCACGACCTCAACCACGCCGCCCGCTACGCGACGCACCTCATCGCGATGCGCGAGGGGCGGGTGGTGGCCGCCGGCGCGCCCCGGGAGGTGGTCACCGCCGAGCTGGTCGGGGAGGTCTTCGGGCTGCCCTGCCGCGTGATCGACGACCCGGAGTCCGGCACCCCCCTGGTGGTTCCGGCCGCCCGCCGCCGGGCCGGCGCGAGCGCTCCGCCGGTCGCCGTCGCCAGCGGCTGACGGGCGTACGCGGCGTCGGCGCGGCCGGCGCCGCGCCGGGGGTCGACCTACTCGCGCATCGACCGGAATCACCGTACGGTGGCACACGATGCGTGATCTCGCCAGCACCTACCGCCAGGACGTCGACGGCTTCGGCCGGGTGACGATCCGCCCCCTCGACCCCGACACCGACATCGACCTCGTCCACTCCTGGGTCAGCCAGGAACGCGCCCGGTTCTGGGGCATGCGCGACGCCGGTCGGGAGCGCGTCGAGGAGATCTACCGCTACCTCGACTCGCTGCCCACCCACCACGCCTGGCTGACGCACCGCGACGGGACGCCCGTCGCGCTGTTCCAGACCTACGAGCCGGCCGCCGACCCGGTCGGCGAGTGCTATCCGGTCCAGCCCGGCGACCACGGGGCCCACCTGCTGATCGGTCCGCCCGACGCGGTCGAGCGGGGCTTCACGGGCACCCTGCTGCGCGTGTTCCTCGACTTCGTCTTCGCCGACCCGCGACACCGGCGCGTCGTGATGGAGCCGGACGCGCGCAACGAGAAGGCGGTCGACCGGCTCCTGCGCACCGGCTTCGTCGCCGGGCCGCTGATCGACCTGAACGGCAAGCGGGCCCGGCTGCTCTTCCTCGACCGGGAGACCTTCGAGGCCGGCCGGTCCTGAACGTGCGCCGACCGGTGCTCCCCCGGCGGTCGCCCGCCCGGGGAGCACCGCGAAGCGTCCGCCCGGGCAGGCCTCAGCCGTGCAGCCAGCGGTGGATGCACTGCAACAGGTCGGCGGCGTCGACCGGCTTCGTGACGTAGTCGCTGGCGCCGGAGGAGATGCTCTTCTCCCGGTCGCCGTGCATCGCCTTCGCGGTCACCGCGATGATCGGCAGGTCGGCGTAGCGGGGCATGGCGCGGATCGCCGCCGTCGCGGCGTAGCCGTCCATCTCCGGCATCATGACGTCCATCAGCACGAGGTCGATGTCGTCGTGGCGCATCAGCGTCTCGATGCCCTGCCGGCCGTTCTCCGCGTAGACCACGTCGAGCCCGTGCAGCTCCAGGATGTTGGTCAGCGCGAAGACGTTGCGCGCGTCGTCGTCCACCACCAGCACCTTGCGGCCGGCCAGCTCGCCGGGCAGGGCGTCGACGGCGGGCCGGACGTCGGGCAGCACCGGGGCGAACGGCAGCACCCGCTCCGGGGTCACCGCCGTCAGGTGCAAAGCGATCCGCTCGCGCAGGTCGTCCAGGCTGCGCAGGATCTCCAGCGGCCGCTCGTGGGCCAGCGCCTGCAACAGGGCCTGCGAGCCGGACGGCAACGGGTGCCCGTGGTACGCCAGCACGGGCACCCCGCGCAGCGCCGGATCGTCGTGCAGCGCCTTGATCAGGGTCGTACCGCCGTCGTCGGGCAGGTCGAGCTGGAGCACCAGGACGTGGTGCCGCCCGCCGGCGAGCGCCTCGACGGCCGAGGGAACGTCCACGGCGGTGCAGACCTCCACCGGCGGATGCGCGTCACCGAGGTCCGCCGCGACACCCTGCGCGAGCAGCGTCAGCAGCCCCTTGTCGTGGCGTTCCAGCACCAGCATCCGACGCGCCTCGCCCGGCTGGAGCGTCACGGCCGGCGGTAGCGTGGCCGGCGGCGCCCAGGGCAGCGCGCCGGCCCGGCCGGGTGCCGCGAACGGGCCGGCCGGGCGGTCCGCGGCCGTCGCGTCGCCGGTCGCGGCGGGCACCGGCCCGACGGGCAGGTAGAGGGTGAACGTGCTGCCCCGCCCGAGCACGCTGCGCGCCTGGATCCGGCCGCCGAGCAGGTGGGCGATCTCCCGGCTGATGGACAGCCCGAGGCCCGTGCCCCCGTAGCGCCGGCTGGTCGTGCCGTCGGCCTGCTGGAAGGCGTCGAAGATGGCGGTCAGGTGCTGCTCGGCGATGCCGATGCCGGTGTCGATCACCCGGAACGCGATGACGGTGTCGGTCTCGGCGAGGCCCTCGGGCAGCTCCCCCGGCGCGGCCCGCTCGATGCGCAGCCGCACCCGCCCCTTCTCGGTGAACTTCACCGCGTTGGAGACCAGGTTGCGCAGCACCTGCCGCAGCCGCTGCTCGTCGGTGTGCAGCTCCGTCGGCACGCCCGGCCCCGTGCTGATCTCCAGCTCCAGGCCCCGGGGCGTGGTCAGCGGCCGGAACGTCGCGTCGACGTAGTCGCGCAGCGCGGCCAGCTCGAAGGTCTCCGGGTTGATGTCCATCTTCCCGGCCTCCACCTTGGACAGGTCGAGGATGTCGTTGATGAGCTGGAGCAGGTCGGTGCCGGCCGAGTGGATGACCGTGGCGTACTCGACCTGCTTAGGGGTCAGGTTGCGGTTCGGGTTCTGCGCGAGCAGCTGGGCGAGGATGAGCAGCGAGTTCAGCGGCGTACGCAGCTCGTGGCTCATGTTGGCGAGGAACTCCGACTTGTACTTGGAGGCGAGCGCGAGCTGCTGGGCGCGGGTCTCCAGCTCCTGGCGGGCCTGCTCGATCTCGGAGTTCTTCGTCTCGATGTCGTGGTTCTGCCGGGCCAGCAGGGCCGCCTTGTCCTCCAGTTCGGCGTTGGAGCGCTGGAGTTCCTCCGAGCGGGCCTGCAACTCCTCCGAGCGGGCCTGCAACTCCGCGGCGAGGCGCTGCGACTCGGTGAGCAGCACGTCGGTACGGGCGTTGGCGACGATGGTGTTGACGTTGACGCCGATGGTCTCGGTCAGCTGGTCGAGGAAGTCGCGCTGCACCTCGGTGAAGCGGCTCATGCTGGCCAGCTCGATGACCCCGAGCACCTGGTCCTCGAAGAGGATCGGCAGCACCACCAGGTGCAGCGGGGCGGCGGCGCCGAGGCTGGAGGAGACCGTGACGTAGTCGGCCGGTACGGCGTCCACCACGATGGCCCGCTTGCTCACCGCGGCCTGCCCGACGAGGGAGTCGCCGAGGGCGTACCGGCGGCCGGAGGTGTCGTGCCCGTACCCGCCCACCACCCGCAGGTCGGCCCGGTCCGGGCCGTCGTCGACCAGCAGGAAGGTGCCGAGCTGCGCGGAGACCAGCGGGGCCAGCTCGTTCATCACCAGGCCGGCGACCACGTCCAGGTCGCGGTGGCCCTGCATGAGGCCCGAGATGCGGGCCAGGTTCGTCTTGAGCCAGTCCTGTTCCTGGTTGGTCCGGGTGGTCTCGCGCAGCGACTCCACCATCGAGTTGATGTTGTCCTTCAGCTCGCCGACCTCGCCGGGGGCGTCCACGGTGATGGAGCGGGTCAGGTCGCCGGTGGCCACGGCGCTGGTCACCTCGGCGATGGCGCGCACCTGGCGGGTGAGGTTCCCGGCCAGCTCGTTGACGTTCTCGGTGAGCCGCTTCCAGGTGCCGGAGACGCCCTCCACCTCGGCCTGCCCGCCGAGGCGGCCCTCGCTGCCGACCTCCCGGGCCACCCGGGTCACCTCGGCCGCGAACGACGAGAGCTGGTCCACCATCGTGTTGATGGTGGTCTTGAGTTCCAGGATCTCGCCGCGCGCGTCGACGTCGATCTTCCTGGTCAGGTCGCCCTGGGCCACCGCGGTGGTCACCTGGGCGATGTTGCGTACCTGGCCGGTGAGGTTGTTCGCCATCGAGTTGACGTTGTCGGTGAGGTCCTTCCAGGTGCCGGCCACGTTCGGCACCCGGGCCTGGCCGCCGAGGCGGCCCTCGGTGCCGACCTCGCGGGCCACCCGCGTCACCTCGTCGGCGAAGGCGCCGAGCGTGCCGACCATCGTGTTGATCGTCTGGGCGAGCACGGCCACCTCGCCCTTGGCCTCCACGGTGATCTGCCGGCTCAGGTCGCCCTGCGCGACGGCGGTGGCGACCAGCGCGATCGAGCGCACCTGGTTGGTGAGGTTGTTGGCCATCTCGTTGACGTTGTCGGTGAGGTCCTTCCAGGTGCCGGCCACGTTGGACACCCGGGCCTGACCGCCGAGGCGGCCCTCGGTGCCGACCTCCCGGGCCACCCGCGTCACCTCGTCGGCGAACGCCGAGAGCTGGTCGACCATCGTGTTGATGGTCTCCTTCAACGCCAGGATCTCGCCGCGCGCGTCGACGCGGATCTTCTGGGTCAGGTCGCCCTTCGCCACGGCGGTGGTCACCTCGGCGATGCTGCGTACCTGGGCGGTGAGGTTGTCCGCCATGACGTTGACCGACTCGGTCAGGTCCTTCCAGGTGCCGGAGACGCCCTTGACGTCGGCCTGGCCGCCGAGGCGACCCTCGGTGCCGACCTCCCGGGCCACCCGCGTCACCTCGTCGGCGAACGACGACAACTGGTCCACCATCGTGTTGATGGTGTTCTTCAGCTCCAGGATCTCGCCGTGGGCGGTGACGGTGATCTTCTGCGACAGGTCCCCCCGGGCCACCGCCGTGGCCACCTGGGCGATGCTGCGCACCTGGTCGGTGAGGTTGACCGCCATCGAGTTCACCGAGTCGGTGAGGTCGCGCCAGGTGCCGGCGACGCCGCTGACCTGCGCCTGACCGCCGAGCCGCCCGTCGGTGCCGACCTCCCGGGCCACCCGCGTCACCTCGTCGGCGAACGACGACAACTGGTCCACCATCGTGTTGATCGTGCTCTTGAGCTCCAGGATCTCGCCCCGGGCGTCGACGGTGATCTTCTGCGACAGGTCGCCCCGGGCCACGGCGGTCGTGACCTGGGCGATGTTGCGTACCTGGCTGGTCAGGTTGCCGGCCATGAAGTTCACCGAGTCGGTGAGGTCGCGCCAGGTGCCGGCCACCCCGGGCACCTCGGCCTGGCCGCCGAGGCGGCCCTCGCTGCCGACCTCCCGGGCCACCCGCGTCACCTCGTCGGCGAACGACGACAACTGGTCCACCATCGTGTTGATGGTGATCTTCAACTCCAGGATCTCGCCGCGCACGTCCACGGTGATCTTCTGCGACAGGTCGCCCCGGGCCACCGCCGTGGCCACCTCGGCGATGTCGCGCACCTGATCGGTCAGGTTGCCCGCCATGGCGTTGACGGAGTCGGTGAGGTCCTTCCAGGTGCCCGACACCCCGGGCACCTCGGCCTGGCCGCCGAGCTGGCCCTCGGTGCCCACCTCCCGGGCCACCCGCGTCACCTCGGAGGTGAACAGCGACAGCTGGTCCACCATGCCGTTGAAGACGGTGGCGATCTCCCCGAGCAGGCCGTCGGCGTCCTCCGGCAGGCGGGTGCCGAAGTCACCGTCGCGCACCGCCGTCAGGCCGGCCAGCAGTTGCCGCAGCCCCGGGTCGGCCATCGCCGCGGCGCCACCGGCCGTCGGGTTGCGCCGCGACGCCGTCTTCTCGACCACCACAACCACCTCGCGCAGCAGCCGGGGGCCCGCCCGCCGGCACAACATCGACCGCGCAAGTATGCACAGCCCGCCCGCCGCCCGCGCGCGCACCGCCGCCGGGCCACGGCTGGCCCGCCGCGGCGCGGTGACCAGCACGGTTACCGAACGCCCGGCGCGGGTAGAGGCGACGCTCGAACCGGTGTGACCGGGACGGGGACTCGCCGGGCGGTCCTCCACGCCGGCCCGGCGAGCGGGTCCGGTGTGGAGCCCGCCCCGCCGGAAAAGGGGTACGGACGGTGCGGCAGTGGTGGCGGGGCGTGGGTGGGCGGATCCGGCACGACGGCAGGTCGGTGGTCGAGCTGACGCTCGCCGCGACCGTCGCCTGGATGCTCGCCGCGCGGGTGATCGGTCACCCGGACCCGTTCTTCGCGCCCACGGCCGCGTTGGTCGTCCTGGGCGAGGCGCGGGGGCGGCGGGTCCGGCAGACGGTGGAGATCCTGCTCGGGGTCGCGGCCGGCGTGCTCGTCGCCGAACTGCTCGTGTACGCGCTCGGCCCCGGCACCGGCACCGTCTTCCTGGTGCTGACGCTGACCACCGGCCTGATGGTGGCGATCGGGGCGCGCACCACCCTCGTGGTGCAGGCGGCGGTCTCCGCCATGTACCTGGTGGCGGTCGCCGCGCCCAGCGGCACGCTGATGCCCTTCCGGTTCGTCGACGCGCTGATCGGCGGCGCGGTCGCCCTGGCCGCGAGCCAGCTCCTGGCGGCCCGCGACCCCCTCGCTCCGCTGGTCGGCCAGGCCCGGCAGAGCTTCGCCGACCTGGCCGACGTGCTCGACGAGCTCGACGGCGCGCTCGCCCGCTGCGACGAGACCGCCGCCCGGGCGGCGCTGGAGCGGGCCCGGGAACTGGACGACTGCGTCGACCAGCTGCGCACGGCGGTCCGGGCCACCGGGGAGACGTTGCGGTTCCACGTCCGCCGGCGGCGGCACGTCGGGCAGGTGCGCGACGTGGAGGCGACCACCCGGCAGCTGGACTACGCCGTCCGCAACGTCCGGGTGCTGGTCCGCGCCGGGGTGACGCTGACCCGGCTGTGCGCCGGGACGCCGCCGGAGCTGGGCGACGCGCTGCCCGCCCTGGCCGCCGCCGTACGCGCCGCGGGCGAGGCGGTGGCGACCGACCTCACCGGCGAGGACGCCGACCGCCACGCGGCGCGCGCCGACGAGGCGGCCATGACCGCGGTCCGGGTCGCCGGTCGACTGCTCGCGGCCGACCCGGCGCTGCCCGTCACGATGATCGTCGGCCAGATCCGGGCGACCGCCATCGACCTGCTGCGCGGCGTCGGCCGCGACGACGTCGCCGTGTTGGAGCGGGTGGACGAGGCGCTCGGGGTGGTGCCCGCTCAGCCCGCGTCGCAGCGCTCCGACAACGCGTAGCGGACCAGCACCACGTCGCCGATCTGGCGGGTCTCCGCCACCCGGGCCCGGCGGCCGGGATGCCAGGGGAAGCTGCCGTCGCCGACGAACCTCGGAGCCCGCCCGTCGCCGACGAAGAACGGGGCCAGCACCAGGTGCAGTTCGTCGGCGAGGCCGGCGGTGAGGAACTGCCCGAGCACGTTCGCCCCGCCCTCCACCATCAGCCGGTCGACGCCCCGGGCCGCGAGGTCCGCCAGCGCCCACGCCGGGTCCACCGGTTCGCCCGCGTCCACCACGGTGGCCCGGCCGGCCAGCCGCTCCCCCGTCTTCTCCACCGCGGGCGTGGCACAGTAGACGATCCGCTCGGCGTCGCCGGTGGTGAAGAAGCGGGCCGCCGGATCCAGGTCGCCACAGCCGGTCACCGTCACCTTGGTCGGTGAGGCGGGCAGGCCCCGCGCCACGCGTTCGGCGCGCCGCCGCGCGGAACGGACCAGTAGCCGGGGATCGTCGCGGCGGACCGTGCCCGCGCCGACCAGGATCGCGTCGCAGCCGGCCCGCACCTCGTCGACCCGGTCCAGGTCGGCCTCGTTGGACAGCAGCAGCCGCTGCCCGCTGGCGTCGTCGAGGTAGCCGTCGAGCGACGTCGCACAGCTGAGCAGGACGTACGGGCGCTCAGTCACGGACGAAGGGCAGGTCGAGGGCGTGCCCGCCACGCCCGGCCTTCGCCGCCAGGTAGCCGGCGTTCGCGCCCGACAGGTACACCCCGGTGGGTACGCGCTCGGCGACGGCGACCCCGAGCCGGGTCAGCTGCGCGGCCTTGTCCGGGTTGTTGCTGAGCAGGGCGACCCGGTCCACGCCCAGCGCGGCGAGCATCTGCGCGGCCACCGTGTAGTCGCGTTCGTCGGGCCGGCGCCCCAGCGCCAGGTTCGCCTCGTAGGTGTCCAACCCCGCGTCCTGCAACGCGTACGCGTCGAGCTTGGCGTACAGGCCGATGCCGCGTCCCTCCTGCCGCAGGTAGAGCAGGTAGCCGCCGGCGGCGGCGACGCGTTCGACCGCCTCCCGCAACTGCGGGCCGCAGTCGCAGCGCCGGCTGCCGAACACGTCCCCGGTCAGGCACTCGCTGTGCGGGCGCACCAGCGGCGGCCTCGGGGGTGCCGCGTCAGCGTCGCCGGGGCCGGTCCGGTCGCCGAGGCCGAACGCGAGGTGTTCCCGGCCGTCGACGAGACCGTCGAAGGAGAACACCCGGGCGGTGGCACGGTATCCGTCGGGGAACCGCAGCGGCACCGTGACCTGCGTGCGGACGGCGGCGGCGGGCGGGGCTTCGGACATCGGGCTCCTCGTCAGACGGTGTCGGCGGGCACACGGGCACGGCGGACCAGCAGGACGGCGGCGCCAGGCAGGCTCGCGGCGAGCACCAGGGCCCCGTACACCGTGGCGGTGGCGACGCCCTCGGCGGCGCCCAGGCCGGCGGCGCCGAACGCCCACGCCGCCACGCCCTCGCGGGGACCGAAGCCGGCCACGTTCGCCGGCACCCCCATGGCCAGCAGCGCCAGCAGCGTCAGCGGCACCAGCAGGGCCAGCGGCGCGGTGGAGCCGGCGGTGCGCGCGGCCAGCACGAAGGTGGCCAGGTGGCCGGCGACGGCCACGGTGGAGGCCACGACCACGCCCAGCCAGGCGCGGCGGCCGAGCAGCCCGGCCCGGACGTCGGCCGCCGCCGCGCGCGCCGCACGCGCCCACCGCGACGCGCCGGTGGTGGGCAGCGCGCGGGCCAGCAGGACGACGCCCAGCCCGGCCGCCGCCAGCAGCGCCGCCACCGCCGGCAGGTGGGGCCGCACCGGCGACGGGAAGACGGCGAGCACGACCACCGCCACGACGGCCAGCACGACCTGCCCGGCGGCGCGTTCCCACACCACCGCGCGCACACCCCGGCCGACGTCGCCGACGTCGCGGCCGTGCCGCACCGCCCGGTGCACGTCGCCGAGCACACCGCCGGGAAGCGTCGCGTTCAGGAACACCGCGCGGTAGCAGTGCGCGACCGCCGTCGGCAGCGGCAGCCGTACGCCCAGCCCGCCCGCCACGAGGCTCCACCGCCAGGCGCAGCAGCCCGTGGTGAGCGCTCCGATGCCGACGGCGGCGGCCAGCGCCGGGGCGTCGATCAGGCGCAGCCCGGCGAGGAACGGGCCGGTGCCGAGCCAGCCCAGCAGGACGGCCAGCAGTCCCCCGCCGCCGACCAGCCGTGCCCACGGCCAGAACCGGCGCGTCGTGCCCGCCGCCATCCCGGTCCTCCCCCGACGATCGCCCCGCCCATCGGCACGCACGGGCGGGGCGTGCGGTTCACCCACCGCCGGCCAGCAGGTCGAGGTGGTCGACCAGCACGTCCAGCCGGCCGGCGGCGATCTCGGCGCGGCGCCGGCGGGCGTACGACCGGGTCGGGCCGGTCAGCTCGGGCCGCTGTGCGCAGGCGGCGTCGAGCCAGCCGGTGAACCACTCGCCGACCAGCTCCGCCTGCTGCGGGCCGAGCCGCCACGGGCTGGGCCGCACGAGCACGTCGAGGCCGTGCCGGGCGAAGGCCGCCGCGCAGGCGCGAACGGCGTCCGGCCCGAGCAGGGCCCGTCCGTCGACCGTACGACGCTGGTGGTCGTTGAACGCGGCGGCGATCCGCCCGTCCCACGGGTCCGCCGGGGTGAGCCGCACCCGGCCGGTCACCGACAGGGCCAGCAGGGTCGGGCGGCCGGCGGCGGCACAGGCCGCCACGAGCCGCTCGATCTCCTGCGCGGTGAGCATGTCCAGCAGGGCGGACGCGGTGACCAGCGACGCGTCGGACAGGTCGGCGGCGGTCAACCGGGTGAGGTCGCCGACGCGGGCACCGGCGGTGACCGGGGCGCCGTCACCGGCGGCGGCGGGCATCCCGGCGGCCGCGCGGGCGAGCAGGTCGGCGTCGCGGTCGTGCAGGATCCAGTGCTGCGGGCCGGGCAGCAGCGGCGCCAGCCAGCGACCCATGGAGCCGGTGCCGGCGCCGAGGTCGTGCACGACGAGCGGCCCGGCGCCGGCCAGCCGGCGACGCACGACATCCACCAGGTCCACGGCGCGGGCCGCCGCGTCGGCGGGCTCCCGCAGCGCCAGCCAGGCCGCGAAGTGCGGCGGCAACTGCCCGGTCATGCCGCCATCACCCCGGCCAGCACCGCCCCCGCGACGGTCGCGGGCACGGCCC
Organism: Micromonospora sp. SD12; assembly: GCF_052068495.1. Taxonomy (NCBI): domain Bacteria; kingdom Bacillati; phylum Actinomycetota; class Actinomycetes; order Micromonosporales; family Micromonosporaceae; genus Micromonospora; species Micromonospora sp. SD12. The sequence goes on along the minus strand of NZ_JBQHDF010000022.1, from coordinate 11,516 downwards.
AGTCGTCGAGCGTCTGCCGCCGCGCCCGCGCCGCCCGCCGCAGCGCCCGGCGCAGGGCGGGCTCGCCGAGCCAGCGCCGCAGCGCACCGGCCAGGGCCGTCGGGTCGTCGGGCGGTACGAGCAGGCCCGGCGCCGCCCCGCCGGGCGCGCGGCCCAGCGCCTCGGGCAGCCCGCCGGCCGCCGTGGCCAGCACCGGCACGCCCCGCGCGAGGGCCTCGGTGACCACCATGCCGTACGTCTCCCGGCGCGAGGGCAGCACCAGCAGGTCGGCGGCGGCGTACGCGGCGTCCAGGGCCGCCCCGGTGCGGGGGCCGACCAGGCGCACCCGGTCGGCGAGCCCGCGCCCGCCGACCCGCCGGCGCAGGGCCGCCACGAACCCCGGGTCCCGGGTCAGCGGCCCCACGCAGACGCAGCTCCAGGGCAGGTCGGCGACGGTCGACAGCGCCTCCACCAGCACGTCGTGGCCCTTGTGCGGGGTGAGGGCGGCGACGCAGAGCAGGTTCCCCCCGGCCGGTGACCCTGGCGCGGGCGGGGCCGGGTCCACGCCGGGCCGGGCGACGTGCACCCGGTCGGGCGGCAGCGCGTACCGGTCCAGCAGGCGCCGCCGGGTCCACTCGCTGGTGGTGACGACCGCGACGGCGGCGGCCAGGGCGGCGGCCTCGGCGTCGTGCTCCAGCGGCAGGTGCACGAGGACGACAACGCGCAGCCGCCGGGCGTGCGGGGTCAGCACCTCCGGCACGCACGAGGCCACCAGCCCGTCGAGCAGGACGGGCGAGGCGTCGGGCAGCGCCGCGAGCACTTCGGCGAGCCCGGCGCGCGCGGCCCGGTCGGGGTGGGGCCAGTCGCCGGGCACGGCGTGCTCGCGGACCGTCCAGCCGGCCGCCGCGAGGCCCCGGCAGAGCCGGCGGTCGTAGCCGTTGCCGCCGCTCGGCTCGGCCGGGTCGTCGATGTCGTTCGGCAGCACGACGTGCACCGTCGCCATTCACAGCGACCGTTCGTAGCTGGCCCAGGCGACGTGCGACTCGTGCAGCGTGACGGTGATGCCGGCCAGGGCGCGGGCGCCCGCGCCGAGGTCACCGGCGCGTACCCGCTCGGCGAGGCGGTCGGCGACCGCGCGGGCCAGCACCTCGGTGGTGGTGTTCACCCCGGCGAAGGCCGGCTCGTCGTCGAGGTTGCGGTAGGTCAGTTCCCCGAGCACGGCCCTGAGCTGGGCGGTGGCCAGCCCGATGTCGACCACCACGCCGTCGGCGTCGAGGTCCCGGCGGCGGAACGTGGCGTCGACGACGAACGTGGCCCCGTGCAGGCGCTGCGCCGGGCCGAACACCTCGCCCCGGAAGCTGTGAGCGATCATCATGTGGTCTCGGACGGTCACGCTGAACACGGGTCACTCTCCGTCGTAGGTGATGAGGTGGCACAGGGCGGGGAGGCTGCCGGCGGTCAGCCGGGCCAGCACGTCGGGCAGCTCCGCGAAGCGGGACCCGCCGGTGAGCAGCGCGTCGAAGGCGGGATCGGCGAGCAGGTCCAGGGCGAGCCCGAGCCGGTCGGCGAAGCTGCGGCTGTCCCGCCGGGCCGGCGCCACGGCGCCCACCTGGCTGGCGCGTACGGTCAACCGGCCGGAGTGGAACGCCCCGCCCAGCGCCAGCGCGACGGTGCGGTCGCCGTACCAGCTCAGCTCCACCACGGTGCCCTCCGGCCGGAGCAGTTCCAGGGAGCGTTGCAGACCGGCGGCCGTCGCGCTGGCGTGCACCACGAGGTCCCGTCCGCCGGTCGCCCCCTGCGGCAGCGCGAACCCGACGCCGAGTGCGGCGGCCACCTCCGCCCGGGTCGGGTCGGTGTCGACCAGCTCCACCCGTACGCCGGGGAAGCGGGCCAGCAGCGCCGCCACGCAGCAGCCCACCATGCCGGCGCCGACCACGCTCACCCGGTCGCCGACCAGGGGCGCGGCGTCCCACAGGGCGTTCACCGCCGTCTCCACCGTCCCGGCGAGCACCGCGCGGGCGGGCGGCACCGCGTCGGGCACGGGCACCACCGCCTCGGCCGGTACGACGTACGCGCTCTGGTGCGGGTGCAGGCAGAACACGGTCCGGCCGCGCAGCTCGGCGGGGCCCTGCTCGACCACTCCCACGTTGAGGTAGCCGTACTTCACCGGCCCCGGGAAGTCGCCCTCCTGGAACGGGGCGCGCATCGCCGCGTACTGGTCGGCGGGAACCCGGCCGGCGAAGACGAGCGTCTCCGTGCCGCGGCTGACCCCGGAGTACCGGCTGCGCACGAGCACCTCACCCGGGCCGGGGGCGGCCAGCGGCACCGACCGGATCTCCCCTCTGCCGGGCGTACGCAGCCAGAAGGCGCGCGCCTCACCGGTCACCGGCTCCTCCTCACCCGTGTCCGCAGCGAACCGAACGGCGGTGTTTCCCGTAGTTCCTGTCGGAAGTCGTCGACCATAGACACGGAGGCACGGTGCCCACGGTTCGAAAAGGCCCGGCGATCGGGTTGATCGTCCAGATTGTCCTGTTGGCGGGGCTGGCCGCGACGGTCGGCCTCGGCCCGGCGGGCTGGCTCGCCGGGGGCGCGTACGGGGCGGTGCTGTGCCTGACCCTCGACCGGGGGCTGCGCGGGTCGGGCTCGCACGCCCTGGGGCCCGCCGACCGGGTGACCCTGGCCCGGGCGCTCCTCGTCGGCGCCGTGACGGCGCTGACCGGCGACGCGCTCGTTTCGGCCGGCGTCGACCGGCCCGCTCCGGCCGGGACGCTGGTCGCCCTGACCGCCGTGGCGCTGGCCCTCGACGCCGTGGACGGGTACGTGGCCCGGCGTACCGGCACCGCCAGCGCGCTGGGGGCCCGCTTCGACATGGAGGTCGACGCGTTCCTCATCCTCGTCCTCGGGGCGGCCGTCGCGCCGGCCGTGGGCGTCTGGGTGCTCGCCCTCGGCGCCATGCGGTACGCGTTCGTCGCCGCCGGGTGGGTGCTGCCCTGGCTGCGCCGGCCGCTGCCGGCGCGGTACTGGCGCAAGGTCGTCGCGGCGGCGCAGGGCGTGCTGCTGCTGGTCGCGGCGGCCGGGGTGCTGCCCGGGCCGGGCGACGCGCTGGTGCTGGCGGTCGCGCTGGCCCTGCTCGTCGAGTCGTTCGGCCGCGACGTCGCGTGGCTGTGGCGGCACCGCTCCGCGGGGGCGGCGCCGCCGGCCGTCGCGCACCGCCGGGTCCGGCCCGCGCCGGTAAGCCCCGACCTCGCCGCCGCCCGTGACTGACCCGACGTCGCCGCCGCCGGTGACCCACCCGAACCCGCCGCGCGAAGCCGAACCGAACCCGCCGCGCGGGGCCGAACCGAACCCGCCGCGCGGGGCCGGACCGAGCCCGTCGCCGGACGGGCGTGGCCGGCCGGCTGTCGGGATGCGCGGCCGTGCTCCCGACGCAGCGGACGGGCGGCGACCGGGTGCGGCGTGGGCGGGGACCGCACTGGCCGCCCTGCTCGTGCTGGCCGCCCTGACGGCGCCCCACCAGCCCGCCCAACTCACGCCCGGCGCATTCGTGCGGGTACCCCTCGAAGGGCTGCTCGTCGTCGCCCTGCTGCTTGCCCTGCCGGCACGCGCGCGGCGGCCGGTGGCGGCGCTCGCCGGCGCGTCGCTCGGGTTGCTGGCCGTGCTGAAGCTGGCCGACCTCGGCTTCCTCGCGACGCTCGGCCGCCCCTTCGACCTCGTGCTCGACTGGGCCCTGCTCGACGACGCGCTCGGGTTCCTCACCGACTCGGTGGGCCGGGCGGGCGCCGCCGGCGGGGTCGTCGTAACCGTGCTGCTGCTCGCCGCCCTGCTCCTCGCGACGACGCGGTCGGTGCTGCGGCTGGCCCCGCTGCTCGCCCGGCACCGTGCGGCCACCCGGCGTACCGTCGCGGCGCTGGTGGTCGTCTGGCTGGCCTGCGCCGCGTTCGGCGTGCGGGTGTCCCCGGGCGTGCCGGTTGCCGACGTCGCCGCGACCGACCTGGTCGGCGCCCACGCGCTCCAGGTGCGCGCCCGGCTGCGCGACCGGGAGGTCTTCGCGGCCCAGGTCGGCGACGACGCGTTCCGGGACACTCCCGGCGAGCGCCTGCTGGGCGCGCTGCGCGGCAAGGACGTGGTGGTCGCCTTCGTGGAGAGCTACGGGCGCGACGCGGTGCAGGACCCGGAGTACGCCCCTGGCGTGGGTGCCGTGCTGGCCGACGGGGACCGCCGGCTGCGGGCGGCCGGCTTCGCCTCCCGCAGCGGATACCTCACCTCACCGACCACCGGCGGCGGAAGCTGGCTGGCCCACGCGACGCTGCTGTCCGGGATGTGGGTCGACAACGACCAGCGGCACCGCAGCCTGCTGGCCAGCGACCGGTTGACGCTGGGCGGCGCCTTCGGGCGGGCCGGGTGGCGCACCGTCGGCGTGATGCCGGCCGCCAACCGCCCCTGGCCGGAGGGGGCCTTCTTCGGCTACCAGCGCTTCTACGACGGCCGCAGCCTCGGCTACCGGGGACCGAAGTTCGGCTACGCGCCGATGCCCGACCAGTACACGCTGGCGGCCTTCGAGCGCCTGGAACGCGCACGGGCGGACCGCGCCCCGGTGATGGCCGAGATCGCGCTGGTGTCCAGCCACTCCCCCTGGACGAGGATCCCGCGCCTCGTCGACTGGGCCGAACTCGGCGACGGGACCGTCTTCCACGACGCGAGCACCGGCAACCCGTCGTCGCAGCCGCGCGCCGGCTACCGCCGGTCCGTCGAGTACTCGCTGTCCACCCTCGTGTCCTACCTGGAGACCCACGGCGACGACGACCTGGTGCTGGTCTTCCTCGGCGACCACCAGCCCGCCCCGGTCGTCACCGGTGCCGGGGCGGGCCGGGACGTCCCGGTCACCGTCGTCACCCGGGACCCGACGGTGCTCGACCGGATCTCGGGCTGGGGCTGGGACGAGGGCCTCCGGCCGGGTCCGCGCGCACCGGTCTGGCCGATGGACGCCTTCCGCGACCGGTTCCTCGCCGCCTTCAGCGGCTGACCCGCCGGACCCGCACCGGTGGTCGGCCACCGTCCGCGCGCCGACGGCAGGCGTCCGAACGGCCGACGGGGCCGCCGCCGGGAAGGCCGAACGGAGCCCCGCCGTCGGGGCGGTCCGTCAGCGGGGGGCGACGAGGCCGGCGTAGTCGTCGGCGGCGAGGGGTCGCCGCGACAGCGAGCCGTCGGCGCGCGGCACCCCCAGCGGGGCACCGCCCCGGAGGAAGGCCACGGTGTCGACGTCGGAGCGGGCGGTGAGGGTGCAGACGATCTGGCCGAAGGCGAGGACCTCGTCGCTGCGGCCCGTCTCGTCGCCGGTTCCGCCGAGTTCCACGTCGACCTCGGTGCCGCGTGGCCGGGCGGTGGCCGCCGGCACGGCCCCGGGCAGGGCCGTCGTGAGCCCGGTCTCGCGTTCGGCGGGGGTCGGGCCGGCCAGCAGGTGCTGGAGCTGGGCGTCGACGGTGGGCGTGCCGTCGACGCGACGCTCGACGCGGACCAGCCGGTCGTCGCGGACGAAGCAGAGGACCGCGGTCGTCCGACCCGTCGCCAGGGTGGGGCTCGGCGTCGCGGCGACCGTCCCCGGCGAGGGGAACGGGCCGGGCGGAGGCGCTACGGTGCGCGGGGCGTCCTCGGTCGGTACGCCGCAGCCGGCCAGCAGCCCCAGGACGACGAGCGCACCGCCGACGCCGCGCCACCGGCCCGACCGCCACGCCCACCGGCGGGGCACCGGCGACGGGCTCGCGGGCGGGCGGGCGGTCACGGCGGGCGGCCGGCTCGCGGGCGTACGGGCGGTCACGACAGCGCTCCGGGCAGCTCGACCCGGAAGCAGGCGCCCCCGCCGGGGCGATCGCCCGCGCTGGCCCGCCCCCGGTGCGCGGCGACGTGCTCGGCGACGAGCGCGAGCCCGAGCCCCGTGCCGTCGCCGTCGGCGCGCGAGTGCGCGGCCCGGCCCCGGACGAAGCGGTCGAAGATGATCTCCCGATCCTCCGGTGGCACACCCGGCCCCTCGTCGTCGACCTCGACGATCCCCGTGCCGTCGCGCTGCGACAGCCGTACGGCCACCGGCCCGCCGCCGTGGCGCAGCGCGTTGTCGACCAGGTTGGCCAGGATCTGCTCGACCCGACGCTCGTCGACCAGCCAGGTGGGGGCGACGTCCCGCTCGACCCGTACGAGGGTGTCGGGCAGCCCGCGTGCCTGGCAGGCCCGGCGGGCCAGCGCCGCCACGTCGACCGGCGTCCGGTCGACCGGCTGGTCGCTGCGGGCGAGCTGGATGAGGTCGTTGACGAGCTGCTGGAACCGGGTGATCTCGTCGGCCACCAGCCCCGCCGCGGTGGCGGTGCGCTCGTCGAGGTGCGCCCGGCGACGGGCCAGGACGCTGGCGGCGGCCGACAGGGTCTGCAACGGCGAGCGCAGCTCGTGGCTGACGTCGGCGGCGAAGCGGCGGTCCCGCTCGATGCGGCGCGAGAGCTGGTCGACCATGTGGTTGAAGGACGTGGAGAGCCGGGTCAGATCGGGGTCGGTGGTCGCCGCGAGCCGGGCGGAGAAGTTGCCCGCCGCGATCTCCTGCGCGGCGTCCGCCACCGCCGTCAACGGCCGCAGGCTGTGCCGGGTGGCGTACCAGCCGAGGGCGGCGCCGGAGCCGGCGACCACGATGGCCACGGCGGTCAGCGCGAGCGCGAGGACCCGCAGGGTCTGGTCCAGCTCCCGCAGCGACGTCAGCTCGTAGTAGCTGGTGGAGGGCGCCAGCGGCAGGCCGACGAGCAGGGTGGGCTGGCCGTTGACCCGGACCCGCTGCACGGCCGGTTCGCCGGCGTGGACGAGCCGTTGCAGGTCGACGGGGATGGCGGCGGTCAGGCCGGCGTCGGCCGTACGGGCGTACCAGTCGTCCCCCCGGTGCAGCAGCGGGCGGCGGACCCCGCCGGTGTCGAGCGACCGCAGCACCTCCACCACGTCGGGGCTCTCCGTGTCCAGGCCGGTACGCACCACCGCCGCGTCGAAGTACGCCGCCCGCACCGCCGTGCGCTCCCGCTCGTCGAGCAGCGACCGCCGGGTCAGCTCGTACGAGACCAGCGCCATGGAGGCCGACAGCAGCAGCGCGCCGACGGCGAAACCGGCGGACACCCGGGCCCGCAGTCCGAGCCGCCTCACCGGGTCAGCTTGTAGCCGAGGCCGCGCAGGGTGACCAGGTGCCGGGGATTGCCCGGATCGTCCTCGATCTTCTGCCGCAGCCGCCCGACGTGCACGTCGACGAGCCGCTCGTCGCCGGTGTCGTAGCCCCAGACCCGTTGCAGCAGCTGGTGGCGCGACAGCACCCGGCCGGCGTGCTCGGCCAGCTCGCACAGCAACCGGAACTCCGTACGCGTGACCGGCACCGGCTGCCCCGCCAGGCGTACCTCCCCGGCGTCCGGGCTGATCTCCAGCTGCCCGAACGTGAGCACCGGGACGGGGTCGGGCGCCGCCCGGGCCCGGCGCCGCAGGGCGCGCAGCCGCGCCGACAGCTCCTTGATCGCCACCGGCTTGACCACGTAGTCGTCGGCCCCCGCCTCCAGCGCCGCGACGATGTCGTGGGTGTCGTCGCGGGCGCTGACCACCACGATCGGCACGTCGTCCTCGCGGCGCAGCCGCCGGATGCACTCGAAGCCGTCCAGCCCCGGCAGCATCAGGTCGACCAGGACGGTGTCGGCCGGTTCCTGGCGCTGCCTGAGCAGCCCCTCCTCGGCGCTGGCCACGCCCCGGACGCGGTAGCCCTCGTCCTCGAGCGCGAGCAGCAACGCCAGACGGATCCGGTCGTCGTCCTCGATCACCAGTACGTCCGTCATACCGGCATCATCCCCAAGGCGACGAGCGCCGCCCAACCGTGTCCGGCGTTCAGCGGTTTTGTCACGCAACTGTCATACAACCGCGTGGCCTGCGCCACGGGCGACGCCGAGGGTGGTGGGGCACGCCCGTGGTCCGGCCCTGCCGGCCGACCGGTCCCGGAGGAGGGGATCAGAATGACCGTCGCCGGTATCGTCACCGCGCTCGCCGTCGGTCTCCTCGTCGCCGGGGTGGGCTGGCGGATCACCCCGCGCCGGCGGGAGGTGCCGCTCTGGCTGGCCCTGGTGGCGGGGATCGTCACCGCGCTGCTCGGCGTCATCCTGGCCCGCATCGTCGGCCTCGACACCGACCGGTCCGGCGCGTGGCGCGTCGCCGTGCCGGCCGGTTCGGCCGTCCTCGGCGTCGTCCTCGTGGCCGCCACGGCCTGCGGCCCGCGACGCGCCGCCGCCGCGCCGCGGGGCACGGGGCCGGACCTCGACACCGCCCAGACGCCGCCGGTCGCGGGCCGGCGGATGGCACGGCCCGACCTCCCGTGGAGGAAGACACCATGACCGTCGTACCGGACGAGCACCTGATGACGTTGATCTGCGACAACTGCGGGGACACGACCACGGGCACCGCGTGCGTCCTGCCCGACGCCGAGGTCGTCTGGACCCTGGTGGCCGAACACGGCTGGAGCGGCTCGCCGTTCGCCACGGGCCCGCACCGCTGCCCCCGGTGCAGCCTGCCGGGTCTCGACGTCGGGGGCGACACGGTCGGGCAGGGCGGGCAGCCGGGCGGCGGGGTGCTGGGCGTCGACCACCTCGACGACGTCGCGGTGGTCACGGCCGCCGGGGACATCGACGCCGACGCCGCCGACGAGCTCCGGTCCGCCCTGCGGCAGGCCGTGGACGTCTGCGGGCACGTGGTGGTGGACCTGACCCGCGTCCATCTCATCGACGCCGCCGGGCTCGGGCTGCTCGTCCGGGCGCACCGCGACGCCCGCGAGCGCGGTGCCGTGCTCTGCCTGGCGGCCCCGTCCCGCTTCATCCGCACCGTGCTGCACACGATGCGGCTCGACGGGCTGTTCCCGATCTTCGCGAGCCCGCAGGAGGCCCTGCGCCGGCTGTCCCCCGGCGGGGCCGGCGAGCTGGCGGCCGTCGTCGCCGGGCCGGAGCCGCGCGGGCTCTCCCCGGCGGTCATGACCGACGCGTCGTCCCGCTGACCGATCCCGGCCCCCGGGGCCGGCAGAGCACCGAGAGGAAACACCCATGCTCATCCCCTGGCCGTACCCGGACGAGGGCGCGTCCCACCCGCAGCCGCCGGACCCCTCGCCGGACGACGAGGACGGCCGGCTGGCGGCCCTGGTCGCCCAGCGGTTGAGCAGCGACTGGACCACCCGCCGCCAGCAGATCGTGGTGACCGTGCAGAACCGCGTCGTCATCCTGGCGGGCATCGTGGCCGGCCCGGACACCCGGCAGGTGGCCGGCGAGATCGCCTGGGACGTCGGGGGCGTCGTCGACGTGTGCAACGCCCTGCGGCTCGCCGACTCCCGTCGGTTCCGCCGCTGACCGTCGGCCCGTCGCCGCCGGCCCCGCCGCCGGCGACGGGCGGGCGCGGAGGCGGGTCACGCGGCGGGCTGGTCGACCGGGCAGGCGTACGCCGTGCGACCGCCCAGCTGCCAGGTGCGCACCGGCGCGCCGCAGCGCCGGCAGGCCGGGCGCTTGTACACCCACCGCTCGTCGGGTGCCGCCGGGTCGCTGACCACCTGCCCGGCGTCGCGCCCCAACGCCAGGTACCCGACGGCGAGCTCCCACAGCAGGCGGGCCGACGCCGCCCCGACCGCCCGGGTGTCCGGGTCGAGGCCCGCGAGGAAGAGCAGTTCCGCCCGCCAGGCGTTGCCGAGGCCCGCCCACACGGCCTGGTCGAGCAGGGCCGCGCCGACCGCGCCGCGGGCGGCGCAGAGCCGGCGTACCGCCTCCTCGGCGTCGGCGTCGCCGCGCAGCGGGTCGGGGCCGAGGGAGGCCCGCAGCGCGCGCTCGCCGTCGTCCGGCAGCGGTTCGCAGCGGATGGGCGCGATCAGGTCGTACGCGACGCCGGCGCCGGCCAGGCGCAGCCGGACGCCCGTGCGGGGCGGGACGGTCGGGTCGCCGTGGCGCAGGAACAGCCCCCGCATTCCGAGGTGCACGTGCAGGGCCGGCGCGTCGTCGACGTGGTAGAGCAGGTGCTTGCCGTACGCCTCGACCGCGCGCAGCCGTCGCCCGTCGTACGGCCGGACGTCCAGGCGGCCCTGCGGGCTGGACGCGGCGAGGACCTGCCCGGCGAGCGCGGCGTGCTGCTCGCGCGCGTACCGGTGGATGAGGTGGCCCTCGGGCATGCGTACGGGTACCCGGGGGTGGGACACGAAAACGGCAGGTCGGACGGGGGAACACCGGTGCCGGATCCGCGGTTGTCCCCTTCGTGACCGACGCTGTCCCGCACCCACGGCTGTTCGACATCCGGCGGATCTACGTGGAGCCGGAGGCCGCCGCCCTGCCCCGTGGGCGGGCCGTGCTGGAGCGTTTTCCCGACGCGGAGCGGGTGGAGGTCGACAGCCACTCCCGCATCCCCGAGCTGTACGGGGACGAGACCAACGTCGCCCGCTGGGTACGGATCAAGACGGAGGCGCTGGTGCTGGGGGTCAAGAAGTCCCTCACCGCCCGCCCGAACGGCCGCTCGGCCGACTTCATCGCCCCGTCGACCGCGAACGGCTGCGCGATGGCGTGCGCCTACTGCTACGTGCCTCGACGCAAGGGCTACAGCAACCCGGTGACGGTCTTCGCCAACATCGACCGGATCGGCGGCTACCTGCGCCGGCACGTCGGCCGGCAGGGCGTCAAGGGCGAGCCGAACCAGTGCGACCCGGCCGCCTGGGTCTACGACATCGGCGAGAACTCCGACTGTTCGCTGGACGCCCGGATCTCCGACAACGTACGGGACCTGGTGACGCTGTTCCGGGACCTGCCGACGGCGAAGGCCACGTTCGCCACGAAGCACGTCAACCGTGACCTGCTCGACTGGGATCCGCGGGGCCGCACCCGCGTCCGGTTCTCGCTGATGCCGGCCCGGGACGCGAAGCTGCTCGACATCCGCACCTCCCCGGTCGCCGAGCGGCTGGCCGCCATCGACGACTTCGTCGCGGCCGGCTACGAGGTGCACGTCAACTTCAGCCCGGTGGTGGTCCGTGACGGATGGCTGGACGACTGGGCGGAGCTGCTCGACCAGCTCGACGACGCGCTCGGGCCCGCCGCCAAGGCGCAGCTCGCCGCCGAGGTCATCTTCCTGACCCACAACGACCGGCTGCACGAGGTGAACCTCGGCTGGCACCCGAAGGCCGAGGAGGTGCTGTGGCGGCCCGAGATCCAGCAGCCGAAGCGGTCGCAAAGCGGCGGCTGGAACGTCCGCTACCGCACCGGCGCCAAGGGCGCCTACGTGGCGGCGCTGACGGACCTGATCGCCGCGAAGGCGCCGTACTGCCGCGTCCGCTACGCGTTCTGACGGCCCTTCTGCCGTGCCCGGTCGAGCTTCGGCTTTCGGCCCGCGTGGGAAAAGGGTCCGTAAAGCAGTTCAGGGCCACCCCCTGCGGGGTGACCCTGAACCGAAAGATTGTCCGGCGGTGTCCTACTCTCCCACACCCTCCCGAGTGCAGTACCATCGGCGCTGGAGGGCTTAGCTTCCGGGTT
>NZ_JBQHDF010000021.1:0-98364 GCF_052068495.1 Micromonospora sp. SD12 | reverse complement strand
CGGCTACACCGCCTGACCAGCAGCCCCGCACCACGCAACGACGACAAGGGCCGACCCCCACCCGGGGGCCGGCCCTTTCGTCCTACCGTTGTCGGGCGTGAGGCGCGAGGGCGACTCAGCCGCCCGAGTCGGCCAGTTCCGCGCCCTCGGGGACGGTGTCGTCGTCGCGGCTGGCCAGCCAGCCCTCGGGAAGGAAGACCTTGCCGGGCGAGTTGGTGCGACCGCGCGGCTGACCCAGCGTGGCCACCGGAAAGGGCTCGGCCGGGTCCAGCTTGCCGAGCAGGTCGTCGAGCTGGGCCAGGCTCTCGATCATGGCCAGCTCGCGGCGCAGCTCGCTGCCGACGGGGAAGCCCTTGAGGTACCAGGCGACGTGCTTGCGGAAGTCCGTGCAGCCGTCCCGCTCGCCCCGGGCGGGCGTACGCGAGCCGGCGGTGAACTGGTCGACCAGCAGCTCCGCGTGGCGGCGCATGGTGCGCGCCACCTCGCCGAGGGTGGGTAGCCGGCGCTCCGGCCGGCCGTCGAACGCGGCCTCCAGGTCGGCGAAGAGCCACGGGCGGCCCAGGCAGCCCCGACCGATGACCACCCCGTCGACGCCGGTGTGCGCCACCATCCGCAGCGCGTCGTCGGCCTCCCAGATGTCGCCGTTGCCGAGCACCGGCACGTCGAGGGCCTGCTTGAGGGTGGCGATGGCGTCCCAGTCCGCCGTGCCGGAGTAGCGCTGCGCGGCCGTACGCCCGTGCAGGGCGACCGCCGCCACGCCCGCGTCCTGGGCGGCGAGGCCCGCCTCGACGTACGTCAGGTGGTCGTCGTCGATGCCCTTGCGCATCTTGACCGTGACCGGCACCCCGGCGGGTGACGCGGCGTCCACCGCGGCCCTGACCAGCCGGGCGAAGAGCCGGCGCCGCCACGGCAGCGCCGAGCCGCCGCCCCGGCGGGTGACCTTGGGCACCGGGCAGCCGAAGTTGAGGTCGATGTGGTCGGCGAGGTCCTTCTCCACCACGATCCGCACGGCGGCGGCGGTGATCTCGGGGTCGGTGCCGTAGAGCTGGAGGCTGCGGGGCCGCTCGTCGTCGCCGAACGCGATCATGCGCAGCGTCTTCGGGTTCCGTTCGACCAGCGCGACGGTGGTGATCATCTCGCAGACGTAGATGCCGCCGCCCTGCTCCCGGCAGAGCTGCCGGAAGCCGACGTTGGTGATGCCGGCCATCGGCGCGAGCACCACCGGGGGCCACACCTCGTGCCGCCCGATGGTCAGCGGGCGCAGTGCGGGAACGGTCGGCGCGGTCACCGGACAAGTGTACGGGGGCCTGGCCGGCGCGTTCCCCCGCCGGCCGGGCCCCCGTAGTCGCCGCTCAGCAGCCGGGGAGGCGCTCGATCAGGTAGCGCTCGACCTGGTCGAGCGCGATGCGCTCCTGGGCCATGGTGTCCCGGTTCCGCACGGTCACCGCGTTGTCGTCGAGGGTGTCGAAGTCGACCGTCACGCAGAACGGGGTGCCGATCTCGTCCTGGCGGCGGTAGCGGCGGCCGATCGCCTGCGAGTCGTCGAACTCCACCACCCAGCGCTTGCGCAGGTCCGCGGCGAGACCCTTCGCCTTGGGCGAGAGCGCCTCGTTGCGCGACAGCGGCAGCACCGCCACCTTGACCGGGGCCAGGCGCGGGTCGAAACGCATCACCGTGCGCTTGTCCACGCCGCCCTTGGTGTTCGGCGCCTCGTCCTCGTCGTACGCCTCCAGCAGGAAGGCGAGCACCGCGCGGGTCAGGCCGGCGGCCGGCTCGATGACGTACGGCATCCAGCGCTCGCCCTTGGCCTGGTCGAAGTAGGACAGGTCGACACCGGAGTGCTTGCTGTGCGTGGTCAGGTCGAAGTCGGTGCGGTTGGCGATGCCCTCCAGCTCCGCGAACTCGGTGCCGCCGAACTGGAAGCGGTACTCGATGTCGACCGTGCGCTTCGAGTAGTGGGAGAGCTTCTCCTTCGGGTGCTCGTAGAAGCGCAGGTTGCCCTCCGACAGGCCCAGGTCGAGGTACCAGTTCCAGCGCTCGGAGAGCCAGTACTCGTGCCACTGCTCGTCCGAGCCCGGCTCGACGAAGAACTCCATCTCCATCTGCTCGAACTCGCGGGTGCGGAAGATGAAGTTGCCCGGCGTGATCTCGTTGCGGAACGACTTGCCGGTCTGGGCGATGCCGAACGGCGGCTTCTTGCGGGCGACCGTCTCGACGTTCTTGTAGTTGACGAAGATGCCCTGGGCGGTCTCGGGCCGCAGGTAGTGCATGCCCTCCTCGCTCTCGACCGGGCCGAGGAAGGTCTTCATCAGGCCGTTGAACATTTTCGGCTCGGTGAAGGTGCCCTTGTTGCCGCAGTTCGGGCAGTTCAGCTCGGTCAGCGAGGCCGGCGGCTTGCCGTGCTTGGCCTCGTACGCCTCCTCGAGGTGGTCGGCCCGGAACCGCTTGTGGCACGACTGGCACTCGGTCAGCGGGTCCACGAAGGCGTCCAGGTGACCGGAGGCGGCCCAGACGTCGCGGGCCAGGATCACGGCGGAGTCGAGGCCGACCACGTCGTCGCGCTGCTGGACCATGGTCTTCCACCACTGGCGGCGGACGTTCTCCTTCAGCTCCACGCCGAGCGGACCGTAGTCCCACGCCGACCGGGTGCCTCCGTAGATCTCGCTGGAGGGGAAGACGAAGCCTCGGCGCTTGGCGAGGCTGACGACGGCGTCGATACGGTCGGCTGGCATGTTTCCTCCTACGCCGACTGGCGGTCGGCGGGGACGCGGTAAGGACGGAAGGAACAGTTCGGGACAACGGTACGACCCGTGCCGTCCCGGGCCCAGCAGAATACCGGTGGCGGGTCAGCTCACCCCGCACACCTCCATGCCACCGGTCTGCTGGTCCTGCCCGAGGGTGACCTCCTGGCGGTCCTGCTGGCCGCCGGTGTAGGTCACGTCGACGGGCACGGTGAGGGCGACCGCGTCCACGTCGCCCACCCGGAAGGTTGCGATCTGCGGCTCGGCGGCCACCCGGCGTTCGAACTCCCGGCGTGACTCGCGCCGCTGCGCGTCGTCGCAGAGCTGGTCGTACGCCGCGCCGTACTTGCGCTCGACGAGCGCCTGGTAGTAGTCGGTGGAGACGGTGCGCCCCTGCTCGCGTACGGCCTGCACCCCCGTCACGGCCAGCCCCACCACGGCCGCGCCGCCCCCGCCGCAGCAGAGCAGCACGGCGAGCGCCCCGGCGCCCAGCCCGAGCCAGAGGCGGGTGTTGCGCCCCTCGGTGGGCGGCGCCGCGAACGGCGGGGTGACCCCCGGCCCGGCGGGCGGGGCGGGCGCGCCCGGGTCCCCCGGCGGGCCGGGCACGGCGGGCGGCTGCGCCCCCTGCTGGCCGGGCGGCGGAGGGTACGGCGGCGGGGTCGCCGGTCCGGGAGCGGTCATGCAAGCAATGTAGTGCCCACGGGCTCAGCGGTAAGGAGCAGCGGCCCGATCGCTGGCGGTCCGGACGACCTCCCCGCCGGGGGCGGCGCTGGCGAGCGCCTCGTACGCCGACGGTTCGTCGAGCGACTCGGCGAGCAGCGGCACGGCGGTGATCTTGACATCGAAGCCGCCCAGGGCCCGCCGGTAGGTGCCGACCGACTCCCACTCGGTGACCAGGCACCAGTGTCGCGGGTCGTCCAGCGCCCGGACGAGCTGGCCGCGCAGGTAACCGGGGCGGGCCGCGAGGGCGGCCAGGGCGGCGTGCGCCCGCTCGGTGAACTCGTCGGCGACATCGACGTCCACCACGAACCGGTTCGTCACCAGCACGGGGTTCCTCCTCGTAGAGTCTGTGGGATGCAGCGTACGCAGAGCCGGATGCCGGCCCGGTTGGCCCGGGCGAACCCGACGACGGTGTTCCTGGTCACCCTCGTGCTGGTGCTTGTCGCGTTCTTCACCCCCGGCGTGGTCGGCGGGCTGTTCACCCTGCTGCTGGCAGCGGCGGTGGCCGCGCTGCTGGTCACCACCTGGTCGGTGCAGACGGCGCCGACGCGGGTGATCCGGCTGGTGGCGCTCACCCTGCTGGTCACCGCGGGCCTGGTGAAGCTGTTCTGACATGCAAGCATGCGTTTTTGACAATCATTATCGTTGTCGCGGACAGTTCATGGCATGAACATCCGCTCCGCCCCACGTACCCTCGCCGTCGCCACCGCCGCCCTGCTCGCCCTGGGCGGTGTCACGGCCTGCTCCGACGACGGCACCGCCGGCGCCGACCCGCAGCGGGTCGACGTGGTGGCGGCCTTCTACCCGTTGCAGTTCCTCGCCGAGCGCATCGGCGGCGACGCGGTGAAGGTGACCAACCTGGTCAAGCCCGGGGCGGAGCCGCACGACCTGGAGCTGAACCCGGGCCAGGTGGGCCAGGTCGCCGAGGCAGAGCTGGTGGTCCTGCTCAAGGGCTTCCAGCCGGCGCTGGACGAGGCCGTCGAGCAGAACGCCAAGGACCGCGCGTTCGACGTGTCGACCGTGCAGCCGCTGATGGACGCCGCCGCGGGCGGCCACGACCACGACCACGAGGGCGAGGAGCACGCCCACCCCGAGGAGTCGGCCAAGGCCGAGGAGCCCGGCCACGAGGAGAACGGCGCCAAGGACCCGCACCTCTGGCTGGACCCGACCCGCCTGGCCACGGTCGGCGACAAGCTCGCCGAGCGGCTCGGCAAGGCCGACCCGGACCGCGCCGCCGACTACACCGCCCGCGCCGGGGCGCTGCGTACCGAGCTGGAGAAGCTGGACGCCGAGTTCACGACCGGGCTGAAGACCTGCCAGCGGCGGGAGATCGTGGTCAGCCACACCGCCTTCGGCTACCTGACCGAGCGCTACAAGCTGGAGCAGATCGGCATCACCGGGCTCAGCCCGGACAACGAGCCCGCCCCGCAGCGCCTCGCCGAGGTGATCGAGGAGGCCCGGGAGCACAAGGCCACCACGATCTTCTTCGAGACGCTGGTCAGCCCGAAGGTGGCCGAGACCATCGCCAAGGAGGTCGGCGCGAAGACCGCCGTGCTGGACCCCCTGGAGGGGCTGACGCCCGGCGGCGGCGACTACCTTTCGGTGATGCGTACCAACCTTGCGACCCTGAGGACGGCGTTGAGCTGCCAGTGACATCCCCAGTCATCACCGTCGCGCACGGGGTGGTCGGCTACGACGGCCGCCCCGTGCTGCGCGACGTCTCGTTGACCGTGACCGCCGGCGAGGTGGTCGCGGTGCTCGGCGCCAACGGCTCCGGCAAGTCCACCCTGATCCGCGCGGCGCTCGGCCTGGTGCCGCTCAGCTCCGGGTCGGTCACCCTCTTCGACCGTCCGTTGCGCCGCTTCCGGCAGTGGCACCGCATCGGGTACGTCCCGCAGCGCCTCGGCGCCGGCAGCGGCGTACCGGCCACCGTCCGCGAGGTGGTGGCCTCCGGCCGGCTCGCCCGGCGCGGGGTGCTGCGCCCGCCCGGCGCGGCGGACCGGGCGGCGGTGGCCGCCGCGCTGGAGGCGGTCGGGCTCGCCGACCGGGCCCGCGATCCCGTGGCCACTCTCTCCGGCGGGCAGCAGCAGCGCACCCTGATCGCCCGGGCGCTGGCCGGCCAGCCGGAACTGCTCGTCCTCGACGAGCCCACGGCCGGGGTCGACGCCGCCAGCCAGGAGGCGTTCGCGGGGGCGCTGCACGGCTTCGTCGCCGGGGGCGGCACGGTGCTGCTGGTGGCCCACGAGCTGGGGCCCCTGCGACCGCTGATCACCCGGGCGGTCGTCGTACACCAGGGTGGGATCTGCCACGACGGCGCGGTGCCCGAGCCCGCCGGCCACCACGCGGAGCCGGACCACGACCACGTGCACCCGCACGGTCCCGACGAGCCCGCCGGGCTGTGGAGCAGCTGAGATGGAACTCTTCCAGTACCCATACATGCAGCGGGCCCTGATCGGGGCGCTGATCATCGGTCTGGCCGCCCCGGCGCTCGGCATCTACCTGGTGCAGCGGCGACTCGCCCTGATCGGCGACGGGGTGGGGCACGTGGCGCTCACGGGCGTCGGCGCGGGCCTGCTGCTCAACCGCTCACCGGTGCTCGTCGCGGTGCTCGTGGCGACCCTCGGCGCGGTCACCATCGAGCTGGTCCGCGCGCGGGGGCGCACCTCCGGCGACCTGGCGCTGGCCCTGCTCTTCTACGGCGGCATCGCCGGCGGCGTGACGCTGGTCGGGCTCTCCGACAGCACCAGCGCCAGCCTGAACTCCTACCTGTTCGGGTCGCTGAGCACCATCACGCCGGCGGACCTGACCACCATCGCGGTGCTCGGCGCGGCGATCGCGGTGACCATGCTGGCGTTGCGCCCGGCCCTGTTCGCGGTCTGCCACGACGAGGAGTACGCCCGCGTCTCCGGGCTGCCGGTACGCACGCTCAACCTGCTGCTCGCCGTGGCCACCGCGGTCACCGTGACGATCGCCATGCGGGCCGTCGGGGTGCTGCTCATCAGCGCCCTGATGGTGGTGCCGGTGGCGACCGCGCAGCAGGTTACCCGGGGTTTCCGCAGCACGATGACGGCGGCGATGGCGCTCGGGCTCTTCGCGGCCGGTTCCGGGGTCTGGGTGGCGGCGAACGCCGACACCGCCCCCGGCGCCTCGGTGGTGCTGATGGCGATCGCCTCGTTCGCGGTGGTCGCGGTCCTCGGGGCCGGGTGGCGGGTGCTGCGGCGGCGGCGCACCCCGGACGCCGCGCCCGTACCCGAACCGCACGAGGTCGTGCTCCACTGATCCTGGTCAGCGCTGTGTCGGTGGGATTGGTTACCGTTACGGGGTGACCGACGGATCAGGCTACGACGCCTTCGAGGGCGCCAGCGAGCTGTTGCGTGCCCTCTCGGCGCCGATCCGGCTGGCCATCGTCAGCGAGCTCGCCGAGGGCGAGCGGTGCGTGCACGAGCTGGTCGACAAGCTCGGCGCCGCGCAGCCCCTGGTCTCCCAGCACCTGCGGGTGCTGCGGGGCGCCGGCGTGGTGCGCGGCTCCCGGCGGGGTCGCGAGATCGCGTACGCGCTGGTCGACGAGCACGTCGCACACATCGTGGCCGACGCGGTGAGCCACGCCGGGGAGGGATCATGATCATGACGGGTGCCACGGTCCGCAACACCCGGCAGCGCTCGGCGGTGAGCGCGCTGCTCGGCGAGCTGGAGGGCTTCCACAGCGCGCAGGAGCTGCACGCGATGCTGCGCGAGCGCGGCGAACGGGTCGGGCTGACCACCGTCTACCGCACCCTCCAGGGGCTCGCCGACACGGGCGAGATCGACGTCATGCGCCCGCCGGGCGGCGAGCACCTCTACCGCCGGTGCAGCGAGGGCCACCACCACCACCTGGTCTGCCGCTCCTGCGGCCGCACCGTGGAGGTGGCGGGCCCGACCGTGGAGAACTGGGCCGAGCGGGTGGCGGCGAAGCACGGCTACGCCGACGTCAGCCACACCCTGGAGATCTTCGGCACCTGCCCGGCCTGCGCGGGCTGAGCCGCCCCGAGGGCACGGCGGCGTTCGCGGCGCGTGGCCGGGCGGCGCCGGGCGTGGCACGCTGTCCGGCGTGAAGATCTACGCCGATCGTTTCCCGACCGCCGTCCGACAGTTGATCACCGACCTGCTCGTCGTCGTCTGGGTGTACGGCGCGATCCGTGGCGCGCTGTGGCTGCACGACCTGGTGCAGAAGCTCGCCGTACCCGGGCAGAAGCTGGAGGGGGCCGGCGGCGGCCTCGCCGACAACCTGGCCGACGCCGGCGGCAAGGTCGGCCGGGTGCCACTGGTCGGCGACGAGCTGACCGCGCCGTTCGAGCGGGCCGCCACCGCCGCCCGGGGGCTGGCCGAGGCGGGCCGGGACCAGCAGGAGCTGGTCGACCAGCTCGCCCTCGCGCTGGCCGTCGCCGTGCTGGTCTTCCCGCTCGGCCTGGTGCTCTTCGGCTGGTTGCCGCTGCGGGTGCGCTGGATGCGCCGGGCCGGCTCCGCCGCGAAGCTGGCCGCCGCTCCGGCCGGCCGGGACCTGCTCGCCCTGCGCGCGCTGGCCACCCAGCCGCTGGGCCGGCTGACCCGCATCGCGCCCGACGTGGCGGAGGCGTGGCGGGCCGGCGACGACGCCACCATCGACGCCCTCGCCACCCTGGAACTACGCCACCTGGGCGTGACCCGCCCCCGCTGACCCCACCCTCCGCCCCGCCCGCCCCGCCCGCTCCGCCCCGGCCAGGCCCGCTCCGGGCCGGGCCCGACCCGGCCCGACGATGGTCAGGAGGGGGGCGGGACGCGGCGGCGGGCGTCCTCGGCCGTGGACGGGCCCGGCGACCAGGGGGCCACCCACGGCAGGTCGTCGGCGGGGGTGAGCACGCCGTCCTCCACCGCGGCGTAGCGTCCGGCGAGGATCCGCTTCGCGGCCGCCGTGTCGACGGAGTCGGTGTTGTCCCACAGGGCGGCGAAGAGCGCGTCGACGCGTACCCGGGCCTGCCGGCAGAACAGGTCGGCCAGCTCGACGTTCTCGGGGCGGGCGTCCCGCTCGGCGTAGGCGCGTACGCAGACCGCGGACATCGCGAACAGCTCCGCGCCGATGTCCACCACCCGACCGAGGAACGCCTGCTTGCGCTCCATCTTTCCCTGCCAGCGGGACATCGCGTAGAACGTCGACCGGGCCAGCTTGCGCGAGGCGCGCTCCACCTGCCGCAGGTGACCGGCGAGGGGACCGAACTCGGCGTACGCCGAGGGGCGCTGCCCCCGGCCGACGGCGAGGGTGGGCAGCCACCTCGCGTAGAACGCGCCCGCCCGCGCCCCGGCCTTCGCCTTGCGGCCCAGCCCGGCGTCCGGGTCGATGATGTCGCCGGCGACCGACAGGTGCGCGTCGACCGCCTCCCGGGCGATGAGCAGGTGCATGATCTCGGTGGAGCCCTCGAAGATACGGTTGATCCGCAGGTCGCGCAGCATCTGCTCGACGGCGGCCGGTCGTTCGCCCCGCGCGGCCAGCGAGTCGGCCGTCTCGTAGCCGCGACCGCCCCGGATCTGCACCAGCTCGTCGGCGATCTTCCAGGCCATCTCGCTGGCGTAGAGCTTGACCAGCGCCGCCTCGATCCGGATGTCGTTGCGGTCGTCGTCGGCGAGCAGGCAGCAGAGGTCGAGCATGGTCTCCATGCCGTACGTCGTCGCGGCGATGAAGGAGAGCTTCTGGGCCACCGCCTCGTGCTCGCCCACGGGCCGCCCCCACTGCACCCGGTCGGCGGCCCACTCCCGGGCCACGTTCAGCGCCCACTTGCCGGCGCCGACGCACATGGCCGGCAGCGACAGCCGCCCGGTGTTCAGGGTGGTGAGCGCGATCTTCAGGCCCTTGCCCGCGCCGCCGATGACGTTCTCCTTCGGTACGAAGACGTCGTGGAAGCGGGTCAGGCTGTTCTCCAGCCCACGCAGGCCGATGAAGGCGTTGCGCCGTTCGACCGTGATGCCCTCGGTGTCGCCCTCGACGACGAAGGCGGTGATCCCGCCGCGCCGCCCCTCGGCGGCGGGCACGCGGGCCATCACCACGAGCAGGGTGGCGACGGTGCCGTTGGTGGCCCACAGCTTCACGCCGTTGAGCCGGTAGCCGGTGCCGTCGGGCGTGGGCTCGGCGGTGGTGGCCAGCCGGGCCGGGTCGGAGCCGACGTCCGGTTCGGTGAGCAGGAACGCGGAGATCTCGCCGGCGGCGAGTCGGGGCAGGAAGCGCTGCTTCTGCTCGGCGGTGCCGAACATCTTCAGCGGCTGCGGCACCCCGATGGACTGGTGCGCCGAGAGCAGCGCGCCGATCGCCGGGCTGACCGAGCCGGCCAGCATGAGCGCCCGGCAGTAGTGCAGGTTGCTCAGCCCGAGCCCACCGTACGAGCGGTCGATCTTCATGCCGAAGGCGCCGAGCCGGGCCAGCCCCTGGAACACCTCGTCCGGGATGGACGCGTCACGTTCGATGGCGGCACCGTCGACCTCGGAGGTGAGGAACTCGCGGAGCCGGCCGAGGAACTCGTCGGCGCGGGCGGCGTCCGCCGGGTCGGAGCGCGGCCAGGGGTTGATCAGGTCGAGCCGGAACCGGCCGAGGAAGAGTTCCTTGCCGAAGCTGGGACGGTCCCAGGAGGACTCCCGGGCCGCTTCGGCGACCTGGCGGGCCTCCTTCTCGGAGACCTGGCCGGCCTCCGTCGGCAGCGGTCCGGCGGCACCGGCCGACGGCGGTCGGTCGGTGCCCGCCGACCGGTCGTCGCCTGCTCCGTCGGGTGCGGGTCGGCTGTTGTGTGTCGTGGTCACGGCGGCCCCCTCGAACCTCGGTCCGGATGCGTCAACGTGCGCGACAGAAAGCACGCTACCCCCGGGTGTTACCCAGGGGTAGCGTTCGGTAAATATCGAGTCGTGTCGACTTCGGTCAGTCGCTCAGCGACCGGGGGTCGTCGTCGTCATCGTCGTCATCGTCATCGCCCCAGTTGCGCCGGGAGAACGGCAGGAACACCCAGAAGGTGAGGAACCAGAGGCCGGTGAGGCCGCTGAGCACCATGGCGACGCTCCGGTCCAGCACGAAGTCGGTGATCAGCAGCACCGCGCTGACCATCGAGATCAGCATGAAGGCGAGGCCGCCGCTTGCCATCCGGTGGGCGAACCGGACCAGTTCCGGCTTGCGGCCCTGCCGGAACAGCGCGCGGTGGAAGGCCACCGGAGAAATGATCATCGCGGTGGCGGCGGCCGCCGCCAGCAACGCGACGATGTAGACGTCCTTCTGGAACGGGCTGGTACGGGTGAAGCCGTTGCTGAACGGCAGCGTGAGCAGGAAGGCGAAGAGGATCTGCACGCCGGTCTGGGCGACCCGAAGCTCCTGGAGCAGGTCGGCGAAGTTGCGCTGCCAGCGCTGCTTCTCGGTTTCCTTGGACACGCGCTACCTCCGGTCAGACGGTACTGCCGGCGGGGGCGGCCGGCGGCAGCATCGCTGATGCCCCACCGGCTCACGCGCGAAACCGACTCACGTCACTGTCCGGGACCGTTCCGGATCGTCAGGAGCCGCGCCGGATCCGGCCCGCGTACCGGGCCTCCAGGGCGTTGTTGTGCTCGTCGCCCCCGGCGATGTTCGCCGACAGGTAGACCGGGGGCCGCTCCCCCGCCGCCAGCAGGCGGGCCACCACCTCGACCGTGATCTGCTGCGCCAGCAGCGCGGCGGTGATCGACGAGACCGCGCCGACCGCGCCGCCGCCGGGCAGCGGCAAGGTCGCGTCGCCGTACGGGGCACCGTTGTCGAGCACCACGTCGGCGAAGTCGGCGAGCTTGCGTCCCGACGGGTGGCGCGAGGTCATCTGCCCGGAGTGCTGCGCCGAGGTGATCGCGACCAGCCCGTGGCCCTTCTCCCTGACCAGCGAGGCGAACTCCACCATCGCGCCGTTCACGCCGGAGTTGGAGGCGAGCACGAAGACGTCGCGGGGGCCGACCGGCGCCAGCTCGTAGAGGCGGTGCGCCACCGCCGGGTCGCGCTCCAGCAGCGGCCCGAGCATGTCCGCCGGGGCGCCGCCGACGAGCACCAGGTCCCGCAGGGCGATCCGGTTCGTCGGGACCAGCCCGCCGGCCCGCCCGGCGATCTCCATGGCCAGCGCCTCGGAGTGGCCCGTGCCGAACGCGTGGACCACGCCGTCGGCGCGTACCGCCTCGGCGATCAGATCGGCGGCCCGCCCCACCGCCTCGCGCTGGCTCTCGGCCACCCGGTTCATCGTGGCGGTCACCACGGTCAGGAACTCGTCGGCGCTCAGCGGCATGTCTCTTCCGTCCATGTCGTACCTCCGTGGGGTGGGGTCCGGCGTCCGCCGGGCGACGTCGCGGGAGGGTCAGACCGGGTCGTGCACCCGGGCCAGGATCGCCTCGGCCAGCGGGGCGGGCGCCTCGTCGGGGATCCAGTGGCTCACCCGGGGCAGCTCGACGAAGCGGTAGTCGGCGCGCACGTGCTGGGCGCACGCCTCGGCGGCCGTCCGGCCGATCGCGATGTCGCGACCGCTCCACACGTACGTGGTCGGCACCGTCACCGGGCCGGTGGCGGCCAGGTCCCGGCGGGACATGGCGCGGTACCAGTTCAGCGCGGCGGTCAGGGCGCCCGGCTCGCGCATCGGGTCCGCGTACGCGGCCACCCGCGCGTCGTCGCCGACCCCGTGCAGCATCCGGCGCAGCCCGGTCGCGCCCAGCACCAGCAGCGCCTTCTCCGCCTTGCCCGGCTTACGGAACAGCGTCATGTACGCCGAGCGCGCCTTCTGCCCCGCGTCCTCGGTGAGCGCCCAGGTCATCGCGGCGGGGTGCGGCACCGAGACCGCGGTCAGCGTACGGACCCGGTCGGGGTGGTGCGCCGCGACGGCCCAGGCGACGATGGCGCCCCAGTCGTGCCCCACCAGGTGCGCCGCGTCGACGCCCAGCGCGTCGAGCAGGGCCACCGCGTCGGCGACCAGCTCCGGCAGCCGGTAGGCCTCGACGGCCTCGGGGCGCGCACCGGGCGAGTAGCCGCGCTGGTCCGGCGCGTACGTGCGCAGGCCGGCGGCGTGCAGCGCGGGCACCACGTCGTCGAACTCCCCGCCGTGCTGCGGGAAGCCGTGCAGCAGCAGGACGGGTACGCCGCCCTGCGGTCCGCCGACGCGGACGTCGAACGTGAGACCCCGGGCTTCGATCCGCATGATCGTGAGCCTACCCAGGGCCGCCGGGGACCTGCGGGCCGCGGCTCACTCGTACTGTTGCCGGGGCACGGGCACCTGCCGCCAGGACTCCACGTCCAGGTAGGGGATCTCGGCGTCGTTGACCGGGTCGCGGGCGATGCGGTCGCTGTAACGGCCGGTCACCTCGATCCAGGTGTCGTCGGCCAACCCGTCGGGGGCGGCGCCGGTCAGGCCCAGCTTGACCGGTCGGCCGTCGGCGGCGCAGCAGGAGAGCACCATCCGGGCCAGCAGCGGCCGGCCGTCGGCACCGGTCGTGACGAAGCCGGTCAGTTGGACCCGGCGGTCGCCGATCGAGGTGCCCCGGTCGAACAGGGCCCGGGAGGCGTAGTCGAGCACGGCGACGCGCACCGGGTCGCCGTCGGGCAGCGGCGGATAGTCGGACGGCTGCTGACGGGTGGCGACGGCGGTGCCGGCCTGCCCGGCCGCGTACGAGCCCAGGGCGGGCGGGGCGACCAGCAGCAGGCCCAGCACGGGCAGGATCAACAGCCAGCCGACCCGTGGCTCGTGGTGTCCGTGCCCGTCGTCGTGCCCGTGGCCGCCGTGCGAGCCGTCGCCCTCGTGTCCGTCGTGGTCGTCGTGGCCGGCGGGCGTACGCCGCAGCAGCGGGCGCAGCTCGTAGAAGAGGGTCATGACCGCGGCGGCCACCAGCAGCAGGCCGGCGGCGACCAGGAAGGGACGCAGCCCCTCCTTGACGTAGCGCAGGTGCAGGTCGGTGAGGCTGGCCCGGATCACCGCGCCCCCGAGCAGCAGCAGGACGACCGCCTGCGCCTGCCGGTTCACAGCAGCACCGCCCCGGTCGCGGCGGCCACCGCGACGGCCACCGCGAAGGTGGTCGGGGCGAACCGCAGCGCGAACCGCCGGCCGAAGACCCCGGCCTGCATCGAGATGAGCTTGAGGTCGACCATCGGCCCCACCACCAGGAAGACCAGTCGGGAGGTCAGCGAGAACTGCGACAGCGAGGCGGCGACGAAGGCGTCGGCCTCGGAGCAGAGGGAGAGCAGCACGGCGAGCGCGGCCAGCGCGAGCACCGACAGCACCGGCTCGTCGGCGAGGGTCTGCAACCAGCGCTCCGGCACCACGACGTTGATCGTGGCGGCGGCCGCCGCACCGATGACCAGGAAGCCACCGGCATGCGTCACGTCGTGCCGGACCGCCCCCCAGAACGCCCGCCCGCGCGAGCCGTCCGCCAACTCCGGCCGGCGCGGCAGCCGGATCCAGTCGGCCCGGCCGAGGCGCAGCCACAGCCAGCCCATGGCCATCGCGACGAGCAGGCTCGCGACCGCCCGGCCGAGGACCATCGCCGGGTCGTCGGGGAAGGCCACGGCGGTGGCGGTCAGCACGATCGGGTTGATCGCCGGGGCCGCGAGCAGGAACGCCAGGGCGGCGGCCGGGGTGACCCCGCGCCGGATCAGCGACCCGGCGATCGGCACCGCCCCGCACTCGCAGCCGGGCAGCACCACTCCGGCCGCGCTGGCCACCGGCACCGCGAGCGCGGGATGACGCGGCAGTGCCCGGGCCCAGAACGACCGGGGCACGAAGACCGCGATCACCGCGGAGAGCAGCACCCCGAAGACGAGGAACGGCACGGCCTGCACCATGACCGAGACGAAGACGGTGGTCCAGGTCTGCAACCGGGGCGCCGACAGGGCCCGGGCGAACGGGTCGCGGAAGACGACCAGCAGGATCAGCAGGCCGGCGAGCACCTCCACCGACCCGATCCGCCGCTCCGGGCCGCGCGGCGCCGGCTTCTGCTCGCGTACGCCCGGGGCGGCCACGCCCACCGCGCCCGGGTGCGGCCCGTCCGGCGCGCGGCGCTCAGCCTCGGATGTCACGTACGTGTCCCTCTGCCGGGTTTCCCAGTGGCCGCCCGAGAGTACCGGGCCGGGATGGACGGCGTCGATCGAACGCGCTGGTGAGCTGGGGAAAGATCACTTTGCTGGTTGATCTTCAAAGGTGTTAGCGTCGGCGCGACAACTTCACATCCGACAGGGGAGCGCACAGCGCTGAGAGTGCGGGCACCGCCCGCAGACCCTCGAACCTGATCTGGGTAATGCCAGCGCAGGGAGTTCGGTCGACCTCCAGCCGCGTCGACGTCCGGCACGTTCGGGCGCGGCGTGCGTCTTCTCCTGGTTCTCGTTCGGGACTGGGAGCAATCATGCGAGACAACAACACCGCCACCCGGTGGCGTACGGTCGACGTCGTCGTCGCCGCGGTGATCGCGGTGGCCTTCGGCGTCATCTTCTGGGCCTGGGGCCTGCTGTGGCGGGCCGTCGACCCGGCCTTCGCGTTCTTCCCCGCCGGCCAGGCGATCATGTACGGCGTCTGGCTGATCCCGGCCGTCCTCGGCGGCCTGGTGATCCGCAAGCCCGGCGCGGCGCTCTTCTGCGAGGCGGTGGCGGCGACGGTCTCGGCGCTGCTCGGCTCCGAGTGGGGCGGCATCACCATCGTCCAGGGCCTGATCCAGGGGCTCGGCGCCGAACTGGCCTTCGCCGCGTTCCGGTACCGCTCGTTCCGGCTGCCCACCGCGCTGATCGCCGGTGCGCTGACCGGCCTCGGCGCGGCGCTGTTCGACTTCTTCGTCTGGAACAGCGAGTACGCGCTGGGCAGCTACCGCATCCCGTACGCCCTGCTCACCATCGCCAGCGCCACGATCGTCGCGGGTGCCGGCGGCTGGGCCCTGACCCGCGCCCTGGCCACCACGGGCGCCCTGGACCGCTTCCCCGCCGCCCGCGACCGCACCCTGATCTGACAGGCCCGACGGAAGCGCGTTGATCATGAGGTTGACGGCGATGTGGATCTCCGTGAGCGCCGCCAACCTCATGATCGACGCCACGGGGCGGGACGGGAGGGGGACGGCGTGGGGGCGGTGACGCTGCGCGGGTTCGGGTGGCGGCACGCCGGGCGGCGGGCGTGGGCCGTACGCGGGGTCGATCTGCGCGTCGAGGCCGGCGAGCGGGTGCTGCTGCTCGGACCCTCCGGGGCCGGCAAGAGCACCCTGCTCGCCGCGCTGGCCGGGCTGCTGCCCGAGGACTCGGGCGAGCAGGAGGGCACCGTCGAGATCGACGGGCTCGACCCCCGCAAGGGCCGCGAACGGGTGGGCATCGTCTTCCAGGACCCGGAAAGCCAGCTCGTGATGGCCCGCAGCGGCGACGACGTGGCGTTCGGGCTGGAGAACCGGGGCACCCCCGCCGGAGAGATCTGGCCCCGCGTCGACGAGGCGCTGATGCGGGTCGGCTTCCCGTACCCCCGGGACCGCCCCACCGCCGCCCTGTCCGGCGGCGAGCAGCAGCGGCTCGCCCTGGCCGGCGTACTGGCCCTGCGCCCCGGGTTGCTGCTGCTCGACGAGCCGACCGCCAACCTCGACCCGACCGGCGCCGCGCTGATCCGGGCGGCCGTGGCCGGCGCGCTGGACGCCGACACCACGCTGATCCTTGTCGAGCACCGCGTCGCCGAGGCGCTGTCCCTGGTCGACCGGGTCGTCGTGCTCGAACCGGGCGGCGGCGTCCGCGCCGACGGCACGCCCGAGGCCGTCTTCGGTACGCACGGCGACGCGCTCGCCGACGAGGGCGTCTGGGTGCCCGGCCGACCGGTGCCACCCCGACACGCGACCGCGCCGCCCGGCGACGTGCTGGTCACCGCCGACCGGCTCGGCCTGCCGCCCCGGCTGGCGGCCGTCGACCTGGCGGTACGCGCCGGCGAGGCACTCGCCGTCGTCGGTCCCAACGGGGCCGGCAAGTCGACCCTCGCCCTGCTGCTCGGCGGCCTGCTCAGGCCCGGGACCGGCCGGGTCGCGGCGACGCCCGCACTGGCCGGCGACGACGCCCGCACTCCCCCGCACCGCTGGCGCGCCCCGGCGCTCGCCCGCCGGATCGGCTCGGTCTTCCAGGACCCGGAGCACCAGTTCGTCACCAACACCGTCTTCGACGAGCTGGCGCTCGGCCCGCGCCGCACCGGCCAGCCCGAGGCGGCGGTACGGTCCACGGTCGACACGCTGCTGGACCGGCTGCGGTTGACGAAGCTCGCGGCTGCCAACCCGTACACCCTCTCGGGCGGGGAGGCACGGCGGCTGAGCGTGGCGACCGCCCTGGCCACCGCGCCCCGCCTGCTCGTCTGCGACGAGCCGACCTTCGGTCAGGACCGGCGCACCTGGCTGGAGCTGGTGGACCTCTTCGCCGAACTGCGCGACGCCGGGCACGGCCTGGTCGCGGTCACCCACGACCCGGAGTTCGTGGCCGCCCTGGCGGATCGCCGAGTCGTCCTGGCGCGCCCGTGATCAGCTTCGAGCCGGTCGCCGCGCCGGATGCGCCGCTGGCCCGGCGCAACCCGGTGGCGAAGCTCGCCGCGGCGCTGGTCTTCTCGTTCATCCTGATCGCCACCCTCGACCCGGTGGCGCCGGCCATCGCGATCGCCGTCGAACTGGCCCTGCTGCCCCTGTTCGGGGTCCGCCTGCGGGTGTTGGCACGGCGGGCCTGGCCGCTGCTCGTCGGCGCCGTCGGCGTGGTGGTGACGCTGGTGCTGTTCGCGGCCGAGCGTTCCGGCCGGGTGCTGGTCGAGGCCGGCCCGGTGGTGGTCACGTCCGGGGTGCTGCTCACCGCGCTCGGCCTGGTGCTGCGCATGTTCGCGGTGGCGCTGCCCGGTGTGATCGTCTTCGCCACCACGGACCCCACCGACCTGGCGGACGCGCTGATCCAGAACGCGAAGGCGCCCGCCCGCTTCGCCATCGGGGCGCTGGCCGCGTTCCGGCTCGTGCCGCTGCTCGGGCAGGAGTGGCAGATGATCTCCATGGCCCGTCGCGCGCGGGGCGTGGAGGCCGGCCGCAACCCGTTGGCGAAGCTGCGGCTGTTCGCCTCGACGGCGTTCGCGCTGCTGGTCGGGGCGATCCGCCGGGGCACCCGGCTGGCCGTGGCGATGGACGCCCGGGGCTTCGACGCCGGGATCCCGCGCACCGTCGCCCGGCGACAGCGCTTCGTCGCCGCCGACGGCCTGCTGATCGTCGGTGCGGCGGTGCTCGCCGGGGCCGCGCTCGCCGTCAGCGTGCTGGTCGGCACCTTCCGCCCGTTGATCGGTTGAGCCGCCCGCCCCGGTGACGACGCCACCACTTCTGCAACACGTCCTACGGCGGACGGGCCGGGTGGAGCCGCCGGTCACGGCGGCTCCACCCGGCCGGCACCGTCAGCTGCGCCGGAAGGCGTACCGGCGGGCCTGCCCGGCCTTCTGGCCGCGCAGCGTGCCGGCACGACCGGCGCCGGAGACCGGCGGACCGGCCTTCGGCGCGGCCGGCCGGGCGCCCGGCAGCGCCGGCACGACCGGCGCGACCGCCACCTCGTCGAGGTTGACGGGCGTCAGGTCCGCGGCGGACGGCGTGGGAACGGTGGTACGGGACTTCTTCGGGTTGCGCCTGGCGGGCATCCGGTGCCTCCTCGGTCTGCGGGCTCTTGCGCGCCGGAACGACGTCCGGTCAGCGGGGCCCGTCTCGTTCGGTGACCGTCACGCGACGGTCGGGCGGGATCGGGACTGCTGCCCGGGATCGACCACGAGGAACACCACCGCCTCGACGGCAGGTGTGGAGTGCGGACGCCCGGGAGCACGCGGACCCACGGCAAGCAGCGGCGGGTCGGCTCGGAGGTGGGGCGTCAGTTACGCATGCCCACACGCTAGCCGCCCGGCCGGTCCCGTGCAGCCTAATTACCGGGACGATCGGCGGCGGGCCGGGTACGACGCCCCCGGCCCGCCCCGACGCCCCTGCGTGGCCACGGTGCCGGGGGCGCCCCCGCCGCCTCGTCGCTGGGCGTAGCCCCGGCCAGCGAGATGGGGCAGCGGAGCACACGGTGGTGACGGAACGGCCGACCCGCCTCCGGGCCGTCGCGCCCAGCGATACGGTCACAGCGGCGGGTGTCGACGGCGGAGGGCGGGCGGATGGCCGGGCGGGCGACGGCGCGGATCGGCGTGACCGGGCTGGCGGTGATGGGCCGCAACCTGGCCCGCAACCTGGCCCGCAACGGCTTCGCCGTGGCGGTGCACAACCGCTCACCGGAGCGCACCCGCAGCCTCGTGGCGGAACACGGGGACGAGGGGACGTTCGTGCCCGCCGAGTCGATGGCCGACTTCGTCGCCTCGCTGGAGCGGCCCCGGGCGGTGCTCGTGATGGTGAAGGCAGGCGGCCCCACCGACGCGGTGGTCGACGAGCTGGCCCCGCTGCTCGACGCCGGAGACATCGTCGTGGACTGCGGCAACGCGC
Source organism: Micromonospora sp. SD12 (assembly GCF_052068495.1). Taxonomy (NCBI): domain Bacteria; kingdom Bacillati; phylum Actinomycetota; class Actinomycetes; order Micromonosporales; family Micromonosporaceae; genus Micromonospora; species Micromonospora sp. SD12. The sequence goes on along the minus strand of NZ_JBQHDF010000021.1, from coordinate 79,444 downwards.
ACTTCGCCGACACCCGCCGGCGGGAGGAGGCGCTGCGCGCGTACGGCCTGCACTTCGTCGGCACCGGTGTCTCCGGCGGCGAGGAGGGCGCACTGCGCGGCCCGAGCATCATGCCGGGCGGATCGGCGGAGTCGTACCGCACGCTCGGGCCGATCTTCGAGCGGATCGCCGCCCAGGTGGACGGGGTGCCGTGCTGCCGGCACATCGGGCCGGACGGCGCCGGGCACTTCGTCAAGATGGTGCACAACGGCATCGAGTACGCCGACATGCAGCTCATCGCCGAGGCGTACGACCTGCTGCGGGCCGGTCTGGGCGCGGAGCCGGCGGACATCGCGGAGATCTTCCGCGGCTGGAACTCCGGCGAGCTGGAGTCCTTCCTGATCGAGATCACCGCGGACGTGCTGGCGCACACCGACGCGGCTACCGGACGGCCGTTCGTGGACGTCGTGCTCGACCGCGCCGAGCAGAAGGGCACCGGTCGCTGGACGGTGCAGAGCGCGCTGGACCTCGGCATCCCCATCACCGGCATCGCCGAGGCGACCTTCGCCCGGTCGCTGTCCGGGCACGCCGACCAGCGCGAGGCGGCCCGCCGGGCGTTCCCCGACGCGGGCGCCACCTGGCGGGTCGAGGACCGCGACGCCTTCGTCGAGGACGTCCGGCGCGCCCTGCTCGCCTCGAAGATCGTCGCGTACGCGCAGGGCTTCGACCACATCCGGGCCGGCTCCCGGGAGTACGACTGGGGCATCGACCTGGGCGGCACGGCGACGATCTGGCGGGGCGGCTGCATCATCCGGGCCCGCTTCCTCGACCGCATCCGCCAGGCGTACGACGAGCGGCCCGACCTGCCGACGCTGCTGGTGGCGCCGTGGTTCGCGGACACCGTCGACGACGGGGTGCCGAGCTGGCGGCGGGTGGTGTCCGACGCGGCGCGGGCGGGCGTGCCGGCCCCCGCGTTCGCCTCGTCGCTGGCGTACTTCGACGCGCTGCGCGCGCAGCGGCTCCCCGCCGCCCTGATCCAGGGGCTGCGCGACAACTTCGGGGCGCACACCTACCAGCGCGTCGACCGCGAGGGCACCTTCCACACCAACTGGCCCACCGACAGGACCGAGATCGAGGCCTGACGCGCGAACCCCCGACCCGCGAGGCGATCATGCACTTTCGGTGGGCGAAACGCGCCGGTACGGGCCTTTCGCGGGGCACCACGACTGCATGATCGGCGAGCGGGTCGGGGGTCGGGGTCAGGTCATGGGTGAGTGGTCAGAAGAAGCGACGGCGCTTGGCCTTCTGCGGGCGGAGCATGTCGGCGCCCTTGGTGAGCAGGCGGCTGATCCCGGTCGGGCCGCGGCGGGCCTCCAGGGTGCGGCTGAGCCGGCGCGCGCCGCCCGCCGCCAGCGGTACAGCGACCGCCATCATCGCCCACTGGGCAATACGCTTCTGGATCATGTGGGTTCACCTCCGTCGGTGGCTGCTGACCACCGTGGTACCCCGTACGACCGGGCGGTAAGCCTCAGCTCGGCGGGGCGACCGGGTTGGGCAGCGCGCCACCGAAGCGCCGGTCCCGCTGGGCGTACAGCTCGCAGGCGTACCAGAGGTGGCGCCGGTCGAAGTCGGGCCAGAGCGTGTCGAGGAAGATCAGCTCGGCGTACGCGGTCTGCCAGAGCAGGAAGTTGGAGATCCGTTCCTCGCCGGAGGGCCGCAGGAACAGGTCCACCTCGGGGATCTCCGGGTGGTAGAGGTACTTCGCGACGGTCTTCTCGTTGACCTTCTCCGGGTCCAGCCGGCCCGCCGCGACGTCGCGGGCGATGGCGGCGGCGGCGTCGGCGATCTCGGCCTGCCCACCGTAGTTGACGCAGAACTGGAGGGTCAGCGTCGAGTTGCCCCGCGACATCTCCTCGGCCGTCTGCAACTCGGAGATGACGCTCTTCCACAGCCGGCCGGCCCGACCGGACCAGACAACCCGCACCCCCAGGTCGACCAGCTGGTCGCGGCGGCGGCGGATGACGTCGCGGTTGAAGCCCATCAGGAACCGGACCTCGTCCGGCGAGCGCCGCCAGTTCTCCGTGGAGAAGGCGTACGCCGACAGGTAGGGGATGCCCAGCTCGATGGCGCCCTCGACCGTGTCGAAGAGGGAGAACTCGCCCGCCTCGTGGCCCTTGGTGCGGGGCAGCCCACGCTCCTTGGCCCACCGGCCGTTGCCGTCCATCACGACGGCGACGTGCTTCGGCACCGCGTCGGCGGGCAGGGCCGGCGGTCGGGCGCCCGACGGGTGCGGTGTCGGCGGCACCGGCTCACGACGCCCGGCCCTCAACGATCGGATCACTCCGTCCTCCCCCTGTTCACGCTGTCCGCACCGGAGCCGACGCCGGGCGGCGGCGGGACCGGGCCGGCCGTCGGGGCGCCCCGGTCGACCAGCGGCAGCGAGCGTAGCGCGCGCTCCAGGTGCCACTGCAGGTGCGCCGCGACCAGGCCACTGCACTCCCGGCGTACGCCTGCCTCGGTGGCGTCGGCGACCCGCCAGTCGCCGGTGGTCAGCGCGGACATCAGGTCGACGGTGGCCGGGGCGGGGTGGGCCGCGCCCGGCGGCCGGCAGTCCGGGCAGACCGCGCCCCCGGCCGGTACGGAGAACGCCCGGTGCCGCCCCGGCGTGCCGCAGACGGCGCAGGCGGTCAGCGCCGGCGCCCAGCCGGCCAGCGCCATGCCCCGCAGCAGGTACGCGTCGAGCACCAGGGTGGTGGCGTGGCTGCCCTCGGCGAGCGCCCGCAGCGCGCCCAGGGTGAGCTGGAACAGCCGCAGCGACGGCTCCCGCTCGACGGGGGTGAGCCGCTCGGCGGTCTCGGCGATCGCGCTGGCGGCCGTGTAGCGGGAATAGTCGCCGAGGAACCGCTTGCCGTAGAGGTCGATGCCCTCGACCTGGCTGACCGTGTGCAGCGAACTGCCGTGGTTGCCCTTCGGGTCGCCGGCGAGCTGGAGGTCCACGTGGCCGAAGGGCTCCAGCCGGGCGCCGAACTTGCTGCTGGTGCGGCGGATCCCCCGGGCCACCGCGCGCAGCCGGCCGTGCCGGCGGGTGAGCAGGGTGATGATCCGGTCGGATTCGCCGAGCTTCTGCACGCGCAGGACCACCGCGTCGTCGCGGTAGAGCTGTCGGCGGTACCCGGCCATCGGACCATTCTCTCTCGGGGTGCGGAATCAGGGTCAGCTCGGGGTGTCCGCGCGCCGAACCCCGATGCGCGAGGGCCGTCACGCCTCGTAGCGTGCTCGCATGGCTCTGCACCGCACCGCCGCCGCGCTCGCTGCGGCCACCACCCTGATCGTCACCGCCGGGTGCGACAACCTGTCCTTCCGCCGGCTCGACTACGACAACACCGAGGCGGCCCGGATCAGCAGCATCCGGGTGCTCCCGGGGGCCGGCGACGTGACCGTACGCGCCATCGGCGCGCAGGACGAGGTGCGGATCAAGCGGGTGGTGCGTTACCAGGGCGGCCAGCCCGACGCGACGTACGAGGTCAAGGGCGGCGAACTGGTGCTGGACACCGACTGCGGCTCCCGGTGCAGCGTCTCCTACGAGGTCACCGCCCCGGACGGGGTGAGCGTGAAGGGCGAGACCGGCTCCGGTGACGTCGACCTGAGCAGGGTGGGCCCGGTGGAGATGCGGCTCGGCTCCGGGAACATCCGGGTGACCGCCGCCAGCGGCCCCGTACGCGCGGAGACCGGTTCCGGCAACATCCAGGTGGCCGGCGCCACCGGGCCCGTACGCGCGCAGACCGGCTCCGGCAACGTCGAGGTCGACGAGGCCGCGGGCGCGGTCACGCTGCGTACCTCGTCGGGCGACATCACCGGGCACCGCCTCGACGGCGGGGTGGACGCGGAGACCGGCTCCGGTGACGTCACCGTCGACCTCACGACGCCCGCCTCGGCGCGGGTGCACGCCTCCAGCGGCAACGTCGAGCTGGTCGTGCCGGCGGGCCGTTACCGGGTCCGCTCCAGCACCGACAGCGGCGACGCGGAACTGGGCGTCACGGACGACCCGTCCGCCACGCTGGTGCTCGACCTCTCCACCGGCAGCGGCAACGTGACGGTCACCCAGCGCTGATCTCGACGGTCTCCGGCTCCCGGGGCGCCGGCACCGCCGCCCGCCCCGTGGCGGGGGCACCGACCGTCTCGTCGCCGGCCGGGCGGGCGGTGTCGGGACGATCGACCGGCCAGCCGGCAGCCGCGCGGGTGGCGCCCGGACCGCCGGTGCGGCCGGCAGCCGTGCGGACGGTGGCCGGGGCGGGGCGGATGCGGCCGGGGACGAGCTCCGGCGGCCTGCGGGCCGCCACGTCCTCCACCCAGCCGACCAGGGCGGTCACCGCGGCGACCAGCGCGAAGACGAGCACCACCCGGATCGCCAGGCCGACCGGGTCCTGGTGCGACCAGCCCACCACGTCGACCAGCGGGGTGAGCGCCACCACGAACGGCATGTGCCACAGGTAGACGGTCAGCGCCCGCCGGTTGAACACGGTCACCACCCGGCCGAACGCGGCGCTGCGGTCCACCCACGGCGCGCTCGCGGGCCCCCGGCCGAGCAGCACGAGGACGAACGCCGCCGACCAGAGCGCGTTGCCCAGGGGGTTGTCGTTCAGGTCGTACCCGCGGGGACCGGGGTGGGTGACGATCCAGGCGGCACCGGCGGCGGCGAGGGCCAGCGCGACCGGCACCAGCACCCGGTTGGCGAGGCGGCGCAGCATGCCGGCCTGGTGGGCGAAGCCGAGCAGCCAGGCCCCGAAGTAGAGCCCGAACTGGTGCAGCGCCACCGGCAGCGCCGGGAGCAGGCCCAGCTCGGCCGCCGCGAGCAGGGCGTACGGGGCGACGAGGGTGGGCACCGGTGCGCGCCGGAACAGCCACAGAGCCACCGGCGAGGCGAGCACGAACCAGAGGTAGTCGCGCAGGTACCAGATCACGCTGAGCGCGATCGCACCCCAGCCGTTGGCCGGCGGGTCGGCGATGGGGAAGATCCAGAGCAGCACCTTCGGGGTCAGGGGCAGCCCGGTGAGCAGCATGGCCGGTACGAAGACGGCGGCGAGCACCCAGAGCGACGGCAACAGTCGCCGCAACCGGCGGACGACCGCCCCCGGTCCCCACCGGTGCAGCGAGGCCGCCATCAGCGAGCCGGCGAGCGCGAACATCACCGACATCGCCGGGAAGACGAGGGTCAGCGTGGCCCAACCGGTGACGTGGTAGACGACGACTCGAACGATGGCCAGGAAGCGGAGCAGGTCCAGGTATCGGTTTCGCATCAGCCTGCATCTATGTCCGGGGGTACGGGGGCTGTCCTATCCCCTACCCTCCGGGCCGAGCGCGGCAAACAGAAGGGAACCCACCAGAAGGTGACATCTTCCATACGTACGACCGATACCGATCATGCGCCGGACAGGCTCGAGGGCCGGGACGCGCCGCGCCCCGGCCCTCGGCGTCAGAAGCCCAGCTTGCGCAGCTGCTTCGGATCCCGCTGCCAGTCCTTCGCCACCCGGACGTGCAGGTCCAGGTAGACCCGGGTGCCGAGCAGCTCCTCGATCTGCCGGCGGGCCGTGGTGCCGACGTGCTTGAGCCGGCTCGCTCGGTGACCGATCACGATCGCCTTCTGGCTGGGCCGCTCGACATAGACGTCCGCGTAGATCTTCGTGAGCTGGCCCTCGGGGATCATCTCCTCGACGACCACCGCGATGGAGTGCGGCAACTCGTCACGGACGCCCTCCAGGGCGGCCTCCCGGATCAGCTCGGCGACCAGCACCTGCTCCGGGTCGTCGGTCAGCATGTCGTCCGGATAGAGCTGCGGCGACTCGGGCAGGTAACCGGTCATCACGTCGACCAGGGTGTCCACCTGGTGCCCGGAGACCGCGCTGACCGGCACCACCGCGGCGAACTCGCCCAGCTCGCTGACCGCGAGCAGTTGCTCGGCCAGCCGCTTGCGGTCCACCAGGTCGGTCTTCGTGACCACCGCGAGCACGGTGGCCTTCAGCTCGGCCAGCTCGCCGGTGATGAACCGGTCGCCCCGCCCGATCGGCTCGTCCGCCGGGATGCAGAGGCCGATCACGTCGACCTCGCTCCAGGTCTGCCGGACCAGGTCGTTGAGGCGCTCGCCCAGCAGCGTGCGGGGTCGGTGCAGGCCCGGGGTGTCGACCAGCACGAGCTGGGACTCCGGGCGGTGCAGGACGGCCCGGATGATGTGCCGGGTCGTCTGCGGCTTGTTCGAGGTGATGGCGATCTTCTGCCCGACGATCGCGTTGGTCAACGTCGACTTGCCGGCGTTCGGCCGGCCGACGAAACAGGCGAATCCGGCCCGGTAGGGGCGCGGCTGGAGGTCGCTCACTGCGCCGCCCCGCTCCGGGTGCCCCGAGGCGGCACGCCGCCGTGCCCGCTCACTCGACCACCGTGCCGAGGACGGACCCGTCCGGGGCGGCCACGTGGATCGGCGCGTCCGCGGCGAGGTCGCGTACCGCCGCGTGCCCGGCACCGTCCAGCGTCGACGCCTCGGTGACCACCACCGCGGCCTCCAGCCGGGTCGCGCCGGCCGCCACCGCCGAGGCCACCGCGAGCTGGAGCGCGGTGATCGTCAGCGAGGGCAGCGAGACGCTGGCCGCGGCGTACGTCCGGCCGTCCTGGTCGCGGACCGCCGCGCCCTCCACGGCGCCCACCCGGCCACGCGCGCCCCGCGCCAGGACGACCAGCTTGCCGTCCTCGGCGCTCAGCTCGACCGGGTCGGACGGGGTGGGCCGGGCGGCCGGTACGGCGGGTGACTCAGGCATCGGCGGGTTGCCTCTCCTCGGATCGGTTCGGGTCGTCCCGGTGTTCCGCGTGCTCGCCGCGGCCCGGGCCGTTCTGGGTGTCGGTCGACTCCGCCCGGCTGACCAGCACGGTGTCGATCCGGTTGCGTCGGCCGGTGGTGCCCTCGGCGATCAGCCGGAGCCCGGCCACCTCGGCCTGTGCCCCGGGGATCGGGACCCGGCCCAGGGACTGGGCGAGCAGGCCGCCGACGGTCTCCACCTCGTCGGTGGGGAGGTCGGTGTCGAACAGCTCGCCCAGGTCCTCCACCGGGAGCCGTGCGGTGACCCGCACCGCCCCGTCGTCGAGGTGCTCGACCGGCGGGCGCTCGACATCGTACTCGTCGGTGATCTCTCCGACGATCTCCTCCAGGATGTCCTCGATGGTGACCAGCCCGCCGGTGCCGCCGTACTCGTCGACGACGATGACCAGGTGGTTGCGGGCGGCCTGCATCTCCGAGAGCAGGTCGTCGACCGGCTTGGACTCGGGCACGAAGGTGGCGGGGCGCATCAGCTCGGCGACGGGGAGCTGCCGGTCCTCGGCGGCGCCGCCCTGGGTACGCCGGATCAGGTCCTTGAGGTAGAGCACGCCGAGCACGTCGTCGACGCTCTCGCCGATGACCGGGATCCGGGAGAAGCCGGAGCGCAGGAAGAGCGCCAGCGCCTGGGAGAGCGTCTTGCGCTCCTCGATCCACACCATCTCCGTACGCGGCACCATCACCTCGCGGGCGATGGTGTCGCCGAGCGCGAATACCGAGTGGATCATCTGCCGCTCGCCGTGCTCCACGACACCGCGCTGCTCGGCCAGGTCGACCAGCTCGCGCAGCTCCACCTGGGTGGCGAACGGTCCCTCCCGGAAGCCCCGGCCCGGCGTGACCGCGTTGCCGATGAGGATCAGCAGCGAGGCGAGCGGGTTCAGCGCCCGGCCCAGCCAGCGCACCAGCGGGGCGACGGAGCGCCCGACCACGTACGCGTGCTGCCGGCCGATGGTCCGGGGGCCGACGCCGACCACCACGAAGCTGATCACGGTCATCGCGCCGGCGGTGACCAGCGCCGCACGCCAGCCCGCGCCGAAGGTGTCCACCGCGACCAGCGCCACCAGGGTGGTGGCGGTCAGCTCGGCGAGCAGTCGCAGCAGCAGGAGCAGGTTGAGGTGGCGGACCACGTCCCCGGCGACGACCTGGAGCGTCCGCGCGCCCCGCGCGCCGTCGCGGGCCAGCTCGGCGGCGCGGGCGGGCGAGACCGCGGCCAGCGCCGCCTCGGTCATGGCGATCAGGCCGGCCAGCACCACCAGGCCGGCCGCGAAGAGCAGCAGTTGCAGATCGGGCAGGCCGGTGGCGCCGGCCGCCAGTGTCGGGGAGGTCATCACCGGGACCGGGTCGACCGCCAGCTCGCCAGCAGTCGGGCCTGGAGAGCGAACATCTCCCGCTCCTCCTCCGGCTCGGCGTGGTCGTAGCCGAGCAGGTGCAGCACGCCGTGGACGGTCAGCAGGTGCAGCTCGTCGGCGGCGGTGTGGCCGGCGGCGGCCGCCTGCTTCGCCGCCACCTCCGGACACAGCACGATGTCGCCGAGCAACGCGGGCTCGCCACCGGCGGCGGACGTCTCACCCGGCCCGTGGTCGACGCTGCCCTCGTCCATGGGGAAGGCGAGCACGTCGGTCGGGCCGTCGCCGCCCATCCACCGGTGGTTGAGCTCGGTCATGTAGTCGATGTCGACCAGCAGCACGGAGAGCTCGGCGAGGGGGTTGACCCCCATCTCGTCGAGGGCGTGCCGGGCCACGGCGAGCACGGCGTCGGTGTCGACGTCGACACCCGACTCGTTGGCGATCTCGATGGACAACAGTCTTCCCTCGGTCTATCGGCGCCGGCCGGGCCGGCCGCCCTGGGCGGAACGCCCCGGCACGGCGTGCACGCTCTGCGCCTGCTGGTTCTCCCGCTCGGCGTCCCAGCGGGCGTACGCGTCGACGATCTCCCCGACCAGCCGGTGACGGACCACGTCGGAGCTGGACAACTCGGCGAAGTGCACGTCCTCGACGTTCTCCAGGATCTCGCGGACCACCCGCAGGCCGCTGGTCGTGCCGCCGGGGAGGTCCACCTGGGTGACGTCACCGGTGACGACGATCTTGGAATTGAAGCCGAGCCGGGTGAGGAACATCTTCATCTGCTCGGGCGTCGTGTTCTGCGCCTCGTCGAGGATGATGAAGGCGTCGTTCAACGTACGCCCCCGCATGTATGCCAGCGGCGCGACCTCGATCGTGCCCGCCGCCATCAGCTTGGGGATGGAATCCGGGTCGAGCATGTCGTGCAGCGCGTCGTAGAGCGGGCGCAGGTAGGGGTCGATCTTCTCGTTGAGCGTGCCGGGCAGGAAGCCCAGCCGCTCCCCCGCCTCAACCGCCGGCCGGGTCAGGATGATCCGGTTGACCTGCTTGGCCTGCAACGCCTGGACGGCCTTCGCCATCGCCAGGTAGGTCTTGCCGGTGCCGGCCGGGCCGATGCCGAAGACGATCGTGTGCGCGTCGATCGCGTCGACGTAGCGCTTCTGCCCCAGCGTCTTGGGACGGATGGTGCGGCCGCGCCGGGAGAGGATGTTGAGCGTCAGGACCTCGGCGGGCCGCTCGGCGCCGCCCTGCTCGAGCATGCCGACGGTACGCCGGACGGCGTCAGTGGTCAGGGTCTCGCCTTTCTCGATGAGTTCGAGCAACTCGCTGAAGATCCGCTCGGCGAGGGCGTTGTCGGCGGGGGCGCCGGTGATGGTGATCTCGTTGCCCCGGACGTGCACGTCGCTGTTGACGGAGCGCTCGACCAGTCGCAGGATCTCGTCACCCGCGCCGAGGAGGTTGACCATGATCTTGGAATCCGGGACGGTGATCCTGGTCTGCACCCGGGGCGGGCCGGGAGGTGGGGTGCCGGTCATAGGTCGGGCCGAGGGGCCCTGCGCCACCTGCTCTCGATCTCGGCACCGGGCCTGCCTGGCGCGGCGCGCTGACGTTCCTGCCATCTTATCTTTCCAACGGCGGTGACACCCCGCCCATTTCCCCGGGTACGACCGGAGCGGACCGGCAGTGCCCAGGGGCGACCGGACGGGGTGGCCGCCCGGCCCCGGCCCGGCCCGTCCGCTCGCGCGTCAGGAGCCGGCCCGGAAGTCGTACCGCTCGAAGGTCTCCTGGTGGCGGGTGAACCGGTAGGTCGCCCAGTGCATCCGGACCACCGTGCCGTGCTCGTCCCTGGTCAGCCGGAGCAGTTCGCCCGCCTCCCGGCCCGAGAGCGTACGGAACACGTCCGGCCGGTCCGGCAGCGGGACGAAGACCGAGGGGGGCTTGCCCGCCGGGTCGTCGGCGCCCCGGGCCCGCAGTTCGCCGCCGTGCCAGGAGAAGACGTACTCGAAACCCTCCCCCCACCAGCGACCGAGCAGCCCGCGTACGCCTTCGGGGGCGGGCGGGCCCGGCCGCCACGGCGTGATGTCGGCGGGATCGTGCTCGACCGCGGCGGCCAGCAGCCGGTGCGGCAGGTCGAGGACCTCGCCGGCGGTGCCGGAGGAGCCGAGCACCGCGACCCCCATCGCGCCGGGGGTGCCCTCCCCGCCCCGCCGGCCGTAGACGCCGGCCAGGAATCCGGGCATCGCGCCGTCGTGGCCGACGTGCATGATCCGCTTGCCCTGCGGCACCAGGATCAGCCCCAGCCCGAAGCCGCCGGCCCAGAGCGTCTCGTCGGTGACCGTCGCCGGCCAGCGCATCTCGTCGAGCGTCGCCGGGGCGAGCACGGCGCCCGCCGGGTCCAGCGCCGCCGGGTCGGCGAGGAAGGCGGCCCAACGGGCCATGTCCGAGGCGGTGCTCCAGAGCTGCGCCGCCGGGCCGACCGCCCCGAAGTCGGTCGGCGGCTCGGGGTGCGCCTCGTCGGAGTAGGCGTCGACCAGGAACCCCGTCGCGGCGTACGGCCCGGGCGTCACCGAGGTCCCGGCCAGCCCCAGCGGGGTCAGCACCCGCTCGGCGAGCACCTCCGCCCAGGTGCCACCCCTCAGGTGGCCGACGAGCCGACCGAGCAGCGCCATGCCGAGGTTCGAGTAGTGGTAGCGGCGGCCCGGGGGCAGCACCCGCTCGGCCCGGGCCAGGTCGGCGACCAGCCCGTCGACGTCGGGCGCGCGCAGGGTGTCCCAGACGTCGCCGTACGGCTCCCGTTGCAGGCCGGCGGTGTGCGACAGCAGCCGGCGTACGGTCAGCCCACCGTGGGCCGGCAGGTCCAGGTGCCGGTCCAGCGGGTCGTCGAGGTCGAGCAGGCCGTCGTCGCGGCACTGGAGGGTCAGCACGGCGGTGAACGTCTTCGTGACCGACCCGATCCGGAACCGGGTGCCGGGCCCCAGCTCCGTGTCGTTGCCGGTCCCGCCGACGGCGCACGTCCAGAGCGGGCGGTCCGCCCGGTGCAGTGCCGCCGACACCGCCGGCACCCGGGCCTGCGCCTGGACCGTACGGACCATCCGCGACAGGCGGTCGTCGACCCCCGTCACGCGAGGTTCCGGGCCAGCATGGGGCCCAGCGGCGCCCCGCCGAGCACGTGCGCGTGCACGTGGAAGACCTCCTGGCCGCCGTACGCGCCGGTGTTGAACATCAGCCGGAAGCCGTCGCCGAGCAGCCCCTCGTCCTCGGCCACCGCGGCGGCCGTGGCGAGCACCTCCCCGGCGAGCGCCGGGTCGCCCTGGGCGAGCGTCGCCACGTCGGCGTAGTGCTCCTTCGGGATGACCAGCACGTGCACCGGCGCCTTCGGGTCGATGTCGCGGAAGGCGAGCGTGGTGGCGGTTTCCCGGACGATCGTGGCCGGGATCTCCCCGGCGACGATGCGGCAGAACAGGCAGTCGGTTCCCATCGGGGCAGTGTAAGGAAGGGCACGCCGCCGACGCCCCGGTGGCGGGTTCCCCCGCCGCCCTCCGGCGGCGGGTGACCTCACCGCCTGCGGGGTGGTTCCCTCGGCGCGGGCGGGGCGGGGCGGTCGGGCATGATGGCCGGCGTGACTTCACGGGCGGTACTGGTGACGGGGGCCTCGCGCGGCATCGGGCGGGCGGTGGCGACCGCGTTCGCGGCAGGCGGCGACCGGGTGGCGATCCACCACCGGGACTCCGCGGAGCTGGCCGACGGGCTGCGCGCCGAACTGCCCGGCGGGGGGCACGTCGTCGTCCGCGCCGACCTGACCGACCCGGACGCCGTACGGGCCATGGTCGACGAGGCGGCCGGCCTGCTGGGCGGGCTGGACGTGCTGGTCAACAACGCCGGCGTGTACGGCGAGCGGGACGCCCCGCACCCGGTCTTTGGCGCCTCCTACGAGCAGTGGCGCGCGCAGTGGCGGCAGGTGCTGGAGACCAACCTCACCGGGGCGGGCAACGTCATCTGGTGCGCCGCGCAGCACATGCGCGACCGGGGCGGCCGGATCGTCAACGTCTCCTCCCGGGGAGCCTTCCGGGGCGAGCCGGAGCAGCCCGCGTACGGGGCGAGCAAGGCGGGGTTGAACGCACTGGGCCAGTCGCTGGCGGTGGCCCTCGCCCCGTACGGCATCACGATCGCCACGGTCGCCCCGGGCTTCGTGGAGACCGACATGACCACCGGCCACCTGAGCGGGGATCGGGGCGCCGCGATCCGGGCGCAGAGCCCGTTCAACCGGGTGGCCCGCCCCGAGGAGATCGCCGCCGCCGTGCACTGGCTCGCGTCCCCGCAGGCGGAGTGGGCCTCCGGCACCATCGTCGACCTCAACGGCGCGTCCTACCTGCGGAGCTGACCCGGGCCCCGTCCCTCAACGAACTCCCAGCGTGGCGGGGGTGACGGTGGGCACTGCCGGGGTAAGGGTTGCCGGCATGACGGACAGCGTGCTGGACCTCACCGACGACTACCAGGTGGTCGACGGTCACGACGACGATCCCGTACTGCTGCGCCCGGACGGCAGCCCGGTGGACACCTGGCGGGAGGACTACCCGTACGACGAGCGGATGGCGCGCACGGAGTACGACCACCACAAGCGGCTGCTCCAGATCGAGCTGCTAAAGCTCCAGGACTGGATCCGGGAGTCCGGCGAGCGTCTCGTGATCCTCTTCGAGGGGCGCGACGCGGCCGGCAAGGGCGGGACGATCAAGCGCTTCATGGAGCACCTCAATCCGCGCGGCGCGTCGGTGGTGGCCCTGGCCAAGCCGAACGAGCGGGAGTCCACCCAGTGGTACTTCCAGCGGTGGCTCGGGCACCTGCCGGCGGCCGGCGAGATCGTGCTGTTCGACCGGTCCTGGTACAACCGCGCCGGGGTGGAGCGGGTGATGGGCTTCTGCACCCGCAAGGAGTACCTCGAGTTCCTACGCCAGGCCCCCGAACTGGAGAGGATGCTGGTGCGCTCGGGCATCCGCCTGGTCAAGTTCTGGTTCTCGGTGTCCCAGAACGAACAGCGCACCCGGTTCGCCGTCCGCCAGGTCGACCCGGTGCGGCAGTGGAAGCTCTCCGACATGGACATCGCCTCACTCGACAAGTGGGACGAGTACACCGAGGCCAAGGAGGCGATGTTCTTCTACACCGACACCGCCGACGCCCCGTGGACGGTCGTGAAGAGCAACGACAAGAAGCGGGCCCGGATCGAGGCGATGCGCCACGTGCTGAGCCGCTTCGACTACACCGACAAGGACCACGAGGTGGTCGGCGTACCGGACCCGCGGATCATCGGCCCGGCCGGGCTTGACCTGGACCCGCAGGAGCAGCCGGTCCACGTCTTTCCCAGGCTCTGACCCCGCCGGGCGCCCGCCCCGACCAGCCTGGACGCGATGCCCTGGCCGGCGACGGTCACCGACGAGGCCCGCACCGCCGGTGACCGACCCCCGTCGGGCCGGGTGCCGCCGTCGGTCACCAGTGGCCGAGGCGGGTGGCCAGGACGCTGAGGGCAGCCACCCCGGCGGTCGACGTACGCAGCACCGAGGGTCCCAGCCGCACCGGCCGGGCGCCCGCCTCGGTGAAGGCGGTCAGCTCGGCCGGGGCGATGCCGCCCTCCGGGCCGACGACCAGCACGATCTCGCCGGCGGCGGGCAGCTCGACGGTGGTCAGCCGCTCCCGCGCCTCCTCGTGCAGGACGAACGCCGCGGCGGCGCCGGCGATCCGGCGGGCCACCGTCGCGGTGGACTCGTCCGGAGCGCCGGCCACCACCGGAAGCCACGATCGGCGGGCCTGCTTCGCCGCCTCCCGGGCCGTCGCCACCCACTTCTCCCGGGCCCGGGCGCCCCGGTCGCCGCGCCACTGCGCCACCGAGCGGGACGCCGCCCAGGGCACGATCTCGTCCACCCCGACCTCGGTCATCGCCTGCACGGCCAGTTCACCCCGGTCGCCCTTGGCGATGCCCTGCACCACCACGAGCCGGGGGACGGACGCGTCGACGTACCCCCGGGAGACGACGTCGAGTTCGAGGGTGCCCCGGCCGACGGCCGTGACCACCGCGGACGCGGTGCCGCCCCGGCCGTCGGCGAGCAGCAGTTCCTCGCCGACGCGCAGCCGTTGCACGGTGGCGGCGTGGTGCCCCTCGGGGCCGCCCAGGGTGAGCTGGTCGGCGGTGGGCAGCGACTCGACCAGGAACAGCGGCGCGGACACGACGATCAGGCTAGCCGCCCTGGCGGACCCCGGGGCGGTCAGGCCGGTCAGGCGTGGCCGTTGAAGGCGTCGCGCATCCGGGAGAAGAAGCCGCCCTGCTTGGTGAGCTCGGCGACCTCCTCGCCCCGGGTCTTGGCGAAGTCGCGCAGCATCTTCTCCTGGTCGGCGTCGAGCTTGGTGGGGGTGCGCACGTCGAGGTGCACGTAGAGGTCGCCCCGGCCGGTGCCGCGCAGGTGCGGCACGCCCCGCGCGCGCAGCCGCATGGTGCTGCCCGGCTGGGTGCCGGCCTTGACGTCGACCGTCTCCTCGCTGTCCAGCGTCTTGATGGTCAGCCGCGTGCCGAGCGCCGCCGCCGTCATCGGCACCGTGACCCGGCAGTGCAGGTCGTCGCCCTTGCGGGAGTAGACGTCGTGCGGCCGCTCGTGGATCTCCACGTAGAGGTCGCCGGCCGTGCCGCCGCCGGGGCCGACCTCGCCCTGCTGGGCGAGCCGGATGCGCATGCCGTCCTCGACACCCGCCGGGATCTTGACGGTCAGCGAACGCCGGGTGCGGACCCGGCCGTCGCCGGCGCAGGTCGGGCACGGGTGCGGAATGGTGGTGCCGTAGCCCTGGCAGACCGTGCACGGCCGGGCGGAGACCACCTGACCGAGGAAGGTGCGCTGCACGGACTGCACCTCGCCCCGGCCGGCGCACGCCTCGCAGGTGGCCAGGTGGGTGCCGGCCGCCGTGCCGGCGCCGGAGCAGGTGGTGCAGAGCACGGCGGTGTCGACGGTGATCGGCGCCTCGACGCCGAACGCGGTCTCGTGCAGGTCCAACTCCAGGCGCAGGATCGCGTCGGCGCCGGGCCGGGTCCGGGGTCGGGGACCCCGCGAGCCGCCGGCCGCGCCGCCGAAGAACGCGTCCATGATGTCCTGGAAGCCGACGAACGGCCCGGCGCCGCCGGGGCCACCCGGGCCACCCGCGCCCCCGCCGCCGGGGGCGAGCGGGTCGCCGCCCAGGTCGACGATCTGCCGTTTCCGGTCGTCCGAGAGGACCTCGTACGCGGCGTTGATGTCCTTGAACTTCTCCTGGGCCTCCGGATCCGGATTCACGTCCGGGTGGAACTGCCGCGCCAGCTTGCGGTAGGCGCGCTTGATCTCGTCGTCGGAGGCTTCCCGGCTCACCCCGAGAATGCCGTAGTAGTCCCTGGCCACTGCGTTCCGTGTCCTCATGTTCGTCTCGCGTTGCGCCGGTCGGCGGCGGGAGCCGGCCGTCGGCCCTGACTGGTCAGTTCTGGGCCAGCAGCTCGCCCACGTAGCGTGCCACGGCCCGCACCGTGGCGATGGTGCCGGGGTAGTCCATCCGCGTCGGCCCGAGCACACCGAGGCCGCCGACGCTGGTCGTGCCCGGCCCGTAGCCGGTGCTGACCACCGAGGCGGCGCGCAGGTTGTCGATCTCGTTCTCGTCGCCGATCAGCACCCGCGTCGTGCTCGGCTCGGCCTCGCCGATGAGCTTGAGCATGACGACCTCCTCCTCCAGCGCCTCCAGGATGGGGCGCAGGGAGCCCTGGAAGTCGAGCAGGCCACCCCGGGTGAGGTTGGCCGTGCCGGCCAGCGCGATCCGCTCCTCGTGCCGCTCGATCAGCGTCTCCAGCAGCACGGTGGAGAGGGTGGTCATGGCCGGGCGCAGGTGCGGCACCGACTCCTCGACCAGGGCCTGCACCAGCGGCGGGGTCTCCGACAGCCGGGTGCCGACCAGCTTCTCGTTGACCAGCCGGCGCAGGTCGGTGACGTCGTCGGCGGGGATCGGGGCGGGCAGCTCGACCAGCCGCTGCTCGACCCGGCCGGTGTCGGCGATCATGACGAGCATCAGCCGGGTGGTGGAGATCGGCACCAGCTCCAGGTGACGCACCGAGGAACGGGCCAGGCTCGGGTACTGCACGACGGCGACCTGCCGGGTCAGTTGCGCCAGCAGCCGGACGGTGCGGTGCACCACGTCGTCGAGGTCGACGGCGCCGACCAGGAAGCGCTCGATGGCCCGGCGCTCGGCCGGGCTGAGCGGCTTGACCCGGGACAGCCGGTCCACGAAGAGCCGGTAGCCCCGGTCGGTGGGCACCCGGCCGGCGCTGGTGTGCGGCTGGCGGATGTAGCCCTCCTCCTCCAGCACGGCCATGTCGTTGCGGACGGTCGCCGGCGAGACCCCCAGCTGGTGCCGTTCGACCAGCGCCTTGCTGCCCACGGGCTCCTGCGTGGCGACGTAGTCCTCGACGATCGCGCGCAGCACGGCGAGCTTGCGGTCGTCGAGACCCATCCTCCCCACCTCCTGTCGCACGTCGGCACCGGCACGCGGGGGCCGGGCGGGCTGGTTGCTGGCACTCGACTGTAGCGAGTGCCAGTCTACGTCGGCGGGGCCCCCGACGCGATGATCGACCTGGGGCGATCGGTCCGATCGCCGACCGTGCCGGCCCGTCCGCGGGCGCCCGGGACCGGCCATTCGGACATCCCGACCGGTGTCACGCTGGTGCCGCCTTGCCGGCTGCCCCTACCGTGACCTCCATGACCGAACCACCTCGCCCTCCCGGAGCGGGGGACCCCGGCTTCCCGCCGGACCCGACCGCCCCGTCGGGGGTCCCCGGCCCCGCCGGCTCCGACGAATCCACCGCTCCACTGTCCGGGGCACCGGGCCCGGGCAGCCATCCTCCGCCCGGTGGCTATCCGCCGCCCACCGGTGACCAGCCGCCGTCGGGCGGCTATCCCCCGCCCGGCGCGTACCCGCCGCCCGGCGACCTTCCCCCACCCGGTGGCTTCCCGCCGCCCGGGGCCGGCTATCCGCCGCCCGGTGGCTTCCCGCCGCCCGGGGCCGGGTATCCCGGCGGGGGCGGCTACGGTGCGCCGACGGGCGGCTACGCCAGCAACGACGACAAGAACTGGGCCCTCATCGCCCACTTCGGCGGCGCGGTCGGCGTGATCGTCGGCGGTGGCCTGCTCGGCTGGCTGGCGCCGCTGATCGCGCTGATGGCCCGGGGGCAGCAGTCCCCGACCGCCCGGGCGCACGCCGTCGCGGCGCTGAACTTCCAGCTCACCTGGACGATCGTCGGGGTGCTGAGCTGGGTGGTCACGCTGATCACCTGCGGGGTGCTGTTCTTCGTCCCGATGCTCGTCTGGCTGGTGCCGCTGATCTTCGGCATCATCGGCGGCGTCAAGGCCAACGAGGGCGTGCTCTACCGCTACCCGATGACCTACAGCTTCACCAGGTGACCCGGGTCGGCCGCTCCCCCGGCCGGCCCCGGCACGCGGTTCAGGGCAGCAGGTCACGCACGACCGCGTCGGCGAGCAGCCGGCCGCGCAGGGTCAGCACGGCCCGCCCGGCCGCGTGCTCGTCGGCGGCCAGCAGCCCGGCGCCGAGGGCCCGCGCGGCACCGGCCCGGCCGGCCTCGTCGAGGGCGTCCAGCGGCAGCCCGGAGGCGAGGCGCAGCCGGAGCATGACGTCCTCCATGTGCGCCTCGTCGGCGGTGAGCACCTCGCGGGCCAGGCCGGGCGACCCGCCGCCGGCCAGCCGCTTCGCGTACGTCGTGGGGTGCTTGACGTTCCACCAGCGCACGCCGCCGACGTGGCTGTGCGCGCCCGGGCCGAGACCCCACCAGTCGGCGCCGGTCCAGTAGAGCAGGTTGTGCCGGCACCGGGCCGCCTCGTCGCGGGCCCAGTTCGACACCTCGTACCAGGAGAGACCGGCCGCGCCGAGGGCGGCCTCCGCGGCGAGGTAGCGGTCCGCGGCGACGTCGTCGGAGGGGTACGGCAGCTCGCCGCGCCGCATCCGCGCGGCCAGCCGGGTGCCGTCCTCCACGATCAGGGCGTACGCGCTGACGTGGTCCACCCCGGCGGCGACGACCTGGTCGAGGGAGGCGGCGAAGTCGGCCTCGGTCTCCCCCGGCGTGCCGTAGATCAGGTCCAGGTTGACGTGGTCGAACCCGGCGTCGCGCGCCTCGCGGGCGGCGGCGACGGCCCGGCCGGCGCTGTGCGTGCGGTCGAGGATCGCCAGCACCCCGGGGGCGGCGGACTGCATGCCCAGCGAGATCCGGGTGTAGCCGGCGGCCCGCAGCGCCTTGAGCGACTCCGGCGTGACCGACTCGGGGTTGGCCTCGGTGGTCACCTCGACGTCGGGCGCGAGCCCCCACGTGCGGTCGATGCCGTCGAGGATCCGGGCCAGGTCGTCGGCGGGGAGCAGCGTCGGGGTGCCGCCGCCGACGAACACGGTGTCGACCCGGGGCGGCGGGGCGTCGCCCAGCACCCGGCGGGCGAGCGCCAGCTCGGCCAGCACGGTGTCGGCGTACCCCTCCCGGCTCGCCCCGCCGCCCAGCTCGGCGGAGGTGTAGGTGTTGAAGTCGCAGTAGCCGCAGCGACTGGCGCAGAACGGCACGTGCACGTACACGCCGAAGCCGCGCGCGCCGACGGCACGGGTGGCGGTGGCGGGCAGCGACCCGTCGACGGGGACGGTTTCGCCTTCTGGAAGGACGCCGGGCATGGCCACTAGTGTGCCCTTCCATGACCTCTCCCGACGTGCTCGTACGGGCCGCCACGGCCCGTGGGGTGACCACGCTCACCCTGGACAGCCCGCACAACCGCAACGCGCTCTCCACGCCGCTGATGACCCAGCTGCTGGCCGGCCTCGCCGAGGCGGTCGCCGACGACGCCGTACGCGTGATCGTGCTGGACCACACGGGCCCGGTCTTCTGCTCCGGCGCGGACCTGAAGGAGACCGCCGCCGCGTACGCCAGCGGGACCGTGCCGGCCGGGATGCTCGGCGACGTGC
This sequence comes from Micromonospora sp. SD12, assembly GCF_052068495.1. NCBI lineage: Bacteria > Bacillati > Actinomycetota > Actinomycetes > Micromonosporales > Micromonosporaceae > Micromonospora > Micromonospora sp. SD12. The sequence continues at coordinate 60,262 of NZ_JBQHDF010000021.1, read as the reverse complement.
TCGCGGCGGTCTGGGAGTGCCCGAAGCCGGTGGTGACGAAGGTGGCCGGTCCGGCCCGGGCCGGCGGCCTGGGCCTGATCGCGGCGGCCGACCTGGCGGTCTGCGCGCGGGAGGCGACGTTCGCCTTCACCGAGGTGCGGATCGGGGTGATCCCGGCGGTGATCTCCGCGACCGTGCTGCCCCGGCTGCACCCCCGCGCGGCGGCCGAGCTCTACCTGACCGGCGACACCTTCGACGGCCGGCGGGCCGCCGAGATCGGCCTGGTCACCGCCGCCGTGCCGGCGGACGGGCTGGACGCGGCGGTTGCGGGGTACTGCGACTCTCTGGTGCGGGGGGCACCGGGCGCGCTGGCCGGGGCGAAGCAGCTGCTGCGCCGGCCGCCCGCCACGGACCTGCGGACGGAGATCGCCGGGCTGTCCACCCTGTCGACCGGGTACTTCCTGTCGGAGGAGGGGCGCGAGGGCGTCCTGGCGTTCCGGGAGAAGCGGCCGGCGCGCTGGGTGCCGACCGACGGCGACGCCACGGCGGGCGAGGGGCGGTAGGGCGAGGACCGCGCGGGGGTGCAGCCGGGGCAGCACGGTCGCGGCCGGTGACGCCCGGGTGAGGCCGCGCGGGAAACGGGAACGTCCGGACCCCCGGGCCGCCTGGTGGCCGGTGCCACACCGGGCGGTCGGGCGGAACCGGTCGGACGACCCGCAAGGCGCCACGGGGGACGTACGCTTGTCGGACTGTCGATCAGGGGGTGTGGGTGCGTACTCGCGCAGTCGTGGCGGGCGGCGTCGTCCTCGTCGTCCTCGCCGTGGTCGGGATCTGGGTCGTCGTCCGGCAGATGGGCGGGCAGTTGCGCCTTCCCCTGGCCAGCCGGACGTGCACGGTGCAGGCGGACGGCCGGGTGGCGCTGGACGCCGACCAGATGGCCAACGCGGCGACGATCGCGGCCATCGGCATCCAGCGCAAGATGCCCGAGCGGGCCGTCGTCGTCGCGCTGGCCACCGCCTACCAGGAGTCCGGCCTGCGCAACCTCGCCGGCGGCGACCGCGACTCGGTCGGGCTGTTCCAGCAGCGCCCGAGCCAGGGCTGGGGCACCCCGGAGCAGATCCGCGACCCCCGCTACGCGGCCGGCAAGTTCTACGCCGGGCTCAAGAAGGTGCGCGGCTGGGAGCGGATGCGGGTCACCGACGCGGCGCAGAAGGTGCAGCGCTCGGCCTTCCCCGAGGCGTACCAGAAGTGGGCGGACGAGTCCGAGGTGCTGACCCGGGCCCTCGTCGGACACGCCACCGGCGCCGTCGCCTGCACTGTGGGCCGCGACCCGGCGATGCGCGGCGAGGCCGCCGCGATCGCGCTGACCCGCGGCCTGGCGCTGGACTGGGGCCTGGCCGGCGCCAGCACCGCGGCGAGCCTGACGGGCCTGACGGTCCCCGCCGCCGACGAGCGTCGGGGCTGGCGGTACGCGCACTGGCTGGTCTCCCACGCCCAGGACCACGGCGTGAAGCGGGTGCGCTTCGGCGACCTGGAGTGGACGGCCCGCGCGGGCACCTGGAACCGGACCGACGACGCCCCGGCCGACGGTCGGGTGGTCGCGGAGGTCTTCGCCGAGGCGTAGTGGCCCTCGATCTCCTTACCGGCAGTCACCGCGTAAACCGGCATTACGGTCGATAGGCCCCGTCGAATCCCCGACACGCTGCGCGGCGTGACCGCACTACTCCCCTGGGTCCGCGCTACGGTCGCATATCGGGCCGGGTAGTACCTCGCCCCGGAACCAGCGCGTTACGATCGGCGGCCTGTGCCAGCAATGGTTTCGCCTCATGGGGAGGGGTACGTCGAGGTGTTCGACTACGGCGACCGGACCGGTTACGAACCGATCAGTGACACCGACCGCAAGGAGTTCCACGAGCAGGGCTTCCTCCTGCTGCGCAACGTGCTGACGGAGGACCACCGGGCGGCGCTGGAGGCGGCGGTGGACCGCGTCTACGCCGAGGAGCAGGCGAAGGGCACCACCACCAAGGACGGCACCCTGCACCTGCTGGGCTTCCTGGAGCGCGACGAGCTCTTCGGTGACCTGCTGACCCACCCGATCGCCTTCCCGTACATGTGGGGCCTGGCCGGCTGGAACATCTACACCCACCACAACCACCTGGACGTCACCCCGCCGGCGGCGGAGCCGGAGAAGCCCTACTGGGGGTGGCACCAGGACGGGTACCGGCAGAACTCCGACCCGGAGACGATGGACCCGAACCTGCCCCGGCCGATGTTCTCGCTGAAGGTGGCCTACGTCCTGTCCGACCTGTCGGAGAAGGGCCGGGGCGCCACGAAGGTGATCCCGGGCAGCCACCTGTGGAACTCGCTGCCCCGCCCGGAGGACACCTCCGTGCACAACCCCGACCCGGAGGGCACGGTGGAGATCACCGCCAACCCCGGTGACGCCTTCATCTTCGACCGCCGCCAGTGGCACTCGCGGTCGACCAACCTGTCGACCATCACCCGCAAGATGCTCTTCGTCGGCTACACGTACCGGTGGATCCGGCCGCTGGACGAGCTGCACATCGACAAGGACGGCGAGTGGTGGGCCAACCGCACGCCGGTGCAGCGCCAGCTCTGCGGTGAGGGCACCCACACCGCCAACTACTGGGGCATCAACTGGGACGGCTACATCGACGACGAGATCCCGCTGCGCAAGGAACTCAAGCAGCGCGGTCTGCTCGACCGCAGCGTGCCCTGGCTGCGCTGAGCCGCACCCGCGCCGACGCCGGACGGGCCCCCTCCCCCACGGGACGGGGCCCGTCCGTTCGTGTGGGTCGCGCCGGTCAGCCCGTGCCGGCGAGCCGACGGCGTGCCTTCTCCCGGAGCCCTTCCGGCAGGTCGGCAGCGTCGAGCAGCCGGGGCAGCAACTCCGGCTCCAGGCTCAGGGCCCGGAACACCTCGCCGATCGTCACCCCGTGCGCGGGCCGGTCCACCACCGCGACCGGGTCGCCCGGGCCGACCTCTCCCTCGCGCAGCACCCGCAGGTACGCCCCGGGCGCTGCCCGCGCCGTGAACCGTTTGATCAGGTCGGGCACACCCCAGAAGCCGGCGAACGTCCGGCAGGGCGTACGCGGCTTGGTCACCTGGAGCAGCGCCGAGCCGACCGCCCACTGCTCCCCGACCACGGCGCCCGTCACGTCCAGCGCGTGCGTGGTGAGGTTCTCCCCGAAGGCGCCGGGGCCGATGTCGCGGCCCAGCTCCCCCGCCCACCAGGCGGCGTCCTCCCCGGCGTACGCGTAGACCGCCTGGTCCGGGCCGCCGTGGTGGGCGCGTTCGCCGATGAAGTCGCCGGCCACCCCGTCGGTGCGCAGCAGCGCCGGGCCGTCGACCGGCCGCTTGTCGATGCCACTGCGGCCGCTCGCGTCGCCCGCCCATTTCGCCTCGGTCACGATGCCGATGTTCACCGAAGCCAGCCTGCCCGTCATGGCGGTCAGCCTAGCCCGCGCGGCCGTCGACGACGGGGGCCGGGAAGGGCCCCCCGGCGTCGGCGGGGGCCCTTCCCGGCACGGGCTCAGCCCTTGACGGCTCCGGCCACCAGCCCGGAGACCATCCGCCGCTGCACCAGCAGGAAGAAGACGATCACCGGCAGGGTGAACAGCGTGGAGGCGGCCATCACCGGGCCCCAGGCGGTGTCGTCGCGGCCGAAGAAGAACGTCATCGCGACCGGCAGCGTGTAGCTCTCCTGGTCGTTGATGAAGGTCAGCGCGAAGATCAGCTCGTTCCAGGCGGTGATGAACGAGAAGATGCTCGTGGCCACCAGCCCGGGCGCCACCAGCGGGAAGAGCACCTTGCGGAAGGTCTGCGCCCGGCTGGCCCCGTCGATGGCGGCGGCCTCCTCCAGTTCCTTGGGCACGGCGGCGACGAAGCCGCGCAGCATCCAGACCGCGAACGGCAGCGAGAAGCCGAGGTAGGTGAGGATCAGGCTGGGCAGGGTGTTGTAGAGCCCGAGCCGCTGGATCATCAGGAACAGCGGGATGACCAGCGCCTCCAGCGGGATCATCTGCACCACCAGCAGCATGATCAGGAACGTGGTCCGCAGCTTGAACCGGAACCGGGCCACCGCGGTGGCGGCCAGCAGCGCAACGAGGCCGCTGAGCACCACCGTGGAGACCGCCACCAGCGCGCTGTTGAGGAAGAAGTCGGCGAACGTGACGCCCGGGATCAGGTTGCCGGTGAGGATCTGCCGGTAGTGCTCCAGGGTCGGCTCGCTGGGCACCGGCCGGGGGGTGGACGAGAAGATCTCCGAACTCGGCTTCAGCGAGGTCGCGATCATCCAGTAGACCGGGAACGCCGCGAAGAGCGCCACCAGCAGCCCCGCGCCGTTGAGGGCGAGCCGCTTCGCACCCCCGCCGCCTCCGCGTCGCGTCACGCGTCCTCCTCCTGCTTGAGCACCATGCGGACGTAGAGGCCGGTCACCACCAGCAGGATCAGGGTGAGGATCACCGCGATCGCGGCACCGAGGCCGTACTTCGGCGGGGGCGAGAACGCCTCCGCGTACGAGTAGATGGAGAGCATGAACGTCGGCCGGTCCTGCGTACCGCCGGCCAGCACGAACTGCTGGGTGAAGACCTTGAAGTCCCAGATCGTGGAGAGCACGACCAGGATCCCGAAGACCGGCCGCAGCAGCGGGAAGGTGATCTTCCAGAACACCTTCCACGGCCCGGCCCCGTCGACCCGGGCCGCCTCGTGCAGCTCGCTCGGCACGCTCTTGAGCCCGGCCAGCACGCTGACCGCGATGAACGGGAACGAGTGCCAGACCACCACCAGGGTCAGGATCGAGAAGAACAGCAGGGGCGAGTTGAACCAGCCGTAGCCGGTCCAGTCACTACGCCCGAAGAGGCTCTGCGACAGCCCGTCGGGCAGCGCGTTGAACAACCAGGTGACCAGGCCGCTCGTGTCGTCGAAGATCCACTTCCAGACGATCGTGCCGGTCAGCGCCGGGGTGGCCCAGGCGAGCATCACGCAACTGGCCACGAAGGCGGCCATCCGCCTGCCGAGCCGGTTGAGCAGCAGCCCGACCAGGGTGCCCAGCACCATCGTGAGCGCGACGTTGGCCACGGCGAAGAGCACCGTGTTGCGCAGCACCGTCAGGAAGAACGGGTCGCTGAGGATCTCGGCGTAGTTGCCGAGGCCCACCCACGGCCACTCGCGGTCGCCGCGCAACTGTCGGACGTTGTTGAGCTGGTGGAAGGACATCACCACCACCTGGCCGAGCGGCCAGAGCAGTAGCACGCCGATGATCACCAGACAGGGCAGGAGCAGCAGGTAGGGCAGGCGGTCCACCCGGCGACGCCGCCGCGCGGGGGTCTCCCGCGCGGCGGCCGTCTCCGGCGCCTCGGTCAGCGTGGTCACTTGGCGTTGAGGATGCTTTCCATCTCCGCGGCCGCGTCGGCGGTAGCCTTCTCGACCGTCTTCTGACCCTTCATGACCGAGCTGTTCATCGCCTGGGTCACCGTCTTGGTCCGGCTGACCTCGACCCACTTGGGGGTGAGCGGCGTGAGCTTGGTGTTCTGCATCGTGGTGGCGAACGCCGCCATGATCTTGTCGCTGGCGTACTTGTCGCCACCGACGAGGTCCTTGTAGACCGGGAAGAAGCCGAGGCTGTCGGCGAACGCCTGGTCGTTCTTCTTGTTCAGCAGCACGGTCAGGTAGTCCCAGGCGAGATCCTGCCGCTCGCTGTCCTTCCAGATCGCGACGTCGGAGCCGCCGGCGAAGCCGGGCGCCGCCTTGCCGTCGGGGCCGGGGATCGGGAACGTGCCCCAGACCTTCTCGATCTCCGGGTTGTCCTTCTTGATGGCGCCCTGCTGCCAGCTACCGCCGAAGGCCATCGCCGCCTTGCCGGTGGCGAACTGCGTCCGGGCGTCGATCTCGTTCCAGCCCGCGGCGGCCGGCGGGGCCACCTTGTGCACGGTCACCAGGTCGGTCCAGAACTTGACGGCCTTCTGCGCCTCCGGCGTGTTGTAGCCGGACTTCCAGGAGTCGCCCTGCTGCGTCGCGATCTCCGCGCCGGCGCCCCAGAGGAACGAGTAGAAGGGCAGCTCGGAGTTGCCGGGCAGCGCGATGCCGTACGTGCCGGGCTTCTTGGCCTGCACGGTCTTGGCGGCGGAGACCAGTTCCTCCCAGTTCGTCGGCGGCTTCACGCCCGCCTCGGCGAACCAGTCGGTGCGGTAGTACATCCCCCGCACGCCGGCGTACCACGGCACGCCGTACTGCTTGCCGTCGAGCTGGGCGTTCTTGACCAGGTCGGGGAGGATGTCCTTGCCCTCGGTCCAACCGTTCATCCGGTCGGTCACGTCGGCCAGCGCCTCCTGCGCCGCCCAGCCCTGGGTCTCGGTGTTGCCCAGCTCCGTGATGTCCGGCCCTTCGCCGCCGGCGAGGGCGGCCTGGAACTTCTTCGGCGCCTCGAGCCAGGGGATGTACTGGACCACCACGTCCGTGTCCGGGTGCTTCTGCCGGAACTCGGTCTCGACGCCGTCGAGGAACTTGGTCTGCGCCTCGCTGCCCTCGCCCATCATCCAGACCGTGAGCTTGCTGTTGTCGGCAGCCTTGTCGTCATCGGAGCCACCGCAACCGGCCAGGACCATCGCGGCCGAGGCCACGACGGCGGTGACCGGGGCCAGCCGCTTCCACCTGTTCACGCCACATCTCCCTCGCGCCGCTTGGCACTAACCTTCTCCGCCGCACCTTAGTAGGAAAAATTCCTTTACGACAGTGGGCGGTCGGCGGAAGAGAGGCGACGGTACCGCAGCGGACCGATCACGCGCGGCCCGGCGCGGGGGCGAAACCGGACGCACCGAGACCATCCGGGCGCACGCGAAACGGGCGCCCGACCTGTGCGGTCGGACGCCCGTCGAGCGGTACGGGGATTACCGGTGGGTGACGCTGCGGCGACGACCCACGCCGGCCACCAGGGCCACCGCGATCGCGGCCAGCACGACCTGGACCAGCAGCTCGCCCCAGTCGATGCCGGCGGTCGACGTGGCGATACCCATCGCCCGAGCCAGCACGGTGCCCAGCAGCGCGGCGCCCACACCGATCAGCATGTGCAGCCACATCGGCATGTTCTGGCGGCCCGGCACGAGCAGGCGACCCAGAGCGCCGACAATGAGACCAACGATGAGCGCGGTGACGATGCCCCAAACGGTGAGCTCCATGTCGCCCTCCTCCTTGAAAGAATCAGTTCCACTGTCCGTGGTGTTCCTGTCGTGACCGCTAAGTTCCCGACCGCCCGAAAATCCAAACCGACTTTCCGGGGCACCGTTCCGACGGGCGCCCGGACCGGACTTCCGGCACGGCCGCGACGCCGCCCCGGTCGACCGGAGGCCGGGTGCACGCGCGCGCGGGAATCCCTGCGACGGGACCCCGGGCGTACGCGAAACGGGCGCCCGACCTGTGCGGTCGGACGCCCGTCGAGCGGTACGGGGATTACCGGTGGGTGACGCTGCGGCGACGACCCACGCCGGCCACCAGGGCCACCGCGATCGCGGCCAGCACGACCTGGACCAGCAGCTCGCCCCAGTCGATGCCGGCGGTCGACGTGGCGATACCCATCGCCCGAGCCAGCACGGTGCCCAGCAGCGCGGCGCCCACACCGATCAGCATGTGCAGCCACATCGGCATGTTCTGGCGGCCCGGCACGAGCAGGCGACCCAGAGCGCCGACGATAAGACCAACGATGAGCGCGGTGACGATGCCCCAAACGGTGAGCTCCACGTCGCCCTCCTCCTTCTAAAAGAATCAGTTCCACTGTCCGTGGTGTTCCTGTCGTGACCGCTAAGTTCCCGACCCGCCAAAAACCCAAACCGGTTCGATCGAGGAGGACGACGTCGTACGTCAATGGCGCACCGCGCGGCGAATGGCCCCGGGCGATCGTCCGCGCAGGTCGCGCCCTTGCCCGCGGTGGGTTTCGGCGGGGCCGCCGGGGCCGGAAAAAACCTTCGACGCGAACGGCCGGTGCCCCGGCCGGGCGGGACCACCGAGGGGTCCGCAGCCCCGGCCGGGGCACCGGCCGTCGTACGTCGTCTCGCGCCGGCCGACACCGGCGGGGGGTCACTTCTTGCCGGACCCCTTGGCGTCGCCGGAGTCGGAGGAGAGCGCGGCGATGAAGGCCTCCTGCGGGACCTCCACCCGGCCCACCATCTTCATCCGCTTCTTGCCCTCCTTCTGCTTCTCCAGCAGCTTGCGCTTACGGCTGATGTCACCGCCGTAGCACTTGGCGAGCACGTCCTTGCGGATCGCCCGGATGGTCTCCCGGGCGATCACCCGGCTGCCGATGGCCGCCTGGATCGGCACCTCGAACTGCTGGCGCGGGATCAGGTTGCGCAGCTTCGCCGCGATGGTGACGCCGTAGTTGTAGGCCTTGTCCTTGTGCACGATCGCGCTGAACGCGTCCACCGGCTCGCCGTGCAGCAGGATGTCGACCTTCACCAGGTCGGACGCCTGCTCCCCGGAGGGCTCGTAGTCCAGCGAGGCGTAGCCCTTGGTACGGCTCTTCAACTGGTCGAAGAAGTCGAAGATGATCTCCGCGAGGGGCAGCGTGTAGCGCAGCTCCACCCGGTCGGCGGAGAGGTAGTCCATGCCGAGCAGGCTGCCCCGGCGGCCCTGGCAGAGCTCCATCACGGCGCCGACGTAGTCGTTCGGGGTGAGCACCGTGGCGCGCACGACCGGCTCGTACACCTCGGCGATCTTGCCCGTGGGGTACTCGCTCGGGTTGGTCACGACGATCTCCTCGCCGTCCTCGGTGATGGCCCGGTAGACCACGTTCGGGGCGGTGGAGATGAGGTCGAGGTTGTACTCCCGCTCCAGCCGCTCCCGGATGATCTCCAGGTGCAGCAGGCCGAGGAAGCCGCAGCGGAAGCCGAAGCCGAGCGCGCCCGACGTCTCGGGCTCGTAGTCGAGCGCGGCGTCGTTGAGCTTGAGCTTGTCCAGCGCCTCGCGCAGGTTGGGGTAGTCGGAGCCGTCGATCGGGTAGAGGCCCGAGTAGACCATCGGCTTCGGGTCCTTGTAGCCGCCGAGTGCCTCCTTCGCCGGCCGGGTGTTGATGGTGATCGTGTCACCCACCCGGGACTGGCGGACGTCCTTCACGCCGGTGATCAGGTAGCCCACCTCGCCGACGCCGAGCGCGTCGGCCTTCACCATCTCCGGCGAGATGACGCCGATCTCCAACAGCTCGTGCACGGCGGCGGTGGACATCATCTTGATCCGGTCGCGGGCGCTGATCCGCCCGTCGATGACCCGGACGTAGGTGACCACGCCCCGGTAGACGTCGTAGACCGAGTCGAAGATCATGGCGCGGGCGGGCGCCTCCGCGTCGCCGATCGGGGGCTTGAACTGCCGGACGATCTCGTCGAGCAGGTACGGCACACCCTCGCCGGTCTTACCGGAGACCCGGATGCAGTCGGCCGGGTCGCCACCGATGAGGTGGGCCAGTTCCTCGGCGTACTTCTCCGGCTGGGCGGCCGGCAGGTCGATCTTGTTGAGCACCGGGATGATGTGCAGGTCGTTCTCGAGCGCCAGGTAGAGGTTCGCCAGGGTCTGCGCCTCGATGCCCTGGGCGGCGTCGACCAGCAGGATCGCGCCCTCGCAGGCGGCCAGCGACCGGGACACCTCGTAGGTGAAGTCGACGTGGCCCGGAGTGTCGATCATGTTGAGCACGGCGGCCTCGCCGGCCCGGTCGCCCTCCCGGATGGTCCAGGGCATCCGGACGGCCTGGCTCTTGATCGTGATGCCGCGCTCGCGCTCGATGTCCATCCGGTCGAGGTACTGCGCACGCATCTGCCGGGGGTCGACCACGCCGGTGAGCTGCAACATCCGGTCGGCCAGGGTCGACTTCCCGTGGTCGATGTGGGCGATGATGCAGAAGTTCCGGATGCGCGCCGGGTCGGTGGCACCAGGAGCGTTCGCGCCGGAATCGAGCGTCGGTGGCACAGCGGTCCGTTCTGGTCGGCTGACGTGAGCGGGCCGGCACGACGCCGGCCCCCTCTATGCTCCCACGTCGCCGCCGCGCGTCCGCTGTGCGGGCGATCCCCGCCGCCGGGAGCACCCCGGGAACGCCGCCCCGCGCGGGATCACGCCGACCGGTGCGGGCCCGGCCGGGTCACTCGGCGGGCGGCTCGACGAAGAGGGCGGCGAGCTTCGGCAGCCGCCGCTTCGCCTCCTCCTCGTCGTCGAAGTCCCAGAAGTCGTTCAGGTCCGGCACCGGCACCGGCGCCGGGTCCGCCGGCAGTTCGGCGGCGGTGGCCCGCCGGTACGCGTCCCACGGCACCGCGAGCATCTGCGCGGCCGAGAACTCCTCACCGCTGAGCGAGGCAGCCCTGACCTGCGGCAACACGGCCAGCGAGTCCGGGTCGGCGACGGCGCGCGCGAAGACCTCCCGGCCCTGGGTCATCAGCCAGCCCCGGAAGTGGTGGAAGCCCTCGTCGGACACGCCACCGTTGACCAGGTAGGCGGCGCCCCAGAGATCGACCCGGTGCGAGGCCGACAGCACCCGCGCCTGGTGGCGGGCGTACCCGACGATGTCCTCCGGGTCGCGCTCGGCGAGCAGGGCGACGGCCCGCGCGGCGACCGCGTGCGGCTCTCCCCCGCCGTCGGCCCGGGCCCGGTCGATCAACTGCCAGAAGTCGTCGGTCCTCATGGCCTGGCAGTCTGGCAGACCGCGCCGCCGCCCCCGCCCCGCCACGGCACCACCCGGCGGGTCGCGGGCTCCGGGCGCCGTGGCGGTGCGACGGCCGGCGGGCGGCCCGGCGGCGTGACCTGACGCGCGCGGGCATCCGGACGCCGTGGCGGTGCGGTGGGTGCGGCGCGGCGGGCGGCCCGGCAGCATGGTGGCGTGACGTCGACGTCCCCGCCTCCCGTGCCGTACCACGCGACCGCCCACCGGCCGCCGTGGGCGACGCTGCCGGCGGCGCTGCGTACCGCCATCGGCGACCGCCTCGGCGCGCCCGTGGTCGCCGCGCGGGTCGCCGGGGCCGGCTTCACCCGCGGCTTCGCCGCCGTGCTCCGCACCGCCGCCGGCGACCGGGCCTTCGTGAAGGCCGCGGCCACCGCCGAGCATCCGCGACTGGTCGACTGGTACGCCCGGGAGGCCGCGATCCTCGACCGGCTCCCGGCCGGGCTGCCATCGCCCCGCCCCCGGTGGACGCTGTACGAGGCCGGCTGGTTCGCGCTCTGCCTCGACGCCGTCGACGGGCACACGCCCCGGCTGCCCTGGGACGCGGCCGAACTGGCCGCGACCCTGACCGGGTACGCCGACGTCGCCGCCGCGCTGGCCACCGCCCCGGCCGAACTGCTCGGGCTCGGGCCGCCCCACCTCGCCGACCTGGCCCGCGACGACATCCTCTGGTGGGGCGAGGTTGCCGCCGGCCGGGAGCCGGCCCCGCCGCTCCCCGCGCCCATGCGGGGCCGCCTGCCCGACCTGGTCACGCTGGAGTCCCGCCTCCCGGCGTACGCCGCCGGCGCGACCGGCCTGATCCACGGGGACCTGCGGCTGGACAACGTGCTCATCGACGGGGCGGGGCGGGCCTGGTTCTGCGACTGGACGTGGCTCTGCCGGGGGCCGGCCTGGTTCGACCTGGTCACCCTGCTGCTCACCGCGTACGCCGACGGCCTCGACGCCGACGCGCTCTTCGCCCGGCACCCGGCGGCTGCGGGCGCGCCCCCCGACGCGCTGGACGCCACCCTCGCCGCCCTGTCCGGCTACTTCCTCACCACCGCCGCGGCGACGCCGCGGACCGCGTCGCCGCACCTGCCGGCGCACCAGCGGTGGAGCGGCGAACAGTCGCTCGGCTGGCTCGCCCGGCGGCAGGGCTGGACCTGAGCGGAAGCCCGCCGGCCAGGGCGGAGACCGAGCCGTTTTGGCTCGTCCCGGGCGACCTGGTAACCTGGCTCTTCGCGCAGCGATGACGCATGCTCGTCGCGCGCGGAAGCAGACCAACCCGAGCTATCAAGACGAGGCTGTCGCGTGGCGAACATCAAGTCCCAGATCAAGCGCAACCGGCAGAACGAGAAGCGCCGGCTGCGTAACAAGTCGGTCAAGTCGTCGCTGAAGACCGCCGTCCGGAAGTTCAACGAGGCCGCTGAGGCCGGTGACGTCGAGAAGGCCACCATCCTCATGCGGGACGCGTCGCGCAAGCTGGACAAGGCGGTCAGCAAGGGCGTGATCCACTCGAACCAGGCCGCGAACCGCAAGTCCGCGATCGCCAAGCGCGTGGTGGCGCTCTCCGCCTGACGAGGCGACCTGAAGACCTGACCGGAAGCCCCGGGCACGACCCGGGGCTTCCGGCTGTCTGCGTTTCACGCCGCTCCCGCCGGCCCTAACGGTGCGCCGCGCTGCGGATGTGCCGTCGGTCGCTGCGGCCCCCATGGCTCGCCGCCGTTCGCTGCGGCTCCCGTGGCCGGCCGTCAGTCGCTACGGCTCCCGTGGCTCGCTGTCGTTCGCTGCGACCACCCGCCGTTCGCTGCGGCTCGCCGTCGTTCGCACGCCAGATCTTGGCGGAAACGGGCCCCATCAGGGCCATTTCCTTCCAGGATCCAAGCGGGGTGACCCCAGGTGCTCCTTCCAGAGCCTCAAGCGGGGCAACCCCGGGTGCTCCTTGCAAGGTCTCAAGCGGGTCCCCGGGTGGGCCATCGGACTGCCGGGCACCCAGGGGTCGTCGGGTCGGTCGTCGCGTCGCCGTGCCCGGCCTTCGACCGGCGGCCGGGCGTCAGCCCAGCGGATCGGGGTGGGCGCGCTGCGGGCCGAACTCGGCGTCCGCGCGGCCACCGTCCCGCTCCCCCGTGCCGTGCCGCGGGTGCACCTGCCGGTCGCCCACGACCCGGGCGGCGCGCGGCGCCGACGACACGGTGACGACGACGCCCGGCACGCTGTGCCTGACCCAGTCGACCCTGGCCCGCCCGACCACGGGCTCCATCTGCTGACGGAAGCGGTCCCGTTCCTGCTCGGGTACGAGGGCGGCGGACCGGACCACCGCCGCGGCCACCATGTCGTTGAGCTTCACCATCGCGGCCACCGTGGCGGGCAGGATGAGCACCGCCCACCAGGTGACCAGCTCGGCGAGGGCGAGCAGCGCGGCGAGCGCGACGGCGCCCTCGAAGAAGAGGAAGCAGAGCACCCCGCCCGGGTTGACGAAACGCAGCCCGAGTACGCGCGCGTAGAGGGGACGGTAACGCTCCTCGTCGGCGGGGATCGTGGCCCACGAGCCGCGGGGCGATCCGCTCACCGGGCGCCACCCTGCCGGGCGGCGGCGACCGAGAAGACGGCCCGCTCCAGCGCGTACGCGCGGTCGTCGGAGCCGCCCTTGACGGCCGCGTTGCACTCGGCGGCGGCCCGCATCGCCTGGACCAGGCCCTCGGGCGTCCAGCCACGGGCCCGCTGCTGGGCGGACCTGATCTTCCACGCCGGCATGCCGAGGGTGCTCGCCAGCTGGAAGGGGTCGCCCCGCCCGGCGGACGCGACCCGGGCAACGGTGCGGACGCCGTCGGCGATCGCGTCGGCGATCGGCACCGGGTCGACCCCCACGTGCAGCGCCCAGCGCAGCGCCTCCAGCGCCGCCGGCACGTCGCCCACCATGGCGGCGTCGGCGACGGTGAAGCCGGTCACCTCGACCCGGCCCCGGTAGTAGCGGGAGACCGTGTCGGCGCCGATCCGGCCGTCGGTGTCGGCCATCAGCTGGGAACAGGCGGCGGCCAGCTCGCGCAGGTCGTTGCCGACCGCCGCGATCAGCGCCTCGGCGGCGTCGTCGGTGCACTTACCGCCGGCCCGGCGGATCTCGTCCCGGACGAAGGCCACCCGCTCACGGTGCCCCTTCAGCTTGGCCGCCGGCACCACCGTCGCGCCGGCCGCCTTCAGCCCGTCGGCGAACGCCTTGCCCTTGGCCGCGCCGAGGTGCAGCACGACCAGCTGCACGTCCGGGTCGGGGTTCTTCGCGTACGCCAGCAGGGCCGTCACCAGATCCTTGCGGGCGTCCTGGCCGGCGCGCAGCACCAGCACCCGACGCCCGCCGAAGAGGGAGGGGCTGAGCGCCTCGGCGATCTCGCCGACGAGGAGCGCGCCGGCCTGGTATTCGCGGACGTCCACGTCGGGGTCGACGGCGCGCGCCTTGGCGACGGCTTCGGTGACCGCGCGCGTGGCGAGCAGCTCCTCGTCGCCGAGGACGAGCAGAATAGGAGCGAGGCTGGCGGCGGTCACGCCGCCCATATTCGCACGGCCGGCGGCCTGATCCAGTCTGCTCGTCGGCACTCCGGCGGCAGAGCCCGCACTCAGTGCAAATCCAGACATTCACCTCAGTCCACCGCTAAAGCCGATAATCGGCATTGATTTCTACGGCTGCCTGCCGGGTGGCGTGCCGCGCGTCACCACTCCGAGGCCGACCCCGCCGAGCACCGCCGCCACGTCCCCCTCCGTGTCGGTGCGCAGCACCCGCGCCCCGCTCCGGGCAAGCCGCCCGAGCACCGCCGGATTGGGGTGCCCGTAGGTGTTGCCCGTCCCCACCGGCACGAGGGCGATCCGGGGCCGGACCGCGTCCAGGAAGGCCGGATCCTGGTAGGCCGACCCGTGGTGTGCGACCTTCAGCACCTCGGCCCGCAGCCCGCCCGGCGCCGTGTCGTCCAGCAGCGCCCGCTGTTCCTCGGTCTCGGCGTCCCCCGCGAGCAGGATCCGTACGCCGGAGACGGTGGCGAGCAGCATCAGCGAGTTGTTGTTGGGATCCGACCGGGTGCCGCGCAACGGACGGGGCGGGCCGATGACGGTGAACTCGACGCCACCCTCCCGGTACCGCCAGCCGGCCGCGCCCGCCACCACGTCGACGGAGTGCGCCGCGGCCTCGGCCAGGACCAGTCCCCGCCCGGCGGCGGGCTCCGGCCACTGCGGTGTGAGTACCGCGCCCACGGGCCGGTTCCGGAACACGCCCGCGACGCCGCCGGTGTGGTCGACGTGGAAGTGGCTGATGACCAGCAGCGCGACCTCCCGTACGCCCAGCCGCCGCAGGCAGCCGTCGGCCGCCCCCGGGTCCGGCCCGGCGTCGATGACCACCGCCCGGCCGGCCGCCACCGGCAGCACCACGGTGTCGCCCTGGCCGACCGCGCAGGCGGCGACCACCCACCCGGCCGGGGGCCAGCCGGGGGCGGCCAGTCGTACGGGCAGCGTGCCGGCCACCACGGCGACGACGACCACCGCCACCAACCGGCGGACCACCGGGTGCCGGGTGGCGACGAGCAGCGCGACGGTCAGCCCGGCGAGCAGCAGGGCGCCCGTCGCTCCGCCCGGCCACGGCAGCGTGCCCGCCGGCAGCCGCGCCCCGTGCCGTGCCACCGTGACCAGCCACCAGGCCGGCCAGCTGGCCAGCCAGGCGAGGAACTCCGCCCCGGCCGGCCAGAGGGGCGACACCGCCGCCGCCAGCACGCCGAGCACCGTGGCGGGCGCGATGGCCGGCACCGCGAGCAGGTTCGCCGGCACCGCGACCAGGCTCACCGTGCCCGAGATCCCGGCCACCACCGGGGCGCAGGCGAGCTGCGCGGCGGCCGGCACGGCCAGCGCCTCGGCGAGCCCGGCCGGCACCCCCCGACGCCGCAGCCCGTCGCGCCACCTCGGGGCGAGCAGCAGCAGGCCGCCGGTGGCGAGCACGGAGAGCGCGAAACCGGCGTCGCCGGCCAGCTCCGGGTCGACCAGCACCAGCACGGCCACCCCGGCGGAGAGGGCGGGCAGCGCCGCCCGGGGACGCCCGGCCGCCAAGGCGGCCAGCCCGATGGCGCCCATCGTGGCGGCCCGCACCACGCTCGGCGAGGGCCGGACCAGGATGACGAAGCCCACCAGGGCCAGCCCGCAGAGCCCAGCGGCCAGCCAGGGCCCGGCCCGTGCCCAGCGGGCCAGCAGCAGCACCGCCCCGACGACGATGGCCACGTTGGAGCCGGAGACCGCGTTCAGGTGGGTCATGCCGGTGGCGAGGAAGTCCTCCTCGACGGTGGGCGGCAGCCGGCTCGTGTCGCCGACCACCAGGCCCGGCAGCAGCCCGCCCTGCTCGTCGGGGAGCGGGACGCAGGCGCGTTGCAGACCGGCGCGCAACGACCCGGCGGCCCGCTGCGGCGACGGGGCGGCCCCGTGCGGCGACGGCGGGCCGGCCGCGCTCAGCACGGCCGCCGTAAGGTCGCCGCCTCGTGGGGCGGCGAGACGTCCTTCGGCGGTCAGCCGCTGACCGGGCAACAGCCCTCGCCAGCCGGGGTCGGTGGCGAGGACCAGCACGCGGGCGGGGGTGGCGACCCGCCGCCCGTCCGGGCCGGTGAAGCCGGTCAGCTCGGCCGGCACGAGCAGGGTGGCCGGGCGCCCGGCGACGCCGCGTACGGGGCGGGGGTCGTCGCGGACGACCAGGTCGGCGGTGACGACGGCGCGCTCCTCGACCAGGGCGCGGACCGGTCCGGCGTCGCGGACGGAAAGCCGGGCGGCGGTCGCCGTCGCACCGCAGACCACGCCGAGCAGGACGGCGACGGCGATCCAGCCGTACCGCCGGACGGGGCCGGCCGGCCGCCCGAAGACGCCCGACAGATGCAGCCCGCCCAGCCCTGCCGCCCCGGCAGCCACCGCGGCCAGCAGCAGGGTCCCGCCGACGGTCAGGTGCAGCCCGGCCAACGCCGCGAGCCAGGTGGCCACCGCCAGGCCGGCCAGCCGCAGGTCGATGGCCGCCGCGGCCCGCTCGCCGCCGGCGTCGCCGCCGCCGACGGCTCCGGGGCAGGACGGGCCGTGCACGCCGCGCGCCGTCACACCGTCACCAGGTCCTTGAGCTGCTCGTAGCGGGCGTCGCCGATGCCGTCGACCTGGCGCAGGTCGCCGACCGAGCGGAAGCCGCCCTGCTGGTCGCGGTGGGTGAGGATGCGCTGGGCGAGCACCGGCCCGACCCCCGGCAGCGCGTCGAGCTGCGCCAGCGTCGCGGTGTTGAGGTTGAGCCGTCCCCCGACGCCGGGGGCCCCGGGTGCGCCGCCGGGTGCCGCCCCGGGCGGGGAGGCCGCGCCCGGCGGTGCGGCCACGCCGACCAGGATGAGCTCCCCGTCGGCGACCTTGCGGGCCGGATTGAGCAGAGCGACGTCCACCCCAGGCAGCGCCCCGCCGGCCGCCTCCACGGCGTCGGCGACCCGGGCGCCGGCCGGTACGCGGACCAGCCCGGGGCGGCGTACCTTGCCGGCGACCGCAACGACCAGCTCGCCGGCGGCGGTGGCGGCCGGCTCCGCGAGGCCGGTCACCGCCGCCCCGGACGCCTCCGCCGTGACCACCGGACGGACCGGCTCGGTCTGCGGCCGGGACCGCCAGGCCCAGAAGCCGGCCCCGAGCACCACCAGCACCGCGACGGCGGCCAGCGCCCGCACCCCCCGCCGGCCCGGGTCGAACGCCCCCGGTCCCGGCAACCGGGACGCCGTCCCCGGGGCGCGGGCCGGCGGGTCAGGCTCCGGCAGCGCCGCCGCGTCGGCCGGCGACGCCGGTGTGCGGGACGGCAGCGCCACGACCGGCTCCGCGACCGAGCGCGGCCGGTCGACGGACGGCCCGACGGGCCTCCGATGATCGCCGGACAGCCCGGCCGGCCCCCGACGTTCGTCGGACGGCCCGGCGGGTTCGCCGGGCCATTCCAGGGGATCGGCGGGCCCGCCGGGGTGCGCCCGTGCGGCGCTCGACGGCCGGCCCGCCACCAGCCGGCGCAGTCGTTCCCGGACCACCGTCTCCTCGTCTTCTGACACGACGCGAAGCTAGGTCCGCGAGCCCGGGTTGCGCGGCCGGCGGGGGTACGGCTGTGGATGACGGCGCCGCTTGTGGACAACCGCCTGATCATGCGGGCGATGTGCTAGAACGGCGAAGAACCGCAGCTCAGCGAGGGTACAGAGCCCGAAGCCCAAGCCCACCGCCGGCGCGGCGAAGAGGATGCGCATCGGACCGGGACCTCTCACCTGCCCGGTCCGCGGCATCCGCCGCGTCGACGCGCTTTCTGCCGCGCGCCGGCCCGGTCCGCATCGCCGCCATCGTGCGGCGTCCAGGAGCGACAGGAACCTAGGTGCCGCAGTTGCCGGCATCGAGGGCAGCCTGCTCCACCCGCTCGCGGTGCTCCCGCCACCACGGCTCGTCAGCGGGTGGCAGGTTGTCGTTCCTGGGCAGCAGCCCGGCCGCGCCGTCGATCAGCTCGCGCACGATGTCCGCGTGGCCGGCGTGCCGTTGTGTCTCCGCGACGACGTGGACCAGGACCTGGTGCAGTGTGACCGCCGCATCGCCCCACCACGGCACCCGGCCGACGTCGTCGAGCGCGAGGGCTTCGATGGTGGTGTCGGCGTGGGAGCTGGCGCGACGGTACAAGGCAACGATCTCTTCGCGGGTCTCATCCGCGGTCGCCCACATGTCGGCATTGGTCTCGGCGGCGTCGCCGACGTACGGCAGCTCCTGCTCGAACGGCCGGCCGAACACGACGCCGAAGTAGAGGATCTCCATGGCCGCCGCGTGCTTCACCAGACCGAGCAGGTTGGTTGCGGTCCGGGTCAGCGGGCGCCGGGCATCGTATTCGCTGAGCCCGTCGAGCTTCCACAGCAGCGCGTCACGGCCGCCCCTCAGGTAACTGTGCAGGTCGTCCTTCATCGGGTCACGATGGCATCCGGTCGGGTGCCGGCGCTGCCCCGCGTCATCAACGGAGATCGTGAACGACCGGACACCCCTAGCCGCTGACCGGGGGGCGGCGGTGCACGACAACGCAGGCCAGGCCGGGCCCGGCGTGCGCGGCGACCACCGCGCCGGCCTCCGAGACGTACGAGTCGTGCAGCCGGTCGCCCAGCCGGGTCCGCAGCGCCTCCAGCAGCGCCTCGGCCCGCTGCGGCGCGGCGAGGTGGTGCACGGCCAGGTCGACCTCGGCGTCGCCGGCGGCCTCCACGGCCAGGTCGACCAGCCGCGCCACGCCCCGGCTGGCCGTACGCACCTTGTCCCTGAGGACGATCGCGCCGTCCGGCATGTGCATGATCGGCTTGACCGACAGGGCGGTGCCGAGCAGCGCCTCGGCGGCACCGATGCGGCCGCCCCGGCGGAGGAACTCCAGCGTGTCGACGTAGAACCAGATGCTGGTGCGGGCGATGGCGTCGACGGCGGCGGCGCGTACGCCCGCCAGGTCCTCACCCCGCTCGGCGGCCGTGGCGGCGGCGACGGCGGGGAAGCCGAGGCCCATGCCGGTCGAGCGGCTGTCGACCACGGCGACCCGGTCGTCGAAGCCGGCGGCGGCCAGCCGGGCGGCCTCGACGGTGCCGGAGAGCTCGGCCGACAGGTGCACCGAGACGATCCCGTCGGCGCCGGCGTCGAACAGCTCCCGGTACGTGCGGGCGAACTGCTCGGGCGCCGGGCGGGAGGTGCTCACCGAGACGCGCCGGCCGCCGAGCGCCCGGGTGGCGTCCTCCGGGGTGGTCTCCACCCCCTCCAGCCCCTCGGCGCCGTTGAGCACGACGGTCAGCGGCACCACCGTCAGCCGGTGGGCGCGCAGCAACTCGGGCGGAAGGTAGGCGGTGGAGTCGGTGACGACCGCGACGGGCATGCCCGGCACGCTAGCCGATGTGGCCGGGGAACGCCGGGGTCAGACGGCCTCGGTGGCCGGCACGGTGATCAGGCCGACGTTGTGGGCGCGCAGGTGCCACCCCCGGACGTCGTCGCGGCGCAGCTCCGTCCAGTGGCAGTTCTGCAACGAGCCGACGGTGCGCAGCACGGCGTGCGCCCAGCCGAGCAGGTGGCCGCAGCCCTGGCGGGCCGCGCCGCCGTGGGTCGCCACCACCACGGTGCCGCCGGGCACGGCGTCGGCGGCGTCGGACAGGGCCGCGCCGACCCGCTTGCCGAGGTCGTCGAGGGTCTCGAGGCCGGCGCCCGGGTCCGGATCGCCGGCCCGCCAGCGGGCGAACTCGTCGGGGTGGCGTTCGGCGGCCTCGGTGAGGGCGAGCCCCTGCCAGGAGCCGAAGTGCCGCTCCCGCAGCCGCGGGTCGGTGCGCACCGGCAGCCCGGTCAGCGCGGCCAGCGCGCCGGCGGTGTCCGCCGCGCGGCTCAGGTCGCTGGACACGATGGCGTCCGGCCGCAGGCCGGCGAGCAGGGGCGCGGCGCTGCGGGCCTGCTCGCGGCCGAGATCGTTCAGCGGCACGTCGGTCTGCCCCTGGACCCGGCTGGCGGCGTTCCAGTCGGTGTTGCCGTGCCGCCAGATGATCAGGCGGGTCATTCCGCGGTGGTGGCGCCGGTGCCGGACTCGGCGTCGACGAGGTCGCGGTCGACGAACGGGATCGTCGGGCAGTCCTTCCAGAGCCGGTCGAGGGCGTAGAACTCGCGCTCCTCGGTGTGCTGGACGTGCACCACGATGTCGACGTAGTCGAGCAGCACCCACCGACCGCCCCGCTCGCCCTCGCGCCGGACCGGCTTGGCCTTCTCCGGCAGCTCGAGCAGCCGCTCCTCGATGGCATCGACGATGGCGAGCACCTGACGCTCGTTGGGAGCCGCGGCGAGCAGGAACGCGTCGGTGATGGCGAGCTGGTCGCCCACGTCGATGATGACGATGTCCTGCGCCTTCTTGTCGGCCGCGGCCTGGGCGGCGGCGAGAGCCAACTCGTGGGCGCGTTCGGAAATTGTCACCGTTCTCCTTCGATCAACCGTGCGATCCTCCAAGCGTCTCATACCCGGTGGAATCCCGACTCGTCAGTTCTGGCGCGTTACCCGCCCGAACCGCCCCACACCGGGGCGAATCACTGCTGGTAGAGGCGCCGCTTGGCGATGTACTGCACCACACCGTCCGGCACCAGATACCAGACCGGCTCCCCCCTGGCGACCCGGGCCCGGCAGTCCGTGGACGAGATGGCCATGGCCGGGACCTGCACCAGGCTCACCGTGTCGGCCGGCAGGTGCGCGTCGGTCAGCTCGAAGCCCGGTCGGGTCACCCCGATGAAGTGGGCCAGCTCGAAGATCTCGTCCAGGTCCTTCCAGGAGAGGATCCGCTCCAGCGCGTCCGCCCCGGTGATGAAGTACAGCTGCACCTTCGGGCCGTACTCGGCGTGCAGGTCGCGCAGGGTGTCGACGGTGTAGGTGGGCCCGCCCCGGTCGATGTCGACCCGGCTGACCTGGAAGCGTGGGTTGGAGGCGGTCGCGATGACCGTCATCAGGTAGCGGTCCTCCGCCGGGCTGACCGGCTCGTCCGCCTTCTGCCACGGCTGGCCGGTGGGGACGAAGACCACCTCGTCCAGCCCGAACCGGTCCGCCACCTCGCTGGCCGCGACGAGGTGCCCGTGGTGGATCGGGTCGAAGGTGCCGCCCATGATCCCGACCCGCCGGATGTCTTCCTCCACCCCGCGATCCTAGGCCGGACGGAACCGGCGACCGCCCGGGGTCGCCGGACCGTCCCGTCCGGCGGACGACGTCAGGCCGCCGCCGCGGCGACCGCCGTCCGGGCGACGAGGGCGCGCCGCAGGTCGTCGTCGGCGTCGGTCACGACCCGGCGCAGGCCGGGGGTGACGTCGTCGCGGGCCAGCAGCGCCGCGGCCGCCTCCCGGGTGGGCTGCGCCACGGCGTAGTGGGGGAAGGCCAGCTTCGCGACCTGATCGGCCACCCAGGGCGTACGCGACCGCGCGGCGGCCGGCATCTCGGCGAAGTAGCGCGCCACGTAGCCGGCGGTCAGCTCGGCCTGCTCGGGCTGCCAGAACCCCTCCGCGGTCGCCTCGACGAGCCGGTTGGACAGCTCGGTGTTCGACACGACGATCTCCCACGCGGCCCGCTTGGCGGCCGGGTCGGGCAGTGCCGCGCGGCAGCGGGCCGCCCGCTCGGCGCCGGCGGCGCTCGGGTCGGCCGTAGCCTCGGCGGCGATCTCCGCCGCGCCGGCCGCGCCGAGCACCACCAGCCGGAGCAGCAGCGCCCAGCGCAGTTCGGCGTCGACCGCCAGCCCCGGTGGGACGTCCCGGCCGGCGAGCCAGCCGGCCAGGCCCTCCGCGTCGGTGCTGGCGGCGATCCAGCCCCTGGCCGCCGCGAGTTGGAGCGAGCCGCCGGCCGGGGCCCCGTCCAGCAGTCTCCGGCAGGCGGCGGCGATCTGTGCCAGCGCGGCCTCGCGGGCGGGCGCGTCGAGGTAGCGGTCGACCAGCGAGCGGCTGAGCGCGAGCACGTCCTCGGCGATGATCACCTCGGTCTCGGCGGGGAGGGCGGCGGCGACCAGGGCGGCCAGGCCGGCGACCGGGCGTTCCCCGTCGATGGCGGCGTCCAGTGCCTCGCCCCAGAGCAGCGCCCGGGCCAGCGGATCGGCCAGGCCGGGCAGCACCAGCGGCACGGCGTCCGCCGAGGCGGGGTCCAGCCGGATCTTGGCGAACGTCAGGTCGCCGTCGTTGGGCAGCAGCAGCCGGGCCGCCGGCTCGCCGGTCAGCCCGGTCAGCACCGTCCGGCCGCCGTCGGCCTCCGGGTCGAGGTCGACCTCGACCCGGGCGACGGACCCGTCGGCGGCGTACCGGCCGACCCCGATGCGGTGCGGGCGCAGCACCGGGTGCGAGTCGGGGGCGCTCTGCCCGATCGCCACCTCGGTGTAGCAGCCCTCCGCGTCGACGGTGACCTCGGCGCGCAGCGTGTTGACCTGCGCCGAGCGCAGCCAGCGCTCCGCCCAGCCGGACAGGTCGCGCCCGGCCGCGGTGGCGAGGCTGCCGAGCAGGTCGGCCAGGGTGGCGTTGCCGAAGCGGTGCTTCGCGAAGTGGGCGTTGAGGCCGGCGAGGAAGGCGTCGTCGCCGAGCCAGGCGACGAGCTGGCGCAGGACGCTGGCGCCCTTGGCGTACGAGATGCCGTCGAAGTTGAGCAGGCCCTCGGCGGCGTCGGCGACCTCCTCGGGTGCCACCGGGTGGGTCGAGGGGCGCTGGTCGGCCGCGTAGCCCCAGGCCTTGCGCCGCAGGGCGAAGGTCGTCCAGGCCTGCCCGAAGCGGGTCGCCTCGGCGGTCACCCGGGTGCCGAGGTACTCCGCGAAGGACTCGTTCAGCCACAGGTCGTCCCACCAGCGCATGGTGACCAGGTCGCCGAACCACATGTGCGCCATCTCGTGGGCGATGGTCGTGGCGCGCTGCTCCCGCTCGGTGTCCGTGACGGCCGAGCGGAAGACGTAGTCGTCGCGGAAGGTGACCAGCCCCGGGTTCTCCATGGCGCCGGCGTTGAACTCCGGCACGAACGCCTGGTCGTACTTGTCGAACGGGTAGCGCTCGGCGAAGAGCTGGTGGAACCGGTCGAGGCACTGCCCGGTGACGGTCAGGATCTCCTCGGCGTCGGCGTCCAGGTGCTCCGCCAGCGAGCGCCGGCAGTAGACGCCGAGCGGGATGCCGTCGTGCTCGCCGCGCCGGACGTGCCAGGGGCCGGCGATCAGCGAGACGAAGTACGTGGCCAGCGGCGCCGTCGGGGCGAACTCCCAGCGCCCGGGCCTCGGGGTGGCGGCAAGCTGGCCGTTGGCCGCGACGACCCAGTGCGGTGGGGCGGTGACCGACAGGGTGACCGGGGCCTTGAGGTCGGGCTGGTCGAAGGCGGCGAAGATGCGCTGCGCATTGTCCAGGAAGGACATCGCGTAGAGGTAGGTCTCGCCGTCGGCCGGGTCGACGAAGCGGTGCATCCCCTCACCGGTGTTCGAGTACGCCATCTCGGCGGAGACGGTGAGCGTGTTGGTCGCGGCGAGCCCGGTCAGCGGCAGCCGGTTGTCGACCAGCGTGGCCGGGTCGACGTCGCGGTCGTCGAGGCGTACGGCCAGCAGTTTCGCGGGCTGGACCTCGACGAAGGTCTGCGCGCCGGGGACCGCCCGGAAGCGGATGGTGACGTCGGAACGGAAGCGCTCGCCGCCGCCGGTCAGGTCGAGGTCCACCTGATAGGACTCGACGGTGATCGCCGCGCCACGCGCGGTCGCCTCTACACGGGTCAGGCTCGGCATCCGCTTATCCTGCCCGATGGGGAACCGTACGTGTCTCCCCCCTCACCCGTGGCACTGGAGGACTGAACGATGGCTTCGCACCCCAAGGGCGACTTCGACCTTTCGCGGGCGGTCTGGCAGCGGGCCGAGGGCGACACCTCCGAGAGCGCGGTGGAGGTCGCCTTCGTCGACGACCTGATCGGCATGCGCAACTCCGCCGAGCCGGACGGGCCGGTCCTGGTCTTCACCCAGGCCGAGTGGGACGCCTTCGTCGCCGGCGCCCAGGACGGCGAGTTCGACCTGGACTGACTGCCGACCGCCCCGCCCGGTCGGCCCGGCCGGGCGGGGCGCGGGGCGGGGTCGGGCGGGGTGCGTCCGCTCACTCGGCCGGTGGCCGGGGCCGCACCCGCCGGGCCACGGCCGACCAGAGGCGGCCACCGAGCCGGGTGCGTTTGATCCAGCGCAGCCGGGCGACCGCGCCGCCGGCCGGCTGGCGCTGCTGCGGAGGCGCGGTGATCCGGGCGTACGCGGCACCGGTGGCGGGCCGGGTGGTGCCCGGTTCGAGCCGCTCGGAGGCGAGCGCCAGCCAGGTGAACTGTTGCAGCGTCCGCTGGTCGGGCCGGCCGCCCCGGGCGGCGGTGCGGAGCGCCTTCTCCACGGCGGGCCGGCGGACGAGGTGGGTCAGCGGGCCGTGTGCGGTGTCCAGCAGTTCGGCCATGGCCTGGAGGCCGTCGCCCTCCCACACCCGGGTGGCGGTGGACGGGCCGGTGGAGACGCTGACGAACGGAACCTGCGCCCACTCGGGCACCAGCCGCGCGATCAGCCCGGTGTGCATGAGCCGCTCGCGCTTCTGCCCGGGCGTCAACGCGAACGTGGCGGCGACGAAGCCGGGCGAGAGGAACGGGGTGACCATGCCGATCGCGTACGCCGAGGTGTACCAGCGGCGGACCCGTTCCACCAGGTAGATGTAGTCGACCAGGCGCAGGTCGTGCAGGCCGAGCCCGCTGCCGTGGTCGAGCAGGACGCCGATGCGCTCCCGCTCGGCGGTGACCACGGCCGGGTCGGCGACGCCCGCCGGCACGGCGTTCAGCAGCCGGGCCAGGGCGGTCTCCCCCGGGGACGGCTCGCCGTCGTCGGTCGGGGGATACCAGTATTCGGTGGCGAGCTCGCCGGCGGCGCCGGTGAACGTGGCGGGGCCGGCCTGGTCGACCAGGCGTCCGGGGCCGGCGGGGCGCACCAGGTAGCTGGAGGGGAACTGGTGGTCGGTCAGCCGTTGCAGGCGCCGGGCCCGCTCGTGCAGGCCGGTGCCGAGCACGTTGGCGCGCGCCCCGGCGAGCCGCAGCGTGTGCTCGGGGTGCAGCCCCCGCTTGTCGCGCAGGATCCGCACCAGCTCGCGGGCGACCTCGCCCTCGGCCCGGGTGTCCTCGTTGGTGAGGAACCGGGGGGTCCGGCCGGCCGCGATCAGCGCAGCGGCGATGAGCCGGGAGTCCTTCCCGCCGGACAGCCCAAGGGTGATGTCGTCGTCGTAGAGGCCGTGGATGCCGGCGGCGGTGGTCGTGATGGCCTCGGCGGCCCGGTCCAGCAGCTCGCCCACCGGCCGGTCCTGCGCCGCCAGCCCGTCGCGCACGACGTCGTCGGTGGCGTATCGCGTGGTGGTGACGAGTTCCCACCCGCCGCCGTCGCGCCGACGACCGGTCACCCGCTCGCCGGGGCGCAGCAGCCGGGCCCCCGCCACCGGGGAGCTGTCGCCGCCGAAGTGTCCGCAGAGGGTGTACGACGCCCAGCCGTCCAGGTCGGGCCGCGGGTCGCCGTGCAGGAACGCGGCCAGCAGGCCGGGGCGGGTGCAGAAGGCCGTCAGGCCGCCCGCTCCGCCCGTGAAGACCCGGCACATGCCGATCCAGTCCTGTTGCAGCGCGAAGCGCCCGGCCGCGTCGAGGGCCAGCAGGCCGAACGGCGGCACCACCTCGCGGTGCACCTCCTCGCCCGCCAGCAGGCGCCCGGCCAGCGCCGCCGGGCCGCCCGTGACGTCCACCCCCACGGGCAGCCCGAGGGAGACGGCGGTGACCTGCCCGACGGTGTCGACGGTCGGCCACCGGTAGGCGCCCTGGTCGCTGCGGTGCAGGACGGTCACGCCCCAATCGTCGGCGCCGAATTCGTGTCGTACGAAACTGTCGGGCACCAGGTCGGCGACGGCCGTTTCAAAGCGTTGCCTGGCGGCGCTCCGGGCGCTGTCCGACAGATTGTCGTCAGCGAACCAGGCCAGCATCACGTGCATGTGCGATTCCCCCGAACTCGCCGGATCGGATGTGTCCGTCCAGAGGGGAGTTAACCTCCCCGTTACCTGGCGCGGATGCCTCGCTGAACAAACGAGGTACTTCCGGCATTGGTGATTGGGGACGACCTTTCGGCACCGACAGCGGTGCGGATTGGACCGATAAACAGCCACAAAACGGGCGCAGCCGAAGAGGTTGCTCCGAAACGAGATTTGAGATCAGTTCCTCAGGAAGCGGTTCCCGTCCGGAAGAACCATCCGCGCGATTCCCACAGAAGCTATTTCCGTGCGTCGCGCGAATCGCACCGCAGTGGCGCGACCGGGCCGAGCCGGGGGTCGATCGACGCGTTAATCGCCGTCGCCCCAGCCGAGCCCGCCCGGCCCCGGGGCGTGGTGAAAACCGGGGTGGTTGGCGACGTCGGCGCAGCGCTCGCCGTCCGGGCCGGAAGCGCCGCAGAACAACCGCTCGGCCTGCTGCCACGCCTCGGCCGGGGACAGCGCCGACGCGCCCAGGGCCACCTCCGGTCGGAGCACGCTCAACGCCTCCGCGTAGCCGACGGCCAGCTCCCGGGCCGACGCCAGATCGGGGGCGGTGAAGCCGAGGTGCACCGTGAAGAACCGCCCGGGCCGGGCCGGCCGGCGCGCGGCCGTGATCAACGACGTGCCGGCGACATCCCGGGCAGTGCCCAGCGCCTCCCGCACCTGCCGCTGTCCCCAGTACGCGGGCCTGTTGTCGCGCATGCGTCCTCCCCGTGACGATCGTGGGCGGCCCCGCCCTCGGTGGACCGCCGGTGGTCCGTCCCGACGGGTCGCCGCCGACCTGCCGCCAGCGGCCCGGCCGGACCGCTCCCCCGAGGAAACCAGCTCTCCGCGTCCCTGGGAGGGGCCAGCAGACGTGGCATCCGCTGGCCCCTCCCACCCGGCTCCGCCGTCCGACACGGACGGCCAGCCGGGCGACGCGGGTCCCGCCGAGGGCGGCGACCGGGCGGCAGGTTCAGCGGGCGGCGACCCGGCGGCCCAGGCCCGGCGGGCGGCGACCCGGGCGGCCCCGAGCCACGTCGTGGTGGTCGACCGGGCGGCGGGGTTCAGGCACGCCGGCCTGGGTAGACGCAGAGGTAAGGACACCCGGCACCCCGGTCAGGAGGCCCGATGGCCACCATCCCGACAGAGCGCAGCCCGGACAGCTCGTTGGCGTTCCTGCGCGACGGCTACCGCTTCGTCGGCCGGCGCTGCGACCGCCACGGCACCGACATCTTCCAGGCCCGGCTGCTGCTGGAACCCACCATCTGCCTGCGCGGCCGGCCGGCGGCGGAGCTGTTCTACGACCCCGAACGCTTCGTCCGGGCGGGCGCGATGCCGAAGCGGGCACAGCGCACCCTGACCGGCCGAGGCGGCGTGCAGGGCCTCGACGGTGCGGAACACGCCGACCGCAAGGCCATGTTCATGTCGATCATGACGCCGGCCGCGATCCGGCACCTCGGGCAACTCTTCGACGACGAGTGGCGGGCCCGCGTCCCGGCGTGGGAGGCGGGCGGGCCGGTGGTGCTCTACGACGAGATCGGCCGGATGCTGACCCGTACGGTCTGCGCCTGGGCGGGCGTGCCGCTGGCCGGCTCCGAGGTGCACCGGCGTACCGCCGAGCTGCACGCGATGATCGAGGGGCCTGCGGCGCTCGGCCCCTCGCACTGGCGCGGCCTGTGGGGCCGCCGCCAGGGCGAACGTTGGATCGGCCAGGTCGTCGAACGCGAGCGCGCCGGCACGCTGCCGGCCCCCGAGGGCAGCGCGCTGCGGGTGATCGCCGAGCACCGGGACACCCGGGGACGGCTGCTCCCCCGCCGGATCGCGGCCGTCGAACTGCTCAACGTGCTGCGGCCCACGGTCGCCGTCGACCGTTTCGTCGTCTTCGCCGCGCTGGCCCTGCACGACCACCCGGCCTGGCGGCAGCGGGCCCGCGAGAGCGACGAGGCCACCGGGAGCTTCGTGCAGGAGGTACGGCGCTACTACCCCTTCTTCCCGGTGGCCGCCGCCCGGGTGCGCCGCTCGTTCGACTGGCAGGGCTACCACTTCCCGCGGGGCCGGCGGGTGCTGCTCGACCTGTACGGCACCAACCACCACCCGGCGATCTGGCCGGAACCGGAGCGCTTCCTGCCGGAGCGCTTCACGGGCTGGCGGGGCGACCCGTTCGCCCTCGTCCCGCAGGGCGGCGGCGAGCACCTGACCGGGCACCGCTGCGCCGGCGAGTGGATCGCGATCGAGCTGATGAAGCGGGCGGTGACCAACCTGACCACGACGATGCGGTACGACGTACCACCGCAGAACCTGGCGCTGAGCCTGCGCTCGATGCCGGCGCTCCCGCCGAGCGGGTTCCTGATCACCAACGTCCGCCGCACGGCCTGAACGACACCGCCGACGTCCGCCGGGACGAGATCGGCGACGTCCGCCGCAGGGTCCGGACGCGGCACCGCCCCGGGTGGCCTGGCCGGCCTCCCGGGGCGGTGCGGTCGCGGCCGCTCAGGCCGGGTGCAGGACGGTACGCAGGCAGCCGTCCTCCTTCTTCTCGAACATCTCGTAGCCCCGCGCGCCCTGCTCCAGCGGCATCGGGTGGGTGGCCAGGTAGCCGGGATCGATCTCGCCGGCCGCGATCCGGTCCAGCAGCATCGGGATGTAACGCTGGGCGTGCATCTGCCCCATCCGCAGCACCAGCGCCTTGTTCATCGCCGCGCCGAGCGGGAACTTGTCCACCAGGCCGGCGTAGACGCCGACGATGCTCACCGTCCCGCCCTTGCGGCAGGCCATGATCGCCTGTCGTACGGAGGTGGGGCGGTCGGTCTGCAACCGGGCGGTCTGCTTCGCCTTGTCGTACGCGTACGCCGGGCCGACGTCGTGCGACTCCATGCCGACGGCCTCGATGCACGCGTCCGGCCCCCGGCCGGCGGTCATCTCCCGCAGCGCCTCCAGCACGTCGGTCTCGGCGTAGTTGACCGTCTCGACGCCGAGCCGGTCGGCGGCCGTGGCGAGCCGCTCCGGCAGCCGGTCGATCATGATCACCCGCTCGGCGCCGAGGAGTTGCGCCGAGCGGGCGGCCATCTGTCCGACCCCGCCCGCTCCCCAGACCGCGACCACCTCGCCGCCCTTCAGCGCGCAGAAGTCGGCGGCCATCCAGCCGGTGGGCATCGCGTCGGAGGCGAACACGACCGAGTCGTCGGGCACCCCGTCGGGCACCTGGAACGCCCCGACGTCGCCGAAGGGCACGCGGACGTACTCGGCGTGGCTGCCGGAGTAGCCACCGGCGGCGTGCGAGTAGCCGAGGATGCCGGCCGGCGAGTGGCCCCAGAGCTTCTCGGTGAAGACCGGCTGCGGGTTGGAGTTGTCGCACAGCGAGTACTGCTCGGTGCGGCAGTACCAGCAGCCCCCGCAGGCCACCACCGAGCCGACCACCACGCGGTCGCCGACGCGCAGCCGTCGTACGCCCGGGCCGGTCTCCACGACCTCGCCCATGAACTCGTGGCCCAGGACGTCGCCCTCCCGCATCGCCGGCAGGAAACCGTTGATCAGGTGCAGGTCGGAGCCGCAGACGCTGCTCGCCCCGACCTTGACGATGACGTCGCCCTCGGCACGGATGCGCGGCTCCGGCACGTCGCGTACGGCCAGCTTGCCGACGCCTTCCCAGCAGAGCGCCCTCACGCCCGTCCTCCCGTCGTCAGCCTGTCGCGGAGCTTGTCGGTCGCCTTCTCCTGGGCCGGTCCACGCCCCGACGGGTCGCGCCGGGTGTCGATCACCTGGCCGCACTCCACCAGCGCCTTCACCCGGCGCAGCGTGTCGCGCAGCCCCTGGTCCGGGTCGTCGCCGCCGAACAGCCCGAACGCCCGGCGCAGCGGCCCCGAGCGCCACCGCAGCTCGGCGCGGACCTCCGTGCCCCGGTCCCGGGGCGCGGGCGTCAGCCACACCGTGCCCTCCTGCTCGGGTCCGTCGGTGACCCGCCAGCGCAGCCGCCCGGGTCCCTCGACGGTGAGCTCCGCCCGCCACTCGGTCCCCCCGCCCGCGGGGTCCCGCGCCACGCAGCGCCACCGGTCGTCGTCGAGCTGCTCCAGGGTCGCCCACCCGGCCAGAGCCCGGTCCATCCGCTCCCGGTCGGTCCAGAAGCCGATCACCGCCGCCGCCGGCCGGTCGATCGTCACGCCGCGCCGCACCACGTACCAGCCGTCGCGGCGCTCGGGCTGGTGCCGGTGCCGTCGACGGGCCACCGCCCGGCCGACGCCGGCCACGGCCACGGTGGTGGCGCCGAGCAGCACCCACCTCGTTCCGTTGCTGGTCATCACGTCTCCTCCACCCGGGCGCCCGGGAATGGAACACCCGCACCGGTTGCGCTACCCGGGAGCAACCGGCCGAAACGACACATCGGTTTGGCCGCCCGATAACCGGGCACCTGCTGCGGGCACCCACCGTCACCGGGAGGCACCGTGTCCTTCGACGCCAGCGAGTACGGCCGGCACGCCGCGGACGTCTACGACGAGACGTACGCGCACCTGACGCCGGACGCGGCGGTGGAGC
The DNA here is from genome assembly GCF_052068495.1 of Micromonospora sp. SD12. Taxonomy (NCBI): domain Bacteria; kingdom Bacillati; phylum Actinomycetota; class Actinomycetes; order Micromonosporales; family Micromonosporaceae; genus Micromonospora; species Micromonospora sp. SD12. The sequence goes on along the minus strand of NZ_JBQHDF010000021.1, from coordinate 29,536 downwards.
GGCTCGCCGAGCTGGCCGACGGCGGCCCGGTGTGCGAGTTCGGCATCGGCACCGGCCGGCTGGCCCTGCCGCTGGCCGCCCGGGGGCTGACCGTCGCCGGTGTCGAGGGTTCCCCGGAGATGGCCGCCGGGCTGCGCGCCAAACCAGGCGGGGACGCGGTCGAGGTGGCCGTCGGCGACTTCGCCGGGACCCGCGTGCCCGGCGAGTACGCCCTGGTGGTGCTCGCGTTCAACACGATCTTCGCGCTGCCGGACCAGGCCGCCCAGGTGGCCTGCTTCCGCAACGCCGCCGCCCATCTTCGTCCCGGCGGCCGGTTCGTCGTCGAGGCGTGGGTGCCCGACCCGGGCGCCTTCCGCGCCGGCGGGGCGCTGCGCCCGGTGCGGGTGACGGAGGACGTGGTGCTGCTGGAGGCGGCCCTGCTGCACCCCGTCGAGCAGCGGATGACCACCACGAAGGTCCGGCTCACCAACGGCGGGGTGCACCTGCTGCCGGCGAACCACCGCTACGCCTGGCCGGCGGAGCTGGACCTGATGGCCGAGCTGGCCGGGCTGCGCCGCGAGCACCGCTGGGAGGACTGGTCCGGCCGCCCGTTCACCGACCACAGCCGCGAGCACGTCTCCGTGTACCGCCGACCGGAACCGGCGTGAGCGCGCCGGCCCGCCCGCCCGGCGCCGCGCCGGGGGACGGCGGCGACACGGCCGAGGACCGCGGCGTCGCACCTGACCACGGCGGCACGACCGCCTTCGGCGGCGGCACGGCCCCGCCGGGCGCCGAGCGGTGCCGGCTCCCCATGGCGTACGTGCTGCCGCTGCGCTGGACCGACGACGCCGGGCTGGCCGAACTGACCGGCTACCTGCGGCGGCTGAACGACCTGGTCGACGTGACCGTGGTCGACGGGTCGCCGCCGGAGGTGTTCGACCGGCACGCACGGGCCTGGCGGGGGCTGGTCCGGCACCTGCGGCCGGATCCCGCCCTGCGCGGCGTCAACGGCAAGGTCACCGGGGTGCTCACCGGCGTCGGCGCGGCCCGCCACGAGCACGTGGTGATCGCCGACGACGACGTCCGGTACGACGAGGCGGGGCTGCGCGTCGTGCACCGGCTGCTCGACCGGGTGGACCTGGTCCGGCCGCAGAACTACTTCGACCCGCTGCCCTGGCACGCGTGGTGGGACACCGGGCGCACGCTGCTCAACCGGGCGCTCGGCGCCGACTACCCCGGCACCCTGGCGGTACGCCGGAGCACCTTTCTCGCCATGGGCGGGTACGACCCGGACGTGCTCTTCGAGAACCTGGAGCTGATCCGCACGGTGCGCGCGTACGGGGGCACCGAGGCCGCGCCCGCCTGGCTGCACGTACGCCGGCTGCCGCCCGACACCACCCACTTCCTGGGCCAGCGGGTCCGCCAGGCGTACGACGACCTGGCCCAGCCGGCCCGCCTGGTCACCTCGCTCGCGGTCCTGCCGGCGCTGGCGGCGGCGGTCGCGAACCGGCGGCCGGGGCTGCTGCTCGGTGCGGCCGCGACCACGGTGGCGCTCGCCGAGGCGGGCCGGCGCCGGGGCGGGGGCACCGCCGTCTTCCCGCCGGCGACCGCCCTGGCGGCGCCGCTCTGGGTGCTGGAGCGCGGCGTGTGCGGCTGGCTCGCCGTCGGCCGGCGCCTGCTCCTCGGCGGGGTCCGCTACGCCGGTGGCCGGGTGCGCCGCGCCGCCCACTTCGAACGCACCCTCCGCCGCCACCTGCGCTGAGTCCCCGTGCTCGCGCCGGTACGCGCCCGGGACGCACACGACAGCTCGCGGCCACTCTCCGGACGGTGCTCCGGGAGTGGCCGCGAGCTGCGGCGTACGGTGACCGGGCTGGTCAGTACCGCACCTGTTCGCGGGACTGCTGCGCATGGTCCTTCACGTCGTGCGCGGCGGAACGGGTGTCGTCCTTGACGGCGTGCACCGCGTCCTGGGCGGTGGACCGGACCGACTCGGTGGCGTGCTGCGCCGGCTCGCGCAGCTCCTCCTTCAGTTCGGTGGCGACCTCGCCCAGCTTCTCCTTCACGACCCCGGCGTGCTCGCCGGCCTTCTCCTTGACCTGCGACGCCATCTGCTGCTCGCGGCTGGTGGCCGGGATCAGCGAGGAGGCGAGCCAGCCGACGCCGAAGGCGATCAGGCCGGCGGCCAGCGGGTTGCCCTCGGACTTCTGCCGGATGACGTGCGGGGCGCGCTGCGCGGCGTCGCTCACCGTCGAGGCCGCCGAGTGGGCCTTGTCGCTCACCGTCGAGGCCGCCGAGTGGGCCTTGTCGCTGACCGTGGAGGCGGTCGAGGAGGCGTGGTCGCCCACCGCGTGGGCGCCGTGCTTGGTGCTGTGACCCAGGTCGGAAGCGGTTCCCATCACCTTGTCCCTCACATTCTGCAGTGCGTTGCGGGCCCGCTGCTTGCGGTCGTCGACGATGCGGGCGGGGCTGACCTTGTACGCCAGCGCGTCCACGTCGGAGCTCAGGTTGTTCCGGGTGGCTTCGATCTCCCGGCGGATCTGGTCCGGGTCGGTGCTCATCGGGTGACCTCCTGCGGGTGGGGCTTGAGCGCGTCGGGGATGCGCTGCACGCTGTCGTTGGTCTGCTTGAGGCCGCGGATGTGCTCGGCGCTCTTCTTGGCCTTGGAGTAGAGGACCGCGGCGATCGCACCCCAGATGACGGCCACGATCAGCGCCGCCCAGCCGGCGTCCATCACGTTGGACAGCCCGGCCCAGAGGGCCAGCGAGAGGAAGAGGGCCACCATGTAGCCGCCGAAGCCGGCGCCGCCGAAGAAGCCGGCGGTCTTGCCCGCCTTCTTGCCCTCCTGGCGGATCTCGGCCTTGGCCAGCTCGACCTCCTGCCGCATCAGGGTGGACAGGTCGCTGGTGACCTGGCGCATCAGCTCACCGATCGAGCTGCCCCTGACCTCGTCCGCGTCGTGGGGGTGGTAGCCGGAGTCCAGCCCCGCCCCCTGCGTCGGCATGCTCATGCCGCCGCCTCCCTTCGGGTGATTCGTAGGCTCACGGACGCGGGGTCCCGGTCGAGGGCACGCCCGGCAGCGGGTCGGTCTGGGTCACCGGCGGCAGCGGCTGACCCACGCCACCGGCGGGGTCGGCGTAGCTGGTGGTGGTCTGCGGGTCGGCGTACGCGCCCGGGGTCGGGTCGAGGTAGCCGCCCGGCGGCACGGCGTCCGGCACCGCGCGCGGGGCCGGCGGGGTCGGGATGACCGCGGTCCGCTCCGGGTCGTAGCCGGCACCCGAGTTGTACGCGGAGTAGCCGTTGCCGCCCTGGTCGTCACCGGCAGCGGAGATGTTCTTGGTCAGTCGGCCGGCGAGCACACCCAGCACGGCGGCGCCGACCAGGAAGGTGCCCGGGTTGCGGCGCGCGTAGGAACGCACCTCGGCGATGATGTCGCCGGGCTCACGCTGCTCCAGCCAGCCGGCCACGCCGTGCACCCGGTCGGCGGCCTGCCGGGCGATCTCGCTCACCGGGCCGGCCTGGCCACCCTGGTCGGCCATCGAGCGCATCTCGTCGGCCAGCGAGCGGAGCCCGCCGGCGGCCCGTCGCTGCTGCTCACCGGTCTGGCTGGCGAGCTGGCTGCGAGCCTCGCCGTAGAGGTTGCGCGCCTGGCGCTTCGCCTCGCCGACGACCTCCTTGCCCTGCTCCTTGGCGGTCTCGGCGACGGCGCCACCGGCCTGCTTGGCCTCCGAGCCGACCTGACGGGCCTGCTCGCGGACGCCGCTGCCGTTGGTCGACTCCTGCCCGTACGTGGAAGTCGTGGGTGACAGATCGTAGGTCATGATTTCCCTTCCGCTCGGAAAGTCTTCGCGGGTCTGTGCTGGGGGGATTGCGCCGGCCGTTTCTGCCATCGCATCTCTTGACCTACCCTGCGTCGCCGGTTCCATACCTCGTTCGTGACTTTCCCTGCGCGCCCGCACCGGGCCGCTACAAAATGGAGGATCGCCGGATCGGGTGGCGACTCCGTCGCACACAGTGGCGATCACCCCTCCCCAGCCGGCGCCGCGGGCAGGGCGTTCCGCGGGTCCACGGAGGTGAATCGATGGCACGGTACGCACGCGGCGCAGCGCGGGCCCCGAAGCAGCGGGTGCAGCTCGCCGCCGTGGCCGCGGCCGGGATCTTCGCCCTGATCGGAGTGCTCGGATTCATCCCCGGCATCACCACCGGCTACGGCGACATGACGTTCGCCGGCCACCACTCCGAGGCCCGGCTGCTCGACCTGTTCCAGGTGTCGATCCTGCACAACGCCCTGCACCTCGGCTTCGGGCTGGCCGGCCTGCTGATGGCGCGCAGCGTCGCCGGGGCCCGGGTCTTCCTCGCCGGCGGCGGCGCCCTCTACCTCGGCCTGTGGCTGTACGGCTTCGCAATCGACCGGGAGAGCGCGGCGAACTTTATCCCGGTCAACGACGCCGACAACTGGCTGCACCTGGTCCTCGGTTTCGGCATGCTCGCCCTCGGGCTGCTGCTCTCCAACCAGGTCGGCACGGGCACCCGGCCGGACGCCCCCTTCGACCGCCCCTGACGACCCGCCGGGCGCGGCGTTTGCCTGCCGTGACCTGCGGGCACGGATGTCGGAGGTCCGTCGATGAGGAGGCCCTCATGCCGAAGTGGCTGCGTGACAACGCCCTGACGGTGGCGATGTTCGGCGCGTTCCTCGTCTTCCTGGTGCTGCAGAGCGTGTTCGGGTGGCAGACGCACAACGAGGAGCTGGCCGAGTTCGGGGCCGCCCCGACCAGTTGGGCGGCGTACCTGGGCAGCGGGCACTTCATGGAGTCGGTCTTCGAGAACTGGGAGTCGGAGTTCCTCCAGATGGGCGGCTACGTCCTGCTCACCGCCTACCTGGTGCAGCGCGGCTCGGCGGAGTCGAAGCCGGTGGGGCAGACCGACCGCCCCGAGGACGACGAGCGGCGGGCCACCGCGGGCTCCCCCTGGCCCGTACGCTCCGGCGGGCTGCCGCTGGTCGTCTACCGCAACAGCCTCTCCCTCGCGCTGCTGCTGATCTTCGCCGGCTCGTTCGTCGGCCACCTGTTCGGCGGCACCGCCGAGTACAACGAGCAGCAGGCGTTGCAGAGCGGGGCGCCGCCCATCGGCGCGTGGGACTTCCTCGGCACGAGCGAGTTCTGGTTCCAGTCGATGCAGAACTGGCAGAGCGAGTTCCTCGCGGTCGGCACGCTGATCGTGCTGAGCATCTTCCTGCGTCAGCACGCGTCGCCGGAGTCGAAGCCGGTCACCGCCGCACACGCACACACCGGCGACTGACGGCCGGCACCGTCAGGCCGGCACGCGCAGCCGCTTGGCGAAGCAGACGCTGTACGGGTTGCCGACGTACTCGCCGTAGACCGGGATCGGCTCGTACCCGCTGGAGGTGTAGAGCGCGATGGCGGCCGGCAGGTACGTGCCCGTCTCCAGGCGCACCACCCCGTACCCCTGTTGAAAGGCCAGTTCCTCCAACGCGGTCAGCAACTGCCGGGCGATGCCCCGCCCCCGGTACGCCGGGCGGACGTACATCCGTTTCACCTCGCCGGTGCCGGCGTCGATCCCCTGGATCCCGCCGCAGGCGACCGCCCGCCCGTCGGCGACCACCGCCAGGTAGCGGATGTCGTCGTGGGTGACGGTCGCCTGGCCGTCCAGCCCGCCGTCGGCCACCCGCAGCTCGCGCTGCTGGGCGGTGACCAGGGCGTCGATCTCCGGGTCGGTGGCGGGACGTGACTCGATCAGCATCAGGCCACGTTAGGTGGCGGGGATTTCCGGCAGGTTTCCGGCAGTCGACCCGCTCACGGAGCGCGACGAGCCATTCGGCATCACCCGCCGGGGCGGGCTATTCGGCATCACCCGCCGGGCGGGCTATTCGGCGTCGCCCGCCGCCGCGCTGCGGGACGGGTCGAGCGTGGGGGAAGGACCGGGCCCGTCGGACGGACCGGCCTCCCGGGCCGGCCCGGCCTCGTCGAAGCCGTCCGACGGATCGACGTCGTCCGAGAGGTCGGCGTCGGTGCCCTCGACCTCGTCCTCCGGGCGCTGCCGGCGGGCCTTGCGGGCCGCCAGCCGCTCGGCGGCCGAGGCCCGGGTGGACTTCTCCTCCAGCCGGACGTCGGTGCCCCGGTTGCCGGGGATGAAGTCGGCGCCCGCGTAGAGGGTGGGCTGCCAGTCGAACTCGCGCTCGCCGATGCGGACCAGGTCGCCCGGCTCCGCGCCGGCCTTGCCGAGCTTCTCCTCGACGCCCAGCCGGGCCAGCCGGTCGGCCAGGTAGCCGACGGCCTCGTCGTTGTCGAAGTTCGTCTGCCGCACCCACCGCTCGGGACGGACACCGCGCACGACCCAGGCGCCGTCCGGCGCGGCCTCGATGGTGAAGCCGGCGTCGTCGACGGCCCGGGGCCGGATCACGATCCGGGTCGCCTCGGCCGGCGGCGCGGCACGGCGGCCCTGCTCCACCAGCTCCGCCATGGCGTACATGAGTTCCTTGAGCCCCTCGCGCGTCGCCGCGGAGACCTCGAACACCTGGAAGCCGCGCGCCTCCAGGTCGGGGCGGACGATCTCGGCCAGGTCCCGGCCGTCCGGCACGTCGATCTTGTTGAGCGCCACGAGGCGGGGGCGGTCGGCCAGGCCCCCGTACTCGGTCAGCTCGGCCTCGATGGTGTCGATGTCGGCGACGGGGTCCCGGCCGGGCTCCATCGTGGCGGTGTCGATGACGTGCACCAGCACCGCGCAGCGCTCGATGTGCCGCAGGAACTCCAGGCCGAGGCCCTTTCCGGTGGCCGCGCCGGGGATCAGGCCGGGCACGTCGGCGACGGTGAAGGTGTGGTTGTCCAGCCGGACCACGCCCAGGTTGGGCACCAGGGTGGTGAAGGGGTAGTCGGCGATCTTCGGCTTGGCGGCGGAGATCACCGAGATCAGCGACGACTTGCCGGCCGACGGGAAGCCCACCAGCCCGACGTCGGCGACGCTCTTGAGCTCCAGCACCACGTCGAGCTGCTCGCCGGGCTCGCCCAGCTCGGCGAAGCCGGGGGCCTTGCGCCGGGCGTTGGCCAGCGACGCGTTGCCCCGGCCGCCGCGCCCGCCCCGGGCCACCTCGAACGTCGTGCCCGCGCCGACCATGTCGGCCAGGACCGTGCCGTCGGGGGCCTGCACCACGGTGCCGTTCGGCACCTTGAGCACGAGGTTGCGGCCGTTCGCGCCGTCCCGGTTCGACCCGGCGCCACCCTTGCCGTTCTCGGCCTTCACGTGCGGGCGGAAGTGGAAGTCCAGCAGCGTCGTCACCTGCGGGTCGACCACCAGGGACACGCTGCCGCCGTGCCCGCCGTTGCCGCCGTCGGGGCCGCCGAACGGCTTGAACTTCTCCCGGTGGATCGAGGCACAACCGTGCCCCCCATCGCCGGCCTGCAGGTGCAGGACGACCCGGTCAACGAACGTCGCCACGGACGTCAATCCTTCCAGCGGGGGTCACGCCCCGCACGAAAAAAGCAAAGCGGGCCGGGACACGAGGTCCGCGGCCCGCAACGCCTTCGAACTACTGCTGCGGCACGATGCTGACGGTCTTGCGACCGCGCTTGGTGCCGAACTGGACCGAACCGGCGGCCAGCGCGAAGAGCGTGTCGTCTCCGCCGCGGCCGACCAGGTCACCGGGGTGGAACTTGGTGCCACGCTGCCGGATGAGGATCTCACCCGCGCTGACGACCTGACCACCGAAGCGCTTCACGCCGAGCCGCTGGGCCGCGGAGTCACGGCCGTTGCGCGAGCTGGACGCACCCTTTTTGTGAGCCATGTGAGGACGACCTACTTCCCGCTGGAGATGCCGGTCACCTTGACCTGGGTCAACGGCTGGCGGTGACCCTGGCGCTTGTGGTAGCCGGTCTTGTTCTTGAACTTGTGGATCCGGATCTTCGGGCCCTTGGTGTGCGCGGCGATCTCGCCGGACACCGCGACCTTGGCAAGCTTCGCCGCGTCGGTCACCAGGTCGTCACCGTCGACGAGGAGCACCGCGGTGAGCTTCACCGCGTCGCCGGGGGCACCGACGAGCTTCTCGACCTCGATCACGTCGCCCTCGGCGACCTTGTACTGCTTGCCGCCGGTCTTGACGATCGCGTACATCGGAGGCGGACTCCCTGTCGTTGAGGCTGCTGGCGGGTGTTCCCGCGGCGGCTCGCCGGGTAGCAGAGGCACGGCGGCGCGGGCACGCGAGAACTCGGCACACCAAAGTGCGCCGCAGGTCAGCGTACGCCATCGGAGGGCCGACGCCCAAACCGGGCCCGCCGGTCAGCGGGCGCAGAGCTGGTCGAGGCGCTGCCGGAGCCGGTCGAGCTCGGTCTCGTCGATCGAGTCGACGTCGGTGCCCAGCGTGCCGACCTCTGCCGCCATGTCCGCGAGCAGCGTCTTGAGCTGCGGATCCTCGGCCCGGGTCGACTCGCGCCGCAGCGTGCCCCGCCAGTCGGTCAGCGCGGTGGAGATGCGGTCCCGGGCGGTCCGGGCCGCCGCCGCGTCGTCCGCCCCGACCGCCGCGACCATCTTGCCGAGTTCCTCGACGTACGTCCGCACGGCCGTCTCGCCGGCCCGCTGTGCCGCGGCACACACCTCGGGCGCGTTGCCGCCCGCCGCCCCGCTGCCGGCGCCGGGGCGGGCGCCCGTCGTCGCGCCGCCGGCGGGCCCGCCCGTCGCCGGGCCCGTCGGGGTGCCGCCGGGCGGGGCGGCCCGCTCCGGCCGCTCGGCCGCGCACCCGGGGCCGGCGAGCAGGACAGCGGTGAGCGCGGTGACGGCGAGCAGACGGCGCATCGTTCTTCTCCTGACCGCAGGCGGCCGTTCGTGGCCGGGGATCGACCATACGACAGGGCCCCGCCCGCCGGACATCGCCGGGGACGGGGCCCTGTCACACGTCGGACCGCTCAGCCGGTCACGGCCGGGTACGCCGCCGCGCGCCGCTGCGGCGGGACCGGCGCCGGCCGGCACCGCCCTCCGACTCGTCGCCGTCGGCGTCGGAGAGCGCGTCCGGGTCGTCCGGGGCGGCGAGCCGGGCCGACTCGCCCGTCTGGCTGTCGACGGCCTCGCCGGCGGCGGTGGTGTCCGCCTCGTAGCGGGACAGGTCGTAGCCCATGGTGTCGTGGTACTCGGTGTCCGGGGCGGCGTCGGCGACGGTCTCGGTGACCTCCGCCACGGTGCGCTCGGCCGGCGCGCCCTTGCGCGCCCGGCGCCGGGAGGTTCCGGCGGCCGGCTCCGCCGCCGGGGCGGTCACGGCGGAGGCGACCGCCTTGACCTTCTCCCCCGCGCCGCCACCGCCGGAGCGCGGCTTCTCCGGCACCGGCTCGGTGTGGATGATCAGGCCCCGGCCCTTGCAGCACTCGCAGGTCTCGCTGAACGCCTCCAGCAGGCCCGCGCCGATCCGCTTGCGGGTCATCTGCACCAGCCCGAGCGAGGTGATCTCGGTGACCTGGTGCTTGGTGCGGTCCCGGCCCAGGCACTCGGTCAGCCGGCGCAGCACCAGCTCACGGTTGGACTCCAGCACCATGTCGATGAAGTCGATCACCACGATGCCGCCGAGGTCGCGCAGCCGGAGCTGGCGGACGATCTCCTCGGCCGCCTCCAGGTTGTTGCGGGTGACCGTCTCCTCCAGGTTGCCCCCGGAGCCGGTGTACTTGCCGGTGTTGACGTCGATGACCGTCATCGCCTCGGTCCGGTCGATCACCAGCGAACCGCCCGAGGGGAGGAAGACCTTGCGGTCCAGCCCCTTGATGATCTGCTCGTCGATGCGGTACTCGGCGAAGACGTCGGCGGTGCCGACGTGCCGGCGCAGCCGGGCGACCAGGTCGGGCGAGACGTGCGACAGGTACGACTCGACGATGTCGTACGACTGCTCGCCCTCGATCACCAGCTCGCGGAAGTCCTCGTTGAACAGGTCCCGGACGACCCGGATGACCAGGTCCGGCTCCTCGTAGAGCAGCACCGGGGCGCCGCCCTCGGTCGCCTTGGCCTGGATGTCCTCCCACTGCGCCTGGAGCCGCTTGACGTCGCGCGCCAGCTCGTCCTCGCTGGCGCCCTCGGCGGCCGTCCGGACGATCACGCCCGCGCCGTCCGGCACCAGCTTCTTCAGCACGTCGCGCAGCCGCTTGCGCTCGGTGTCGGGCAGCTTGCGGCTGATGCCGGAGGCGTTGCCGTGGGGCACGTAGACCAGGTGCCGGCCGGAGAGCGCGATGTGGCTGGTCAGCCGCGCGCCCTTGTGACCGATCGGGTCCTTGGTGACCTGCACCAGCACCGAGTCGCCGGAGCGCAGCGCCTGCTCGATCGAGCGGGCCCGCCCCTCCAGGCCGGTGGTGTCCCAGTTGACCTCGCCGGCGTACAGGACGGCGTTGCGGCCGCGCCCGATGTCGACGAAGGCCGCCTCCATGCTGGGCAGGACGTTCTGCACCTTGCCGAGGTAGACGTTGCCGGCCATGGTGCCGGAGGAGTTGCGGGTGACGTAGTGCTCGACGAGCACCCCGTCCTCCAGGACGGCGATCTGGGTACGGTCGCCGCGCTGGCGTACCGCCATCACCCGGTCGACGGCCTCCCGCCGGGCCAGGAACTCCGACTCGCTGAGGATCGGCGGCCGGGTACGGCGCTGCTCGCGGCCGTCGCGGCGGCGCTGGCGCTTGGCCTCCAGGCGGGTGGAGCCGGAGACGCCCTGCACCTCGTCGACGGTTTTGCGCGGCTCGCGGATCTTGACGACGGTCGGCACGCCGTCGTCGGCGCCCGCCTCGACGTCGCCGGCACCCCGGCGGCGGCGACGGCGCCGGCGGCGGGTCAGCGCGTCGCCGCCCTCGGCGTCCTCGTCCTCGTCGCCCTCGGTCTCCTCCGCCTCGGCCTGCGCGGCCTCCTCGGACTCCTCGTCCTCGGCGTCGTCCGCGCCGCCCTTGCCCCGGCCACGGCCACGGCGGCCACGCCGGCGCCGGCGGCGGGCCGCGGCGCTCTCGTCGTCCTCGTCCTCGTCCTCGGCGGCCTCCTCGGCCTCCTCCACCGGCTCCTCGAGCTCGACGGCCTCGACCACCTCGGCGTCGCGGCGGCCACGTCGGCGGCGGCGCGCCGGCTCGACCGGCTCCTCGGCGACGGGCTGCTCCTCCGGCTCCGGCTCCGGCGCCGGCGCGACGACCCGGGCGACCGGGACGTCCTCCGGCTGCGGGGCCATGAAGAGCACGGTGGGCGCGGAGAGCGCGGCCCGCCGGCGGCGGGTGCGCGGCTCGGGCTCCGGCTCCGGCTCGATGACCGGCTCGACCTCCTCGGTCGGCTCCTCCTCCTCGGCGGGCGCGGTGACCGCGACGCCCGGCGGAACCTCGCCGGAACGGCTCTCGGCGCCGCTGACCGCGACGGGCGGGGCGGCGGCGCCGAATCCGGTGCCGGCCTCCGGCTCGACCCCGACGGGCGGCTGCTCCACGGCCCCGGCGGGGGCGGCGCCGGCGACCTCGGTCGGGGTCTCGGCGGCCGGCTCGGCCGCGGCGGGGGCGGCCTTCTTCCGACGGGTACGCGTCGCCTTGACCGGCGGCGTGACCGGCTCGGCGGGCGCCTGGTCGGCTGCGACCGGCGCCTCCCCGGTGGCCTCGGCGGGCTGGGTGGCGGCCTCGGGTGCCTGCGCGGCGGCCTCCGGGGCCTGCGCGGCGGGGTCCTCGGCGGCCTTCGCGGTGGTGGCCTTGCGGCGGCGGCGCGTCGCCTTCGGGGCGGCGTCGAGGTCGCCGGAGACGGGGGCGAACACCTCGGCCTGCGGCGCCTCGCCGCTGCCCGACACGGACGCCGTGGACGCCTCGACGGGCGCCTCGGTCTGCTCCGGCTGGTTCAGCGGCGCGGCCCGCCGCCGGGTGGTACGCCGTCGTACCGGCGCGGCCGGGGCCTGCTCGCCCTCGCCGGTGCCGCCCTGGACGGTGCCGGCGTTCTCCGCCGCGGGGGCGTTCCCGCCGTCAGCGGCGCTCGCCGCTCCGGCAGCGTGCTCCGCCGCGGGGGCGTTCCCCGCCCCGGTGGCGGTCTCGACGGTGCTGGCGTCAGCGGTCTCGCCGGCCGGCTGTGAACCGGTCCGTTCGCCGCCCTCGGGCTCGTTCTCGAGCATGGACGTTCTCCAGTTCTGGCTGCCCCGGGCGCGGGTGAGCGCTGCCACGCAGGGTCGCCGCAAAAGTGTTTCCGCCGGGCGCGCACGGTGCGCGACCGCCGAAGTCTGCCTACCTGAACGCTGACCGACGGTCAGCGTTCACCGATGGTTGCCCCGTCGCGGTCCGCGTCCAACGGATCCGCGATCGCATCCTGCGCGGTCAGCGTGCCCTGTGCCAGCCGGATCACCCTCGGCGAGACCGGCGGCTCCAGGTCGGCCACCACGCGGAGGCCGGAAAGGACGTCATCGGGCCGCACGGAGGGGGTGACCTGCCGCACGACCAGTTCGAGTATCGCACACGGTACGGCCGGGGCCCCGGAAGGCGTCTCCGGCGACGTCACGACATCGATGCGGATCACCGCCGCGCGGGCGTCGAAGGTGCGTCGGCCCTGCTTGGTCATCCGCTCGACCAGCACCTCTTCGGCGGCCGTGAAGGCGGCAACCGCCCGTTGCAGGACGGCCGGGTCGACCTCGGGCAACTCGATGCGCCAGTGCGACGCCTCGATCCGGTCGGCAAGACTTCCCCCCGTGGCCACGACCGCGTCGAGCACGTCGAGCCCCGGCGAGAGGGCGGCGTCCAGCGCGGCGCGCAGCTCCGCCGGGTCGACCTGCTCACGCAGGCCGATCTCCAGGTACTCGGCCTCGCTCGCCACGCCCGTCGGGGCCGCGCTGGCGTACGAGATCTTGGGGTGCGGGGTGAAGCCCTGGGAGAAGGCGATCGGCACGCCCGCCCGGCGCAGCGCCCGCTCGAACGCGCGGGCGAAGTCCCGGTGCGAGGTGAAGCGCAGCGGGCCGCGCTTGGCGTACCGGATGCGGACCCGCTGCACGACGGGTGCCTGACCGCCCTCTGGCTGTGGTTTCCTGCTGATCGTCGTGCTCCTCGTCCGGTCAGTGCTCGTTGATCATGAAGTTGTCGCCGGCGACACGCCGTCGCGTGGCGACAACCTCATGATCGACGCAATGGGGGCCCGGGGGTGGGTGGGGGTCCGGGTCAGGGCTGGGCGGGGGTGGGCAGCTTCAGGCCGTTGACCGGGGTCAGCGGGAGCAGCTTCTTCCCCGTCGGGCCGATCTGGATCTCGGTGTCCATCGACGGGCAGACGCCGCAGTCGAAGCACGGCGTCCACCGGCAGTCGTCCTGCTCGTACTCGCTGAGCGAGTCCTGCCAGTCCTGCCAGAGCCAGTCCTTGTCCAGGCCCGAGTCCAGGTGGTCCCAGGGCAGGACCTCCAGCTCGTCGCGCTGCCGGGTGGTGTACCAGTCGAGGTCGACCCCGAAGGCGGGCAGCACCTCGGTCGCCGCGGTCACCCAGCGCTGGTAGGAGAAGTGCTCGCTCCAGCCGTCGAACCGGCCGCCGTCCTCCCAGACCCGGCGGATCACCGCGCCGACGCGGCGGTCACCCCGGCTGAGCAGGCCCTCGATCAGCGACGGCTCGCCGTCGTGGTAACGGAAGCCGATCGCCCGGCCGAGCGAACGGTCCGCGTTGATCGCCTGCTTGAGCATCCTGAGCCGGCCGTCGATGACCTCCGGCCGCTCCATCGGCGCCCACTGGAACGGGGTGTGCGGCTTCGGCACGAACCCGCCGATGGAGACCGTGCAGCGGATGTCCTTCGAGCCGGTGGCGGCCCGGCCGGCCCGGATCACCTCGTGGGCCATGTCCGCGATCTCGAGGACGTCTTCGTCGGTCTCGGTGGGCAGGCCGCACATGAAGTACAGCTTCACCTGCCGCCAGCCGTTCGTGTACGCGGTGACGACGGTGCGGATCAGGTCTTCCTTCGACACCATCTTGTTGATGACCTTGCGGATCCGCTCCGACCCGCCCTCGGGGGCGAAGGTCAGGCCGGTACGCCGGCCGTTGCGGGACAGCTCCTGCGCGAGGTCGATGTTGAACGCGTCCACCCGGGTCGACGGCAGCGAGAGCGAGACGTTGGTGCCCTCGTACTGCTGGGCCAGGCCCGAGCACATGTCGCCGATCTCGGAGTGGTCGGCCGACGACAGCGACAGCAGGCCCACCTCGTGGAAGCCGGAGAACTCCAGCCCCTCGCGCACCATCTGCCCGACGGTGGTGATCGAGCGCTCCCGCACCGGCCGGGTGATCATGCCGGCCTGGCAGAACCGGCAGCCCCGCGTGCAGCCCCGGAAGATCTCTACCGCGTACCGCTCGTGCACGGTCTCCGCGAGCGGCACCAGGGGCTTCTTCGGGTACGGCCAGGCGTCCAGGTCCATCGTCGTGCGCTTGTGCACCCGGAACGGCACGTCCGCCCGGTTCGGCACGACCCGCTGGATGCGGCCGTCGGGGAGGTAGTCCACGTCGTAGAAGCGCGGCACGTAGACGCTCTCGGTGCGGGCCAGGCGCAGCAGCAGCTCGTCGCGCCCGCCGGGGGAGCCCTCGGCCTTCCACTCCCGCACGATCCCGGTGATCTCCAGGACCGCCTCCTCGCCGTCGCCGAGCACGGCGGCGTCGACGAAGTCGGCGATCGGCTCCGGGTTGAACGCGGCGTGGCCGCCGGCCACGATCACCGGGTCGGCGTCGGTGCGGTCGGCGGCGAGCAGCGGGATGCCGGCCAGGTCGATCGCGGTGAGCAGGTTCGTGTAGCCCAGCTCGGTGGAGAAGGAGACACCGAAGACGTCGAAGTCGCGTACCGAGCGGTGCGCGTCGACGGTGAACTGCGGCACGCCGTGCGCGCGCATCAGCTTCTCCAGGTCCGGCCAGACCGCGTACGTCCGCTCGGCGAGCACGTCGGGCAGCTCGTTGAGCACCTCGTAGAGGATCTGCACGCCCTGGTTGGGCAGGCCGACCTCGTAGGCGTCGGGGTACATCAACGCCCAGCGCACGGCCGCCGCGTCCCAGTCCTTGACCACCGCACCCAACTCGCCACCGACGTACTGGATGGGCTTGGTCACCTGGGGCAGCAGCGGCTCCAGCCGGGGCCAGATCGAATTGGCCGCGGCGGGGCGCGGCGTGGTGGACGGGACGCTCATGATGCCCAAGGGTACGCGGCCCGGTGGCGGCGACCGCGCGCACGCCGGGCGTCGCGCGCCGCGACGGCGCGGCGGCCCCGCGACACGTCCGCCCGGCCCCGTGCGGTGCCGGCGACGGCGGTGGCCGGGATCGCCCCGCTGGCGCGTCGGTACTAACCTCGGACCGGCGCGAGAGGAGATTGCCGCGATGCCGCAGCCGCAGCCGGGCACGGACCGGCCGGCCGACGGGAGCCCCCCGGGTCAGGACCAGGTTCAGGATCCGGCGGTCACCGAGGAGCCCCCGACCTCCCCCGCAGCACCCGCCCCCACCGGCGGCACGGGCCCGGAGGGCACCCGTGAGCTGCCCACCGACGACCCCACGTCGACCGCGACCGCCGACGTCCCGCACGACGCGGGCGCCGGGTCGCCGGGCTCCGCCGTCGCCGGGCGGGACACGGACGGCAGCGGGCCGAGGGACGGCGCCGGGTCGGACGACACCCGCGCCGCCGCACCCGAGCGCCCGGCCGGTGTCGGGCCGGAGGGCACCCGGCTCCTGCCCGACGACGGTCCGCCGGCCGTCGGCCCGCAGGGCACCCGGATGTTCCCCGCCGACGAGCAGCCAGCCGAGCCGCCCGCGCCCCGGTGGAGCGGTTCGGCTGCGGTCCCCCCGCCGAAGCCACGCAAGCGGGCCTGGGGCGAGTCGGCCGAGATCCCCCCGGTGCCGGCGCCGGCACCGGCGCCCCCGCCGGAGCAGCCCGAGCACCTCACCCCGGTCGACCCGTGGGCGGGCGCGGACACCGGCGGGTGGGACCTGCCGCCACCCCCGCCGCCGACACCGACGCTGCCCTACCCCGTGCCGCCGTCGCCCCGGCCCCACTCCGGGCCGCCGGCTGCACCCGTGCACTCCCCCGCCCCGCCGGAGCCACCGCGGCCCGCGCCGCCCCGGGTCGCCTACCCGGCCGCCCCGCCGGCGTACCCCGTCTCGCCGCCGCCCGTGGCCTACCCCGTCTCGCCGCCGCCGGCCTCCCGGCCGCCGGCCCCCGCCCGTCCGGCGCCGCCCCCACCGGCGCCGCCCGCGCCGCCCCGGCAGCGTCGGGCGTCCGCGCCGCCGGCCGGACCGCAGGCCCCCCAGGGGTACGCCCCGAGGCCCACCCGCAGGCGGCGCCGGTGGCCGTGGATCCTGCTGCTCATGCTGGCCTGCTGCTGCGGTTGCCCGGCCTACTACGGCGTGCCGATGTCGTCGCAGTACCCGGCCGACGCCGCCCTGCCCGCCGAGGTGGCCGACCTGCGGCTGCGCGACGACAACACCAGCAAGGCGACCGCCAAGCAGTTGGAGGCGGAGGTGCGCAAGGCACACTGGCTGGCCGAGGACACCTTCGCCGGCGTCTACACCACGACCGCCGGCAAGCGGGTGACGGTCTTCGGCGGCACCGGCTTCCGGTTCACCCCTGAGTCCGACGCGGAGGACGAGATGACCCGCCTCACCGGGCAGTACTCCCTCGGCGAGGCGCAGGTCGTCGACACCGGCGTACGCGGACGCCACCAGCGCTGCGCGGTGGGCCGGGCCGACGGCCAGGACGTGGTGGTGTGCACCTCGGTCGACCACGGCAGCATCGCCACCGCGGTCTTCACCCGGCTCTCGCTCGACGACAGCGCCTCCCTGCTCGGCACCCTGCGCGAACAGGTGGTCACGACCAAGCAGAAGTAGGTCTTCGCGGCTCGACCGGCTCGACCGGCTCCACGCCGTCGACACCGGAGCAGCGGCGCGGCTCGGCCGCCCCGTGACCGGCTCAGGCCGGGGTGTCGCCGGCGGTGTCGGAGTGCGCGCGCGGCGGGGCGTAGCGGGGCACGTACTCCTGGCCGGTGAGCTTCTGGATCTCGGCCATGACCTCGTCGGTCATCTCGCGCAGCGACGTGCGGTCGTCCGGCCGGCCGGTGAAGTCGAGCGGCTTGCCGAACCGGATGGTGATCTTGGCGCGGCCGGGGCGGGGCACCCGGGTCCCGATGGGCTGGGCCTTGTCGGTGCCGGTCATGCCGACCGGGATGATCGGCACGCCGGCCGCCACCGCCAGCCGGGCCGCCCCGGTGCGCCCCCGGTAGAGCCGGCCGTCCGGCGACCGGGTCCCCTCCGGATAGACCGCGACCAGGTCGCCGGCCTTGAGCACCGGGATGGCGGCGTCGAACGCGGACAGCGCCGCGCGCCCGCCGGCCCGCTCGACCGGGATGGCGCCCAGGCCGGTGAGCACGTGCTTGGAGAGGGCGCCCTTCGGGCCGGTGCCCTTGAAGTACTCCGACTTCGCCCAGAACGCCAGGTGCCGGGGGACCACGGTGCCGAGGAACAGCTCGTCGGCGACCGAGAGGTGGTTGCCCGCGAAGATCGCACCCCCCGTGTCTGGAATGTGCTCCAACCCCTCCACGGTCGGACGGAAGGCCAGCCGGAGCGCGGGCGCCACGGTGAGCTTGCCGATGGTGTAGAGCAGCGGCACTGGTCCTCCGGCGGAGTGTGTGCGAACAGGCGGTGTCACGGTAACCGACGGGTCCACGGGGCGTCGTCGGGGTGGCGGGTCGACCGCCAGGTGAGCGGGCGTGTCGGGGCTGGTGGGGGCGGTCCGCCAGCGCGCCGCCGGACCGCCCCCACCGCACGGACTCATACCCTGCGGACGGCCACCGTCACCCGTTCGCCCTCGCCGACCTCGCCGGTGAAGCCGTCCACCCCGTCGGCGAAGTCGACGGAGTCGGCCAGCACCTCCCGGGCCACGAAGTCGGTGTACGCGGCCACCGCCGCGCGCACCTCCTCGCCGGCCGACAGCGCCACCACGACCCGGTCCGAGACGTCCAGGTCGGCGTCCCGGCGGGCCTGCTGCACCACCCGGACGACGTCGCGGGCCAGCCCCTCGGCGGCCAGCTCGGGGGTGACCTCGGTGTCCAGCACGACCACGCCCTCGCCGCCGGGCAGCGGCGCGGAGTGCTCGGCGTCGGCGGCGACCAGGCGCAGCTCGTACTCGCCCTCGGCGAGGGTGACGCCGGCGGCGAGCGGGGCGCCGTCGACCAGCTCCCACTGCCCCGCCTTGACCGCCTTGATGACCTGCTGCACCTGCTTGCCGACCCGGGGGCCGAGCGCGCGCGGCACCACGGTCAGCACCTGCTGGCAGTACGCGGACACCTCGTCGGTGAACTCCACCGCCTTCACGTTGACCTCGTCGGCGACCAGGTCGGCGAAGGGCCGCAGCTGCGCCGCCGCCGGCGAGGCGACGGTGAGCTTCGACAGCGGCAGCCGGACCCGCAGCCCCTTGGCCTTGCGCAGCGACAGCGCCGCCGAGCAGACCTCGCGGGTGGCGTCCATCGCGGCGACCAGGTCGTGATCGGCCGGGAAGTCCTCCGCCGACGGCCAGTCGGTCAGGTGCACCGACCGCTCGCCGGTCAGGCCGCGCCAGATCTCCTCCGCCGTCAGCGGCGCCAGCGGCGCCACCACCCGGCACAGCGTCTCCAGCACCGTCCACAGGGTGTCGAACGCCTCCGCGTCACCGGACCAGAACCGGTCCCGGGACCGCCGGACGTACCAGTTGGTCAGCGCGTCCAGGTAGGACCGGACGGTGGCGCAGGCGCCCGAGATGTCGTACGCGTCCATCTGCTCCTGGACCGTCGACACCAGCTCGTTGGTCTTCGCCAGCACGTACCGGTCGAGCAGGTGCGTGCTGTCCGTGCTCCGCTTCGCCGTGTGCCCGTCGGCGTTGGCGTAGAGCGAGAAGAAGTACCAGACGTTCCACAGCGGCAGCAGCACCTGGCGCACCGAGTCGCGGATGTTCCCCTCGGTCACCGCCATGTCGCCGCCGCGCAGCACCGGCGAGGACATCAGCATCCAGCGCATCGCGTCCGAGCCGTACGAGTCGAACACGTGGTAGACGTCCGGGTAGTTGCGCAGGCTCTTGGACATCTTGCGCCCGTCGGAGCCGAGCAGGATGCCGTGGCTCAGGCAGTTGCGGAACGCCGGCCGGTCGAACAGCGCCGTGGCCAGCACGTGCATGGTGTAGAACCAGCCGCGGGTCTGGCCGATGTACTCCACGATGAAGTCGCCCGGGTAGTGGTGCTCGAACCACTCGCGGTTCTCGAACGGGTAGTGCACCTGGGCGAACGGCATCGAGCCGGACTCGAACCAGCAGTCCAGCACCTCCGGCACCCGGCGCATCATCGACTTCCCCGTCGGGTCGTCCGGGTTGGGGCGGACCAGCGCGTCCACCGCCGGCCGGTGCAGGTCGCTCAGGCGTACGCCGAAGTCCCGCTCGATCTCCGCCAGCGAGCCGTAGACGTCGACCCTCGGGTGGTTCGGGTCGTCGGACTTCCACACCGGGATCGGCGAGCCCCAGAACCGGTTCCGGCTGATCGACCAGTCGCGGGCGTTGGCCAGCCACTTGCCGAACGAGCCGTCCTTGATGTGCCCAGGGGTCCAGTTGATCTGCTGGTTGAGCTCGACCATCCGGTCCTTGAACTGCGTCACCGCGACGAACCACGACGACACCGCCTTGTAGACCAGCGGGGTGTCGCAGCGCCAGCAGTGCGGGTAGGAGTGGGTGTAGGTGTCCTGCTTGAGCACCACCCCCCGCTCCTTCAGCTCCCGGATCACCGGCTTGTTGACGTCGAAGACCTGCTCACCCTCGTAGGGCGGCACCAGCGCGGTGAACCGGGTGTGGTCGTCCACCGTGACGATGGTGGGGATGCCGGCCGCGTTGCAGACGTTCTGGTCGTCCTCGCCGAAGGCCGGTGCGAGGTGGACGATCCCGGTGCCGTCCTCGGTGGTGACGAACTCCGCGCCGAGCACCTGGTAGGCGTTCTCCCCCGCCTGCTCGACGAGGAAGTCGAACAGCGGGGTGTAGCGGCGCCCGACCAGGTCCCGGCCGGAGACGGTGCCGACCTGCTCGTAGCCCTCCAGCTCCTTGGCGTACGCGGCCAGCCGCGCCGCCCCGACGACGTGGCGCTGCCCGTCGCGCTCCAGCACCGCGTACTCGATGTCGGGGCCGACGGCGAGCGCGAGGTTGGACGGCAGGGTCCACGGCGTGGTGGTCCAGACGCCGAGGCGCACCGGCCCGCGTACCAGCTCCGGCGCGTCCTCGTCGGGGGTGAGCGCGAACCACACCGACAGCGTCGGGTCGTGCCGGTCCCGGTAGACGTCGTCCATCCGGGTCTCGGTGTTCGACAGCGGCGTCTCGCAACGCCAGCAGTACGCCAGCACCCGGAAACCCTCGTAGACCAGGCCCTTGTCGTGCAGGGTCTTGAAGGCCCACATGACGCTTTCCATGTAGTCCAGGTCGAGGGTCTTGTAGTCGTTGGCGAAGTCGACCCAGCGGGCCTGCCGGGTGACGTAGCGCTCCCAGTCGTGGGTGAACTCCAGCACGGAGCTGCGGCACGCCTCGTTGAACCGGGCCACGCCGAGGTCGAGGATCTCCGCCTTGCTGGTGATGCCGAGCTGCTTCTCGGCGACCACCTCGGCCGGCAGGCCGTGGCAGTCCCAGCCGAAGCGCCGCTCGACCCGGCGACCGCGCATCGTCTGGTAGCGCGGCACCACGTCCTTGACGTAGCCGGTGAAGAGGTGCCCGTAGTGCGGCAGGCCGTTGGCGAACGGCGGGCCGTCGTAGAAGACGTACTCGTTGTCGGCGTCGCCTGCGACGCCGCCTCCGGCTGCGCCCGTGGTCTCCGGTCGCCGGCCGGAGGCCGGCCTGGCCTCGACCGAGGCCTCGAAGGTCTTGTCGGCCGTCCAGTGCTCCAGGACCCGGCGCTCGACCGCGGGCAGGTCCGGGCTCGCCGGGACGCCGGCGGCGGTCGGGTCGTGCAACGGATAGGCCATCGCGGGTCGTTCTCCTCGCAGCTCACTGGTCATGTGGTCTGCGAGGACGAGCCTTCTCGGGTGCGCCTCGACGGCGCCCCCGGGCAGGCCCGCGGTACCACCCCGCTTGACGGTCAGGATCGACCGCCCGCTCGTTGGCCGGCTGTGACGGGCCGGACCCGTCCGGTTCTACTGGGCCGGGGTGAGCCGGCTGTTCTTCCGGAGGCTCACCGGTGATGGCCGGGTCATCGCCTTACGACCGCCAAGGTTACCCGACCACCCGGGGAGATCGCCGCCGAGTAAACCCGTTCCGGTGTCCGGCGCCTGGGGTGACGCGGTGATCAGGATCAGGTTGGACGAGCCGACGCTCGCGCGCGCCCGGATCGCCCACGAGGTCCGCCGTGCAGCCGGGGCAGGTCCGCCGCTGTGCTCTCCTGGCCGTGCGGCGAGGCCGACCCGACGTCGAACAGCGTGACCGGGCTCACGGCCGCCGGTGTCACGCCGCGCCTGCGCGCGCCGTCGTGTGGGTGTCGAGACAGACCGGATTGAGGAGGGCCGTCATGCAACGGATCAACGTGGCCGAGGTGGCACCGCAGGCGTACCAGGCCGTGCTGGGGCTGGAGAAGTACGTCCGGGCGAACGTCGGGCACACCGTGCTGGAGTTGGTGAAGCTGCGGGCGTCGATGCTGAACGGCTGCGCGTTCTGCGTCGACATGCACAGCCGGGACGCGCTGGCGGCGGGCGAGTCGGACCGGCGGCTCTTCGCCGTCGCCGCCTGGCGGGAGGCGCCCTTCTTCGACGAGCGGGAGCGGACCGCACTGGCGCTCACCGACGCGGTGACCCGGCTCGGCGAGCACGGCGTGCCCGACGACGTCTGGGACGCGGCGGCGAAGGTGTGGTCGGAGAAGGAACTCGCGGACCTGCTGATGGCGATCGCCACCATCAACGTGTGGAACCGCATCGCCGTGACCTGCCGCACCGACCTGCCCGCGGAGGCGTGACGGTCACCGACGCGACGCCGGCGGCCGGTGCGCGGCGCGCGCACCGGCCGGGTGTCGCACTCCCGGGTGGGTCAGCCCAGCTCGGGGAACCAGAGCGCGATCTCGCGCTTGGCGCTGTCGGGCGAGTCGGAGGCGTGCACCAGGTTCTCCCGGTTGGACAGGGAGAGGTCGCCGCGGATGGTGCCGGCGGCGGCCTTGCGGCCGTCGGTCGCGCCGATCATGCCGCGCACGACCTCGATCACCTGGTCGCCGGAGAGCACCAGCGCCACCAGCGGACCGCCGGTCATGAAGTCCTTCAGCGGCGGGTAGAACGGCTTGTCCACGTGCTCGGCGTAGTGCTGGTCGGCGAAGTCGCCGTCCAGCGTGCGCGCCTGCATGGCGTCGATCCGCAGCCCCTTGCGCTCGAAGCGGGAGATCACCTCGCCGACCAGCCCACGACGGACCGCGTCGGGCTTGATCAGTACGAGGGTGCGCTCATCGGGGCTGCTGCTGGACACGCTGGGTTCCTCCTGTGCGCACAAGACGGTCGGGCTGGGTACGGTCAGCCTAGCGACCCGGTCCCGGCGCCGGCGCGGCGGCCGGTCCTTCCTCCGGCGGCCGATCCGGCCTAGCCTGGCCCTTGACCCTCGGGAGGTCCACTGTGGCGAATGGCGGGAACCGACCCATCGCGCCGGTACGCAAGCTGATCGCCGCGGTGCTGGGCACCGTGGCCACCTTCGTCGTCCTCTTCGGCCTCGGCATGACCAGCTGGGCGATCGTGGCGCTGGGGGTCGCCCTGCTGGTGCTGGCCATCGCGCTGGCCACGGTGCGCGGGGGCGGGCGCACCTGGGTGGTCGGCGAGGGACACGTGCACAGCGCCTCCGAGCCGCCCACCCAGTACGCCTTCGGCCGCTGCGAGCTCCAGCTGGTGATCGACGCCCCGGGGCTGCCGCCCCGGTCCAAGAAGATCATCGAGCCGCGGGTGCCGGTGGCGAAGTGGCCGTCGCTGGGCCAGACGCTGCCGATCCGGGTGGCCCTGGACGACCAGCGGCACGTCCGGGTGCTCTGGGACGACGTGCCCACCCACGCGGAGACCGCCGCCGCCGCCGTCGCGGCCGACCTGCCGCCCGAGTACGCGGGCGCCGAGCCGCTGGACGACGTGCTGATCCAGCAGGAGGCCCCGCCGTGGGCGGACCGGGCGCCGGACGACGACCTGCGGGACGACTTCCGCGGCGACTTCCGGGAGGAGTTCCGCGACGACTTCCGGGCCCCGGCCGGCGATCCGCTGGGCGACCCCGTCGGGGACCCGCTGGGCGACCCGCTCGGCGACGACCGGGGCAGGCAGCCCGAAGAGCGCGAGCCCGTCGTGGTGCACCAGCGCCCGGGTGGGCCGGTCGTGCTGGAAGGCACGCTCGTCGAGCAGCCCGCCGCCGGCACCCTGCCGCGCCGGGCCACCCCGACGCCCCGCCCGCCCGCCGAGGAGCGGTTCGACGCACCCGGCGAGCGCCCCGATCCGCCCCCGCCGGCGGACCCGATCGACCTGCCCCTGGACGATCCCGCCCCGCCACGCGACCGGGTCCGCGACCAGCGGATCAGCCCGGAGGAGCTGGACGAGGCGATCTTCGGCCCCGGGCCGGCGACGGACGACGACGGGGAGACCGCCGCCGGCGACGAATTCGGCGCGCCGATCGCCGGGGTGGGCCTGACCCTGCTGGTCACCGACCTGCCCCGCTCGCTCGACTTCTACCGCGACCTGGGCTTCGCCGAGGTCGACCGGGGTTCGGGCAACGCGGTCCTCTCCTCGGGCACGACCCGCCTGGTGCTGCGGGAGGTGACCGAGGCGGCGCCGATCAGCCGCCGCCTGGTGCACGTCAACCTCGAGGTCGACGACATCGGCTCCGCCTACGAGCGGCTGCGCGGGACGGGCGTCCGGTTCACGTACGCCCCCCGGGTGGTCAACCGGGGCACGAAGCTGGAGGTGTGGGCGGCGGCGTTCCGCGACCCGGACGGCCACGGCATCGCCCTGACCCAGTGGCGGGAACGCGCCGAGGCCTGACCCGTCAGCCCAGGATGACCCGGCGCACGTGCAGGGCGTACGCCCACACCAGGGCGAAGACGACGCCCAGCACGAACAGCGACCAGTGCAGCAGGCCGGCCAGCATCAGCAGCCCCTGAAGGGCGGTGCCGGCGTGCCAGGCCCACGGCCGGCGCATCATGCCGGCCAGCAGCACCGCCACCACGGCCAGCGCCACGACCACCCCGATCGCCGCGCCACCCAGGTCGCCGCCGACGACCCGGATGGGCTGGATGGCCAGCACCAGCACCAGCGCCTCCAGGCTCAGCGTGCCGGCGCCGAGGCCACGGACCGCCCGCTCCGGGTTCCGCAGCCCGGAGCGTCGCGGCGGCCGCCCGCCGGGGGTGTCGTCCGCCGTGTCGGCCGGTCGGCGCCCGGGGGTACCGCCGGCCGCACCGGCCCTCGGGTGCCCGGAGCTGCCGTCGGCCGTACCGGCCGGGCGGTCGTCGCCCGCGGGGGCGCGCTGCGGCCCGCTCATCGCTTCAGCAGCCGGCGGGCGTCGGCCACGGTCACCACTGATCCGGTGACCAGCACCCCGACCCCGCTCAGCTCCCCCGGTACGTCCTCCTCGGCCAGTGCCACCGCCGCCTCGATGGCGTCCGGCATCTCCTCGGCCACCTCCACCCGGTCGGGTCCGAAGACCTCGGCCGCCAGCGCGGCCAGCTCACCGGCCGGGAGCGCCCGGGGCGAGCTGTTGCGGGTCACCACGACCTGGTCGACCACCGGCTCCAGCAGTTCCAGCAGGCTGGCCGCGTCCTTGTCCGCGAGGACGCCGACCACGGCGACGAGCTTGCTGAACGCGAACTCCTCCTGGAGGGCCGTCACCGTGGCGGCCATCCCGTGCGGGTTGTGCGCCCCGTCGAGCAGGATGGTGGGCGCGCTGCGTACGCGCTCCAGCCGCCCCGGCGAGCTGGCGGTGGCGAAGCCCTCCCGGACCGCCTCGACGTCGAGCTGCCGCTTCGCCCCGGCGCCGAGGAACGCCTCGACCGCCGCCAACGCCACCGCCGCGTTCTGCGCCTGGTGGGCACCGTGCAGCGGGATGAAGACCTCCTCGTAGACGCCGCCGAGGCCCTGGAGGGTGAGCACCTGCCCGCCGACGGCGACCGCCCGCCGCAGCACCCCGAACTCGGCGCCCTCCCGGGCGATGGTCGCGCCCACCTCGGCGCAGCGCTCCAGGATCGGCCCGGCGGCCTCCTCCTCCTGCGCCGCCGAGATCACCGTCGCGCCCTTGTGGATGATCCCCGCCTTGGCCAGCGCGATGTCCTGGATGGTGTCGCCGAGCCACTCGGTGTGGTCCAGCCCGACCGGGGTGAGCACGCACACCCCGGCCTGGAGCACGTTGGTCGCGTCCTCGGCCCCGCCCAGGCCCACCTCGACCACCGCCACGTCCACCGGGGCGTCGGCGAAGGTGGCGAAGGCCAGCGCGGTGGTCATGTCGAAGTACGTCAGCGGCTCCGCCGAGCGCTCGTCGACCAGCCGGGCCAGCGGCTCGATCTCCCGGTACGTGGCGACGAACCGCCCCTCGTCCACCGGCTCGCCGTCCAGGCTGATCCGCTCCCGGACGCTCTCCAGGTGCGGGCTGGTGTAGCGGCCGGTGTGCAGCCCGAACGCCCGCAGCAGCGAATCGATCATCCGGGCCGTCGAGGTCTTGCCGTTGGTCCCGGTCAGGTGGATCGACGGGTACGCCCGCTGTGGGCTGCCGAGCAGGTCCAGCAGCGACTCGATCTTGTCCAGCTCGAAGGCCATGCGGGTGAAGCCGCGGCCGGCCAGCTCGGCCTCGACGGCGGCGAAATCGGTGCGGTCGGTCACGAGGGCAGCGCCTCCAGAGCGGCGTCGATGCGGACGAGGTCGGCCTCGGCGACGGCGAGCCGGTCGCGGATCTTGGCGACCACCGGCTCCGGCGCCTTGTCGACGAACGCCGGGTTGCCGAGCTTCGCCCGCGCCTGCGCGGCCTCCTTCTCGGCGGCCGCCCGGTCCTTGGTCAGCCGGGCCCGCTCGGCGGCCACGTCGATCGTCCCCCGGGTGTCCAGGGCCACGCTCACCTCGCCGGGCATGGCGAGCGTCGCGCTGGCCTGGAAGTCGTCGCCGGCCGCGTCGAGGCGCACCAGCGACCGGATCAGCGGCTCGTGCGCGGCGATGCCGGCGGCGGCCAGGCCGTCGAGCCGCGCGGCGACCCGCTGCGTCGGGCGCAGCCCCTGGTCCGAGCGGAACCGCCGGATCTCGGTCACGACCCGCTGGAGGGTGCCGACCTCGACCTCCGCGGCGTCGTCGACTCCGGTACGGTCGGCCACCGGCCAGGCGGCGGTCATGACCGTCTCGCCGCCGGTGAGCGCGATCCACAGCTCCTCGGTGACGAACGGGATGACCGGGTGCAGCAGCCGCAGCAGCTGGTCCAGCACGTGCCCGAGCACCCGGCGGGTCGCCTCGGCGGCCGGGCCGCCCTCGGCGAGCACCGGCTTGGTCAGCTCCACGTACCAGTCGCAGACGTCGTCCCAGGCGAAGTGGTAGAGCAGGTCGCAGACCTTCGCGAACTCGTACGCCTCGAACTGCTCGTCGACCTCGGCGGTGACGTGCGCCAGCCGGGACAGGATCCACCGGTCGACCGTCGAGAGCGTGTCGGCCGCCGGCAGCGGCCCCTCGGTGTGCGCGCCGTTGAGCAGCGCGAACCGGGTGGCGTTCCACAGCTTGTTGCAGAAGTTGCGCGAGCCCTGGCACCACTCCTCGCTGACCGGCACGTCCCCGCCGGGGTTGGCGCCCCGGGCGAGGGTGAACCGGGTGGCGTCGGCGCCGTAGCGGTCGATCCAGTCCAGCGGGTCGACCACGTTGCCGAACGACTTCGACATCTTCTTGCCGAACTGGTCGCGGACCATGCCGTGCAGGGCCACCGTGTCGAACGGCTGCCGGCCGTCCATCGCGTACAGGCCGAACATCATCATCCGGGCGACCCAGAAGAAGAGGATGTCGTAGCCGGTCACCAGGACGCTGGTGGGGTAGAACTTCGCCAGGTCGGGGGTCTGCTCCGGCCAACCGAGCGTGGAGAACGGCCACAGGCCGCTGGAGAACCACGTGTCCAGCACGTCCTCGTCCTGGTGCCAGCCCGCGCCGGTCGGCGGCTGCTCGTCCGGGCCGACGCAGACGATCTCGCCGTCCGGGCCGTACCAGACGGGGATGCGGTGGCCCCACCAGAGCTGCCGCGAGATGCACCAGTCGTGCATGTTGTCGACCCAGGCGAAGTACCGCTTGGCCAGCTCCGCCGGCTCGATCTTCACCCGGCCGTCGCGCACCGCGTCGCCCGCCGCCTTGGCCAGCGGGGCGGTGTTGACGAACCACTGGAGCGACAGCCGGGGCTCGACGGTCGTCTTGCACCGGGAGCAGTGCCCCACCGCGTGCACGTACGGCCGCTTCTCGGCGACGATCCGGCCCTGCTCGCGCAGCGCGGCGACGATCGCGGGACGGGCCTCGTACCGGTCCAGGCCCTGGAACGGGCCGTGCGCGGTGATGACGCCCCGCTCGTCCATGATCGTCAGCGACGGCAGGTCGTGCCGCTGGCCGATCTCGAAGTCGTTCGGGTCGTGCGCGGGGGTCACCTTGACCATGCCGGTGCCGAAGCTCGGGTCGACGTGTTCGTCGGCCACGATCGGGATCCGCCGGTCGGTCAGCGGCACGGCCACCTCGGTGCCGATCAGGTGCCGGTAGCGCTCGTCGTCGGGGTGGACGGCGACCGCGGTGTCACCGAGCATCGTCTCGGCCCGCGTGGTGGCGACCACGACGTCGTCGCTGTAGCGGATCGAGATCAGCTCGCCGTCGTCGTCGGTGTGCTCCACCTCGATGTCGGAGAGCGCGGTCAGGCAGCGCGGGCACCAGTTGATGATCCGGTTGGCCCGGTAGATCAGCCCGTCGTCGAAGAGCTTCTTGAACATGGTCTGGACGGCCCGGGACAGGCCCTCGTCCATGGTGAAGCGCTCACGGTCCCAGTCGACGGAATCGCCGAGGCGGCGCATCTGGCCGAGGATCGCGCCGCCGGACTCGGCCTTCCACTGCCACACCCGCTCGACGAACTTCTCGCGGCCCAGGTCGTGGCGGGACAGGCCCTCGCCGGCGAGCTGCCGCTCGACCAGGTTCTGGGTGGCGATGCCGGCGTGGTCCATGCCGGGCAGCCAGAGCGCCTCGTGGCCCTGCATCCGCTTGCGGCGGGTCAGCGCGTCCATCAGCGTGTGCTCGAACGCGTGGCCCATGTGCAGGGAGCCGGTGACGTTGGGCGGCGGGATGACGATGGTGAAGGGGGGCTTGTCGCTGTCCGCCGACGCCCGGAAGTGGCCGGCGGCTACCCACTGCTCGTACCGTCGCTGCTCTACCTCGCCAGGCTGGTACTGGCCGGCAAGGGCGGGGGCGTCGGGGCGTCGGGCATCCAGTCTCTCGGTCACCCTGAAAGTCTACGGAGCGCTTCCCGGGACCCGACGTGCGCCACCTGCTGTTCGCGTACGGTGTCGGCTATGTCCGACGCACATCTCACCGAGCGCCCGGCCGCCGACGGGCCCGAGCCGATCGACCTGACCGACGAGCCCATCCAGCTCAGCAACCGGGACCCGGAGAGCGCCCCGGAGCGGCGGGGGACGTGGTCGAGGCGTCGACGGGTGGCGTGGGCCGTGGCGGCGGTGGTCGGACTCGCGGGAGCCGCCGTGCTCGGTACGGCCGGCATGCGGATCGCCCAGCAGAAGGACGCCGATCTGGCCACCCCCGACCGGGTGGCGGGCCTCGTACGGGACGACAGCGACCGGGCCCGCAGCACGTCCGACTACCTGCGCAGCGGATTCGCCGCCGACATCGACCTGGACAGCAGCTTCGGCACCGTCTACCGCGATCCGGCCGACGAGAAGCGCTCGGTGCTCGTCTTCGGCGGTACGACCCTGCTCTGGCAGCCGGAACGGGACCTGGACAGCCTCTTCAAGCTGCTCACCGACGAGACCGGCAAGGTGACGGGGTTGCGCAAGGTGCCGGCCGGCCGCTTCGGCGGCGTGATGAAGTGCGGCACCACCAGCGGCGACGGCGGCGACTTCGCGGTCTGCGGGTGGGCCGACCACGGCAGCGTGGTGATGGCGATCCTGCCGGGACGCGCCGTCGAGGACGCCGGCCGGCTGTTCCGCTCGATCCGCGAGGAGATCCAGACCCGCGGCTGACGCCTACCGGCGCCTGCTGCACGCCGCTCGGAGTCGAGCGGTCGCCGCCATCGCCGAAAGCACCGGTGCACCGCTGTCACTCCACGAGTGCCGGTCGACGTCCGAGACCGGGGCGCGTTTCCTGCGCGGTGCCCGCGCCCTGCTCCTCGCCGTGCCGGTAGCCCGACGCAGTGGCCCGACGGGAGACCGGATACCCGGGAACCTGGGCGGGTGGCGGCGCCGGGCGTGCACTGCCAGCAGCCAGCAGGCAAACGCCTGCGCGCATGAGCCGTGCACCTCGCCACCCGGAAAAGGGTGCCCAACGCAGTTCAGGGCCACCCCGAAGGGTGACCCTGAACCGAAAGATTGTCCGGCGGTGTCCTACTCTCCCACACCCTCCCGAGTGCAGTACCATCGGCGCTGGAGGGCTTAGCTTCCGGGTT
>NZ_JBQHDF010000020.1:0-114857 GCF_052068495.1 Micromonospora sp. SD12 | reverse complement strand
GAAAAACTGTCCCGACAACAAAAAGTGTTGCCAAAGGAATCCAAGACCAGCCAAACCGAAGCCTGACCAGTCCAGGGTATAAATCATAATTGGCACTGGCTTATCAAGCACCCTGTTGAGTTCTCAAAGAACAACCACACACCGCCCGGAAACCCCACACCGTGGAGCCCCCGACCCGGGGCATTTCGTTCGCGTCCCCGCCGCTTCCCGCGCCGGGCACTTTTACTACGTTACCCGGTGACTTCCGCCGCGTCAAACCGCTTCGCAGCGATCCGCACCACTTCAATCCCATTTCCGGGCATCCCGACAACGTCGGCTCTCACCGACGATTTTCGGGAAGTTGGCAGACCGGCCGCTCCGCGGTTGCCCGCGAGCTCGCCCGGCTCCCTGCCGACCGTGAACCTTACCCGGTCGGTTCCGCCTCACCAAATCCGCCTCGCGGCTGATCCGGGGCACCGCCCGTTCCGGGCACCGGCGGGTGCGACACCCCCGGGCCCGAAGCTCGTTGCCGCGCCCGGCCTCCCGGAGCATCGCCCCGTTTCGTCCGTTCCGCGCTGACAGAGAGGAAGTTACGCCCACGCGACAAGATCGTCAAATCCGGGGCGGGCGGCCCCCGTCACACCGCCTCGCCGGCCGCCAACGCGGCGGCCTCCGCCCGGTCGAGCGCACCGTCCGCGACGACCACGCGGTGCCGCCCGACGCGGCTCGTACCCGCGCCGATCACCCGCGGTCGTTCGAAGGCGAACGCCACGCACACGCCGGGATACATCGCGGTGCGGACGAACCACCGGTCGCCCTCCCCCAGCCCCGCCAGCACGAGCGTGTACGCCGCCCCGTCCGGGGCGGTGCCGGAGAAGGCCAGCCACGCGGCGGCGCTGCCGTTTACCGTTTCCTCCCCCTCGGCGGTGGCGGTGCACACCCGCGCGGGTGTCGCGCTCGCCGCCCGCCAGAAGAAGCCGCCGTAACCGGCGCCGCCCGGGCGCCCGTTGGTCGCCGGGCTGCCCAGACTCACCTCCCGGTCGACGGGGGCGGTCAGCGTGTAGTCGACGTCGAGAGCCCAGGCCCGCTCGCCGACCCGCCGCGCGGCCAGCTCCCGCCGCTCGGTGAGCAGCACCGAGCCGTCCCGGTCACGCCACTCCAACCGGTGCGCCAGCCGTCGCGGGTCGCGGACGTCCCACGCGGTGTGCGCGATCCGGCCGTGGTCGTCGCGCCACGTGTAGCCGGCGTCGCGGACGTAGGTGCGCCCGCCCCAGAGGTTGGTGCCGTCGACGTCCTGCACGGCCAGGGACGCGCCGAGGTGCCAGACGTGGTCGGCGGGAAACGCGTCGGTGACCACCGTTCCGCCGAGGGTGCGTACGGGGTGCAGGTACGGGCGGGGGCCGTGCCGGGGGTCGACCGCCGGGTCGACGACGTACCGGGCCACCGGCACGCCGTCCACGCTGAGCTGCCGGTCGGGCTCGGTCCCGGCGGGGCCGACGCGCCCGGTCACGACTGACCCACCGGGCTGAGCACGGTCCGCCGGGCGACCGCGTGCAGGGCGGCGACCACGTACCCGGCGAGGATCGGCACCGCGACCGGGGTGACCATCACCGCGAGCAGCGCGGCGACGACGCCGACCCCGCCGGCGGCGGCCCAGGTGCCGGGGCGGGCACGGCAGGCGACGGCCGCGGCGCGGGCGGCGGCGCGCCACCCGTGGCCGCCGCGGCGGCCGACCTCGACCACGACCAGCGCGGCGTACCCGGCCAGGGCGGCGGCCACACCGACGGTGACCAGGAGCAGCGGTGCCCCGCCGGGAACCCGGCCGACGGCCAGCGCGGCGACGTCCAGGGCGAGCAGCCAGAGGGCGGCGACCGCCAGCAGGCTCACCCCGGCACCGGGCAGCAGGGCCCGGCCGTAGCGGGTCAGGTTCTGCCGGGCCGAGGGCCAGGATCCGGTGCTGTACCGGTCGTGCACCGCCGCGCTCGCCGCGGCGACGGACGCCGCCGCGGTGACCACCGGCAGCGCCGCCAGGGTCAGGGCGATGCCGAGCACGGCCAGGTCCGTGGCGTCGGTGAGCACGTCGCGCCAGTCGCGGCGGGCCGGCGCGTCGTCCGGGCCCGGCCCGGCGTCGGGGTGCGGCCTCATCCCTTGAGCCCGCTCGTGTTGATGCCCTCCACCAGCATGCGCTGGAAGGCCACGAAGAACAGGAACACCGGCAGCAGCGACAGCACCGACATGGCGAACATCGGGCCGACGGCGCTCTGGCTCGTCGAGTCGATGAACAGGGTCAGCGCCACCGGCACCGTGTAGTCCTCGAGGTCGGAGAGGAAGACGAGCTGGCGGAAGAAGTCGTTCCAGGTCCAGATGAACGAGAAGATGGCCGTGGTGACCAGCGCCGGCCGGCTCAGCGGCAGGATCACGTGCCGGAAGATGCCGAAGGCGTTCGCCCCGTCGATCTTGGCGGCCTCGTCGAGTTCGCGCGGGATACCCCGCATGAACTGCACCATGAGGAAGACGAAGAACGCCTCGGTGGCCAGGAACTGCGGGATCAGCAGCGGCAGGTACGGCCACTCGCCACCGACCAGGCCGAGGCTGCGGAACAGGATGTACTGCGGCACGATCAGCACGTGACCGGGCAGCAGCAGCGTCCCGATCATGACGGCGAACCAGACGCCGCGCAGCCGGAACCGCAGCCGGGCGAAGGCGTACGCGGCGAGCAGGCAGGAGACGCCGTTGCCGATCACGGTCAGCAGGCTGACCATCGCGCTGTTGAGGAAGAACCGGCCGAAGCTGAAGTCGAAGTTGGTCCAGCCGTCGGCGTAGTTGCCGGGGGTGAACTCGTTCGGCAGCAGGCCGATGTTGTTGACGATCTCCTCCTGGCTCTTCAGGGACGTACCGATCATCCAGAAGAGCGGGTAGAGCACGACCGCGACGATCGCGATCAGGATGAGCAGGCGCAGGGCCTGTCCGCCGCCCGCGCGGCGCGGACGCCGCGGGCCGGTCGCCGCCGGCGTCACCGGGGTTGCCGTCGCCGTCACCGGTCCTCCCCGTCGGAGTAGTGCACCCAGAACCGCCCGGTGCTGAAGAAGATCGCTGTGATGATCGCGATGGCGACCAGGAAGACCCAGGCCATCGCCGAGGCGTAGCCCATCTCCAGGTCGGTGAAGCCCGTGATGTAGAGGTTCAGCGTGTACATCAGGGTGGAGTCGACCGGGCCGCCGGTGCCGTTGCTGAGCACGAACGCGGCGGTGAAGCCCTGGAAGCCGTTGATGGTCTCCAGCACCAGGTTGAAGAAGATCACCGGCGAGAGCATCGGCAGGGTGACGGCGACGAACTGCCGCCACTTGCCGGCGCCGTCGACGGAGGCGGCCTCGTAGAGCTCGGTGGGCACCTGCTTGAGACCGGCCAGGAAGATCACCATGGGCGCGCCGAACTGCCAGATGGCGAGCACCATCAGGGTCTCCAGGGCCCAGTCGGGGTCGTTGACCCACGGCTTGCCCTCGATGCCGAAGACGGCCAGCAGCGAGTTGAACGCGCCCTCGCGGTTGAACATGTTGACCCAGACGATGGCGAGCGCGACGCTGCCGCCGAGCAGCGACGGCAGGTAGAACAGGCCGCGGAACAGCCCGACGCCCCGCCAGGCGCGGTTGAGCAGCAGGGCCACCCCGAGCGCGGCGGCCAGCTTCAGCGGCACGGCGACCAGGGCGAAGGTGAGCGTCACCCGCACCGAGTGCCAGTACGACGGGTCGGCGGTGAACATCCGCTCGTAGTTGGCGAATCCGACCCACTCCACCTCGGAGAAGGGCGTGAGGATGTCGTAGTTCGTGAAGCTCAGGTAGAGCGACAGGAGCATGGGTATCGCCGTGACGGCCATCAGGCCGAGCAGCCAGGGCGACAGGAAGACGTAGCCGGCCAGACCGTCGCCGTGCCGGGCCCGCCCGACCCCGCGCCTGTCGGCGGGGGTCGGGACGGATCCGGTACGTCGGGTCGGGTCGGGCGCCGTGGTCAGAGCCACGAGCCGGTTCCTCTCCGTAGCGTCAGGTCAGGCGATGGCGGACTTGCAGGCGGCGATGAACTGCTCCGCCGCCTGGGCGGAGCTGATCCGGCCGTACTGCGCGTTCTCGGCGGCCTTGATCAGCTCGGCGCGGACCTTGCTGTGCCCCTTGAGCGGCACCTGCGGCGCCTCGCCGAACTTCTGCGCCAGGTCGGACTCCACCTGGATCGACTGCTTCATCGCCGGGTCGGTGACGTCGTCGCTGACCACCCGGCGCAGGTCCAGGTTGGACGGCAGGCCCCGGTCGGTGCCGAGGATCTTGACCGCCTCGGGGTCGTTGGCCAGGAAGTTGATCACGTCGACCGCGACGTCCTTGTGCTTGCTGCCCTTGAAGACCGACCAGTACATGGAGGCTCGGGCCCACTGGGCGCTCGGGTCACCCGGGTAGGCGATGACACCCAGCTCGTCCTTGGTGTTCTTCTTCAGCTCCGGCATCTGGTTGACCCAGACCCAGCTGGTGCCGGCCTTGCCGGTGACCACGAGCTGCTTGGTGATGTCGGTGGCGTTGCCCTCGTGGATGACGTCGGGGGTCGGGGTGGCGCCGCGGTCCCGGGCGCCCTTCCACAGGTCGAACCACTTCGTCACGTCCTCGGCGGTGAAGCCGAGCTCCCTGCCCTTGTAGAGGTCCTTGCCCTGCTGGCGCAGCCACACCCAGAACGCCTTGTAGTCGGCGCTCGGGTCCTGGGTGCCGGGCACCTTGGTCTTCTTCGCCACCTGCTCGGCCCAGGCGATGTGCTCCTCCCAGGTCATCCCGGTGGTCGGCTCGGGCAGCCCGTTCTTCGTCAGCAGCGTCTTGTTGTAGACCAGGCCCTGGGTGTTCTCCCCCGAGGCCAGGCCCGCGAGCTTGCCGTCGACCACGCCGTACTGCCACAGGCTCTTCGGGAACTTCGACACGTCGAGGTCGCCGGAGTCCTTGTAGGGCGTCAGGTCGAGGGTGGTGCTGCGGGAGGCGTACTCGGCCAGGTAGTTGTCGTCGATCTGGAACAGGTCCGGCGGGTTGCCGCCGGCGGTGAGGGTCGCCAGCTTGTCGAAGTAGCCCTGGTTGGCCTGCCAGGTCTTCTCGAAGGTGACGTTCGGGTGCTTCTTGGTGTAGAGGGCGAGGGCCTCCTCGGTGAGCTTGGCCCGGGCCTCACCGCCCCACCAGAAGACCGAGAGCTTGACGGGGGCGTTCGGGTCGGTACTGACCTCCTCGTCGCCGCCGCAGCCGGCGGCGCCGAGGACCAGGGGCAGGGCGACGACCGCGGCGAGCATGCCGCGGATCAACCGCCGTCGGCGGACGGGGGTACGGTGAACGGGCACGGCCTGCGTGCCAGTGGTGGGGGGCGTTGCGGGGTGCATGTGCGCTCACTCCTTGGCGTTAGGAGGCGACGACGCCACCGGTGGCCGCGGTCGGGCGACCCGGGCCCGCAAGGCGATGCGGGCCCGGGACGACCAACCCGGCGTCGGGACGGTTCCGACCGTCCGCCGGCGCGGCGGCGGTCGAGTCGCGGATGACCAGTTCGGTCTGGAGCATTACCTGTGCGGTGGTACGACGGTCGTCGCTCGTGACACCCCGACCGCCGCGTGAGCCGCGGGCGGCGACGGTGTCGTGTTGCAGGAGCATGTCGACGGCCGTCCGGCCGGCGGCCGCGTTGGGCGTGGCCACCGTCGTCAACTTGGGCCGGGTGAGCCGGCTGAGGGCGATGTCGTCGATGCCGACGACGCTCACGTCCTGCGGGACGCGCAACCCGAGGGTGTCGAGCCCTTCGATCAGGCCGATCGCCATCAGGTCGTTGTAGGCGAGGACCGCCGTGGCCTCGCTGCGGCGGACCTGCTCGGCGAGGGCCGCGCCGCCGGTCTCGGTGGGCTGGTTGGGCCCGAGCACGGTGAACTCGGCGCCGCCGGCCCGCGCCGCGACGCCGGCCGCCCGGCGGATCTCCCGGCTGGTCCACGAGCCGCGCGGCCCGCTGAGCAGCGCGATCCTCCGGTGGCCGAGGCCGAGCAGGTGCTCGACGGCCGACCGGGCGCCCTGCCCGACGTCCATGGTCACGCACGGCAGGCCGGCGACCTGCCGGTTGATCACCACCAGCGGCACTTCGCGGCTGAGCTGCTCGATCATGCTGTTGCTCATCCGCGGGCTGCACAGCAGCACCCCGTCCACCTGCTTGGCCAGCGCGTGGACCAGCTCCTCCTCGGCGATCGGGTCCTCGTTGGTGTCGGCCACGAAGACGTGGTAGTCGCGCTGGCGGGCCTGGCTCTCCGCCGCCTTGATCAGCGGCGGGAAGAACGGGTTGGCGATGTCCGCGATGATCAGCCCGATGTTGTGCGTACGGCCGGTGATCAGGGCGCGGGCGGCGCGGTTGGGCCGGTAGCCGAGCTCCTCGGCGCAGGCCAGCACCCGGCCCCGGGTCTCCGGGTTGACCAGGTGCGGGGCCGAGAACGTGCGGGAGACCGTGGAGATGTGCACGCCGGAGGCCCGGGCGACGTCTCGGATGGTGGCTGGCACGGCGGGGCCCTTCGTCCAGTGTGGCTGGGGTCACGTCAGGTGCCGCCAATTAATGCAAACGGTTGTGCCGGTGTCAACGGCCGATGGTTACGGATCCGTTTCGGCCACGCTCCCACCATGCGCTCAAATGCGTATCAAATCGGATCTATGCCGCTGGTTTGGCATCGATCGTTGACGTCGCCAGGCGGCTCGTGGTTATTTCGCTGCAAACCTTTGCAGCAACACGGGAGGCGGTCGCCATGTCGTCCAGCACCGGTCAGCGGGTCCGCCACGCCCTCGTCGGCACCGGCTCGCGCGCCGAGATGTTCGTCCGGGCGCTGGTACGCGACCACGCCGACACCGCCGAACTCGTCGCGTTCGCCGACGTCAACCAGGCCCGCATGGACGCCCACAACCGGTGGCTCGGCGAGCTGGGGCACCCGCCGGTGCCGACGTACCGGGCCGACGACCTGGCCGCCATGCTCGGCAGGGAGCGCGTCGACGTGCTGGTGGTGACGAGCGTGGACGACACCCACGCCGGGCACATCGACACGGCGCTGCGCGCCGGCTGCGACGTCATCACCGAGAAGCCGATGACCGTCGACGCCGCCGGCTGCCGGCGGATCCTCGACGCGGTCGCCGACACCGGCCGGCAGGTGCGGGTCGCGTTCAACTACCGCTACAACCCGTTGCACGAGAGGCTGCGCGAGCTGCTCGCCGAGGGCGCCGTCGGCGAGGTGGGCTCGGTGCACTTCGAGTGGCTGCTCGACGTGCGGCACGGCGCCGACTACTTCCGCCGCTGGCACCGCGACAAGGCGCACTCCGGCGGGCTGATGGTGCACAAGGCCGGCCACCACTTCGACCTGGTGAACTGGTGGCTGGACGCCACCCCCGTCGAGGTCTACGCGTCCGGCCGGCTGTTCTTCTACGGCGAGGCCGGCCGCCGGCACGGCTACGCGCGCGACTACGACCGGGCGCACGGCTCCCCCGCCGCCGCCGACGACCCGTTCGCGCTGCGCCTCGACGCGCACCCGAAGCTACGCGAGCTCTACCTCGACGCCGAGGCCGAGGACGGTTACCGGCGCGACCGCAACGTCTTCGCCCCAGGCGTGGACATCGAGGACGACATGGCGGTGCTGGCGCGCTACTCCACCGGGGCGACGATGACCTACCACCTCACCGCGTACGCCCCCTACGAGGGCTACCGGGTGATGGTCAACGGCAGCCGGGGCCGCCTCGAGCTGGAGGTCGTGGAGAGCGACCACGTCAGCCCGGCGTCCGCCGGGGCGCTCAAGGGCGCGGCGCTGCACGGCGACGAGGCCGCCGCCGAGGCCGGCTCCGCCACGCTGACCCTGCGGCCGTTCTGGGCGCCGCCACGGGTCGTGCCCGTGGTGGGGCACACCCGCTCCGGGCACGGCGGCGCCGACGCCCGGATGGCGCGGGTGCTGATCGGCGGCGAAGCGGACCCGATGGGGCGGGCCGCCACCGCCCGCGACGGCGCCCTCGCCCTGCTCACCGGGCTGGCCGCGAACCGGTCCTTCACCACCGGCGCCCCGGTCCGGGTCGCCGACCTGCTCGACCTCCCCTGAGCCGCGCACACCTTCCGAGGAGCCCCATCCGTGCCCACGACCGACCTGCTCTTCCCCGCCGACCCCACGCAGCGCGCGGTGGCCCGCCGGCTGTACGCGCTCGCCGCGCCCCAGCCGATCATCTCCCCGCACGGACACGTCGACCCGGCGATCCTGGCCGAGGACCGCCCGTTCCCCGACCCGGCGCGGCTGCTCATCGTGCCCGACCACTACCTCACCCGGATGCTGCTCAGCCAGGGCGTCCCCCCGGCGGAGCTGGGCGTGCCCACCGTCGACGGCAGCCCCACGGAGCCCGACGGGCGCACCATCTGGCGGCGCTTCGCCGCGCACTGGCACCTGTTCCGGGGCACCCCCTCCCGGCTGTGGCTGGAGCAGACTTTCACCGACGTGTTCGGGGTGCGCACTCCGCTCTCGCCGGCCACCGCCGACGCCGTCTACGACGAGCTCGCGGCCCGCCTCGCCGAGCCGGAGTTCCGGCCCCGGGCGCTGTTCGAGCGGTTCGGCATCGAGGTGCTCGCCACCACCGAGTCGCCCCTGGACGACCTCGGCCAGCACGCCAAGCTCGCCGCCGACGGCTGGGGCGGGCCGGGCGGACGGGTGATCACCACGTTCCGGCCGGACAACGTGGCCGACATGGAGTTCGACGGCTGGGCCGGCAACGTCGCCCGGCTCGGCGAGATCACCGGCGAGGACACCGGCACGTACGCCGGCTACCTGGCGGCGCTGCGCCAACGGCGGGAGGCCTTCATCGCGGCGGGCGCCACCTCGACCGACCACGGCCACCCGACGGCGCGCACCCTGGCGCTGGGCGCGGACGAGGCGGCGCGCCTGTACGACAAGGGCCTGCGCGGGCTCGCCGACGCGGCCGACGCGGAGACGTTCCGGGCGCACATGCTGCTGGAGTTCGCCCGGATGTCGCTGGACGACGGGCTCGTCATGCAGTTGCACCCCGGCGCGGTGCGCAACCACAACCGCTGGCTGTACGCCCGCCACGGCCGCGACGTCGGCGGCGACCTGCCGCAGGCCACCGAGTACCTGCACGCGCTGACCCCGCTGCTGGACGCGTACGGCAACGACCCGCGGCTGCGGGTGGTGCTCTACACCCTCGACGAGTACACCTTCAGCCGGGAACTCGCCCCGCTGGCGGGCGGGTACGCCGCCCTGTACCTGGGTGCGCCGTGGTGGTTCCTGGACTCGCCGGAGGTGCTGCGCCGCTTCCGCGAGTCCGTCACCGAGTCCGCGGGCTTCTACAACACCGCCGGGTTCGTCGACGACACCCGCGCGTTCTGCTCCATCCCGGTACGCCACGACGTGGCCCGCCGGGTCGACGCCGCCTACCTGGCCCGGCTGGTCACCGAGCACCGCCTGGGCGAGGACGAGGCCGCCGAGACCATCGTCGACCTGGCGTACCGGCTGCCGAAGAAGGTCTTCAAGATCGGAGAAGATGTCCTGTGAGTGTCACCGTCACCGCCGTCGACGTGCACGACGTGCGGTTCCCGACCGCCGCCGCCGGCGACGGATCGGACGCGATCAACCGGGGCGACTACTCGGCCAGCTACGTCGAGCTGCGCACCGACGCCGGCGTCACCGGGGCCGGGTTCACCTTCACCAACGGTCGCGGCAACGAGCTGACCTGCGCGGCGATCCGGGCCCTCGCCCACCACGTGACCGGCCGTACCGTCGAGGAGATCTTCGCCGACCCCGTGGCGTTCTGGCGCTCGCTCAGCGCCGACGTGCAGCTGCGCTGGCTGGGCCCGGAGAAGGGGGTCATCCACATGGCCACCGGCGCGCTGGTCAACGCGGTCTGGGACCTGCGGGCCAAGCTGGCCGGCAAGCCGATGTGGCAGCTGCTCGCCGAGCTGCCCACCGAGGAGCTGGTGGCCAGCGTCGACTTCCACCACATCACCGACGCCATCACCCCGGACGAGGCGGCGGCCATCCTCGACAAAGGGCTCGTCGGGCTGGACGAGCGCCGCGCCGGGCTGGAGCGCGACGGCTTCCCGTCGTACACCACGTCGGTGGGGTGGCTGGGCTACCCCGACGACAAGGTCCGGGCGCTGACCCGGCAGGCGTACGCCGAGGGGTGGCGGGCCATGAAGATGAAGGTCGGCGGTCCGCCCGCCGACGACCTGCGCCGGGCGCGGATCATCCGGGAGGAGATCGGGCCGGACGCGCTGCTGATGATGGACGCCAACCAGGTGTGGGACGTCGACGAGGCGATCACCAACATGGCCGCGCTGGCCGAGGTGGACCCGTACTGGATCGAGGAGCCGACGCACGCCGACGACATCCTCGGGCACGCCCGGATCGCGCGCGCGGTGACCGGGCTGACCGACGGCCGGTGCCGGGTCGCCACCGGCGAGGTGGCCGCCAACCGGGTCATCTTCAAGCAGCTGCTCCAGGCCGAGGCGATCGGCGTGATGCAGATCGACGCCTGCCGGGTCGGCGGCGTCAACGAGGTCCTCGCCGAGATCCTGATGGCGGCGAAGTTCGGGGTGCCGATCTGCCCGCACTCCGGCGGCGTGGGCCTGTGCGAGTACGTGCAGCACCTGGCGGTCTTCGACTACCTGCGGGTCGGCACCAGCCTCGACGGCCGGATGGTCGAGTACGTCGACCACCTGCACGAGCACTTCGTCGACCCGGTGCGCACCCGCGGGGGGCGCTACCTGCTGCCGACGGCCCCCGGCTACAGCTCCACCATGAAGCCGGAGTCGATCGCCGAGTTCCGCTTCCCGGACGGGCCGGTGTGGCGGTGACCGCCGGCGCCGCCCGGCTCGGTCTCGGCACGCTGCGCCGGGTGCCGACCGACAGCCGCCCGCTGCTGCGCCCGGGCAGCGCGCCCGCCGGGATCGTCCACCTCGGGCTGGGCGCGTTCCACCGCGCCCACCAGGCCGTCTACACCGAGGAGGCGATGGCGCGGGCCGGGGGCGACTGGGGCATCGTCGGCGTGGCGCCGCGCAATCCCGACGTGGTGACGACGCTGGCCGCGCAGGACAACCTGTTCAGCGTCACCACCAGCAGCGGCGAGGGCTGCCACACCCGGGTGGTCGGCGCGCTGGCGGGCACACGGCACGCTGCGGGCGACCCGGCCGCCGTGGTGGCGCTGCTGGCCGACCCGGCTATCCGGGTGGTCACCCTCACCGTGACGGAGAAGGCGTACCAGCTCGACCCGGTGACCGGGCGGCTGCGCCCGGACGCGGAGGTCGCGACCGACCTGCGCACCGACCGGGCGCCGGTCACCGTGCCGGGCCTACTGCTGCGCGGGCTGCTCGCCCGCGCCGCCGCGCAGGGACCGCCGCTGGCCCTGGTCAGCTGCGACAACCTGCCCGCCAACGGCCGCCGGCTGCGCGGCCTGGTCGAGCAGTCGGTGGCGTACGCGGGGGTGCCGGAGCCACTGGCCGACTGGGTACGCGAGTGCGTCAGCTTCCCCGGCACGATGGTCGACCGGATCGTGCCGGCCAGCACGGCGCAGACCTTCGCCGACGCCGAGCGGGCGCTGGGGGTGACCGACCTGGCGGCGGTGGTGGCCGAGCCGTACCGGCAGTGGGTGATCGAGGACGACTTCCCGGGCGGCCGGCCGGCCTGGGAGCGGGCCGGCGCGGTGCTCACCATGGACGCGGGGCCCTGGGAGCGGCTGAAGCTGCGCGCCCTCAACGGCGTGCACTCGGCCGCCGCCTACCTGGGGGCGCTGGCGGGCCGGGAGACCATCGCCGACGCGCTGGCCCTGCCCCACCTGACGACGGTGCTGCGGCACCTGGTCGCCGAGGACGTGGCGGCGAGCTTCGACCCGCCCGAGGGGGTCTCGGTCGTCGCGTACGGTGAGGAGGTGCTGACGCGGTTCGCCAACCCGGCGATCCGCCACCGCACCCTCCAGGTGGCGATGGACGGCTCGCAGAAGCTGCCGCAGCGGGTGCTGCACACGATCGCCGACCTGCGGGCCGGCGGGCGGTCGGCGCACTGGGCGACGCTGGTGGTGGCCGCCTGGCTGCGCTTCGTCCAGGGCCACGCCGACGACGGCCATCTCCTGCCGCTGGCCGATCCGCTGGCCGACGAGATCCGCGCGGCGCTCGCCGCCGCCCCGCGTACCCCGGCCGGGGCGGTCGACGCGGTGTTCGGGCTGCGCGAGGTCTTCCCCGCCGAGGTGGCCGCCGACGAGGACGTACGCGCCGAGGTGGCGGGGTGGCTGGCCACCCTGGAGCGGCACGGGGTGGCCGCGACGCTGGCGGGTGCCCGGTGACGGCCGCCGCGCCGGGACGGGCCGGGTCGCCCCCGGCCGGCGCGGTGCCCCGGGTCGCCGTCGTCGGGGCCAACGGGCACGGGCGTTGGCACCGGCGGGTCGTCGCGCCCCTGCACGCCGCCGGGCGGCTGCGGCTGGTCGCCCTGGTCGACGTACGCCCGATCGAGGACGACCCGGCGGCGCCGGTGCCGGACGGCACGGCGGTCCACACCGACCATCGGGAGATGCTGCGCGCGGCCCGGCCGGACGTGGTGGTGGTCTGCACGCCGCCGCACACCCACCTGCCGATCGCGCTGGACGTGCTCGCCGCGGGCGCCGACCTGCTGCTGGAGAAGCCTCCGGTGCTCTCCGCCGCCGAGCACCGGGAGCTGGCCGCCGCCCTCGCCGCGACGGGCCGGGCGTGCCAGGTGGGCTTCCAGGCGCTCGGTTCGGCGGCGCTGACGGAGCTGGTCGACGCGGTGCGGGCCGGGCGGCTCGGCACCGTCAACGGCATCGCGACGGTGGCGGCCTGGCAACGCCCCGACGCCTACTACGCGCGGGCGCCGTGGGCCGGGCGGCGGACGCTGCACGGCCGGCCGGTGCTGGACGGCGCCCTGGCCAACCCGCTGGCGCACGCGGTCATGCAGTGCCTCGCGGTCGCCGAGGCCGCCGGGGACGCCCCGGTGCGACCGACGCGGATCGAGGTGGAGCGCTACCGGGTCCGGCCGATCGAGGTGGACGACACCGCGACCCTGCGGGTGTCGTCCCGCTCGGGACCGCCGATCGTCGCGGCGGTGACCCTGGCCGGCGAGGACTTCGTCGCCGGCGAGGTGATCGTGACCGGCACCGCCGGCCGGGCGGTGCTGGAGTACCCGACCGACCGGTTGCTGCTGCCCGGCGACGCCGGGCCACGCGAGGTGCCCGGCCGGCGCGGGCTGTTGGAGAACCTCCTCGACCACCGCGCCGATCCGGGCGTGCCGTTGATCGCGCCGCTGGCGCGGACCGCCCCGTTCACCACGGTGCTGGAGGCGGTCACCACCGCACCGGAACCGACCCCGCTCGGCGGCGAGCTGGTCAGCGCCACGGGCGACGGCCCGCAGCGGGTGCTGACCGTACGCGGGATCAACCGGCTGCTGCGCCGGGCGGCCGAGGAGGGGGCGCTGCTGTCGGAGCTGGCGGTGCCGTGGGCGGTGGCGCCGCACCGCAGGGACCTGACCGGGCAGGAGGGACCGCAACGCACTGCAACTGAACCGCCTGCCTGACGCGGGTCCATATCGGATATAGCGGGGTCATCCCGACCCACGGTGGTCGGGATGATGCCGGCCGATCGGATCAACTGCAACACTTCTGCACATGTTGCTCATTGACTCGCATAAATCGTCAAACCTACCGTTGCCCCATATCGAACAGGCGATGAACAGGTGGTCCGATAGATGTGGAAGCAGACACTGGGCGCGGCGACGATCGCCGTGGCGCTCGCGGCGACGTCCGGGAGCGCGGCGGCGGCCCCGGACGGCGCGGCCGCTCCGGCTCCGGACGGCGCGGCCGCCACGACCGGCGGGCTCTCCT
The DNA here is from genome assembly GCF_052068495.1 of Micromonospora sp. SD12. Taxonomy (NCBI): domain Bacteria; kingdom Bacillati; phylum Actinomycetota; class Actinomycetes; order Micromonosporales; family Micromonosporaceae; genus Micromonospora; species Micromonospora sp. SD12. The sequence continues at coordinate 100,986 of NZ_JBQHDF010000020.1, read as the reverse complement.
GGGCCGCCCGGCACCTGGGTCGGCAGGCGCTGCCGGCCGGGGACGGCTGGGCGGCCGAGGGGACCGGCACCACCGGCGGCTCGGCGGCGACGCCGGAGCAGGTGCACGTGGTCGCCAGCCGCGCCGAGCTGGTCGCGGCCCTCGGCGGTGACAACGCCACCAACCGGGGCAACGCCACCCCGAAGATCATCTACGTCCGGGGTGAGGTCGACGGCTTCGAGGGGCCCGACGGGAGCACGCTCGACTGCGCGGACCTCGCCGATCCGGAGTACTCGCTGCCGGCGTACCTCGCGGCGTACGACCCGGCGGTCTGGGGGCGGGTGGCGCCGAGCGGACCGCTGGAGGCGGCGCGGGTGCGCTCGGTGACCAACCAGACCCGGCAGACCCAGATCAACGTCGGCCCGAACACCACCATCGTCGGCCTGGGCGGCGCCCGGTTGACCGGCCTGACGCTGATGCTCGACGGGGCGCACAACACGATCGTGCGGAACCTGACCTTCGACGACGCCCGGGACTGCTTCCCCGCCTGGTCGCCGACCGACGGCGAGGCCGGCAACTGGAACTCGCAGTACGACCAGATCTCGGTGCGCCGCAGCGAGCACGTCTGGATCGACCACAACACCTTCACCGACGGCGACAACCCGGACAGCGGCCAGCCCGTGCACTTCGGCCGGCCGTACCAGGTGCACGACGGGTCGCTGGACGTCACGCACACCGCGAGCCTGGTGACCGTCTCGTACAACCGGTTCGTCGGGCGGGACAAGGTCATGCTGATCGGCTCGTCCAACACCGTCGGCCCGGACGTCGGGCGGCTGAAGGTCAGCCTGCACCACAACCTCTTCGACGGGGTGCTCCAGCGGCTGCCCCGGGTGCGCTTCGGCCAGGTCGACGTGTGGAACAACCACTACCGGCTGGGCGGCGACGGGTTCGCGTACGCGATCGGCGTCGGGGTGCAGTCGGCCGTGGTCGCCGAGAACAACTTCTTCAGCCTCGGCGCCGGCGTCGCGGCCGACGAGCTGCTGTACGACTGGGGCGGCACCGCCGTCACCACCCGGGGCAACTGGGTCCGCGCCGCCGGCGACCGGGCCCGCCCGGTCGACCTGGTGGGCGCGTACAACGCGACGCACGAACCGGACCTGGCCCCGGACGCCGGCTGGACGCCGACCCTTCGACGCGGCCCCGTGCTGCCGGCACCCGCGGTGCCGGTGGTCGTGGCGGCGCTGGCCGGCGCCGACCGGCTGCCCCGGTAGGTCGTCGGGGCTGCAATTCCTCGGGCCACGGACCGCGGACCGCCACACCAACCCCCGGCAAGGAGAAGAACATCGTGCATCTGAGACGCACCCATCGATGGGCCGTGGCTGCGGCCTTCACCGCCGGGGCGACCGCCGTCGTGCTGGCCGCAGGTCTGGGCTCCTCGGCCTCCGCCGCCACCGTCTTCTCGGACGACTTCAACGACGGCGACGCCGGCGGCTGGTCGAAGTCCGGCGGCACCTGGTCGGTGGCCGGCGACGGCTCCGGCGTGTTCCGGCAGTCCAGCGCGGACAGCGAGCTGGCCCGGCAGTTCGCCGGCCAGACGAGCTGGACCGACTACCAGGTCCAGGCGCGGGTCAAGCCGCTGTCGTTCGGCTCGTCGAGCGGCCTGGTGGCCCTGGCCGCCCGCTCGGCCAGCAGCACCAGGATGTACCGGCTGGCCCTGCTCGGCTCCGGCCGGGCCGAGTTGCAGGCGGTCAACGGCAGCCAGGTCACCTCGCTCGGCTCGGCCTCCGTGGGGGCCGCCGCCGGCAGCTGGTACACGCTGCGCATCGAGACCGCCGGCAGCACCGTCCGGGGCTTCGTCGACGGCACGCAGGTCGGCTCCGGCACCAGCGGCCTGGCCTCCGCCGGCCGGATCGGGCTGGTCACCTCGTACGCCAGCGGCAGCTTCGACGACGTCGCGGTCGACACCTCCGGCGGGTCCACCCCGACCACACCGCCGACCACCGCGCCGCCGGGCACGCCGCCACCCACGACGCCCCCGCCCACCACGCCGCCGCCGACGAACCCGCCGGCGAACTGGCCCACGCCGACGGCCAACGTGAAGGTCGACGCCACCATCGACGTCCCGGTGAGCCTCGACGGCGGGCTCAAGCGCTACTACGGCATCGGCGACGGTGGGCAGGGCGAGAGCCAGGACCCGATGTTCGTGCTCGCCCCCGGCGCCACCCTCCGCAACGTGATCATCGGCGCCCCGGCCGGCGACGGCGTGCACTGCGAGGGCAACTGCACGCTGGTCAACGTCTGGTGGGAGGATGTCGGCGAGGACGCCGCGACCTTCCGCGGCGGCAGCACGTACACGGTGGACGGTGGCGGTGCCCGCTCCGCCAGCGACAAGGTGTTCCAGCACAACGGCTCGGGCACCGTGTACATCCGTAACTTCCGGGTGGAGGCCTCCGGCAAGCTCTACCGGGCCTGCGGCAACTGTTCGACCTCGTACCAGCGGCACGTGGTGATGGACAACGTGACCGCGACGTCGACGAAGACGCTGGCCGGCATCAACACGAACTGGGGCGACACCGCCCGGTTCAGCCGGATCACCATCCTCAACGATCCGAACCGCACGACCCGTATCTGCGTGAAGTACAAGGGCGTGCCGAAGGGCAGCGAGCCGAGCGAGATCGGCGAGGGCGCCGACGGCACCAACTGCCTCTACTCGGCGTCGGACATCACCTGGCGATAGCCCGTACCAGGGCGTCGGCGGCCCCGCGGACCACCGGTTCCGCGGGGCCGTCGCGTGGGGTCACCCTTTTCGCGGGCGCGCACGGCCGCGACGGTAGCGTGGCGCCACGGCACGGCCCGTGGCGCGGACTCCCGCGGGCGCGGCGCCCGCGATCGTACGGAGGAGGATGCATGTCCCACGGCGACGACCCGTTCGCGGCACGCGAGGACGCGGTCCCACGGCCGAGCTTCGACCTCGCGCTGCGCGGCTACGACAAGCGACAGGTGGACCGCTACGTCGAACAGGTCGACGGCGAACGGTCGGCGCTGGCCGCCGAGCGGGACCGGGCCTCGGTTCAGCTGCGCGAGTTGACCGTCGAGGTGCAGCGGCTGCGGGCGGAGACGACCGAGCTGCGGGACCGGCCGGCCCCGCCCGACCGGGCGTCCTTCCGCGACCTCGGCCCGATGGTCGACCAGATCCTGGCCCTGGCCGAGAAGCAGGCCGGGGTCATCACCGACGCCGCCGGGCAGCGGGCCGCCGAACGGGAGGCAGAGGCTGAGCGGGTGCTGACCGAGGCCCGCGAGCAGGCCGCCACGACGCTGCGGGAGCTGACGGAGGAGGCGGCCGCGCGGCGCGACGAGCACGACCGGGAACACGAGGAGCGCCGCGCCAACGCCCAGGCCGAACTCACCAGGATCCGGGAGGCGGCGGAGCGGCTGCGGGCGGCCGGCGAGGCCGCCCACGACCACGCGTTGCAGGAGGCGAAGCGGATCGACGAGCAGACCGCCCAGCAGGTCGAGCAGGCCCGCGCCGAGTCCGAGGCGTTCCTCGCCTCGGCCCGTACCCAGATCCAGCAGGAGGTGCAGGCCGCCCGCGCCAAGACCCAGCAGGAGCTGGGCCAGTGGCAGGCCGGCGTGGAGCGGGAGATCAACGAGCGGCGCGCCGCCGCCGAGCAGGAGATCGCCGAGCAGCTCGCGTCCGCCGAGCGGGAGCTCGGCGCCCAGCGCACCGCGGCCGAGCAGGAGATCGCGACGCTGATCGCGGAGGCCCAGCAGTACGCGGCCAAGGTACGCCAGCACGTGGACGAGCAGGCCGCGACCCACCAGCAGCAGCTCGCCGCGACGCAGCAGGGCATCCGGGACCGACGGGAGGCGCTGGCCCGGATGCAGTCCGAGCTGGACACCGCCCAGCAGCAGTTGGCCCAGGCGCGGCAGGAGAGCGCGAGCATCGAGCACGAGTTCGCCGAGCTGCGGCAGCGCCTCGACGAGACCCGGCAGGAGCTGACCGACGAGCTGCGCCGCCTCGACGAGGCGCGCCGGGCCGCGGACTCCGCCGAGCAGCACGCCAAGGAGGTGCGCGCCCGGGTCAAGCGGGAGGCGAAGCGGGTGGCCGACCTGGCCGCCGCGGCGGTCATGGCGGCCGCCACGGGCGGCGCGGAGACCGCCGAGTACCCGCAGGTGGCGGCCCGGCCGAGGCGCGCCCTCCCGGTGCCCCCGGCAGCGGAGGGCGCCGCCGACGCCGCGACGCCGGGCGGGACCGACGACGCGGCGGCCAGCGCACCGGGCGACGCCGAGCGGAACCCGGCCGGCGCGCCGGCACCGCAGCCGGCGAACCAGGTGGTGACCGCCGGCTGACCCGGCCGCCGGCCGGCCGTCCCCGCGCCCGGCGGGCGACGGCCGGCACGGCCCGCGCCGGTCAGGGGCGCATTTCGTACGCGCCGCTGAGCCCCGCCACCCGCGCCCACATCCGCGCCGTGCGCTGCGGGTCCGCCACCGGCCGGCGGATGTGCGCCAACGCCCAGGCGGCCTGCTCCCCGGTGGTCGCCGCCCGGCCGTGCAGCTCCGTGGCGTACGCGGAGAAGTCGCGCACCAGGACGTCGAAGATCTCGTCGAGCACGTCGCGGTCCAGGACGGTCAGTTCGGCCTGCTCCAGGATCAGGTGCCCGTAGACGATCAACGCGAAGAGCTGGCCGAGGGCGAGCAGGAAGTCGAGGTCGGCCTGCTGCTCCTCGCTCGGGGCGTGGGTGGCCAGCAGCGTGCAGAAGCCGTCGGCCTGCTCGCGGAAGCGGGCGACGTTGGGCACCTCGGCGTGGGTGTCGTAGGCGGCGCGCCAGTCGTGGAACCGGATCGCGCCGAGGCCCCGGGCGGGGCCCTGCCGGAACAGGAACTCGTCGTCGGCGGCGTCGTGCCGCCTCGGCACCGGCGGGTGCTCGGCCGGGTGGAACAGGTAGTTGGCCATGAACTTCATGATCAGCGTGAGGTTGACGTGCACCGTCCCCTCGAGCTTGGGCAACCCGCGGATGTCCCGGGCCGCCTTGTCGAAGTAGGTGTCCGCCTCGAAGCCCTTGGCGGCGATGACGTCCCAGAGCAGGTCGACGACCCGCTCCCCCTCGGTGGTGACCTTCATCTTGGTCATCGGGTTGAACAGCAGGTAGCGGCGGTCGTCCGGGCCCGCCGAGCGGAAGTAGTCGACGGCGCGGTCGCTGAACAGCTTCATCGCGACCAGGCGGGCGTACGCGTCGGTCAGCTCGCGGCGCACGTGCGGGAAGTCGGTGACCCGCCGGCCGTAGAGCACCCGGTTGTGGGCGTGGGTCACGGCCTCGTACATGGCGTGCTCGCAGATGCCGATCGAGGCGGTGCAGAGGTTGAACTTGCCCACGTTGACGGTGTTGAGCGCGGCGTCGAACGCGGCCCGCCCGGTGTGCAGCACGTCCTCGGGGCGCACCGGGTAGTCCGCCAGCCGGAACTCGCTGACGTACATCTGCGCGTTCACCACGTTGCGGACCAGGTGGTAGGCCCGATGCCGGCTGTCGGCGGCGAAGAAGACGTAGCCGTCGGGCCCCTCGACGTCGGCGCGGCGGCCGAAGACCGAGACCAGCCCGGCGACGTTGCCGTTGCCGATGTAGTACTTGGCGCCGCTCGCGCGGAACCCGCCGTCGCCGTCGGGGGTGAGCAGCATGTCGGTGGAGTAGATGTCCGCGCCGTGGGCGCGCTCGGAGAGGCCGAACGCCATCACGTGCCCGTCGTCCAGCAGCGCGGCGGCGCGGGCGCGCGCGGCGGCGTTGTCGCTCTGCCAGACCGGGCCGAGGCCGAGCACGGTGACCTGCCAGGTGTACCAGTAGCCGAGGCCGTAGAAGCCCAGGATCTCGCTCAGCGCCGCGTTGCGCGCGGTGTCCCAGCGCTTCGCCGGGTCCCTTCCCCCGTCGGCGGCGGGCGTGCAGAAGGCGGCGAACAGCCCCTCCCTCGCGGCGAAGTCCACGAAGTCGGCGTACCACTCGTGCCGGTTGTAGGAGTCGAGCAGCGCCTTCTTGCCCCGGCCCTCGAACCAGTCGACGGTGGCCCGCAGCAGCCGGCGGGAGGTGTCGTCGAGGTGGGCGGGGTCATAGGTGTGCGGGTCGAGCAGGAGCGAGTCCGCCACGGCGGGACTCCCTTCGGTGGGGTGGGTCAGTGGTCGAGGGTGCGCAGGGTGGCCAGCACGTCGTCGAGCCAGGCGAGCACCATCCGCTCGTACGCGATGCCGCCGCGCAGCACGACGTGCTGGAGCGCCGCGGCGGCGTCGGGTGCGGCGGGGTCGGGGAAGTCGCGCCGCTCGCCGGCGAGGTAGCGGGCGAGCGTCTCCTCGTGGGTGGCGCGGTAGCGCTCGACCTCGGCGACGAGCGCGGCGCGACCGGCGGCGTCGTCGAAGGCGGCTCCGCGGATCTTGACGGCCAGTTCGTGCCGGACCGCCTCGGGTTGCACGGGTGCGCGCAGCCAGCCCACCAGCGCGGACCGGCCGGCCGGCGCCACCGAGAAGGACCGCTTGTCCGGGCGGCCCTCCTGGCCGATCTCCTCGGCGGTGACCCAGCCGTCGGCCTCCATCCGCTTGAGCACCCGGTAGATCTGCTGGTGGGTGGCGGTCCAGAAGCGGCCGATGGAGCGTTCGAAGCGCCGGGCCAGCTCGTAGCCGGAGCCCGGCCGTTCGAGCAGGGAGACCAGGATCGCGTGTTCCAGCGCCATGCCCGCCATCTTGCTATGCAACGAGTTGCATAGCAAGCTCGGGCGCGTGAGGTGCCCTACACCGTCCCGCGGCGGGTGGTAGCGCAGAGGTCGTCGCGTCTCCCCCTCAAGGAGAAAGACGCCGGTTCCAATCCGGCCCGTCCGCGCCGCAGCCCCCGTCCTGGATCGCCAGCGTCACGATCGACGACTGAGCCTGCTGCCGGCCGGCGGCACCGACTGGTCCAACCAGTTGACGGGTTGATGTGTGCCAGGCCACACTGCTCGGCATGGCGTTCGCTCCCGTCCCCCGCTCCTCGGTCTCCGACCACGTCTTCGGCCAGATCCGCGACGCGATCGTCAGCGGCGTCTACCGCCCCGACGAGGCGCTGCCCGGCGAGCGGGAGCTGGCCGCCACCTTCGGGGTCAACCGGCACGCCGTGCGGGAGGCCCTGCGCCGCCTTCAGCAGCTCGGCCTGGTGCGGGTCAGCCAGGGCGACGCCACCCGGGTGCTGGACTGGCGGGTGCACGCCGGGCTCGACCTCGCCCTGTCCCTCACCCGCTTCCACGACACCCTGCCGGTGGACACCCTGGTCCGCGACATGCTCGAGATGCGGGCCTGCATCGGCGTCGACGCGGCCCGGCTCTGCGCCGAGCGCGGCGACCCGGCCGCGCGGGCGGCGATCCTGCGGGCCGTCGAGGAGTACGCGGGCCTGGCGCCGGACCTCACCGGGATGGGCGAGGCCACCATCGTGCTCTGGCGGCACATCGTCGCCGGCTCCGGCAACACCGCCTACCTGCTGGCCTTCAACAGCCTGGTGGCCGGCGCGCTCGCCGTCGGCGAGGTGCCGCCGCAGCGGCGCGCCGCGGAACTCCTCGACGTCGCGGGCCACCGCCGGCTCGCCGACGCCATCGTCACCGGCCGGGCCGCCGACGCCGCCCGCGAGGCGCGGGCCCTGCTGACCGCCCCCCTCACCACCCCCGCCGCAGCACCGAGAAGGGAAGCCCGGGCATGATCCCCGCCGTGCTCTACGCCGTACCGGCGTTCCTGCTCCTCATCGTCGTCGAGGCGCTCTCCTACCGGTTCGCCCCCGACGACGGCGAACGCGGGTACGAGCTGCGCGACACCGCCACCAGCCTGACCATGGGCGCCGGCAGCCAGGTCATCGGCGTGCCGTGGAAGCTGGCGACGATCGGCCTCTACGCCGCCGCGTACACCGTCACGCCGATCCAACTCTCCCCCACCAGCGTCTGGACGTGGGTCCTGCTCTTCTTCGCCGACGACCTCGCCTACTACTGGTTCCACCGGTCCCACCACGAGGTACGGCTGCTCTGGGCCGGGCACGTGGTGCACCACTCCAGCGTCTTCTTCAACCTCTCCACGGCCCTGCGGCAGAGCTGGACCCCGATGACGTCCGTACCGTTCTGGCTGGGCCTGGCGCTGCTCGGCATCCCGCCGTGGATGATCTTCCTTCAGCAGTCGGTCAGCCTGCTCTACCAGTTCTTCCTGCATACCGAGCGGGTCGACCGGCTGCCCAGGCCCATCGAGTGGATCTTCAACACGCCTTCGCACCACCGGGTGCACCACGGCGCCAACGCCGAGTACCTGGACCGCAACTACGGCGGCATCCTGATCGTGTGGGACCGGCTGTTCGGCACCTTCGAGCCCGAGCGGGCCACCGTCCGCTACGGCCTGACCAAGAACATCGACACGTACAACCCGCTGCGGGTGGCCACGCACGAGTACCGGGCGATCTGGGCCGACGCCCGGGCCGCCTCGTCCTGGCGGCACCGCCTCGGCTACGTCCTCGGCCGACCGGGCTGGCAGCCCGCCGCGCACGCGCACCCGGCGGTGGCCCGATGAGTCTCCTCTGGCTGTTCGGCGTGGTGGCCGCCGTCGAGCTGATCGGCGTGGCGACCGACTCGACCCTCCTTCAGTGGCTGGCCAAGCCCCTGCTCGCGCCGGTGCTGCTGGTCCACCTGCTGCGGGTACGCCGGCGCGTCGACCCCGTGGCCGTCGGCCTGGTCTTCGCGACCGGCGGCGACATCGCGCTGCTGGTCTCCGGCGACACGGCGTTCCTCGTCGGCATGGGCTGCTTCCTCGGCACCCAGGTGGCCTTCCTGACCGCCTTCCTGCGCCACCGGCGGCCGCCGGTCGTCGCGGTCGCCGCCTATCTCGCCTGCTGGGTGGCCGCCAACCTGGTGCTGTGGAACTCCCTCGGCCCACTGCGGCTGCCGGTGCTCGGCTACAGCCTCGCGCTCAGCCTGATGGCCGCCGCCGCGGCCGGCGTCTCCCGGCGGGTGGCCCTGGGCGGAGGGCTTTTCCTGATTTCCGACCTGTTGATCGGGATGGGCGCCGCCGGCTCCCGGATCCCCGGCCACGGCCTGGCCGTGATGACCACCTACATCGCGGCCCTGCTGCTCATCACGACCGGCTGGATGGCGGTGACCGCACGTCGGGACCGTTCCACGGCCACCGTCGACGGCCCCACGGCCAGCCCGGGGCCGGTGCCCGACGGCGTCCGGTAACCGATCCGACGGCGCCCGCCGGTCCTGCCCGGACCGGCGGGCGCTGCCGTCTCCGTACGGGACACCCGGCGTCCACCCGGGATTCACAAGGCATCCACACGCCGCTCACAGGTCGGCGGGTTTGGCTGGCGCCTGACCCCGTCCACCTCAGAGATCGGTCCCGTCATGCGCCTTCCGTTCCGTGCCCGGCCCGCCCCCTCCGGCGTCGACGAGCCGCCGGATCCGGGCAGCCGCCCGGTCCCGCCGGCCACGGCCGGCGACACCGACCGGGCCGGGCACGCCCTGCGGGCGCCGAGCAGGCTGCACGCCTTCAACCGGTACGAGATCAAGTACCTCGTCGACAGCGGCACCGCGCGGGCCCTGCGCGACGAGTTCGCCCGCCGGATGGAGCTCGACAGCCACGCTGGCATCGCCGGCTACGGCGTGTGGAGCGTCTACTACGACACCTCCGAGCTGCGCTTCTACTGGGAGAAGATCGAGGGTCTCCGGTTCCGTCGCAAGCTGCGGATCCGGCACTACGGCGACCGCTCCACCATCACCGACGACACCACCGTGTACGTCGAGATCAAGCAGCGGGTCAACCGGGTCACCCAGAAACGCCGCATCGCCCTGCCGTACCGGCTCGCCCGCGAGCTGTGCGACCGCCGCGTGCCGGTCGACCACGACGAGTCCCAGCGCGCCTTCGTCGAGGAAGTCCTCGAACTGGTCTCGGGGCTGGACCTGCGTCCGGTCGCGATGACCGGCTACCAGCGCGAGGCGTTCGTCGGACGGGACGCCGACGCGGGCCTGCGGATCACCATCGACCACCGCGTCCGGGGCCGCGACCGCGACTTCCACCTGGGTGCCGACGCCCAGAACCGGCTGATCGTGCCGGCGAAGCTCTCGGTGCTGGAGATCAAGGCCAACGAGCGGGTGCCGTACTGGCTCACCGACCTGGCCGCGCGGTCGAACATGTCGGTCGTCCGGATGTCCAAGTACTGCCAGAGCGTCGAGGCATTCGGCCGCGCCCCCCGCTCCGTCTTCCACGTCGTCGACGGCGACCCCGCCGCCGACCTGTCCCCCACCACCGTCCCCAGCGAGGCATGAGACCACCATGGACTTCACCTTCCAGGACCTGTCCGGCACGTTCAGCGTCGCGGACATCGCGCTCGCCCTGTCGCTGTCCTTCCTGCTCAGCGCCGCGATCGGCTGGGTCTACCGGTTCACCCACCGCAACGTGTCCTACAGCCAGTCCTACGTGCAGACGTTGGTCGTCCTCGGCATGCTCATCTCGCTGATCATGTTGGTGGTCGGATCGAACATCGCCCGGGCCTTCGCGCTGGTCGGCGCGTTGTCCGTGGTGCGGTTCCGCAACGCCATCAAGGAGACCCGCGACGTCGGCTTCATCTTCCTCGTGATGGGTGTCGGCATGGCCTGCGGCACCCGCTTCTACACCCTCGCCGTCGTCGCCGCCGTCGCGATCGGCATGGTCATCCTGGTGATGTACCGCTTCAACTGGTTCGCCTCCTCGGTGCAGCGGCAGGTGGTCAAGGTGCAGGTGCCGCCGGACGGCGACCACACCGCGTCCATCCAGGACGTGCTGATCCAGCACACCAGCGAGTTCGAGCTGGTCAGTATGGAGACGATCCGCGGCGGCGCGCTCACGGAGATGATGTACACCGTGCGGCTGCGCAAGGGCCACGAGCCGGGCCAGCTCATCTCGGCGCTCAGCGCCCGCACGTCCGGCCAGCGGGTGACGGTACTGACCGGCTACGACCAGACGGACCTGTGATGTCGGCACCCCCCGTCGGCCCGGGTCGCCGCCTCCTACGCCGGGTCCCGGTCCGCGTCCGGCATTACTGGCGGCTTCTGGCGGGCTGCCTCGCGTTCCTCGCCGTCCTGCTGGTGGGGTTCAGCACGGTACGCGTGCAGCCGTACGTCACCAGCGGCGGCGGCCGGTCCGGCGACGACGTGACCCAGAACCTCGCCGGCACCCGGGAGCTGTTCGATCCGACGGTCGCGCACAGCATCGCCCTGACGTTCCGCGACGCGGACTACGAACGGATGGTCGACACCTTCGCCAAGGAGGGCGAGAAGGAGTACCTGGAGGCCGACCTGACGATCGACGGCACCACGATCCCGAGCGTGGGGGTACGACTCAAGGGCAACTCGACGCTGGCCGGGCTGACCCGCGACGGGGAGAGCATCGGCAGGGCCGGCGGACGACCCGGCGGGCAGGGCGACCCGGCAGGGGGCGGGCCCGGTGCCGCACGCCCGGGTGGGGTGCGGCAGGGCGACGCCCCGGCGGCCGGCCCGGCCCGACCCGGCGGGGGCGTCGCGCGTACCGGGCTCCGGACCGAGGAGCCCGAGACGCTGCCCTGGCTCATCCGGTTCGACGAGTTCGTCGAGGGCCGCCGCTACCAGGGGCACCGGGAGATCGCCCTGCGCGTCGGCGGCATGGGCGGCGGGTCGACGGTACTCAACGAGGCCGTGTCCCTGCGCGTGCTCGCCGGGGCCGGGGAGGCGTCCCAGGGCTACGCGTACTCGCGGTTCGTCGTCAACGACCGGCCGGCCACGGCCCGGCTCGTGGTGGAGCACCCGGACGGCACCTTCGCCGACGGGCTCGACGGCGACGGCGTGCTCTACAAGTCCCTGGCCACCGGGAGCTTCACCTACCAGGGCGACGACCCCACGGAGTACCAGGACGACTTCAGCCAGGTCACCGGCAAGGGCGACCAGGATCTCCAGCCCGTCATCGACCTGGTGCGGTGGGTCGCGGACAGCAGTGACGCCGAGTTCGACGCGCACCTGGCCGGCCACGTCGACGTCGAGTCCTTCGCGCGCTACGTCGCGGCGCAGAACCTCCTGCTCAACTTCGACGACATGGCGGGCCCAGGGCGCAACTACTACCTGTGGTACGACCTGGCGACGAGGAAGTTCACGGTTGTCGGCTGGGACTACAACCTGACCTTCAGCGGCAGTGCCGACCAGGGGCCGCACGACACGGGCCCGATGGGCGGCGGTTTCCCGGGTGGGCAGTTCCGGCCACCCGGCGGCCAGCCCGCACAGGCCGGCCAGGCGCCGGAAGCCGGCCAGACCCCGCAGGCCGGGCAGGCACCGGAGGGCGCGCGGGCGCAGGACCGCATGCCTGGGCAGGGCGACGGGGATCGGGCCGGCGGCGGGCCCGGCGGGGGCCACCGGCTCAAGGAGCGCTTTCTCGCCAGCGCCGCCTTCAAGGCCGGCTACGAGGAGGCATACCGCGAGTTGTACCGCGAGATCTACGCCGACGCGACGGCGCTCACGGCGCTGGACGACCTGGCCGGAGTGGTCTCGACCATCGACGGGCACGACGCCCAGAGCCTCGCCACCGACGCGCAGCGGCTGCGCACGCTGATCCGGGAGCGCACCTCGCACCTGGCCACGGACGAGGTGATCACGAGGGGCTGACCCGGTGGCGGGCCCGGACGCGTGGCCGGGCCCGCCACCGCGACGGTCAGTTGTAGGGCATCGTCGGGAACCACCCCACCCCGAAGATCGCCGGCACGCGCAGGTCCCAGTAGACGACGGTGAAGACGCCCAGTGCGACCAGCAGCGCGCCGGTCACCGTCGCGGCGCGGCGCGGCGACGCCATCCAGGCGAGGAAGCGGCCCCGGCTGGCCAGGATGAGGACCGCGAAGAGCACCGCGACGATCAGCACGTTGCCCAGCGACTGGAGGGCGAAGGCGAGCGCGCCGTACGCCGGGTTGCCGGTGTCGACGGCCCAGTGGAACAGCTTGTTGAACAGCGGGTACGGCCGACCGACCAGGAACCCCCCGACCAGGGCGCCCATGACGACCACCCGCGCCACCGGCCGGCGCGCGAAGACGTCCGGCAGCAGGCCCAGGGCCGCCAGCCCCAGGTAGGTCAGCGCGAGGCCGATCAGGCCGAAGACCACCGACGACTGGATCAGGCGTACGGGCATCCCGCCCACGGTGTCGGTGGACAGCTGCGGCAGCCGTTCGCCGAGCAGCACCCCGAGCGCGCCGTAGGTCGCCGACACCGCCAGCATGCCGACCGTCAGCCAGGCGACGGGACGCAGCAGCGACCGTACGCCGTAGCGGTGCCCGGCCGCGCCGGCCTGGCTCATCGGGCCGACGGAGGCCGCCATCGCGATGTTGCAGGCGGTGAAGGTCCCGGCGAAGCCGGACACGAAGGCGAACAGCAGCCCCGCCGCGGTGCCGGTGATGGCGGTGCCCTTCGCGTCGTGGCCCAGCAGGGTGTCGGCGACGGTGTCGCCGATCACCGAGTCCACCAGCTCGAACGACCAGAGCACGGCGAGCAGCACGCCCGCCGCGGCGCTGATCACCGCCGTCCGCCCGGGGCGGGCCACCGGCCGGGGTACGGATTCCGGCGGCACACCTCGCAATGGGGCCTGCGGGCTGTGGTGCACGCTCATCGCCTCGCTCTCCTCTCTGACATGTGGGTCGGTCGGGACGAGGTCCGTCGCCGGCGGACCCTCCCGGGGTCGCGCCGGCGACGGACCGACGGTCGTCAGGTGACGGCGGGCCGCACCTGCGGCGCACTCTCACGCCGGGAGCGGTCGCGCAGCCAGATGCCCCACCAGAGCAGGCCCCGGGCGAGACAGACGATCGTCACGGCGAAGAAGAGCGTGTAGACGACGTTGAAGGCGATCAGCACGCCGTACACGCCGGCGACGCTCGCGCCGAACATGAACTGGGCCCGACCCGAGGTGGGCGTCGTACCGGGGTCGGTGATCATGTAGTTGGTGAACAGCACGAACGCGACACCGGTGATCGGCAGCAGGGCCGCCCAGAGCGCGACGTCCCAGATGAAGTGCCGCACCAGCGCCTGGATCACGAAGCCGCCGACCCAGCCCACGATCAGCGGGATCTTCTTGGTGAGCACCCCGTTGAGCACGGTGCCGGCCGTCAGGATGACCAGTGGCACGAGGATCCGGATCATGTCCGGCACGTCCTCGGTGAAGTGGTACGGCGGGGCGATGTTGACCCAGGAGAAGGCCACCAGGGTCACCGTGATGCCGAAGTTCGACGGGTTCATGAAGTGCCGCATGCGGCCCTTGATCGGCGCCAGGAAGATCGCCTTCTGGCCGATGGCGACGACCACCGCGAAGGCGATGGGCCAGAAGTTGTCGTTGGCGTAGAGCAACATGTTCGCGGCGAGCGCGGTGATGTGGGTGGGCAGCAGGAACGTGTACATCCCCCAGGCGCCGTTGCCGAGGAAGGCGGGCGGGCGCTTGTTGGCCCGGGCGGTGACCAGCTCGACCGCGATCTCGGTGGCGTAACCGACCGCCAGGGCGAGCAGCGGCCAGGTCCAGGGCTGCTCGAAGCCGAGCACCGTGTACCCGAGGATGTTGAAGACGCTCATGGAGATGGCGAAGTTGCGCAGGGCCAGGTAGCGGGGGTCCCGCCGGTCGACCCGCGGGGGCGCCCCGGGCGTGGCCGCCACCGACGCGTTGCGGTCGAACGTGACGGCCGGCGCCGGGCCGAGCGGAGCGTCGGCGACCGCGGTGCCCCCCACCCCCCGCACGTCACTGCCGGTACGGGCGCTGTCTCGGACGTCGGTCATTTGGGCATCTCCTGGGCTTTGTCCGTGAGCATGATCGTGTGCCAGCCCGCGGCGAGGTCGAGGGTCTGCTTGTGCACGCCACCGTTGAGGTCGCGCCAGGCGATCTCCGCCGAGACCGGCTTGTCGCCGGCGTCGCCGAGGCCGAAGAAGACGTCGAAGCTGCGCTTGCCCGAGTGGCCGCTGCCACCGTCGAGCTGCGCGACGCGGATACGGCCGTCCGCCGTCTTCACCCGGACCTGGGCGCCGTACGCGGGCGAGCCCCGGCCGTCCTCGCCGGGCCGGCACAGGCGCAGGCCCAGGAAGTTGTCGCTGCCGGGCTTGTCGTTGCGGTAGTACGACGGGGCGCCCCACTGCCGGGCCACGGCGAAGTCCTGGCCCCCGTCGCCGTTGGTGTCCGCGACGGCCACGCCGCGGCTCGGGGTGCTGTCGGTCATGCCGAGCTCGGCGCTGATGTTCGCGTAGCGCCCGTTCTTCTCCCGGACCCAGAACGCGAACGGCTCGGAGCCGGCGATGTCGTCGCCCGGCTCGGCCTTGGGCCACATGCCGGGGTTGCGGAGCATGAGGTCGTTGCTCATGGCCAGCTCCTGCAACCAGGACCAACGGTTGATCTCGCCCTTGACGAACCCGGCGGTCTGGACCACCGACATCTCGCCGCTGTTGTCGAAGTCCGCCATCTTGGCGTCCCAGCCCCAGCCGACCCAGGCCATGTTGAGCTCGGCGGCCTTGTTGTCGAAGACGGCCTTGCCCTCGCTCAACCGCTTGCGGGCGTCGGCCAGGCTCGACGAGTTGTTGCGCCAGACGAAGTTGCTCTCCTCCAGGCCCCAGGAGGTGGTGATGTTGCTGACGAACATGTCGAACTTGCCGGTACCGCCGAGGTCACCGAACTCGATCGACATGCCCTTGAACGAGTCGTGCCCGACCACCATGGACTTCGGGGTCAGCGCGCCGCGGCGGCCCTCCGCCATCGCGAAGCGGATCTGGCCCGGCGTGGAGACGTTGTGGAAGAAGCGGTCCCGACCGAAGTCGTTGGCCAGGTACAGCTCGGGCAGCAAGTCGCCGTCGATGTCGGCGGAGCCGGCGCCGAGGGTCCAGCCGGTGGCGTACTCCGGCGGGATCGCGGACTGCTCGACGTACGTGGCGCTCGGGTTGTCGCCGCTGGTGGCGGCGGTCCAGCGCAGCACGTGCGCCCCGCCGGCGTTCTGCGCCCGGGACAGCGAGTGGTTCATCTCGACGTTGGGCTGCCCGGCCGGGTCGAGCACCTGACTGTCGGGGAAGTAGTTGAAGACGCCGATGTCCGGCCGGCCGTCACCGTCGAAGTCCGCGACCGCGACCGCGTTGGTGTTCCAGAGCTTGCCCTGGTACTCGCCGCTGGAGGAGGACGGCTGACCGACCAGCTCGGTGGGGTGGAAGGTCGCCTTGGTCAGCGGCCCCGTGGCGGAGGCGCGGTGCAGGAACAGCACCGGCGTCCGACCCCAGTAGTAGCCGAGCAGGTCGGTGCGGCCGTCGCCGTTGAAGTCGCCGGGCACGCAGCCCATCGGCGCCATCGCCTTGTGGGTGGGCAGGGGCGCGGGGTCCAGCACGAAGGGCGCATACCGGGCGGGCCCGTCGGGCGACGGCGTGACGATCATGCTGTCGCTGCGGGTGTCGACCAGGCAGAGATCGTTGGCGATCAGGTCGCCGTCGAGGTCGTTCGCCGCGACGGCGGCGCCGACCGAGGACACCCAGGCGCGGATGTGCTCGTACTCGGGGTTCACCGGCCGCACGCTGCGTTCCGGCAGGCCGGGCGGCAGCGCGATCGGCAGCTCGGTGAAGCCGAACCGCGACGCCAGCGTCTGACGCTCCTCGGCCGACGCGCTGGGCAGCCGGGCCACGGCGAAGAACGCCGCCACGAGGACCAGCACGAAGACAGCGGGAATGATTCGGCGGATCGCGCCGACGGGTTGGGATGGCAAGGGTTCCCCTCCAGATTCGGCCACCACCCGTGCCGCGCAGCGGCGGATTCACCGTGCTGCGGCCGGGTCTGGCGACGGGCAGTGTCGGCGACTGAGAAATGAATGAATCGTCCGGCGGCGCGTTCTTTTCCTGTCATTCATGGACAGTTCATTGCCGACGGAACGGGCCATCCTCCACGCGGCGCTACGGCGTTCGTTGCCGGCGCCGCCCATTCCCAGCCGATCGCGGCATGTCGTGCGTCCCTTCACGATGCCTGGCGAACCGGCTGCGAAAGTCGCCACCGGCCCACTTATCGTGGCGGGACCACGGCCCGAGTTCTTCTCAAAGGTTGCTCAGTGGCCGACTGCGCCGTGCGCGTTTCGGGCGGGGCGGATCCGCCATCTCACCCGTTCGACGCCCTCACTCAACCGTATTCAACGGGAATCGAAGCGCGACGTGGTGTTCGTGCGCCATGCGGCGCAGGGCGGACAGGGCGACGCCGAACAGGACGCTGCGCACGATCGCCGGGCCCTTCTCGGTACCGCCCTCGGCGGCGACCAGGTCGAGTTCCGACACCACGAGCTGCTCGGCCGCGCGGGCGTAGGAGGTGAAGAAGGACACCTCGGCCTCACAGCCGAGGCTGCGCAGCCCGGCCAGCACGTGCGCCAGTACCTCCCCGCCGGAGAGGCTGGACTCGCGCGACCAGCCGAGCGCCTCGGCGAGGTCCGCCACCTCCTCGCGCGCGCAGTCCACCGCCTCGCGGCCCAGGGTCTCGGACCCGTCGAGGTAGAGGGCCTGATCGAGGACCTGGTAGGCGTCGCGCAGGGTGAGGTCCTCGTCGTCGATGGCGGCCAGGATCTCCCGGACGGACGACAGGTCCAGCCCGGCGATGCCGGTCAGGGTCCGGATCAGCCGGATCCGCCGCAGGTGCCGCTCGCTGTAGTCGGCCTGGTTGCGACCGGTCGGCAGGCCTGCGGGGAGCAGACCCTCACGCAGATAGAACTTGATCGTCGGGACTGACACGCCACTCTGTCTACTGAGCTCCGAGATACGCACGCGTCCTCCGCCCTGGCGAACGTTTGGGCAATCTTGCCATAGAGATCGATCATTAGCCATTGATCGACACTCGTCGCCGTCTGGATCGGCGGGGCCGGCGGCGACGGCGCGGCCCCCTCGATCGGCACGCATCGGAACGGGCCACCGATGTCCGAAAAAGTACGCTAAGGATCGACAGCCCGGCAGCACAGATACTGGCGAGTTCCACAATACAATTAGCAATCCGAACGATCTTCACCTGGGCCGATAGTGGCACGCACCGATTCTGCGCATGAATTGATAAGCCCCCCTCCGTCACTCCGCGCTACGCTCCGAACGCAGAAAGTGTTGACCGGCCCGCCAGGGCTCGGCTAGCATCAACTGCGGTTAGCGGGGAATGGTGACCGACTGGCATCCTTATTGACTTCAGTCGATTCACCACATCCACTCATTGGGATTGTCCGCAATCCGGGGGAGACAAATGCACGACAGCGCAGAACAGGCAGTGGAACGGGCCATCGACACCATGCGCAGCAATTTATCCGAACAGTTGACAGTGGATGACATGGCGCGCGCAGCCATGTTCAGCAAGTTCCACTTCACACGGATCTTCCAGCGTGTGACCGGCATCTCGCCGGGACGGTTCCTGTCCGCGATCCGCCTCCAGGAGGCCAAGCGGCTGCTGACCACGACGAGGCTGAACGTCACGGACATCAGCCTGCGGGTGGGCTACAACAGCGTGGGAACCTTCAGCACCCGGTTCACGAGGAGCGTCGGCCTGCCACCCACCACCTACCGGCGGATGGGCGGCTTCACTCCCCGCATCCCCACCCAGCGTCCGACGGGTCAGACGCAGGGCACCATCACCGGGCAGGTCACCGCGCCCGCACGCGGGCCGGCGCCCGGGCTCATCTTCCTGGGCCTGTTCCAGCACCGCATCCCCGAGGGCCCACCGGTACGCTGCGCCATCCTCGAGTCGCCGGGCGCGTACCACTTCACCAACGTGCCCGACGGCACCTGGTACCTGCTGTGCCACTCGGTCTCCGGCGACGTGCTCCGGCTCGAGCAGGACACGATGATGGTGGCCGCGGTGGGCCCGCTGGTCGTGCACGGACGTCAGACCCTGACCGCCGACGCCCACCTCAAACAGGTGTCCAAGATCGACCCGCCGGTCCTCCTGGCGCTGCTCGACAGCCGCAAGGCCGCGAGCGAACGCCAGGCCCAGCGGGAGAACCGGTCCCAGATGTACGCGGCCTGACCCCGCCAGCGGCGGGAGCACCGCGTACCCCCCGGGCGGCACCGCGCACCGCCGCCTCCCGGGGCCGGACACGAGGACCCCGGCCGCCGACGCCCCTGACGGGCGCCGGCGGCCGGGGTCCCGCCATGAGGCCCGACGCGCGGCCCGGCGGGACCAGGTGCTGCGAGCGCCTCCGTCGTCGCCCCCGCGCGGGGGGCCGCCCCGGGCCGCCGGGTGGGCGCGTGCCGGACCCGCGGGCGCCGTGGCGCCCGCGGGTCCGGCACGGAATTCAGTCAACCTTGTGCACCGTCATCGGCAGGCCGCCGCGCACCCGCAGCGACAGCATCGGCTCGGGCACCACCGGACGGCCGGGCACCCCCGCCAGACGCACGTCCCGCAGCAGCATGGCCAGGACGAGGGTGGCCTCCATCATGCCCAGGTTGTTGCCCACGCAGAACCGGGGGCCGGCGCCGAACGGGATGTACGCGTAGCGGGGGCGCTCCGTGCTGCGCGCCGGGTCGAAGCGGTCGGGGTCGAACCGCTCCGGCTCGTCCCAGAACCGGGGATGCCGGTGCAGGGTGTACGGGGAGATGAGGATGTCGGCCCCCGCCGGCACGTGGTAGCCGCCGATCTCGTCGTCCTGCTGGGCCTTGCGGGGCAGGAGCCAGACCGGCGGATAGAGCCGGATGGCCTCCTCCACCACCATCGTCGTGTACCGCAGCCGGTGCAGGTCCTCGTACTCGGGCAGCCGGTCGCCGAGCACCGTCACGGCCTCCTCGCGGACCCGCCGGCGGATCTCGGGATGCCGGTCGAGCAGGTGCAGGCTCCAGCCCAGCGTGCTGGCGGTCGTCTCGTGCCCGGCCAGCAGCAGCGTGACCAGCTCGTCGCGCAGCCGTTGGCGGGCCACCCGCGGATCCTTCTCCAGCCGGGTCGAGACGATCAGGCGGGACAGGACGTCGTCGCGCCCGTCCACGTCCCGGCCCCGGCCGGCGACGAGTTCGTCGACGACCCGCTGGAGGTGCCGGCGGGCGCGCCGGAACCGCAGCTGCCGGGGCAGCGGAATCCACGGCGGCACGGCGCTGAGCGTCTCCAGTTCGAACATCGCCTGGTCCTGCACGGCCGCGAACGACGCGCCGACGCCGTGGAAGCCGCTGAGCTCGGCGTCGAGCAGGGTCCGCCCGAGCACCCCGAGGGTCAGCGTGGTCATCTCCTCCAGCACGTCGACCGGAGGGCCGTCGGCCCGCTCCGTCAGCCGCTCGACCAGCAGCGCGGCCTCCTCGCCGATCACGCCCGCGTACTGGGCGAGCCGCCGGTTCTGGAACGCCGGCTGGATCACCCTGCGCTGCTTGCGCCACAGCTCGCCCTCGCTGGTGAGCAGCCCGTCGCCGAGCGCCCGGCGGGCGTGCACCAGGCCGATGCCCTTCTGGTAGTTGGCGCTGTTGTCGGACAGCACGTGCTTGGCGTGGTCGGGATGGTTGAAGAAGTAGAGCTGCTTGGGCCCGACCGGCAGCCGGGCCGCGTCGCCGTACCGCTCCGCCGCCAGGGTCATCATCCGCAGCCGGTCCCGGCCCATCAGGATCAGCATGTGCAGGGCGGCGGGGCGGGGCGGGCCCGGCGGCGTACGCCGGGCCCCGCCCTGGATGGTCGTCATGCCGCCTCACTCCGCTCCTGCTCGACCTGACGGAAGCGGCCGGAGAGGAAGAGCAGTGCCTCCCCGTCCGTGCGGCGCTCCAGGGAGAGCAGCCGGCCGAGGAAGATGGTGTGGTCGCCGCCGTCGTAGGAGCGCCACACCTCGCACTCGAAGTGGGCGAGGGCCCCGCTGATCAGCGGGGCGCCCGTCGTCGCGCCGGGGCGCCACTCCACCTGGTCGAACTGCTCGCCGCCGAGCGGCCGCCGCCCGTCGGCGAAGTACCGGGCCACCTTCTCCTGGTCGTCGGTCAGCACCGAGACCGCGAACTCGCGCGTCCGGGAGAGGCAGGCGTGCATCACCGCGTTGCGGTCGACGCACACCAGCACCAGCGGCGGGTCGAGCGACACGGAGGTGAACGAGTTGGCGGTCATCCCGTGCGGGGTGGCACCGCCGACGGTCACCACCGTGACGCCGGTGGCGAACGCGCCGTACGCCCGCCGCAGTGCCGTCACGTCGGGCGTCCCGACGGTGAGTGTTCGCTGTACGTCCACGACGTCTCCTTCTCGCGCCGTCAGGAGCGCCGCGCCGAGGTGTACGGCGCGAGCGCCGTCACCAGTGCCTCCGGCACCCTGGCCGGCGCGGTGCGGGTGTTCGGGCCGCGCATGCAGGCGATGCGCTGCCGGCCCCGGGCCACCAGCGTCTCGCCGCCGTCCCGGTCGAGCTTGACGTAGTCGAAGCTGAACTCCAGCTGGGTCTGCGCCAGCTCCACCAGGCGCATCCGGATGGACAGCTCGTCGAACGCGGTGATCTCGGCGAAGAACTCGCAGTCGACGCGGAGGGTGAACAGCTTCAGGTCCTCGCGTACGTCGGCGAGCACGTCCGGGGCCCGTTCCTTCAGGAACATCTCCCGGCAGCGGCCCTGCCAGCGCAGGTAGTTGACGTAGTACACGTTGCCGACGAGGTTGGTCTCCTCGAAGCCCACCGTGTGCAGGTACTCGAAGTACTTGTCCATCGCCTAGCCCCGTCCTTCCGTCAGGATCGCGAACGCCATCGGCTGGGGCAGGTCCCGCACGGTCGTGACGAGCGTGGCGATCCGCAGGTCGCCGGAGGCGAAGACCAGCCAGCCGGCCCGGTCCGAGGGCACCGCGACCAGCGGCGCCCGGTGCGAGAGCCCCGCCTTGCGCAGGCACTCGATCGCCGCCCACACCCGCGTCGCCGCCGCGTCCAGCGACTCCCCGCCGTCGGCGCAGCAGAGCCGGGCGAGGTCGACGTGCGTGCCGAGGAGCCCCTGCCAGACCGACTCCTCCCGGGCGCGTACCGCCTCGACGTCGCAGGCGAGCGGCCCGGTGCCGACCACGCACAGCGTCAGGTTCTCGGCGTGGGCGGCCGAGAGCGACCGGCCGTCGGCCAGCTCGGGGCGGCCGTCCGGCCGGTATGCGACCTCGACCGGTCCGCCGGCGGCCCGGCCGGCGGCCACCGCGGTGCGGGCCCGCCGCCGGCGGGTCTCGTCCGGCGTGCCCTGCCCGGCCGCCTCGCCGCGTCCGGTCCGCTCCGTCGGGGCCGGCTCCACCGCGACGGCGACGTCACCGCCGACCAGGTCGCCCACGGTCCGCTCCAGGTACGACCCGAGCAGCGGGGCCACCCACGGCCCGCGGCCGTCCTTCTTGCGCACCGCCCGCAGCCGCAGGCCCTCCCACCGCTCCACGATCGCACCGTCGGAGGAGCGGAGCGCGATGTCGTAGACGTAGGTGTCGCCGTCGCGGCTGCGTTCCTCGGCGCAGTAGCGGAGTTCCTCCGCCTCGGTCAGCCGGGGCCCCGCCGGGTGGAGCCGCTCGATCCCGGCCGGCAGCAGGGTCGCGTCGGGGACGCAGACCTGGTTGCCGTGCATGAGGGCGTCCCGCACGCCGGGGTCGCCCAGCAGCAGGGTGTCGGGCAGGTAGTCGGCGAACCACCGCGTCTGCGGAGCCGTGACGACGTCGGCGTCGACGTGCCGGGCGGCCGAGCGGTGGTAGCGGCGCAGCCGCTGGAACCGTCCACCCTGGAACAGGATGTCGCCGTACAGGTCGGTGGCGGGGTCCAGCGGCACCGCCGGCAGCCCGGCGGGCACCTGCTCGGGCGGGCCGGCCGGCGGTCGCGTCCCGGTGAAGTGCAGCCGCGCCCGGAAGTGCGCGGCGCTGAACTCCGTCTCCGCGCTGTAGACGACCGCGTCCACGACGTCGTCGTCGACCACGAGGGTGGCGATCCGGATGGTGGTGCTGCCGTCCGGCGGCACCACGATGGGCCGCAGGAACTCGGCCCGCTCGACCACCGGCGTGTCGGTCCGTCCGGTCACCGCGGCGGCGACCTGGGCCATCGCCTCCATGCCGAACACCGCCGGGAACAGCAGGTTGCCGTCGAGCCGGTGGTGGTCCAGGTAGAGGTCGGCGACCGGCTTGAGTTCGGCCTCGGTGACCAGCTCGACGCCGTGGTAGCGCACGAGCGGCCGGTCCACGAAGCGCAGCAGCGGCAGCTCCGGAAGGTCCATCCGGACGGTGTCGATGCCCTCGGTCCGCCCGCTGACGACCACCACCGACGGCGCGTGCGGGTCGGCGAGCAGGCGCCGGAGCATCGCAACCCCCTGGTCGGGGGTGACCGGGGTGATGCCGTCGCGGGTCAGCGCCTCGACCACGGACAGCCGCTCGCCCATGCCGACGCCGGACCAGACCGACCACTCCAGGCAGAGGCTGCGGCAGTCCGGGTGACGCCGGCCGAAGTCGACGGTCAGCTCGGCGAGCCAGTCGTTCGCGGTCGCGTAGTGGGCCTCGCCACGCAGGCCGGCCCGGCCGATGATGCTGCCGAACGTCACCAGCAGGCGCAGCCGGTCGGCGTCGACCGCGTCGAGCACGGCGCGCAGGCCGTCGACCTTCGGCGCGAAGGTGCGGCGGAACTCGTCCATGCCGAGGCCCGTCAACGCCGCCGGCTCGTTGCGGCCCGCGCCGTGCAGCACCGCCGTGACCGGTCCCAGCTCGGCGACCAGCCCGTCGACGGCCTGGCGTACCTGCGCGGCGTCGGCCACGTCGGCCCGGGCGTAGCGCACCCGCACGCCGGCGTCCGCCATCCGCGCGAGGTTCGCGGCCAGCTCCTCGTCCTGGGCGGGATCCGAGCGGCCGAGCACGGCGAGGCGGGCGCCGCTGTCCACGGCCATCGCCAGGGCGCACTCGGCGGTGATGCCCTTGCCACCGCCGGTGACCAGCAGGACGTCCTCGGCGCCCAATGGCTGCCGAGTCTCGGCCGGCCGCACCGGCAGCCCGCGCAGGGTGGGCACCCGCCGGCGCCCGTCGGCGTCGAGGTGGACCTCGGCGAAGCCGTCGGTGGCGGCGACCTCCGCGGTCACCCTCGCCACGGCCTGCGGCACCGGCGCGGTGTGCACGACGGTGGTCCGCACGTGCGGCGCCTCCAGCCGCAGCGTCTTGGCCAGCCCGGCCGCGCCCGGCCCCTGCTGGACAAGGACGAAGCGGGTGCCGGGGGCGGCGGCCGTCGCCGCCTGCGCGCCGCGCAGGGCCAGTTCGAGGTCGGCCTCGGCGCACGGCTGCGGCAGGCACACCAGCACACCCGCGCCGACACCGGCGCTCTGCAGGGCCGCGCGCAGCGGCTCGGCGAGCGGGTGCCCGGCCGGGGCGAACAGCTGCCAGGGCCCGTCGGCCTCGGTCCCCGCGGCGGCCGGGGACGGCGCCTCGTCGAGGTCGACCGACCAGGCCCGGCACCAGTCGGCCACACCGTGCACGAAGGCCGGGCCGGACGCGTCGGCGTCCCGGCCGGTGCGGGCGAGCTGCTCCAGGGCCTCGGCGAGCTGACCGACGGTGGCCGTCGCGAAGTTCGTCGGGGTCTGCGCGGCCGGCACGCCGAGCTGCTGCGCCGCCTGGTTGACCAGCTGGCCGACGGTGATCGAGCTGAGGTGCAGGTCGTCGAGGAGCTGACTGCCGTCGTGCACCATCTCCAGCGGCAACTCGGCCCGCTCGGCGGCCAACCGGCGCAGCAGTTGCAGGCTCGACTCGCCCGCCGGCTGCTCCGGCTCCGGCCGCTGCCCCTCCGCCACCGGCGGAGCCGTCGCCCGCACACCGGTGCCCTTGGGCAGGTTCACCACCGGGGCGGACTCGCAGGGGCTGGCGAAGAACCGGAAGTTCTGGCCCACCTCGAGCGGCCGGACCAGCCGGTCGTGGAAGAGGGCGCCCTCCACGCCGCCGGCGCCGACCACGTACGCGGCCGCCGCGACGCGCAGCAGGCCGGCCAGCGACTCGTCGTCGGTGTTCAGCGCCACCGCCGGCAGGTCGGTGCTGGCCGACGCCAGGCCGGAGAGCACCTGCCCCGGACCGACCTCGACGAAGAGGTCGACCTCCTTGGCGGCGAGAGCCACGGCCTGGCTGAACAGCACCGGGTCGGTGATCTGGCGGTGCAGGAGGGCGGCGACGTCGGTGTCGGGGGCGAGCGGCTCGCCGGTGACCGTGGAGACGACCCGCCGGGTGACGGGCCCGAACCGCTCCCCCGCCAGCGCCTCGAGGAGGGCGTCCGCGGCCGGCTCGACCAGCGGGGAGTGGAACGCGTGGGACACCGAGAGGCGGGTGGTCCGAAGGTCGGCGGAGCGGGCCCGCTCGCAGGCGTCCTCCACCGCGGCCTCCGAACCCGCGATCACGGTCTGCTCCGGCCCGTTGTACGCGGCGATCACCACGGACAGGTCGCCGACGAGCCCGGCCACCCGCTCGGGCGGGGCGCCGATGTTGGCCATCGTGCCGGAGGCGCTGTGCTCCCCCATCGTCCGGCCACGGATCCCCGCGACCCGCAGCAGGGCCTCCTCGTCGAGCACGCCGGCCCAGTGCAGGGCGGCGATCTCGCCGAGGCTGTGCCCGACGGCGACGGTCGCGTCGAGGTTGAGCAGCGACAGCGCCCGCAGGCCGGCCAGCGAGCCGGTGACGATCCTCGGCTGGGCCACCGCGGTCGCGACCATGTCGCCGCTGGTGGGCAGCGCCGCCCGCTGGTAGACCTCCTCCACGTCGGCGAAGCGCCGGCGCAGCGCGCCGCCCGAGGTGCCCCGGCCGGAGCCCTGCCCGGGGAAGAGGAAGCCGATGCGGCCCGGCCCGCTCACGTGGCCCAGGAAGCAGCGGCCGTCGGCGGAGAACAGGCGCGCCTCGCCGGCGTCGAGGGCGTCGCAGACGCGGCCCAGCTGCCGCTCGGCGTCCTCCGGCGAGGAGACCACGACGCCCGCCCGGTAGGGCAGGTCGCGCAGCTCGCGGTGCAGGGTGGCGGCGAGGTCGCCCAACTGGGCGTACGACACCGTGGGCACGAAGTCGACGAGGCGCTGCAACCGCTCGCGCAGCTCCTGCGGGCTGCCACCGTCGACGAGGAGCAGTTCCACGTCCTGCATCGACGCGGCGAGGTTGCGGAAGCGGCTGTCCAGCCGCGACGAGCGACGCGGCTGCCCGTTCTCCAGCACGATGTGGGTGTTGATGCCGCCGAAGCCCATCGCCGTCACGCCGGCGCGTACGGGCACGCCGCGCGGCCACGCCTCGGCCTTGCGCAGGGCGCGCAGCGCGGACTGCTCGGCGGTGAGGATCTCGTGCGGGTCGACGCAGCCGATGGCGGGCGGCAGGACCTCGTGGTGGACCGCCATCGCGGCCTTGATCAGCCCGGCGACGCCGGCCGCCGCCTTGGTGTGCCCGATCATGCCCTTGATCGAGCTGATGGCGGCCTGCGGGGAGTTTCCGTCGGCGGTGCGCCGGGCCAGCGACAGCGCCTGGAGTTCGGTGGTGTCGCCGACCGCCGTGCCGGTGCCGTGGCCCTCGAAGAGCCCGACGGTCTCGATGCCGAAGCCGGCCCGGTCGTACGCCCGGCGCAGGGCGAGCTGGTAGCCGGCGACCTCCGGTCGGGTGATGCCGCCCTTGCCGTCGGAGGAGATGCCCCAGCCCGCGATGGTGGCGTAGACGCGGTGCCCCGCCTGGCGGGCCTCGGCCTCGCGCATCAGCACCACCATGCCGCAGCCCTCGCCCGGCCAGAAGCCGTTCGAGCCACGGTCGTAGACGCGCATCTCGCCGCGCGCCAGCGCGCCGGTCTTGGCGAAGCCGATGATCTCGAACGGGTCGATGGACAGGTCCACGCCGCCGGCGATCGCCACGTCGACCTCGCCGTCGGAGAGGGTCTTGCACGCGGTGGCGACGGAGAGCAGGGACGAGGAGCAGGCGCCGTCGACGGTGTAGCCGCCGCCCTTGAAGTCGAAGTGGTTGCAGATGCGCCCGGCGATGGTGTTCGACAGTCCACCCGCGAGGGTGTCCTCGTCGACCTCCGGGAACGGGCCCTTGAACGTCGCCTCGAACTCGTCGAGGAACGCGGTGAGCTGGTCGTCGTCCCAGTCCTGCTCCTTGAGCGCGGCGGCGACCATGCGGCGCACGTAGGGCCAGCGCAGCCGCAGCTGGTTGGCCCGGGAGAACTCGCCGGTCAACGTGTTGCCGACGACCACGCCGGTCCGCTCGCGGGGCAGGCCCTCCGCCATCGGGAAGCCGGCGTCGGCCAGCGCCATGGCCGCCATGTCGAGGGCGAGCCAGTGGGTGAGGTCGGTCGAGCGGTAGGTGCTGCCCGCGATCTTGTAGGCGATCCGGTCGAACTCGTAGCCCTCGATGACCGCGGCGTTGCGGGCGTAGAAGCGGTCGGGTGTGGCCGGGTCCGGATCCCAGTAGTCGTCCAGACTCATCCGCTCGGCGGGCAGCCGGCGGAAGGCCCGCCGCCCGGCGAGGGCGTTCTCCCACAGTTCGCGGGGTGACGTGGCGTCCGGGTAGCGGCACGCCATCCCCACGACAGCGATCCTGGTCACGAGGTCTCTCCTTCGTTGCGTGCGGTGGTGGACCGCCGGGGCGCGGGAACGGCCGGTGGGAGGGGCGTCACGGTCAGCACCGCCCCTCGAACTCCGCGGCGATGGCCTGGCGCCACCGCTCGAAGGCGGGCGTGGCGCCGTCCTGGCCGCGGGGCAGCGTCACGTCGGTGACCTTCGCCGCCTCGGCGGTGGACATGCCGCAGAACACCTGCGTGGCGACCTCGTTGTGCGGGGCGACCAGGCCGGCGCGTACCCGGGCCCCGGCCGCGAAGGCACTGCCCTGGGCGAGGTCCACGCGGTAGTCGCCGGCACGGTCGCGGAACCGGTGCAGGTCCGCCTCGGGGGCTCCGCCGGCATAGGTGGCGGCGAGGCCGGCCCCGGCGTACAGGTCGGCCCGCCGGTGCGCGGGGAACGCGGCGAAGATCTCCGTCACCCGGTCCACGTCGGTGCCACCGACGAACCAGGTGGCCCGGCCGATGCCCTGGTCGATGACCCGGTCGGCGTACTCGCGCGGGCCCTCGGCCGGCCACGGGAACCGCGGGTGGCGGTACTGCCCGTACACGTACCGGTCGGTGTGGAAGTACGCCTGGTGGAAGCCGTAGCCGTCGAGCACCAGCCACCGCAGCAGCGGGTCCGGGGCGTACAGCTGGCCCCAGCGGAACCGGGGCACCCGGGCCATCGCCCAGCCCACGCCGACGTACACCATGTAGACGTGCGCGT
The DNA here is from genome assembly GCF_052068495.1 of Micromonospora sp. SD12. Taxonomy (NCBI): domain Bacteria; kingdom Bacillati; phylum Actinomycetota; class Actinomycetes; order Micromonosporales; family Micromonosporaceae; genus Micromonospora; species Micromonospora sp. SD12. The sequence continues at coordinate 72,834 of NZ_JBQHDF010000020.1, read as the reverse complement.
CGCCCCGGCCGGCGAGCAGGCTCGCCACGTGCCGGGGGCGGCCCGGCCGCAGCGCGTCCCGGACGGCGAAGCCCATCCCGGCGCCCTCGTACGCGAAGCCACGAAAACGCGTCGGCACCGTTTCCAGACGCTGTTCGGCCGCTGCGGTCGTCGGCGCCTCGGCGGCGTATCCGTAACCGGCCAGGAATGAGGCGCCGACGGTTTCGAGCAGCGTCTTCGATTCCTCGTCGCGCACGTGGAAGCCGCGCACGTCCAATTTCGTCTCGGAGATATTTGGCGTCAGGATTCTGCGCCGCAGATCACGCAGGCTCTGCATGGCACGTTCCCCCAAAGGGTCGGTGTTTTCGTTGCCGGGATGGACATCCATTTCGATGATGGCAAAAGTGGGAAGGGTTGATTTCTTCACCCTTGCGCATTCATCGCAATTATTCGAGGCGTTCACGTCCGAGGCCGGCCGCGCGCCGGCACGGCGGGCGCGACGAGGCCCGGTCCGCGCCGGGGTCGCGTACCGCCGGGCGGACGACGCGGACGGCTCAGCGGTCGTGACCGACGTCGGCCGGCTCGAAGTGCGCGCGGACGTTGCGCCGCCAGACCTCGTACGCGGGCAGCCGCCCGGCGTCCTCCGCGCGGACCGCCACGTCGTCGGCGAGCGCCGCGACGGCGGCCACGGAGCGCCCGCCGAGGGCGTGCATCGCCGCCTCGCTGTGCGCCGGCACGTAGCCGGCGTGGCTGCGGGCCTTGGCGGCGAAGACCGCGCCCTGGGCCAGGTCCGGCGCGCACGGACCGGCGGCGGCGCGCAGCGCGACGAGCGCCTCGGCGTCGGCACCCCCGGCGAAGGTGGCGGCGAGCCCCACCCCGCTCCACAGGTCGCCGTGCCGGTCGGTGGCGAAGGCCCGCACGGCCCCGGCCACGTCGGCGGTGCGGGCGCCGTGGATGAACCACAGCGCCCGCCCGAGGCCCTGGTCCGTGGCCCGCGGGAAGTAGTCGCCGTGGCCCTGCCACGGGTACGCCGCCAGCCGCTCCTGCCGGGTCACCCACCGGTCGAGGTCGAAGTAGGCGCGGTCGAACCCGTAGCCGTCGACGGCCAGCCAGGTCATCGTCGGGTGGTACGGGTTGCCCGTGAGGTCGGGCACGACGTGCCGCCAGAAGCGGCGCGGTAGGCGCGCCATCGCGAAACCGATGCCGATGTAGGCGAGGAAGAGGTGGGGCGCGCCGGGCCCCCGCAGCAGGTCGCGGGTGCGGGTGCCGCGCCGGGGCCCCATCACGTCGAGGATGGTGCAGGCCATCGTGGCGCCCTCGTAGGCGAAGCCGAGCAGTTCCCGGTCGACGAGCGCGAGCCGGCGCTCCAGCTCCCACGGGTCGCGGGTGTCGATGCCCCACTCGAATCCGCAGATCACCGACTGCGGAACCGCCTCCAGCCGGCGGGTGACCTCCGTGGCGGGGCCGGGGAAGCCCCGACGCGCGAAGGTGACGTCCGCGAGCGTCGGCGCCATCAGCAGTCGACGTACGGAGCCCAGTACCGTCGGCATGGCAGATCCCCCTGTCGGTACGACGACGCCGGCCCCGGCCGGCGGGTGACTTCATCGTCACCTCGCGCCGGCCGGGGCCGCCTCTTCTGCTGTGCGCTCATCCGCCCGCGCCCGGGGTCACGGGCCGGTGACGGGTCCTCTCCCCCGCTGCGGGCGGAGGAACATCAGCAGCAGGGCCACCCCGACGAGGCCCAGGTCCAGCAGGAGGAGCACGCCGTTGATGCCGTCGATCCGGGCGTGGTCGTGGCCGGCGGCCGCCTCCCCGACCGGCGTGGCGACGGGCCCGGCCGGTGCGGCTCCGGGGGTCACCGTGAAGCCGGCCAGGCCGGCGACCTGCCGGCCGTCGGGCAACCGGACGCGGTAGGCAACGCGGTAGGCGCCCGGCCCGGCGTCGCGTACCGGCACGACCAGGCGGCCGTCGCGGACGGCCGGCCTCCTGGTCGAGACGACCGCCCCGGTCGGTCCGGTGACGGCCAGGTGCGGGTCCCCGGCCGACTCGGCTCCGCCGAGCGTGAGCGTCACCTCGGCGGGCGCCGACCCGACGACCGACCCGTCGCCCGGCTGGAGCATCAGCCGCCGGCTCGCGGCCGGGCTGCCGAAGGCCAGCAGCGCGACGATCGACAGCACGACACCGGCCGCCACGACGATCGCCGCCCGCTGCACCCTCCCGGCCGGCGCGGGAGGCGCGGGCGGGCGGGCACCGTCCACGCTGGTCATGCCGGCTGCGCGGCGGCCCCGGGCTGCCGGCAGCTGCACGCCATCAGCTCCTCCTCCGCCGCGGAGGGCCGCAGGTGCAGGTACATCGCGATCACCATCGGCACGAAGACGACCGTGTTGTAGAACAGGTGCAGCTCGACCCGGGGGATCACGACCTGGAGCAGGCTGGTGGGCACGGGGCTGCCGAACAGGTGCCGGCCGGTCTGCGCCTGCAACAGCAGCAGCAGGTGCTCGATGTGGTGCCAGAACTGGAGCGCCAGGGCGGCGGTCCACCAGCTCCGGCTGCGCCCGACGAAGCCGGGGCGCAGCATCCACAGCCCCACGAGCATCACGATGGCGTAGCCGTAGTGCAGCCACTCGGAGCTGACGAGCCACGGGAACGGCATGCCGAGCACGCCGCGCGCCTCCGGCCGCGACCAGCCCAGGCCCCAGATCTGGTACGCCTGCACCAGGTGCTCGGCCCAGTGCGCCAGCACGATCACGAGAAACGCGTTCAGGGCGGCCCGGTGGTGCGTGCCGTTGAGTGCCGCCCAACGCCCGGACGATCCGGGCAGGGTCGCCTGGTAGCTGGTCACGTTGCCTCCTTGGAAGGGTCACGGGCGCGCGAGAACGCCACGCCCTCACCCAGCGTGTCGACACCGACACGCCGACGCGTCTTCCTGCGTGCTCAGTTCGGGTCGCGGATCCGTCAGACCGGCCCGGGCGAGCCGGCGGGGGCGTACCAGGCGCCGATCCGGCGGGCCGCGGCGAAGCTGGCCCAGGCCACCGCGTCGACCAGGGCCGCGTCACCCGGCCGGTGGCGGCGGAACTCGGTGACCACCTCCTCGTCGACCTGGTAGGAGGCGAACGCGGTCAGCAGGGCCAGGCGGCCGGCGGCGCGCTCCGGCTCGGGCAGCGGCGCGATCAACCGCTCGCACCACTGTCGACTCAGGCCGGTCTCCTCCCCCCGCCAGGCGTCGAGGCGTTCGAGGACCAGCTCCCGCACCGCCGGCGGGACCGCCCGCTCGCCGGCCGCCTCGAACGCCGCGTAGGCGCGGGCCATCGCCCCGGCCACGTGCGGGCTGCCCGCCGCCCAGGCCGCCTCCGCCGGCAGCGGCGCCGGCGGCAGCAGCTCCACCGAGCGACCCGGCTCCCGGGCGTCGCGCAGCGTCCCCTGCAACAACCAGCCGATACCGCGCTTCAGGCGCCGCCGCGCCCGCGGTGTCAGCCCGGGCGGGAGCAGGAAGTTGGCGAGGAACACGTTGACCACGCGGGCGACGTAGTGGAAGCCCACCACCACGCCGACGAGCTCCGGGCGGTCCCGCTCCGCGAACGGCAGGACCGGGCGCGCGGTCTGCGGCTGGTGGGCCGTACGACCCCACTCCGCCGCCTCGCGGATGCGCCGGTCGGTGATCTCGGCGAGCCGGTCGGCCACGATCGCCTCCGCGTCGTGCTCGGTGGAGAGCTCGTAGAGCCCGACGCTGTGCATGTCCACGCAGTACGGGCAGATGTTCGCCACCGACACGGCGGCCGCCACCGCCTCCTTCGTCGCCCGGTCCACGTTCTCCGTCGGCAGCAGCGGCTCCCGCATGACCATCCAGTACGCGGCCAGCACCTCCGGCGACGGGGAGTGCAGCTGCGCCGGCGGCACCACCAGCTGCATCTCCTGCGCCACCTGGGCGTAGACGGCCGCCACCAGGCCCCGCGCGGACCCCTGAGGAACCGGCGTGACGTAGTTGACCTGACGCTGGACCACCGACGAGGCCACCCGACGAGCGATCATGATCTGCCTCCTGCTCTGCGCCGCCGGGCGGTCACGACGACGGCTCCCACGACTGCGGCAATGCCAGTATTGGGAAGGCGGGGGCGCGGGCAACGCGATCGACGCCGGTTGAGCACCCTGGGAGAAGGAGGGGTCGGCGGCGTCCGCGAATGATGGGCGACGACCCAGTCCCCCACCCGCGGGAGTCGCGATGCTGGTCCTGGTAACCGGTGGCACCGGATTCATCGGCTCCCACTCGACGGCGGCCATCCTCGACGCCGGCCACCGGGTCCGGATGCTCGTGCGGGACGCGGCCCGCGCCCGACGGGTGCTGACCGCGTTGGGCGCCGACGCCGGGCGGGTGGAGCTGGTCGTCGGCGACGTCACCGACCCCGCCGACGTCACCCGGGCCGCCGACGGCTGCGCCGCCGCCCTGCACGCGGCCGGCGTGTACAGCTTCGACTCCCGGGACCGGGCGCGGATGCGGGCGGTCAACCTGCGCGGCACCGAGGTCGTGCTCGGGGCGGCGCGGGCGGCGGGCCTCGACCCGATCGTCCACGTCTCCACCTTCGGCGTGCTGCTGCCGGCCGCGCGCTCGCCGCTGACCGTCGACTCGCCGGTCGGCGCGCCCCGGGAGGCGTACCTGCGCAGCAAGGCCGCCGCCGAGCACGTCGCGCGCCGGCACCAGGACGACGGGGCGCCGGTGGTCGTCACGTACCCGCTCGCCTCGCTCGGGCCCGACGACCCGCACCTGGGCGACCAGACGACGCGGGTACGCAACGTGCTGCGCGGGTTGATGCCGATGTGGCCCACCGGCGGCTTCCCCGTCGGCGACGTGCGGGACGTGGCCCGGCTGCACGCCGCGGTGCTCGAACCGGGGCGCGGCCCCCGCCGCTTCCCGGCCCCCGGCCGGTACGTGACGACCCGCGAGTTCGTCGACGCGCTGCGCCGGGTCACCGGGCGGGCCCTGCCCACCCTGCGGCTGCCGGCGCGGGCCCTGCTGCCAATGGGGCACCTGGTCAGCGCGGCGCAGCGGCTGTCGCCCGTGCACCTGCCCGCCGAGCACGGCGCCATCTACCTGTGCGCCACCGCCCGCCCGATGGACGGCACGCCGACGGAGCAACTGCTCGGGCCGGCGGGCCGGTCGCTGGACGAGACGCTGGCCGACACCGTGCGCTGGCTGCACCGGACGGGGCGGCTGAGCCGCCGCCAGGCCGGGCGCGCCGCGCTCCCGGCGGCCGCCGCGCCGCACCGGGCCGCCGAACCGGCCTGACCCCCTGCCCGGAACCGGGCCCGGCCGCCGCACGTACGACGCGCGCGTGGAAATTGCAGCCCGCCCTTCCCGCGCGCAATTTTCCGCCAATCGCCGCGGCCATCGCGACCTCGGCCTGAGCAAAACGGAAGATGCGTTCCACCTGCGTCGGTCGCCACGATGATGCAGAACTTCACGCACCATCCACACCGCACGGAAAACTCCGGGCGACCACCATTTCATTCCTTGATTCCGTCGCTTACCGGGCGGCGGTCAAGGCTGCCCGAAAAACGTCTTGGCGGGACCGGAAACCGACGCGCCCGCCCCAAAAGGAGGTAGCCGCCGTGCAACCGGAGACACCAGAGGAACAGCAGGCGCGCGTGCTGACGCTGGAGGCGTTCGCCGACACCATCATCCCCGGGGCGAAGCGGTCCGCCGACGACCGGGCGATCGCGGGCGTCTCGACCGACGGCGGCGCCGTCGAGTCCGGGGCGCTGGCCCTGATGGAGGACCCGGCCGGCGGGCTGTCGCTGATGCTGGGCACGCTCAGTGAGGCCCTCAACGCCCACGCGAGCGGGTACGCCGAGACGAACGGGCTGACCCTCGATCCGAGCGTGCCGCCCTTCGTCGCGCTCGCGTTCGACCACCGCACCGCGCTGCTGAGCCACCTGCTCGCCCCGGACAACCCGGAGAAGGAGATGTGGGTGGGGCTCGCCCTGTTCAGCAACATGGCCTACGACAGCGCCGCGCACATGAACACCGTCGACGCCCTCGCCGCCGGGCACCCGGGGCTGCTGGCGATCGGCATCACCAAGCCCGACGCCGACGGGCTGTGGCGCTTCCCCGAGTACTCGTACGGACGCCCGCTGTCGCGACTGCACCCGCACACCACGCCCACAGGGAGCCCGGCATGACCAGTAACGCAAGCACCGACGTCGTGGTGATCGGCAGCGGCTTCGGCGGGGCGATCCCCGCCTACCACCTGGCCGCGGGCGGGGCGCGCGTGGTGGTCCTGGAGCGGGGCCCGTGGCTGTCCAGCGAGGAGTTCGACCACGACTTCAAGCTCGGCTCGTCGTACACCCGGATCTTCGACTTCACCGTGGGCGACGGGATGAGCGTGCTCGGCGGCAACTGCGTCGGCGGCGGCAGCGTCGTGTACTTCGCCACCATGCCGCGCGCGCCCCGGTTCATCTTCGAGCGGCAGGGCAGCATCGGCCGCCGGATGTGGCCGGCGGCCATCACCCGCGCCACGCTCGACCCCTGGTACGACCGGGTCTGCGAGTCGCTGCCGGTGACCATGCAGAGCTGGGACAAGGTGCCGTACGCCGGCGGCCTGTTCGCGGCGGCCTGCGCGCACGCCGGGCGCACGGCCAACCCGGTGCCGTCGGCGGTGGACGTCGACAAGTGCACCAACTGCAACTGGATGATGGCCGGGTGCCGCTTCGACGCGAAGCGCTCCCTGCTGCTCAACTACCTGCCGGCGGCCCTGGCGCACGGCGCCGAGATCCGGCCGCTGCACGAGGTGCAGCACCTCTCCCGCACCGACGACGGCGGGTACCGGGTGCACTACCGCATCGTCGACGCGGAGGACTACCGGATCCTGCACGACAGCGGGACGATCGACGCCAAGATCGTCATCGTGGCCGCCGGGGCCGGGGCCACCCCGGTGATCCTGCAACGCTCGGAGCCCACCCTGGGCACCATGCCCACCGCCGTCGGCCGGTACTTCTCCGGCAACGGGGAGCGGCTCAACACGGCCGTCTTCGACGACGACCGGGTCCGGGAGGTGCTCGGCCTGAGCCGGCCCGACGGCAGGGGCTACGACGCCAACCAGATCGGCCGCGGGCCGACGGTGGCGACGTGGGACCGGCTCGACCCGGACCTGCCCGAGTACGAGCGGTACTCGCTCGAACAGCTCTTCTTCCCGCTGGGGCTGGGCACGATCCTCGCCCAGGTGCCCGACGCGCAGGGCCCGAGCTGGTTCGGCCTGGCCAAGAAGGACATGCTGCGCCGCTGGCAGTCGTGGCTGACGCTGTTCACGATGTCGGAGGACGACAACGAGGGCGTCTTCGGGCCGCCGCCGGCGACCGGCAACGCGGACCGCATCTCCCAGCAGATGCTGGGCCGGGGTCCGTTGCGCTACCGGCCCACCGCCAACACGCTGCGGGGCTGGGCCGCCGCCGACGCGGACGCCCGGGACATCCTGGAGCGCGACGGGCTGGCCCGGGTGATGCCGTGGACCAACGACGTGGTCGGCGCGTACACGGTGCACCCGCTGTCGTCCTGCCGGATCGGCGACGACCCGGCGACGTCGGCCCTCGACGACCGGCACGAGCTGCGCCAGCACCCCGGCATCTTCGTCACCGACGGCTCGGCGGTGCCGGGCGCGCTCACCGTCAACCCGGCCCTCACCATCGCCGCGCTGGCCGAACGCGCCGTGCCCGGCATCGTCCGGGCGGCGCAGGAGCGTGGCATAGACGTCACCTACCACGGCTCGCTGCCCGACGGGACGGTCACCGCGGTGCCCCAGGTCGTACCCGGTTAGGGCGTGTGTCGAAGTCCTCGGTCGAGCCGAGGCGGAGTCCAGGCGGCGTCCGGCCGGGGACTTCGACACACGCCTACGTCCACGACGGGCCGGGGGCGCGCCCCGCCCCCGGCCCCGGCCCGCCCTACCAGGAAGGAAACCGATGGGCAGGCGACTGGCTCGGGTGACGAGCCGCACCATGCTGACCCACGTCCGGCACGTGACGCCGGTCGCCCCGGACGCCGCCGACGGGCCCGTCGCGCGGGTCTACGGGCAGATGGCCGACGACTTCGGCGTCCTCGCGCCCCCGGTGCTGCTGCACTCCCCCGCCCCCGACGTGCTGCGCGCGTGCTGGCTGATGCTGCGCGAGACGCTGCTCGCCGAAGGGCTGGTCGGCCGCGACGCGAAGGAGGTGGTCGCCGCCGCCGTCTCCGAGAGCAACCGGTGCCCGTACTGCGTGGAGGTGCACGGCGCGACGGCGGCCGGGCTGCTGGGCGACGCGGGCGGGTGGCTGACGGCCGGGGTCGGCGGGATCGGCGACCCCCGGCTGCGGGCCCTGGCCGACTGGGCCCGGCACAGCGGGGACGACAGCCCCGCGCGCCGCCGGCCCCCGCCGTTCCCCGCCGAGCACGGACCGGAACTGATCGGCGTGGCGGTGGCCTTCCACTACCTGAACCGGATGGTGAGCGTCTTCCTCCAGGACTCCCCGTTGCCGCCCACGCCGGCCGGGGTCCGTGCCGGCGTCCGGCGCACGGCCGCCCGCATCATGGGGGCGCTGGCCCGCTCCGGCCGGCCCCCCGGTCGTTCCCTGGAGCTGCTGCCGCCCGCGCCACCGGAGGCCGACCTGGCCTGGGCCGTCGGGCAGCCGCACGTGGCCGCCGCCTTCGCCCGGGCCGGCCAGGCCGTTCGTCACGCCGGCGCGGCCGCCCTGCCGGAGCACGTCCGGCGGCGGGTCCTGGCCTGCGTGGCCGACCCGCCGCCCCCGGAGCCGGGCGGGCGGTGGTTCGACGCCGTGGTCGCCGAGCTGTCGCCGCCCGAGCGACCCGCCGCCCGGTTGGCGCTGCTGACCGCGCTCGCGCCGTACCGGGTCACCGACGCCGACATCGCCGCCTGTCGCGACGGCGGCGCCGACGACGCCGCGCTGGTCGCGGTCACGGCCTGGGCGAGCCTGGCCGCGGCCCGCCGGATCGGGGCGCGGCTGTCCGGTGGCGGCCTCGGGCCACCCCCGGCCGGCGGGCCGGGCGCCGACGCCGCCGTCGGGGAGGAGGCCTCGCGTGCGGGCGAGGCGTGACCCGGGGCGGGCCGTCGACCCGGTGACGCCGCCGCGGGCGAGGCCCGTCAACCCGTGGGCGGCCCTGCTGGTGCTGTGCCTCGGCAACTTCCTGATCCTGCTCGACACGAGCATCGTCAACACGGCCGTGCCGGACATGATGCGGTCCCTCGACACCGGCATCGACAGCATGCTCTGGGTGCTCAACGGCTACCTGCTGGCGCTGGCGTCGTTGCTGATCGTCGCCGGGCGCCTCGGCGACCTGTTCGGTCCGCGTACCGTCTTCATGGCCGGCATGGCGGTGTTCGCGGTGGCCTCGGTGCTCTGCGGCGCCGCCCAGTCACCGGAGCAGCTCATCGCCGCGCGGGTGGTGCAGGGCGTGGGCGCCGCCGCGCTGCTGCCGCAGGCGCTGGTCCTGATCTCCGGCATCTTCCCGGCTTCGCGGCGGGGCGCCGCCTTCGGGATCTTCACCGCCGTCGCCGGCGTGGCCGCCGTCAGCGGCCCCACCCTCGGCGGCCTCGTGATCACCCAGCTCGGCTGGGAGTGGATCTTCTATCTGAACGTGCCGCTCAGCGCGGCGGGCGTCGCCCTGGCCTGGTGGCTCGTGCCCGACCTGCGTACCCGCCGGCCGCGTCACCTCGACGTGGTCGGCGTGCTCCTGGCCACGGCCGCGCTGGTGGGCCTCATGTACGCCCTCATCGAGGGCGAACGGCACGACTGGGGCACGGTACACGGGCCCGTCGGCATCCCGGCGATCCTGGTCGCCACGGCGGTGTGCGCGGTGGTGTTCGCGCTGCGCGAGCGCCGGCAGCGGGAGCCGCTCGTCCCGCCCGCGCTGTTCCGCCTCGCCAACTTCGGTCCGGCGACGGTGATCACGCTCGTCAGCTCCTTCGGGCTGTACGGCTTCCTGCTGGTCTTCGTCATCGAGACGCAGGCGCTGCTCGGCATGAGCCCGCTGGAGTCGGGCCTCGCCGCGCTGCCCTGGACGGTGGTGCTCAGCGCCGTCGCGCCGGTCGCCGGGCGGCTCACCGACCGCCTCGGCGGCCGGCGGCTGCTCGCCGGCGGGCTCACCGTGTACGCGCTCGGCGTGCTGGGCATGGCACTGCTGGTCACGCCGCACTCCACGGCCGGCACGTTCGTCGTACCGCTGATCGCCGTCGGCGTCGGCATGGGGGCGTCCATCGCGCCGACCACCACCGAGGCGATGCGCCACGTCCCCGCCCACCTGGCCGGCGCCGCCGCGGGCGTGCTCAACACGGCGCGCCAGGTCGGCGGGGCGCTCGGCGCGGCGGTCGTCGGGGCCGTCCTGCAACACCGGTTGGCCGACGCCCTGCCCGAGGCCGCCCGGGCGGGCGCGGCGCAGCTGCCTCCCGAGGCCCGGGCGGACTTCCTGCACGGATTCGGCGGGGCCGCCGGCGAGGGCGTCAAGCTGGGCGCCGGCCAGGCCGGCGGCTTCGTCGTGCCGGCCGGGACCCCGCCGGAGCTCGCCGACCGGTACCGGGAGGCGGCGCAGGCCGCCTTCGCCGACGCCTTCCTGCCGGCCGTGCGGCCGGCGCTGGGCGTGGTGGTGGGCGTCCTGCTGCTCGGCAGCCTGTTCGCGCTGCGCCTGCGACGGTCGCCATCTCACGAGGTGTGACCTCCGGTCGCGGCGAGCCGCAGCCGGGCCGGAAACTGTCAGGGAGAACCGTCGGGCCGGGAGCCCGACGGTTCTTCCCGTGGTGAGGTCGAGCGCGCGCGGGGCGGGAGGCGTGGCCGTCCCCAGGCGCACGACGTCGCGCACCATCCCCTTCCACGGTGGCGCTGTCTGACGCGGCGGTCGACGAATCGCCGTCGCGGAAATGGCGCACGGACGGCGTTTCCGGGGTCCGGTCCGCCGTCGCGCGAAACCGCCGAGCCCCACCCCGTTCACACGAATCCCCGCCGCATTCGCGCACGTGTGAGGCGAAGCCGTCGTTCGTGAAGCCGGAAAGGCCGCAGGCGCGGTCTCCGGCCGCCACTTCTAACGCTTCCAGGGCGCACGGAAAGGGCGCCCGCCGGACCCGGACGACGGGTTCGGCGGGCGCCACCGCGGCGGACCCGACACGAGCGGCGCGGGCGCGGCGGACCTCGTCGTCCGCCGCGCCCGCGCCGTGCACCGGTCGGGCCCGTGCGTCAGATGTACGGCGAGTTGGGCTCCAGACCGCAGAGGACCCGGCCGTACAGCTCGTAGTTGGTCTCCGGCAGCATCAGCGCGTGCATGTTCACGACCTGCGTGTCGCGGGCGATGCGCTGGATCGGCACGCTGTTGTAGATGGACGAGCCGCCGCTGGCCATGTTGAAGATGTCCACGGCCTCCTTGCCGAGCTGGCAGACGGCGCCGACGTCGGCCCGGGAACGGGCCCGCTCCTCCAGCGTCAGGGGCTCGCCGGACAGGCCCTTGTCGTCGACCAGCCCGGTGACCCGGTGGGCGTGGAACTCCGCCTGGTCGATCTTCATGACGGCCTCGGCGACCCGGAGATGGGTGATCGGGGCCTCGCGCTGGCTGTCGTACTCGGTGTAGGTGATCTTCCGGCCGGGCAGCCGCTCGAAGAAGACCTCCCGGGCCGCCCTGGCCAGCCCGACCACGGTGCCCACGGAGGAGGCGGCGGCCACGCCGAGCAGCGTCGTGCGGTACATCGGCAGGTCGGCGTTCAGGACGGAGGCGAACTGGTTCTGCAGGACCGCCGGCAGCGGAAGCACCCGCTCCTGGGGCACGAAGACGTCCCGGGCGACGGTGGTGACGCTGCCCGAACCGCGCATGCCCGCCGTGTACCAGTCGTCGACGATCTCCAGGTCCGACATGGGCACCAGCGCCATCACCGGCCAGAGCCCGGCGCCGTCCGGCGTCGGCGCCATGGCGATGATCTCCTGCCAGTGGCTGTGCTGGGCGCCGCTGATGAAGCCCCACTGGCCGTTGACCACCAGGCCGCCCTCCTTGGGGGTGGCCATCGCGGACGGGCTCAGCGTGCCGCACACCCGGACGTCAGGCGTGGCGTGGACCTCGTCCTGGACCGCGTCCGGGAACATGCCCACCATCCAGCCGGGGATCGTCCAGACCGACATGGTCCAGCCGACCGAGCCGTCGCCACGGGCCAGTTCGGCCGTGACCTCCGCCTGCGTACGGGTGTCGGACTCGTATCCGCCGTACCGGGTGGGCACCCGCATCTTGAAGAAGCCGGCCTCCGCCATCGCGTCGACCACCTCGTCGTGCAGGCGTCGATTCTCCTCCGACCAGCTGGCGTGCTTGCGTAGCAGCGGCACCAGCTCGGTGGCCCGCTTGACCAGTTCGGTCCTGGACGGTGCTTGGGTGACCTCCACCCGGTCCTCCTTCGAGATAGTCGTGTCGTTACGGTCAGGCAGCGAGCGCGGCGGTGCTCACGGGCAGCGGCGGGGCCCCGCTGATCAGGTCGGCCGCCTTCTCGGCGATGGCGAGCACCGCGGCGTTCGGGTTGCCGCGGATCAGCGTCGGCATGACCGAGGCGTCGACCACCCGCAGCCCGTCCACGCCGCGTACCCGCAGCTCGGCGTCGACGACGGTGCCCATGGCACAGGTGCCGGCCGGGTGGTAGATGGAGTGCGCGTACTGGCGGACGTAGGTGCGCAGGTCGTCGTCCGACTCCGACGCCGGCGGCTGGTAGGCCGCCTCCGTGTAGGGCTTCAGGGCGCTCTGCCGGGAGATCTCCAGACCGATCCGTACCCCGTCGATCGCGACCTGCATGTCGGCCTCGTCCGCGAAGTAGTTGTGCACGATCTTCGGCTTCGCCGTCGGGTCGTCGGAGGCCAGGGTGACGTAGCCCCGGCTGCGCGGGGTGAGGATCGACGGACCGTACGAGAAGGCGTGGTGGGTCGGCGTGCCGAGGCCGCTGTCGGCGAACATGACGGGCGCGCCCAGGTACTCCACGTCGGGAGCCGGCAGGTCGTCCCGGGTCCGGGCGAACCCGCCGGACTCCGGGCCGTTGGACGTCAACGGTCCCCGGCCCTCCGCCATGAACTGCTCCACGTTGGCCGGTGCCCCGGCGACGAGCAGGCTGATCGGGTGGGAGTGCGTGAAGATCAGCGGCACCAGGGCGTGGTCCTGGAGCCCCTGGCCCACCGCCGGCTGGTCGAGCACGACCGGCATGCCGAGCGCGCCCAGCAGGTCGGCGGGGCCGACGCCGGAGTGCATCAGCAGGTGCGGGCTGTTGTAGGCGCCGCCGGCGAGGATCACCTCGCGGTCCGCCCGGACCGTGATCTCCTCGTCCAGGCGGTGACCGACGACCCCCACGGCCCGCCCGTGGTCGAACAGGACCCGGTGCACCTGGAGGTTCGTCTCGACCGTCAGGTTCGGCCGGTCGAGCGCCGGGTGCAGGAACGCGGTCGCGGCGCTCGCACGGCGGCCGTCCCGCTGGGTGACCTGGAAGAACCCGAACCCGTCCTGCTCGGCGCCGTTGAAGTCCGGATTGACGGCGTGCCCGGCCTCGGCCGCGGCCTCCACGAACGCCTTCGACATCGGGTTGTTCGCCCGGCCCTCGGAGACGGCCAGGGGGCCGCCGACCCCGTGGTACGTCGACTCGCCCCGCTCGTTGTCCTCCGAGCGCTTGAAGTACGGCAGCAGCTCGTCGAAGCTCCAGCCCGGCTGCCGCCAGCCGTCGAAGTCGAGCCGGTTCCCCCGGATGTAGACCATCGTGTTGATCGAGCTGGTGCCGCCGAGCACCCGCCCGCGCGGGAGGTAGACGCGACGGCGGTCGAGGAACGGCTCGTCGTGCGTGTCGTAGTCCCAGTCGAGGTGGGTGCGGAAGAGCTTGCCGAAGGCGGCCGGGATGTGAATGTTCGGCGCCTTGTCCGCCGGCCCCGCCTCGATGAGGCAGACCGTCACCTCCGGATTCTCGCTCAACCGCGCCGCGAGCACACAACCGGCGGTTCCTCCGCCGACGACGACATAGTCGTACATTCACTCCTCCTTAGAATGCGCTGGGTCAAGGATGAGCCGACGGGCCGCCGAGTTCGCCTCCGAGAATGCTTTCCTGCGGGACGTCCGTCCGATCGTCCGAATTGTTTGTTCCGGCCCTGTCGCGATGGGGAAAGGAGGCGGCGGGACGGCCATTTCGGCAACGGCGACGACAAACGGTCGCCGTCGCGACGGGCGTCGTCGAGGACGCGTCGGGCGTGCGTCGCCCCGGACCGGGACGGCCGGGGCGACGACGGCGGGCTGCCGGGGCAGGAGGCGGTCAGCGACCGGCCAGGGCGAACTGGCCCGGGGCACGACCGGCCCCGGCCGGTCCCCGGTACGCCTGGGCGATGTCCAGCCAGTGGTCGGCCAGCGCGCCGGAGGCGGTGAGCCGGAGGTCGTCGCGGTGCCGGCGCCGCGTGACCAGCAGGCAGAAGTCGTGGGCCGGGCCGGTGATCCGCTGCTCGGCGTCGAGCGGCCCGAAGTCCCACCGGGCTCCGGACGGGGCGGTCAGCTCGAAGCGGAACTCCTCGTCCGGCGGCGTCAGGCCCCGGGCCAGGTAACCGAAGTCCCAGACCCGCACGGCGAACGCGACGAGGTGGCGGATCCGGTCGGTGACCTGGCGGCGTACGCCCAGCGTGTCGGCGATGTCCTGGCCGTGCCCGAACAGCTCCATCATCCCGGCGCTGGCGAGGACCGCGGGCGGCAGCGGGTTGACCAGCCAGGGCACCATCTGCTTCGGCGGTACGGCGGCCAGGGCCTCGATCGCCTTGTCGCGCTCGGCCCGCCACCGGGTCAGCAGCACCTCCGGCGGGTCCGCCAGGAACTCGGCCAACGCCTGCTCCACGTTGGCGTCGAAGTCGGCGCCGAGCTGCGAGAGCATCGCGGTGAACCTGGCCGGGGCGCCGGCGGCGAGCCCGGCGAGGCGGAACGTGGCGGCGAGGTGGGCCACCTGGTGGCTGATCGTCCAGCCGGGGGCGGGCGTCGGCAGCGCCCAGCCGTCGGCGTCGAGGCCGGCGACCAGGCTGTCGAGCTCTTCGCCGTCCGCCGTCAGGGCGGCTATCACGTTCTGGGAGGCGGTCACGTCTCTGTCCTTCCTGAGGGGCCAGACGAGGAGTGCGCGGCACCGCGAGCCGCCACGGTGGTCGCAGGCTGCCGGTGGATGTCCGCTCGCCGCTCGGGACGGATGACTCACTCATCCGGTCCGGCACGGGGCCGTCGTACGCCCGTTCGGCGACGTGCCTCCACTATGTGGCCCGGGTCCGTCGGGCGTCTTCTCCCGCCGTGCGGTGCCGCCGGCCCGGGGCCCGGCCGTCACCGCCGGATCAGCACCTCCGGCAGCGGCTTGCGGACCAGGTCCGGCACCGTCGCGTCGGGCGCCGGGTAGCCGACCGGCATGACCAGGTACGGACGTTCCTCCGGTGGCCGTTCGCACACCTCGTTGAGGAAGCGCATCGGGCTCGGCGTGTGCGTCAGGGTGGCCAGGCCGGCGTGGTGCAGTGCCGTGATCAGCACGCCGACCGCGATGCCCACGGATTCCTTCACGTAGTAGGGCTTCGGGGTGCGGGGGCCCTGGTGCACCTCGAACACCACGATCACGACCGGCGCCACCTCCAGGAAGGGCTTGTGCCAGTCCGTACCGATCGGGGCGAGCGCCTCCAGCCACTGCGCCGGCGCGCGCCGGGCGTAGAACTCGCGCTCCTCGGCCTCGGCGGCCTCCCGCAACCGGCGCTTGCGGGCCGCGTCGGTGACCACGACGAACCGCCACGGTTGCAGGTTGGCGCCGCTCGGCGCGGTCGCCGCCGCGCGGATCGCCTCCTCGACCACCTCCATCGGCACCGGCCGTGGCGAGAAGTGCCGGATGGAGCGCCTGGCGGCCATCCGGTCGGCGAAGGTACGCGCGGTGCGCACCATGTCGCCCGAGGTCGGCGAGTCGGATTCCAGGTCACCGGTCGTTTCAGCCATGAGCGCCTCCCCGCGCGATCGACGGATCCAGCATCGCCCAGCGGCGCGGGGCGCGTTTACGCAACCGTGCGGACTTTGCAGGCCTCGCTCGCGGGCCGTGGCCCTCACCCGTCCGTCGACGAGCCCTGCCCGGCGGGTACCGCGTCGAGCGGTCGGGGCCCGCCGATCGCCCCACTCGCCCCCGGCTCCGGGGAGACGGCGGGCCCGGTCGGCGGCGCGGCGAGGATCCGGGCCGTCAGGGCGGCCAGCAGCGCGGTGCGCTCCGGCATCCGCGCGACGTCGACGTACTCGCCGCGCGCGTGCGGCAGGCCGCCCACCCCGCCCAGGCCGTCCAGGGTCGGTACGCCGAGGGCGCCGGTGAAGTTGGCGTCGGAGGCGCCCGGGGCGGCGACGCCACGCACGGCCGGCAGCCCGAGGTCCACCGCCACCGACTGCGCGATCCGCAGCAGCGGCGTCGACACGGAGGCCGGCAACGGGTACCGGTTGATCCCGCCGCTGACGGTCAGCCGCGCGTCGGGAAGCCGGGGGGTCAGCTCGCGGACCAGCCGGTCCACCCGGTGCAACTCCTCGCGGGTCCAGGCCCGCACGTCGACGCAGAGGACCGCGGACTCGGGCACCACGTTCGTCATCGTGCCGGCGGAGAGGACCGTCGGGGTCACGCTCGTCTCCCCCGCGGCGAAGGCCTGCACCGCGAGGACGTGGTGGGCGAGTTCGACCCCGGCGTTGACGCCCCGGTGCGGTTCGACGCCGGCGTGCGCCGCCCGGCCGCCGACCGTGATCCGGTAGACGGAGCCGCCCTTGCGGGCGACCTTCAGGTCGCCGCCCTCGGTGCTCGGCTCGCCGACCAGCACCGCACCGGAGCGCCGGGCCTGCTCCTCGATCAGCGGGCGGGAGGTCACCGACCCGCTCTCCTCGTCGCAGGTGAGCAGCAGCCCGATCCGCGAGGTGTCCGGCAGCAGTTCCAGCGCGGTGAGCATCTGCACGATCCCGGCCTTCATGTCGCAGACCCCGGGCCCCGTCGCGGTGCTCCCGGTCAGCGTGAAGGGCCATTCGGAGATGGTGCCGGCCGGCCACACCGTGTCGTAGTGACCCAGCAGCAGCACGCGCTGGTCGGGGGCCGGCCAGAGCAGGTGCGGCAGTCCGTCGAGGACCACGCGACGCCCCCGCCGGCCCAGCGCGGCGTCGCCCCACGCCTGGAGCAGGTCGGCGCAGGCGGCCAGCTCCGGGCCCGCGCCCGGCGGCGACTCGCAGGTCACCAGCCGGCGCAACCGCTCCGTCAGCACCGCCGCCCGTGCCTGCGCCCCGCGCCGAAATATATCGACATTCACCATCATCCGATGGTGGCACCGCCGCCCCGGCCGCCACAGGGCACGACGCCCGACACCGCACGCACGCGGTGGGTACGGGGCCGACAGGGCATCCTGGAAGACGGGGGCGGGTCACGGCGCCCCGGACCGCGACGCGACCCAGACGGCGACGTCCGCCCCGCCGGGTGCGGCGGGGCGGACGCGGAGGCCGTTCTCGAGCGGGTGCCGGCGGGGCCGACCCGGCGATTCGTCAGTGGCTCATCTCGAGCTGGCCGCGCAGCTTGACCAGCGCGCGGGCGAGCAGGCGGGAGACGTGCATCTGGGAGACGCCGACCTGCGCCGCGATCTCGCTCTGGGTCAGGTTGCCGTAGAAGCGCAGGGTGAGGATCTTCTGCTCGCGCTCGTCGAGGGTGGCCAGCGCCGGGCCGAGGGCGACGCGCAGCTCGGCCAGCTCGAACTCGCCGTCCTCGGCGCCCAGGGTGTCGCCGAGCTCGGTGGCGCTGTCGCCGTCGCCGATGGGGGTGGACAGGGAGACGGCGTTGTAGGCACGCGCGCCCTCGAGCCCTTCCAGGACCTCTTCCTCGGTGACGCCGAGGTGGGTGGCGATGTCGGCGACCGTCGGCGCGCGGTTGAGCGTCTGGGTGAGGGTGCCGTTGGCCTCGGAGATGCGCAGCCGCAGCTCCTGGAGGCGACGCGGGACCCGGATGTTCCAGGTGCGGTCGCGGAAGTGGCGCTTGATCTCACCGAGGATCGTCGGGATGGCGAAGCCGGCGAAGTCGACGCCCCGGGAGGCGTCGAACCGGTCCACGGCCTTGATCAGCCCGAGCGCCGCGGTCTGGGCCAGGTCCCCGTTGGGCTCACCGCGCCCGCTGTAGCGGAAGGCGAGGTGGTGGGCCAGCGGCAGCCACGCCTCGATGACCCGCGCCCGCAGCGCCGGCCGGTCGGGGTGCCCCTCCGGCAGGGCGGCGAGGGCGGCGGTCAGCTCGCTCGCGCGGGTCTCGTCACCGGAGACCGTGGTGGCGGCGTCGGTGCTGGCGGTCGGCGCGGTCGTCGTGGTGATCATGCTGCCCTTCCCTGTCCTACCGATGCGGCGACGCCGGGAACCGACGACCGCAGTGCCATCACCCTAGACCAACGGCCGCCGCCACATCAACCGAACGGCCGATGGACGAAAGCGACAGAATTTCCCAAACAGGGCGAGGATGGTGTGGCGCGCACCACGAAACCGCCCACCATCGGCCGCGAAGGCGCGGGACGACGCAGGGACTGCGGGCGCCCGCACCAGGGCCGCGAGGGTGGCTCAGCGCCGCCGGCGGGCTCAGGGGGACGGTGGCTGCCCGTAGAGCCGACTCACCGTCTCGGCGACACAGACCGGCTTGCCGCCCGCGTCGCACTCCACGGTCACGGCGGTGACCAACTGCACCCCGCCCGCCACCGGGGACACCTCGACGATGGTGGCGACGGCCCGGACCGCCGTGCCGACCCGTACGGGGGCGGGGAACCGCACCCGGTTCAGGCCGTAGTTGACCCCCATCCGTACGCCCCGCACCCGGTAGAGCCGGCCCGCCAGCGCCGGCAGCAGGGACAGCGTGAGGTAGCCGTGGGCGATCGTGCCGCCGTACGGGCCGGTGGCGGCCCGCTCCGGGTCGAGGTGGATCCACTGGTGGTCGTCGGTGGCGTCGGCGAACAGGTCGACGCGCCCCTGGTCGATCCGCTGCCACGGCCCCGGGCCGAGGGTCTGCCCGACCGCCGCGGCCAGCTCGTCGAGGGAGTCGAAGGTCCTCATGCCAGGTGCCCTCCCAGCCGGGTGTAGCCGCGCAGCAGGTCGCGCGCGATGATGAGCCGCTGCATCTCGTCGGTACCCTCGAAGATGCGGTAGAGCCGCACCTGCCGGTACCAACGCTCGACGGGCAGCTCCCGGGTGTAGCCCATGCCGCCGTGGATCTGGAGCACCCGGTCGACCACGCGGTTGACCATGCCGGCGCCGTAGAGCTTCGCCATGGAGGAGGCGTGCCGCGGGTCCATGCCCTGGTCCACCGTCCACGCCGCCCGCAGGATGAGCCAGCGGGCCGCCTCCAGCTCGGTCTCGGAGTCCGCGATCATCCACTGGATCGCCTGGTTGTCGCCGATCGGCCGGCCGAACGTCTGGCGGGTGGTGGCGTAGTCGATCGCCATCCGCAGCGCGCGCTCGGCGATGCCGACCGCGTGCGACGGGATGGTGTAGCGCCCCTTGCCGATCCACTCCATCGCGAGGGCGAACCCCTGACCGGGCTCGCCGAGGATGTTGCGCTGCGGCACCCGTACGTCGTCGAAGACCAGCGCCGCGGGCCCGCCCTCGCCCATGGTCTGGATGAACTCCGAGCGCCAGCCCATCGCCCGGTCCACCAGGAAGGCCGTGGCACCGCCGTTGCGGGCCCCCTTCTCCCGGTCGGTGACCGCGATGACGATGGCGAAGTCGGCCTCGTTGCCGCCGGTGATGAAGGTCTTCTCGCCGTTGAGCACCCAGTCGTCGCCGTCGCGGCGGGCGCTGAGCCGGATGTTGGCGGCGTCGCTCCCGGCGCCCGGCTCGGTGATCGCGAAGCAGCTGCGCCGCTCCCCCTCGATCGTCGGGATCAGGAACTCCCGCTGCTGCTCCTCGTTGGCCCGGAACAGGATGTTGTCGGCCTCGCCGCCGAAGCGGAACGGCACGTACGAGCGGCCCAGCTCGGTCCAGATCAGCGACTGGGTGACGGCCGGCAGGTCCATGCCGCCGTACGCCTCGGGGGTGGCCAGCCCCCAGAAGCCGAACGCGCGCGCCTTGAGCTGCAACTCGCGCAGCTCGTCGGGCTCCAGCCCGGGCCGGTGGGCGCGTTCGCGCCGCAGCAGCTCCTGCTCCAGCGGCATGACCTCCCTGGTGATGAAGTCGCGGGCCGTGTCGCGGATGGCCCGTTCGGTGTCCGAGAGCGCGAAGTCCATGTCCCCTCCGGGGTCGGGTGCGGTGGTACGCGCCTCAGCGCGCGCCGCCGTTGACGTACAGGGTCTGGCCGCTGACGTACGAGGCGTCGTCGCTGGCCAGGAAGGCGATCGCCGAGGCGATCTCGGCGGGCTGGGCGACCCGGCGCAGCGGGGTGTGCTCGGCGACCGCCCGCTGGTGCGCCTCGGGGCTGCTGCCCACCCGCTCGGCGGTGGCGGCGGTCATCGCGGTGGCCACGTAGCCGGGGGCGACCGCGTTGACGGTGACGTTGAACGGGCCCAGCTCGACGGCGAGGGTGGCGGTGAGGCCCTGGACGCCGGCCTTGGCCGCCGCGTAGTTGACCTGGCCCCGGTTGCCGAGCGCGGAGCGGCTGCTGAGATTGACGATCCGGCCGTAGCGGGCCGCCACCATGTGCTCCTGCGCCGCCTGGCAGCACAGGAACATGCTCGTCAGGTTGGTGGTCAGCACCGCCTCCCACTCGGGCAGCGGCATCTTGAACAGCAGGTTGTCGCGGGTGATCCCGGCGTTGTTGACGAGCACGTGCAGCCCGCCGTACGCCTGGAGGACCTGGTCGGTCATCGCGGCGACCGCCCCGGCGTCGGTCACGTCGCAGCCGATGCCGACGGCCCGGCCACCGGCGGCGGCGATCTCGTCGGCGACGGCCCGGGCGCGCGCCGCGTCGAGGTCGACCACGGCGACCGCCGCGCCCTCGGCGGCCAGCCGGTGCGCGGTGGCCGCGCCGATGCCCTGCGCGGCGCCGGTCACGACGGCGACCCGGTCGGCGAATCTGGTCACGGTTTCTCCCTGGCTTCTAGAAGGCGTTGACGCCGGTGAGCGCGCGCCCGATGAGCAGCTGCTGGATCTGGCTGGTGCCCTCGTAGAGGGTGGCGACGCGGGCGTCGCGCAGGTACTTGCCGACCGGGTACTCGTCGATGTAGCCGTAGCCGCCGAAGACCTGGACCGCGTTGTTGGCCGCGCGCACGGCGGCCTCGCTGGCGAAGAGCTTGGCCATCGACGCCTCGGTGGCGAACGGCTCGCCCCGGTCGATCAGGTCGGCCACCCGCCACACGAGCAGGCGCGCGGCGTCGGTGTCGACGGCGATGGCGGCGAGCAGTTGCTGCACGAGCTGGTGGGCGGCGATGGGCTTGCCGAACTGGGTGCGCTGCCCGGCGTAGCCGACGGCCGCGTCCAGGCAGCCCTGGGCGATGCCGACGCAGCCGGCGGCCACGGACATCCGCCCCTTCGCCAGGGTGGCCAGCGCGAGCCGGAAGCCGGCGCCCTCCTCGCCCAGGCGCGCCGAGTCCGGCACCCGTACGCCGTCGAAGCGCAGCTCCCCGGTGGCCTGCCCGCGCAGGCCCAGCTTGCCGTGGATCTCCCGCCGGGTCAGGCCCGGCGCGTCGGTGGGCACCAGGAACGCGCTGATGCCCCGGTGCCCGGGGCCGCCGGTGCGGGCGAAGACCAGCGCGACGTCGGCCGTGGTGCCGTTGGTGATGAACATCTTCGCGCCGGTGATCAGCCAGTCGGTGCCGTCGCGCACCGCCCGGGTGGTCAGCGCGGCGGCGTCGGAGCCGCTGTCCGGCTCGGTCAGCGCGAAGCAGCCGAGCGCCGCGCCGGAGCAGAGCCGGGGCAGCCACTGCTCCCGCTGGGCCGGGGTCCCGTGCGCGGCGATCGACTTGGCGACCAGGCCGAGGGAGACCGAGACGATGCCGCGTACGGCGGAGTCGCCGCGGCCGAGCTCCTCCAGCACCAGGCAGTAGGAGAGGTGGTCGCCGCCGGACCCGCCGTCGTCCTCGCCGATGGTGAGACCCAGGAAGCCCAGCTCGCCGAGCTTGCCGACGATGTCGGGGTCGACGGACTCCCGGCGGTCCCAGGTGGCGGCGTGCGGCACCACCTCGCGGTCGACGAAGTCCGCGGCGAGCCGGCGGACCGCCGCCTGCTCGGCGGAGAGTTCCAGATCCATGAGCCTTAAACTAGCGGTGCAAGTTTAATTCCGTCCAGACCCGGTTGTGGCAGAGTCTGCGAGGGACGACCCGAGCGAAGGAGGACCGGATGCCCCGGCCGCGGCAGGCGCTGCTCAGCCGGCAGCGGATCGTCGAGACCGCCGCCGCGCTGATCGACGCCGAGGGGCTGGAGGGCTTCTCCACCCGCCGCCTCGCCGCCGAACTCGGGGTACGGGGGCCGTCGCTCTACAACCACTTCGCCACGAAGGACGAGATCCTCGACGCGGTGGCCGACAGCGTCACCGGCCAGGTGGACGTGTCGTTCTTCGGCACCGTCGACTGGCGCGAGGCGCTGCGCCGGTGGGGGCACTCCTACCGGGCCGCGCTGGCGGCGCACCCGAACATCGTGCCGTACCTGGCCCGGGGCCCGGGGCGCCGACCGGCGGCGCTGACCATGGCCGACGCCGTCTACGGCGGACTGGTCGCCGCCGGGTGGCCGCCGGCCCGGGCGACCCACATCGGCGCACTCATGCGCTACTTCGTGGCCGGCTCGGCGCTGGGCTCGTTCGCCCGGGGCTTCGTCGAGGACCCGGGGCTGTACGCGGAGCAGTACCCGCACCTGACCCAGGCCCACCGGCTGGCCGAGCACCAGCAGCAGGTGGACGAGGGCGCCTTCGCGCTGGGCCTCGACGCGCTGATCCACGGGCTGTCGCGCACCTACGAGGAGCACATCGGGCCGCTGCCACCCCTCCCGCCGGCCGGCGACGCGTACTAAAGTCAAAACTTGCGCTGCTAGTTTTGGCCGACGTACATGAGGGGCACGATGGATCTCGCACGGACCGACTTCTACCTCGACGGACAGTGGGTCGCCGCCGGCGCCGGGGAGACCGTCGCGGTGCGGAACCCGGCGACCGAGGAGGTCATCGCCGCCGTCCCGGCCGGCACCGCCGCCGACGTCGACCGCGCCGTCGCGGCGGCCCGGGCCGCCTTCCCCGGCTGGGCCGACACCGCGCCCGCCGAGCGGGCCGCCCGCCTGGACCGGCTGCACGCCGCGCTCTCCGCCCGGGCCGACGAGATCGCCCGCACCGTCGCCCTGGAGCTGGGCACCCCGCTGAAGGTGGCCACCCGGGTCCAGGCCGGCCTGCCGCTGACCGTCCTGCACAGCTACGTCGAGCTGGCCGCCCGCCCCCCGGCCGACGAGACCGTCGGCAACTCCCTGGTGCTCCGGGAGCCGGTCGGCGTGGTCGGGGCGATCACCCCGTGGAACTACCCGCTGCACCAGGTCGTCGCGAAACTGGCCCCCGCCCTGGCCGCCGGCTGCACGGTGGTGCTCAAGCCCAGCGAGCTGACCCCGCTGACGGCGTACCTGCTCTTCGACGCGATCCACGAGGCCGGTTTCCCGCCCGGGGTGGTCAACCTGGTCACCGGCACCGGCCCCGTCGTCGGCGAGGCCATCGCCGCGCACCCCGACGTCGACATGGTCTCCTTCACCGGCTCGACGGCCACCGGCCGGCGGATCTCTCACCTCGCCGCCGACCGGATCGCCCGGGTCGCCCTGGAACTCGGCGGCAAGTCGGCCAACCTCGTCCTCGACGACGCCGACCTGGGCACGGCCGTGAAGGTGGGGGTCGGCAACGCCTTCCTCAACTCCGGGCAGACCTGCACCGCCTGGACCCGCCTGCTGGTGCACCGCGACCGCTACGACGAGGCCCTCGACCTGGCCGCCAAGGCCGCGGCCGGCTACCGGCTGGGCGACCCGTTCGACCCGGCCACCCGGCTCGGCCCGCTGGTCTCCGCCGCGCAGCGGGAACGGGTCCTCGGGCACGTCGCCCGAGGACTGGCCGACGGGGGCCGACTCGTCGCCGGCGGGCCCGACGCCCCGCTGCCCGAGCGGGGCTACTTCGTCGCCCCGACGGTGATCGCCGACGTCGACCCCGACAGCGCCCTGGCCCAGGAGGAGGTCTTCGGCCCGGTGCTCGCGGTCATGCCGTTCGACGACGAGGACGAGGCGGTGGCCATCGCCAACAACTCCCGCTACGGGCTGGCCGGCGCGGTCTGGTCGGCCGACGAGGAGCGGGCGCTGCGGGTGGCCCGGCGGATGCGTACGGGCGCCGTCGACGTCAACGGCGCCCCCTTCAACCCGCTCGCCCCGTTCGGCGGCTACAAGCAGTCCGGCCTCGGCCGGGAGCTGGGCCGGCACGGGCTCGAGGAGTTCCTCCAGGTCAAGGCCATCCAGCGATGAGGGCGCTGGTCGTACGGGCCGTCGGCGCCCCGCTGCGGGTGGAGGAGATCGAGCTGCCCGCCCTGGGCCCGCACGACGTACGGGTGAGCGTCCGGGCGGCCGGCGTCTGCCACTCCGACCTGTCCATGGTCGACGGCACGCTCGCGCCGCCGTACCCGCTGGTGCTGGGGCACGAGGCGGCGGGGGTGGTGGCCGAGGTCGGCGAGGGGGTCACGCGGGTCGCGCCGGGCGCGCACGTGGTGCTGAACTGGGCCCCGCCCTGCCGCGACTGCTGGTACTGCCGGCGGGACGAGCCGTGGCTGTGCGAGCGCACCGGAGCGCCCTCGGCGCCCCGGGGGCGGACGCCGTCCGGCGAGCCCCTGCACGTCACGCTCGGCCTCGGCGCCCTCGCCGAGGAGGTGGTGGTGCCGCAGGACGCCGTCATCGGAGTCCCGGCGGAGCTGCCCTTCGAGGCGGCGGCGCTGCTCGGCTGCGCCGTGCTCACCGGCGTCGGCGCGGTCCGCCGTACGGCGAAGGTGGCCGCCGGCGAGTCGGTGGCCGTGATCGGCCTCGGCGGGGTGGGCCTGTCGGTGGTCTCCGCCGCGCGGGCCGCCGGCGCCGACCCGGTGCTCGCCGTCGACGTCTCCCCGACCAAGGCGGCGCTGGCCACCGCGGCCGGGGCCACCGACTTCCTGCTCGCCGACGAGTCGCTCAACCGGGCGGTCCGGGGGCGCACCGGGGGGCGGGGCGTCGACCACGCGCTGGAGTGCGTCGGTCGCGCGGCCACCATCCGCACCGCCTGGCGCGCGACCCGCCGGGGCGGCCAGGTCACCGTCGTCGGCATGGGCGCCAAGGACGACATCGTCGGGCTGGGCGCGCTGGACATCTTCCACTCGGCCCGGACGCTGCGTTCCTCGGTCTACGGCTCCTCCGACCCGGACCGGGACGTGCCCGACCTCGCCCGCGCCGTGCTCGACGGCACCCTCGACCTCGGCTACCTGGTCACCGACCGGACCACCCTCGACGGCGCCCCCGAGGCCTTCGCCCGCATGTCCCGGGGCGAGGGCGCCCGCACGATCGTCCTCCCCACCCCCTGACCCGCGTCGATCACGCACCTGTGGTCGGCGGTCACCGCCACTTCGCGGCGTGGGCACCGCAACCGCATGATCGACGCGTGCGGGCCCCTGGTCAGGACAGGGCGCGGGCCAGTTCGGTGCGGGAGCGGATGTTGAGGCGGTGGAAGATGTTGCGCAGGTGGTGGTCGACGGTGCGGGTGGACAGGAACATCCGGGCGGCGATCTCCCGGTTGGTGGCGCCCTCGGCGACCAGTTGCGCGATCCGGAGCTGCTGACCGGTCAACAGTCGGGCCGCCGACTCCTCCGGGGGGCCGACCGACTCCCCCGCCGCCCGCAGCTCCGTGGTGGCCTGCTCCGCCCAGCTGGCCGCCCCGAGCAGCGTGAACGCCTCCCGCGCGGCGTGCAGGTGCTCACGGGCCGCACGCGGTCGGCGGCTGCGGCGCAGTTCCCGGCCGAGGAGCAGCTCGGTGCGGGCCCGCTCGAACGCGTCGGCGTCCGTCGGGTGCAGCCGCAGGGCGGTGCGGAACTCGCGTTCCGCCTCGGCGCTGCCCCGGGGCGCGAGCAGCCCGTGGCAGCGCGCGGAGAGGGCCCGGCGCGACGGGCTCGCCGTACTGCTGGCCCACCGGTCGAAGACGGCGAGGGCGGCGCCGGCGACCGGTCGGTCCGCGACGGCGGCGGCCGCCTCCACGAGGTACGGGGTGGCCATCACCAGGACCAGCACCTGCCCCCGGCCCGTACCCGGACA
Source organism: Micromonospora sp. SD12 (assembly GCF_052068495.1). Classification (NCBI taxonomy): domain Bacteria; kingdom Bacillati; phylum Actinomycetota; class Actinomycetes; order Micromonosporales; family Micromonosporaceae; genus Micromonospora; species Micromonospora sp. SD12. The sequence continues at coordinate 46,649 of NZ_JBQHDF010000020.1, read as the reverse complement.
GGCCAGCCCGGCCAGTCGCGCGGCGGCGGCGGCCGGCCGGTTGTCGACCAGGTCGAGCACGGCCAGCGCCCACTGCGCGAGGGCGCGCGGCCGGCTGTGCGCGCCCGCGTCCTCGCCGATCTCCCGGATCCGGCGCAGGGCGGTGTCGCGATCGGCCCGCACGGCTGCCAGCACCGCCAGCATCCCCAGGTGTACGCCGGCCCAGTTCTCCTGGCCGGTGTCCCGGGCGATGCGCAGCCCCTCCCGGGAGCTGTCCGTCGCGGCGTCGTGCCGGCCCAGCCAGTACTCCGCGGCCGCCCGCAGCTCCAGCGCGCGCGGCAGTGCGGACACCTCGCCCCGCTCGCGGGCCACCTCGACGGCGCGCTCGGCGAGCCGGTGCGCCGCGCCGTCCACGGCCACCAGCAGCCCGGCCGCCGCCGCGCAGGTCAGGGCTGCGGGGGTCGACGCCGCCCCGGTCAGCTGTCCACCGAGGACGACCGCCCGGCGCAGAGCCGGGCCGGCCTGCTCGTGGTCGCCGCGCAGCGTCGCCGCCGTCCCGGCGACGTAGGCGCTCAGCAGCTCGGTCGCGGGCGGGTCGTCGGGGCGGCGCAACAGCTCCGCCCGCCGCGCGACCTCGGCGTAGCGGTACTGGTCGCCGGCGAAGCAGACGGCCTCGCCCGCCCGCACCAACGCCCCGAGGGCCAGCGCGCGATCGCCGTCCGCGCCCCCCGTGCCGGTGGACGCGTGATCGGCGGCGGCCAGGGTGTCGGCGGCGGACAGCAGCGTGGTGAGCGCGAGCCCGGGTCGGCCGGTGCGCAGTTCCAGTTCCCCGCGCAGCAGGTCGGCCCGGCCCGCCACGGCGGCCTCCTCGGCCCGGCCCGCGACGGCGACTTCCGCGGCCGGGGGCAGTTCGCCCAGCAGCAGTCGGGCCCGGTGCACCCGACCGGCCAACCAGGCGTACCGGGCGGCGGCCACCAGCCGGGCGGCGGCGCGTACCGGATCGTCGCTGAGTTCGGCGGCCCGGTGCAGCGCCGCGGCGGCCGCCGCTCCCCCGCGTGCGTACTCGGCCGCCGCCTGTTCCAGCTCGGCGGCCAGGGCCGGGTCGGGACCCGGGGCCGCGGCGGCGAGGTGTCCCGCCCGGCGCAGCCGGTGCCGCGTCCCGTCCAGCACGCCGGCGAGCAGCAGGTGCGCCGCGCGCCGCTCGGCCAGCGGCGCGGCGGCCCGGACCACGGTGCGGACGAGGGGCTGCGGAAAGGTGACCCGTCGCGGCTCGACGCGGACCAGGCCCGCGAGTTCGGCCGGGGCGAGCGCCTCGACCGCCGTGCCGGCGGCCCGGGCCGCCCGGACCAGGGTGGCCGGCTCCCCGTCCTCGTCGAGCGCGGCGAGCAGCAGGACGCGGCGGGTGTCGGCGGGCAGCCGGTCCAGGCGGGCCCGGTAGGCGCGGCCCAGCCTGCCGTCGGGCGGGGGCGTCTCGGGCACGGGCTCCTCCCCACGGCACTGCCCGGGGGTGAGCACCCCGGCCAGGTCGAGAAGGGCCTGCGGATTGCCGCCGGCCGCCGCACCGAGCGCGGCGGCCACGGGTGGCGCGGGTGGGCGGCCGCCCAGCCGGTCGGTGAGCAGGGCGACGCTGTCCCGGTCGTCGAGCGGGCGCAGCCGGTGGCGGGCCATCCCGCCGAGCGGCACGTCCGCGGCGGTGGTGAGCAGGACGGCCACCCGCGAGCGGTGCAGGCGGCGGGCGACGAACGCCAGCACCTCCGCCGTGGGCTGGTCGCCCCGGTCCACGTCGTCCATCGTGCACAGCAGGGGGGTCTCCCGCGCGGCGGCGGCCAGCAGGCCGAGCACGGCCAGGGAGAGCGCCAGGCGGCGGTGAGCGGGGCAGCCCGCGCCGGCCACCGCCCGCAGCAGCACCCGCCGCTGATGCTCCGGCAGCGCCGGGGCGCGGTCGAGCACCGGGTCCAGCAGCCGTTGCAGTCCGGCGTACGGCAGGTCGGCCTCCTCGGGGAGCCCCGTGCCGGCCAGGACGGCGCAGCCCTCGGCGTGCCGGTGCGCGTAGTCGACGAGCGCGCTCCGGCCGGATCCCGGCTCGCCCTGGAGCAGCAGCGCTCCCCCGCCGGTGGGCAGGTCGCCCAGCAGCCGCCGGATGGCGGCGCGCTCCTCGGTCCGGCCACGCAACACGGTTAATTGCACTGACGATGCAGTAACCATGCATCGAGTGTTACCTATCGGTAGCCGGATGGAAAGCCCGACCACCCCGCTCGCGCGTCAGTGCGCGCCGATGTCGGCCAGCAGCGCGGCGACCGTGCGGGCCATCACCGCGCGGGCCTGGTCCACGCCCAGCCCCAGCCCGTCGCGCAGCATCGACCAGGCGGGCCACATGCTGGCGGCCACCAGCGCGTGGACCACCTGCGCCCGGTGCGGCCCGGCCTGCTCCAGCTCGGCGGCGAAGAGGTGCTCGACCTCTTCGCGGACCCGCTCGATGTGCTTGAGGCGGTTGCGACGCAGCTGCCCCGAGACCGGCTCGCGCATCTGGGCGGCACGGGCCGACGGCGCGATGAGCTGGAGCAGCCGGGCCCGCTGCCGGCAGTACGCGTCGACCCGCCGGGCCAGCGGCAGCGCCGGCGAGATCGGCCGGTAGGCGGCGTCCTGCTGCCGGAGCAGCTCCGCGCCACTGGCCTCGAAGAGCGTCTCCATGTCCTTGAAGTTGGTCCAGAGCGTCCGCAGCGAGATGCCGGCCCGCTCGGCGATGCGCTCGCCGGTCGGCCTCAGGTCGCCCTCGGAGATGAGTGCCAGGTGCGCCTCGACGATCGCCGCCCGGGTGCGTTCGGCCCGGGCGGTCCGGCCGTCGACCCGGACCGGCGCCTCGGCACCGCCCATCGTCGCCCGCCTCCTCGTCGCCGTCACGTCGCCCGCACCGCCGCGCCGAGTCTAGCCACGGGCGACGCGCCGGCCGCCCGGCCCCGGCCCGGCGCGGTCATCCGGCGGGCCGGCCGGCCAGGCTGACCCCGCCGTCGAGGACGAGGGTCTGCCCGGTGATCCACGCCGCGTCGTCGGAGGCGAGGAACGCGACCGCGCAGGCCACGTCGCGGGGCAGCCCGAGGCGCCCCAGCGGGTACGCCCCGGCGACCTCCTCCTCCCGGCCCTCGTGCAGCGCCGCCGCGAAGCGGGTCTTCACCACGGCGGGCGCGACCGCGTTGACGCGGACCTTCGGGGCGAGCTCGACGGCCAGGCACGCGGTGAGGTGGTCGACGGCGGCCTTGCTCACCCCGTAGAAGGCGATGCCGGGCGACGGGACGCGTCCGGCGATCGAGGAGACGTTGACGACGCAACCGCCGCGCTCGCCCATCCCCGCGGCGACCTGCTGCACCCAGCCGAGCGTGCCGACCAGGTTGACGTCGAGGATCTTGCGGGCCGCCGTCAGGTCCAGATCGACCAGCGGCCCGTACGCCGGGTTGATCCCGACGTTGTTGACCAGCACGTCGATCGGCCCGAACGTTTCGGCCACGGCGTCGACCGCCGCCCGGCGGTGCCCGGGATCGTCGGCCCGGCCGGGTACGGCCACGGCGCGGGCGGGCCCACCGAGCGCCGCGACCGCCTCGGCCAGGGCCTGCGGGTGTCGCGCGGTCAACCCCACGCGGGCGCCCTCCGCCACGAGCCTGCGGGCGACGGCCAGGCCGATGCCGCGACTGGCGCCCGTGACGAGGGCGACCCGGCCAGCGAGCCGCCCCGAATCTGCATTCACGATGCAGATAGTAGGAGGGCAGCCGACCGGCGTCAACGACGGAACGTCGATGGACGCGTCACATTCCATTGACAGCCTCCACTCCTAACCGCACTGTCGATGCAGATAGTTGGACCCCGGAGAGGACGCCGTCATGCCCGAAGCCGTCATCGTCGCCGCCGCCCGGTCGCCCATCGGGCGCGCGCACAAGGGCTCCCTGCGCGACCTGCGCGCCGACGACCTGGCCGCCACCGTCGTGCGCGCCGCCCTCGACCAGGTGCCGGCGCTCGATCCGCGCGAGATCGACGACCTGATGCTCGGCTGCGGACAGCCGGCGGGCGAGCAGGGCCACAACCTCGCCCGGGTCGTCGGCACCCTGCTCGGGCTGGACCACCTGCCCGGCACGACCGTCAACCGCTACTGCTCGTCGTCGTTGCAGACCACCCGGATGGCCCTGCACGCCATCCGCGCGGGCGAGGGTCACGCCTTCCTCTCCGTCGGCGTCGAGTGCGTCTCCCGCTACGACCGGGGCCGCGCCGACGGGCACCCCGGCACCACCAACCCCGCCTTCGCGCCGGCCCTGGCGCGAACGGCGGGCCGGGCGGCCGGCGAGCTGTCGGGCTGGCACGACCCGCGCGAGGACGGCGAGCTGCCGGACGTCTACGTCGCGATGGGGCAGACCGCCGAGAACGTGGCCCACCTGCGCGGGGTGTCCCGGCTGAGCCAGGACGAGTTCGCCGTACGGTCGCAGCTGCTGGCCGAGAAGGCGATCGCCGACGGCTTCTGGGCCCGCGAGATCACCCCCGTCACGGTGCCCGGCGGGGCGGTGGTGGCCGCCGACGACGGGCCGCGCGCCGGGGTGACCCTGGAGGCGGTGGCGGCACTGCCGCCGGTGTTCCGGCCCGACGGCACGGTCACCGCCGGCAACTGCTGCCCGCTCAACGACGGCGCCGCCGCACTCGTCGTGATGTCCGACGTACGGGCGCGGGAGCTGGGCGTCGCCCCGCTGGCCCGGATCGTCTCCACCGGCCTGAGCGCCCTCTCCCCCGAGATCATGGGGCTCGGGCCGGTGGAGGCGTCCCGGCAGGCGCTGCGGCGCGCCGGCATGTCCGTCGGGGACGTCGACCTCGTCGAGATCAACGAGGCGTTCGCCGCGCAGGTGCTGCCCAGCGCCCGGGAGCTGGGCGTCGACTGGGACCGGCTCAACGTCAACGGGGGCGCGATCGCGGTGGGCCACCCGTTCGGCATGACCGGCGCCCGGATCACCACCACACTGATCAACTCACTGCGCTGGCACGACCGGGAGATCGGGCTGGAGACCATGTGCGTCGGCGGCGGCCAGGGCATGGCGATGGTGATCGAGCGGATGAGCTGACCCCGACCGGGCGTGGCGGGCCGGGAAGCCGACGCGCCACGCCACGGTCACCGGGCTCACCGCTGCGGGCCTGGCAGAACCGCCCGGTGCGACCGGTTCAGGAGGCCGTCGGCACCCCGTTGGCCGGCGGCGCCACCGGCGCGGCGGTGTGCTCGCGTACCGGCCCGTCGCCCTCGTCCGTCTCGTACGTGGGCCCGAAGTAGGCCTGCGTCCCGCCGCTCACCCGGGTCAGCCGCTGCCCGCCGTAGCCGGAGTGGTCGGTGTCGGAGTAGCGCAGCGGGGCCAGCCCCGGCCCCTGGTAGCCGCCCTTGGCGACGGCCTCGGTGACCGCCTCGCGGGTGAGGTCCTTGCCGGCGGCGAGGAGCACCTGCACGAAGAGGTAGCCGACCGCCATGCCGTAGACGGTGTTGCCGTCGAACGGCGCGTCGCCGTTGTACTCCTTGTTCACCTTGGTGAAGAGCTGGATCCACGGGTCGGCGGCGTCGTTCTGCATCGGCAGGTAGTTGGCGCCGATCATGCCCTCCAGCAGCCCGGCGTTGGCGCCGAGCTGCTTGGCCAGCGTCGGATGGTCGGCCCCGACGTTGGAGACCAGCCACTGCGGCTGGAACTTGAGCCGGGCGGCGGTGCCGACGGCCAGGGCGGTGAACCCGGGCACGGTGGCGAGGACGACGACCTGGCAGCCGGCCGCCTTGAACGCGCCGATCTGGGGCGCCACGTTGGTGTTGCTGGTGACGTACGTCTGCTTCGCCACCACGGCGCCGGCGCCGAGCACCTTCTCCACGCCGACCAGACTGTCCCGGCCGAAGTCGTCGTCCTGGCCGAGGAAGCAGACCTTCCGCCCCGGCAGGCTGGTCTTCACGTGGTGGGCCAGGATCTTGCCCTCCACGGTGTAGTCGGGGTTGAAGCCGAACGTACCCGGATAACGGTCGGGCTGGTCCCAGCTGCGGCTGCCGGAGGCGACGAAGAGGTCGGGCACCCGGTTGCTCTTGAGGAAGTCGAGCACGCCGGTGTGGGTCGGGGTGCCGAGACCGTTCAGGATCGCGAAGACCTTGTCCTGCAGGACGAGCTGGCGGACCACCTGCTGCGTGTTCGCCGGGTTGTAGCCGTCGTCCATGATCTTGTACGTGATCTTGCGGCCGTGCACGCCGCCGTTGGCGTTGACGTGGTCGAAGTACGCCTTCGTGGCCGGGGCGATCTTGGAGTAGCCGGCGGAGGCGGGACCGGTGAGCGGCATGTGCGTGCCGACCACGATCTCGGTGTCCGTGACGCCGGGGACCGTGCCCCCGCCGCCACCGTCGTCCCCGCTGCAGGCGGCGGAGGCGACGAGCAGGGTGATGGCGGTGGCGAGCGCGAATCCGCGCCGTGCCGTTCGTGTCATGTCAGACACCGACCTTTCCTCGGTCCGGTTGGTGGTGGGGTGGGTGTGGGCGGGACGGGTGCGGACTCCCGGCGGGCCGGGACGACTCAGGGCCGCCGCCGGCCCGGCCGGCGCGCGGAGGCGGCCCGGGCCAGCCGGGACAGCAGGCCCTGCACGCCGCCCGGAGCGGCGATCATGACGACCACGAGGGTGAGCCCGAAGATCGCCAGCGGCAGGTTGCCCTCGACCCGCTGCGCGAGCGCCGGCGACAGGGTGAGCTGCTCGGTGAGGGTGTGCGTCAGGTCGGGCAGGACGACCAGCAGGACGGCGCCCCACGCCGCGCCGGCGAGGCTGCCCAGCCCGCCGATGACGACCGCCATCAGCAGGAACAGCGACAGCGTCAGCGAGAACGCCCCGGGCGACACGCTCTGCGCCAGGACCGCGAGCAGGGCGCCGCCGAGCCCGGCGCCGGCCGCGCTGACCACGAAGGCGAGCACCTGGGTGCGGGCGACGTGGATGCCGGCGAGGCGCGCGGCGACCTCGTCGTCGCGCACCGCCCGGAAGGTGCGGCCGTACCGGCTGCGGACGAGGTTGGCCAGCAGCAGCAGGGCCAGCAGGGTGGCCGCCGCGGTGACCCAGAGCTGCCAGCGCTCGTAGGGGAAGTAGACGCCGAGGGCCGCCGGCGGGGGCTCGACCGGCACCGCCAGCCCCTGCTCGCCGTTGAACACGCCGTCGAAGGTGACGGCCAGCGCCGGCACCACGACCGCGACGGCCAGGGTGACCCCGGCCAGGTAGGGCCCGCGCAACCGGGCGGCGGCCAACCCGACCACGGCGCCCACCGCGAGGGCGGCCAGGACGGCCGCGCCCAGCGAGACCGGGAGCAGCCAGCCGCCGGTCATCCCGGCGTCGGCGAACGCGTTCTGGCACAGGGCCACGGCGTACGCGCCGGTGGCCATCAGCGCGCCGTGCCCCAGGGAGAGCTGCCCGTTGAGCCCGGTGAGGACGGTCAGCCCGGCGGTGGCGCACAGGTAGGCCGCCACGGTGGCGAGCTGGAAGTTGCGGAACGGCTCCAGCCCGTAGCTGGCGGCCACCAGCAGCAGCGCGGCGACGGCCGCGAGGCCGAGGTGGCGCAGCAGGGTCGAGCCGCGGCGGGCCCCGGCCGGACCGGCGCCGTCGACCCGCGCCCGCGTGCCCGGCGGGGTCGCCGCCCGGGTGGCGCTCACACCCGCCTCGCCGCGACCGGGGCGAACAGCCCGCCGGGCCGGACCAGCAGCACCGCCAGCAGCAGCACCAGCACCGCGAGCGGGGTGAGGTCGCTGCCGGCGTAGCCGCTGACGTAGGAGAGCAGCAGGCCGACCGCGAGTCCGCCGACCAACGCCCCCGGTGGGCTGTCCAGCCCACCCACCACGGCGGCGGTGAACGCCGAGACGAAGACCAGGTCCATCGCGTGCGGGTGCAGGCCCAGCTCGGTGGGGATGACCAGCATGCCGGCCAGCGCGCCGACCCCGGAGGCCAGCGCCCAGCCGAGGGTGAGCATGCCGCCCACGTTCACCCCGAGCAGGCGGGAAACCTCGGGGGCGAACGCCGCCGCGCGCATCCGCAGGCCCACCGCCGTACGGGTGAAGGTCCAGGCGAGCCCCACGACCACCACCGCGACCGCCGCGAAGACGAACAGGTCGTACGGCGACAGGACGGCGACGCCGCCCACGGTCAGCGGGTTGCGGGAGAAGGGCGTGCCGGCGGGCAGGAACTCGCTGCCGTACACCATGCCGAGGACGGCCTGGATCAGCAGCACCAGCCCGAGCGCGACGATCACCGGGTTGAGCGGCGACGCGTGGTCGACGAAGCGCATGACGACCACGTCCACCGCCGCGCCGAGCAGCAGCCCGGCGGCCAGCGCGGCCAGGAACCCCAGCCAGTAGGAGCCGGTCGCGGCGGAGACGCTGTAGGCGACGTACGCGGTCGCGACGGCCATCGCGCCCTGGGCGAAGTTGACGATCCGGGCCGCCCGCCAGATGAGCACCAGCGCCAGGGCGAACGCGGCGAGGACCGCGCCCCTGGACAGTCCGTCGAGGGTGAGGAAGACGAAGCGGTCCAACGGTCCTCCCTTGCGGGGACGAGGGGTTCAGAAACCGAGGTAGGCGTGCCGCAGGTCGGCGTCGTCGCGCAGCCGGCCGGCCGGTGCGGTGGTGACGACGCGGCCCAGGGACATCACCACGCCCTCGTCGGCGATCGAGAGGGCGCTGCGCACGTTCTGCTCGACCAGCAGCACGGTCAGCCCGGTGTCGTCGCGCAGCCGGCGCAGCAGTGCCATGGTCTGGGTGACCACCCGCGGCGCCAGGCCGAGCGACGGCTCGTCGAGCAGCAGCAGGCGGGGCCGGCCGACCAGCGCCCGGCCGAGGGCGAGCATCTGCCGCTCGCCGCCGGAGAGCTGGTGCCCGTGATGTCGTCGCCGTCGGGCCAGCGGCGCGAAGAGCTGGTAGACCTCGTCGAGGGCGCGGGCGGCGTCGGCCCGGTCGCGCCGCCACAGCCCGCCGAGGCGCAGGTTCTCGTCGACCGTCAGCTCGCCGACCACCCCGCGCCCCTCCGGCACGTGGGCCATGCCGCGGCGCACGAGCTGCTCCACCGCGACGCCGCGCAGGTCCTCCCCGGCCAGGACGACCCGGCCGGCGGCCGGGCGCAGCATGCCGGAGAGGGCGCGCAGCAGGGTGGTCTTGCCGGCCCCGTTGGCGCCGACGACCGCCGCGATGGCGCCCTTCGGCACGGTGAGGTCGATGCCGTGCAGCACCGGCGCGCCGCCGTAGCCGGCCGTCAGGCCGCGTACCTCGAGTAGGGCCTCGCCGCTCATGCCGCGGCCTCGTCGACGGCGGCGCCGAGGTAGGCGTCGGCGACCGCCGGGTCGTCGCGTATCTCGTCGGGGGTGCCCGCGGCGATCACCCGGCCGAAGTCGAGCACCACGATCTCGTCGCAGACGGACATCACGAGGTCCATGTGGTGCTCCACCAGCAGCACCGCGCAGGGATCGGCGTCGCGTCGGGGCAGCCCCCGGATCAGCTCCGCCAGCTCGGCGATGTCGTCGGCGCCCAGGCCCCCGGCGGGTTCGTCGAGCAGGAGCAGCCGGGGCCGCGCGGCCAGCGCGCGGGCCAGGGCGACCCGCTGGCGTACGGCGAAGGGCAGCGTGCCCGGCACGGCGTCGGCGTGCCCGGCGATGCCCAGGGTGTCGAGGACGTCGAGGGCGTGTCGGCGCAGCCGGCGCTCGTCGCGGTCGCTGCGGGGCAGGCCCAGCAGGGCGGCGAGGAAACCGGCGCGGGCCGTGTGGGTGGCCCCGGTCATCACGTTCTCCAGCACGGTGAGCCCGGCGAAGAGTCCGGTGCCCTGCAACGTGCGGGCGACGCCGAGGCGGGTCAGCCGGTGCGGGCGCGGGCGCAGCGGCCGGCCGTCGAGGGTCAGGGTCCCGTCGTCCGGCGTGACGAAGCCGCAGACCACGTTGAACAGGGTGGTCTTGCCGGCGCCGTTGGGTCCGATCACGCCGACCACCCGACCCGGCGGCACCCGCAGCGAGACGTCGTCGAGGGCGGTGAGGCCGCCGAAGCGGACCCCGATGTGGTGCAGTGCGAGCCCTTGCTCCATCGCCCGTCCCCCCGGCAGCCGCCAGTATTTACACTGGGAGTGTACGTTTCTGAGGTGGGCCGTCAATACCTTCGATGCCCTGGCCGCGCACGCTCGTCGGTCGCCGCCCCGAACCGGGCGGCGACCGACGGTTTCTGCACCGGCCGGGCAGCCACGCGTCGCGGGGCGACCGCGGCTGGCGGTCGCCCCGGCAGGCGTCAGGCGCTCGGGCAGGTGTTGCGGTACTCCTGGATGGCCGAGCCGCTCGGGCCCGGGCAGAGGAACTGCTCGTAGCGGGTGTCGTCGTCGACGAACCGCTTCAACCAGGCCACCGCCTGGCGGGCGGTGGGCGTGTTGACCGTCTGCGGGAAGAAGTGGCTCGCCCCGTTGAGCTCCAGGTACGCCTTCTCCGACGAGGCCGGGATGCTGTTGTAGAACGGCTCCGAGTGCGACGAGACCGGCGCGACGCTGTCGTTCTCCCCACCGATGATCAGGGTCGGCACCCGGACGTCGGACCAGGTCTTGTCCAGGTTCCACGGCGCCAGCGGCACGGCGGCCTGCAACGACGGCCGGGCGACCGCCGCCTCCAGGCTGCCGCCGCCACCCATCGAGTGGCCGGACACGGCGAGCCGACTGGCGTCGATCCGGCCCCGCACAGAGCTGCGCTGCGTCAGGTAGTCGAGCGCCGCGAGCAGCTGCCGGCCCCGGCTGTCCGGCTGGTCGAGGCGGGTGTTGGTCTCGATGCCGATCACCACGAACCCGTGCGAGGCGATCCGCGGCCCGAGCCAGTCGATGCTGGACCAGGCCGCCGTGTAGCCGGGCGAGATGGCGACGGCACCGAAGGTGCCCTCGGCGGTGCTGGTCGGGTAGTAGATGACGCCGCCGCCGAAGCCGGACACGCTGAGCGACGAGACGCTCTGCGACGCGGTGGCGAACGGGCCGCGGCTGGCCTCCAGCAGGGCGACGGTCGGGGCGGGACCGCGCTCGTACGGGTTGGCGGCAGCCTGGGCGGCCGGCGGCGCGGCGAGCGCGCCCACCGCGGCCAGGACGGCGGCCACGGCCAGCCCGGCGAGGCGGGCGGCGGGACGGGGACGGACGGTGGTGGTTGGTGATGACACGTCGGGCACTCCCTACGGGACGGGGCATATCGACATGCATCAGTCTTGGGTGGTGCCGGCGGCGGCGCATCGGCGAAATCACCAGTCCTCGGGAAACACAAGGTCGTCCACCCGCTGGCCCGGACGCTGCCGGGCGGAGGCGGCGACACCACGACCGACGAGCGCCTCGCCGAGGAACGCCAGGAGTTCCGCTGCAGCGCCAGCGCGTACCCGCCGACCGGCTCCGCACGATGGCCGGCGTCGTACGGATGGCGGAGGCCACCGCCCCGACGCGGCCGCACCCGAGCGCCCCGTCCGCGAAGGGCAACCTCGCGCGGCCGAACCGGCGCTGGCGGTCATCGGCCGCGTACGCGACGCGATCCGCGGGCCGTCGGCCAGCGGCTAAGCGTCCGTCCACACCGGCACCCCGCGCCCGCCCGGCCGACTCCCGCCGGGTGGGCGCGGCGCGTCTGCCGTCGGTGCACGGAAGCGAATTTTCCGTGGGTTGCCGATACTGTGGCCCACTTCCGCGGGAAACAGGTCCGCGCCCGGGGCGCCTGCCCAGGGACGCGGGAGAGGAGACACCATGAGCGACACCGCTGCGAAGTCCCGAGCGGTCGGCTCCACCGTCCGGCTGCTGTCCGTCCTGGTCATCGTCGCCGGCCTGATCATGCTGATCGGAGGGGCCGCCACCTGGTTCACCGTGCAGAGCCAACTCGCCGACGAACGCATCACCGTCTCCGCCGACGCGGACTGGTTCGCCGGCGAGAAGATCGACGGCCCACTGACCGCGTACGCGGAGGCCGAGGTCATCGAGAAGCACTCGCTGGAGGCCAGTGGCGGCAAGACATACGCCGAACTCGGCCGGGAGGACCCCACCCGGCAGACCGTCATGAACGGCTCGTTCCTGCGCGCCTCCCTGTTCACCTCGGTCGTCTCCTTCGGGGTCGCCGCCCTGGCGATGGGCCTCGGGGTGGTGCTCGCCCTGATCGGGTACTCCCTGCTCACCCTGTCCCGCCGGCTCGACGCCCTCCCCGCGCCGGCCTCCAGCACCTCCTGATCCGTGCCGGCGGCCCGGCCACGCCCCGTACCGCGTGGCCGGGCCGCCGCCTGGCCGGGCCGCGTCGGGGCGGGTGCGGCCGTCGGTTAGGGTCGGCACCGCCCCCTCCGGCCGCGCCGGACGACCCCTGCCCCGCGGAGACGCCCTGATGACCGAGATAGGCGGCGCCACGAGGGTGTACGCGCTGCTCGGCGACCCGATCGCCCAGGTGCGCGCCCCCGGGCTGCTCAACCCGGTGCTGGCCCGGCGCGGCACCGACGCGGTGCTCGTCCCGGTCCACGCGGCGCCGGCCGACCTCACCCAGGTGGTGCGGGGGTTGCAACGGGTGGCCAACCTGGACGGGATGCTGGTCACCGTGCCGCACAAGGCCGCCGCGCTCGACCTCGCCGACCGCGCCAGCGACCGCGCCCGCCTCGCGGGCAGCGCCAACGCGCTGCGGCGCGAACCCGACGGGACGTGGACCGCCGACACCTTCGACGGCGACGGGTTCGTCCGCGGGCTGGCCGGGGCCGGGCACCCTCCCCGGGGCCGCCGGGCGTGCGTGGTGGGCGCGGGCGGGGCGGGCAGCGCCATCGCGGTGGCCCTGCTCGACGCCGGCGTGGCGCACCTGTACCTCAGCGACACCGACCCGGACCGGCTGGAGACGCTGCGGCGGCGGCTGTCCGCCGCGTACCCCGGCCGGGTCGGCGCGACGGCGCGACCGCGACTGGCCGACGCCGACCTCGCGGTCAACGCCACGCCCCTGGGGCTGTGCCCCGACGACCCGCCGCCGTTCGCGGTGGCCGACCTGCCGGCGCACGCGGTGGTCGCCGACATCATCATGACGCCGGCCGAGACGCTCCTGCTGGCCGAGGCGCGCGCCCGGGGGCTGCGGGCGCATCCGGGCGAGCCGATGCTCGCCCACCAGATCGACGCCTACCTGGACTTCTTCGGGCTGTGACCGACCGCCGGTCCGCGCCGGGAACCCGGGCGACTCCCGGCGACCGCCGTCCGGTCCCGGCCGGCGTCCGCGTCACCCGCCGGCCGGCTCACTGATCATCCTGTCGGCCGGACCTGTTACCGTCGCGCCGCCGCTGCACCAGTCGGACCGGAGGTAGGCGTGATCAGCTCCCACGTGTCGTCGTTCGTCGGATTACCGGTAGTGCCCTTCACACCGGGGATGAGCCTTCCCGACGATCCCTCGGCGGTCGCCTGGCGGTTGGAGGTCGAGGAGCACGACGCGGAGCCCGAGGAGTTCGCCGGTCTCGTACGGGCGCTGCGGGAGCAGGTGCCGCCCGACGCCGTACGCGCCCTGGTGATCGGCGAGTGGGGCGAGGCCTACGAGCGGCCACTGCCGGTCGAGACGCTGGTCGAGGCCGCCGGGGAGTGGACCGGGCTGCGGGCGGTCTTCCTCGCCGACCTGACCTACGAGCAGTGCGAGATCTCCTGGCTCACCCACGGCGACATCACCCCGCTGCTCGCGGCGTACCCGTCGCTGGGGGTGCTCTGGGTGCGCGGGGCGCAGGGCCTGCGGCTGGAGCCGGTCCGCCACACCGGGCTGCGGGAGCTGCGCTTCGAGTCCGGCGGGCTGCCGGCCGGGGTGGTCCGTGCCGTCGGCGCGTGTGAGCTGCCGGCCCTGCACCGGCTGGACCTGTGGCTCGGCAGGAGGGACTACGGCGGCGACGCGGGCGTCGAGGACCTGGCCGGCGTGCTCTCCGGAGCCGGCCTGCCCGCCCTGCGCTACCTCGCGGCCTGCAACGCCGAGATCGCCGACGCGGTCGCGGCGGCGGTCGCTGCCGCGCCGGTCGTGCCCCGGCTGGAGGCGCTCGACCTGTCGAGGGGCACGTTGACCGACGAGGGCGCGAAGGCGCTGCTTGCCGGCCAGCCGCTGGCCCACCTGACGCGGCTCGACCTGCACCACCACTACCTGTCGGAGGAGATGGCCGCGTCGGTGGCCGCCGCGCTGCCGGGCGTGCAGGTCGACCTGTCCGACGCGCAGACCGCCGAGGAGTACGACGGCACCCCCTACCGCTACACCGCCGTCGGGGAGTGATCGCCGGTGACCTTCTTCTCGCACGCCGAGCGGTTCGCCGGTCGCCCGGTCGTCGACGTACCCCTCGACGGGCCGCTGCCGGCGGTCGACGCCCCGGTGTCCTGGCGGCTCTCCGACCCCGGGTGGGACCAACGCACCGACGACGCGCTCTCGGAGCCGTTCCGGGCGGCCTTCGACCGGTTCGTCGCGCAGGCCGGCGCCCGCGTGCAGTCCCTGGTCGTCGGCCCCTGGGGCTACGCGGCGTTCAACCCGGCCCCGATCGCGCAGCTCTGCGCGGCAGCACCCCGCCTGCCCGCCCTGCGGGCGCTCTTCCTCGGTGACATCACCGTCGAGGAGTGCGAGGTCTCCTGGATGAAGGTGGGCGACGTCAGCGAGCTGCTGACGGCGTACCCGGCGCTGGAGGTGCTGCGGGTGCGCGGCGGCGCCGACTTCAGCTTCTCCCCCGTACGGCACGCGCGGCTGCGCGAGCTGGCGGTGGAGAGCGGCGGGCTGCCCCGGGCGTTCGTCGGCGCGGTGCTCGACTCCGACCTGCCGGCGCTGACCGACCTGGAGCTGTGGCTCGGCACCTCCGACTACGGCGGCGACGCGCAGGTCACCGACCTCGCCCCGCTGCTGGCCGGGGAACGGTTCCCGCAACTGCGCCGGCTCGGCCTGTGCAACTCGGAGATCGCCGACGACCTCGCCCGGGCCCTGGCGTCGGCGCCGGTGGTGCCCCGGCTGCAACGGCTGGACCTGTCGATGGGCACGCTCGGCGACGAGGGCGCGGCGGCCCTCCTGGCCGGGCAGCCGCTGACCCACCTGGCGGAGCTGGACCTGTCCCACCACTACCTGGCGGAGGAGACCGCCGCGTCGCTGGTCGCCGCGCTGCCGGGCGTCGCGGTGGACGTGTCCGACCCGCAGGAGGCCGACGAGTACGACGGCGAGAGCTACCGCTACACGGCGGTGTCGGAATGACATGCGCCTGACCGTCGTCGGCAACCCCGGCAACCGCCGGGTCGACCTGTTCACCCGGGCGGTCCTCGCCGCCGGCCTGCCCCGGCCGCAGGTGCTGCCGTGGGCCGACGTGCTGACCGGCGCGGCGCCGCCCGAGGCCGGCGCGGTGGTGCGGGTCGACTCGCCCGGGGAGGACGCCGAGGTGGACCGGCTGCTGCGCCGGTCCGCCTCGCCGGCGCGGCACGGCGAGCTGATCGGCCTGGCCGACACGTACGCCGGGCTGCTGCGGGGCCTGGACCGGGTCGCCGCCGGCGGCGCGGAACTGCTCAACGATCCGGCGGACGTCGCGGTGCTGTGCGACAAGCGGCGCTGCCACGCCCGGCTGTCGGCCGCCGGGGTGCCGGTGCCGGCCGCGCTGCCCCCGGTGCACGGGTGGGCGCAGCTGCGGTCGGCGATGGCGGCGGCCCGCTGGAGCCGCGTGTTCGTCAAGCCCGCACACGGCTCGTCGGCCGCCGGGGTCGTCGCGCTGGCCGTGGCCAGCGGGCGGGTGCAGGCGGTCACCACGATCGAGGCGACCCCGGACGGGCTGTTCAACTCGCTGCGCCCGCGCCGATACACCGACGAGGCCGAGGTCGCCGCCATCGTCGACCGGATCGCCGCCGACGGCCTGCACGTGGAGCGGTGGCTGCCCAAGGCGGGGCTCGGCGACCGGGTGGTCGACCTGCGGGTGGTGACGGTCGCGGGGCGGCCCACCCACGCCGTCGTGCGCGCCGCCCGGGGGCCGCTGACCAACCTGCATCTGGGCAACGCGCGCGGGGACCTCGCCGAGCTGCGCGCGGCGGCCGGGCCCGCGGCGTGGGCGGCGGCGATGGAGACGTGCGAGCGGGTGGCCGGGTGTTTCCCCCGCACCCTCCAGGTCGGCATCGACCTGATGTTCCTGCTCGGCTGGCGGCGCCACGCGGTGGCCGAGGTCAATGCCTTCGGCGACCTGCTGCCGGGGGTGCTCACCGACGGCCGGGACACGTACGCCGAGCAGGTGCGCGCCCTGACCGACGGCCGGTGGACGCGCTGGCGGTCGGCCTCGGGGCGGGAGCCGACGCACGTCGGCGCGGCCGGGCGGGAGGTGTTCGCGTGCGCAGTCTGATCGGCAGCCACGACCTGCTCCTGCTCACCCTCGACACGCTGCGCCACGACGTCGCCGCCGACCTGGCCGCGCGCGGGCGCACGCCGCACCTGGCGCGGGCCCTGCCCGGCGGGCGGTGGGAGCGCCGGCACTCCCCCGCCAGCTTCACCTACGCCGCGCACCACGCGTTCTTCGCCGGTTTCCTGCCCACCCCGGTCACCCCGGGCCGGCACGAGCGGCTGTACGCGGCGGCGTTCCCCGGGAGCGAGACGGCCGGCGCCGACACCTGGGTGTTCGACGCCCCCGACCTGCCCACGGCGCTCGCCGGCGTCGGCTACCACACGCTCTGCCTGGGCGGCGTCGGGTTCTTCAACCGGCGCAGCCCGCTCGGGGCGGTGCTGCCGGGCCTGTTCGCCGAGGCGCACTGGGAGCCCGGCTTCGGGGTCACCTCCCCCACCTGCCTGGACGCCCAACTCGACCGGCTGGCCGAGGTGCTGCCGCGCGTGCCGGCGCGACAGCCGCTGTTCACGTTCCTCAACGTCGCCGCCCTGCACCAGCCCAACCGGCACCACCTGCCCGGCGCGCAGGTCGACGACCTGGCCAGCCACGCCGCCGCCCTGGAGTACGTCGACGGCCGGATCGACCGGCTCTTCGCCCTGCTCACCGGGCGGGGCCGGCCGGTGTTCGCGATCGTCTGCTCCGACCACGGCACCGCGTACGGCGAGGACGGCCACACCGGCCACCGGATCGGCCACGACGTGGTGTGGACGGTCCCGTACGCCCACTTCGTCCTGCGACCGGGGGAATGGTGACCAGCACCGACACGGGCCTCGACGGCTCGCCGTACCAGCAGTACCTGTACGCGTACCCGCACAAGACCTCCTACCGGCCGCTGCGCCCGCGCCCGCTGCTGTCGGACGTGTGGCGGGCCGAGGCGCGCGAGGCGCTCTTCCTCTACGTGCACCTGCCGTTCTGCGAGATGCGCTGCGGGTTCTGCAACCTGTTCACCCGCGCCAACGCGCCCGCCGAGCAGGTGACGGCGTACCTGCGGCAGCTTCGCCGGCAGGCCGGCCGGGTCGCCGACGCGCTGGGCGACGACGCCGGCTACGCCCGCGCGGCGCTCGGCGGTGGCACCCCCACCTACCTGACCGCCGACGAGCTGACCGAGCTGTTCGCCGTCGCCACCGCGATGGGGGCCCGGCTGCCGGGCGTACCGCTGTCGGCGGAGACGTCGCCGGCGACCGCGACGCCGGAGCGGCTCGCGGTGCTCGCCGCGCACGGCACCACCCGGGTGAGCATCGGCGTGCAGAGCTTCCTCGACGCCGAGGCCCGGGCCGCCGGCCGCCCGCAGCGGCGCGCGGAGGTGGAGGCGGCCCTGGCCGCGATCCGCGACGCCCGCATCCCCGTGCTCAACATCGACCTGATCTACGGCATCGACGGGCAGAGCGCCGACACCTGGCGGCAGAGCCTCGACGCGGCCCTGGCGTGGCGCCCGGAGGAGCTGTACCTCTACCCGCTGTACGTGCGCCCGTTGACCGGGCTCGGGCGGCGGGCGCACGCCCGGGCGGACTGGGACGCCCAGCGCCTCGCCCTCTACGAGCAGGCCGTGGCGACGCTCGGCGCGGCCGGCTACCGGCAGGAGTCGATGCGCCAGTTCCGCCGGGCCGACGCGCCCGCCCCCGACGGGCCGGACTACTGCTGCCAGGACGACGGTATGGTGGGCCTGGGCTGCGGCGCCCGCTCCTACACCACGTCCCTGCACTACTCGTTCGACTACGCGGTCGGGGTGTCGCAGGTCCGCGCGGTGCTCGACGACTACCTGGCCCGCCCGGCCGACGACTTCCGCTTCGCCGAGTTCGGGTTCGCCCTCGACGGCGCGGAGCAGCGCCGCCGGTGGCTGCTCAAGTCGCTGCTGCGCGCCGAGGGGGTCGACGCGGCGGCCTACCGGGCCCGCTTCGGCGCGCTTCCAAGCGACGACTTCCCCGAGCTGGGCCGGCTGGCCGAGCGGGGCTGGGCCGGCGACGGCGGGCTGCGGCTGACGCCGGCCGGGCTGGCCCGCTCCGACGCGATCGGCCCGTGGCTGACCTCGGCCCGGGTCCGCGACGCGATGACCGGGTACGTGCCGAGGTGAACCTGGCGATCCTCTACCGGGGTCCCCTGGCGAGCTGCAACTACGACTGCCCGTACTGCCCGTTCGCCAAGCGGCGGGACCCGCCGGAGCTGCTGCGCGCCGACCGGGCGGCGCTCGCCCGGTTCGCCGGCTGGGTGGCGGCCACCGTCGACGTACGGCTGTCGGTGCTGTTCACCCCGTGGGGCGAGGGGCTGACCCGCCGCTGGTACCGCGACGCGATGGTGTCGCTGTCGCACCTGCCGCACGTCGAGCGGGTGGTCATCCAGACCAACCTCGCCGCCCGGGTGGACTGGCTGGCCGACGCGGACCCGCGCGCCGTCGCCCTGTGGAGCACCTACCACCCCGGCCAGGTCGACCGGGACCGCTTCCTGAGCCGGTGCGCCCGGCTGACCGAGCTGGGCGTGCGCTACTCGGTGGGGGTGGTCGGCCTGCCGGAGCACCTCGCCGAGGCGCGGGCGCTGCGGGCCGCCCTGCCCGCCGAGGTCTACCTGTGGGTCAACGCCGCCGAGGGCCGGCGCTACGACGCCGCCGAGGAGGCGACGTGGACGGAGCTGGATCCGCTGTTCGGCTACAGCGTGCGCCCGCACGTGTCGCTCGACCGGCCGTGCCACGCGGGCGAGACGGCGATCTCGGTGCGCGGCGACGGCACGGTGCGCCGCTGCCACTTCATCGACGAGCCGATCGGCAACCTCTACGACGGGTCGTGGCGGGCGGCCCTGCGGCCTCGGCCGTGCGGCAACGCGGTCTGCGACTGCCACATCGGGTACGTCCACCTCAAGCCGCTCGGCCTGCGCGACGTCTTCGCCGGCGGGGTGCTGGAGCGCATCCCGGCGGCCTGGCCGCCCGTACGCCGACCGGTACCGCTCGCCGCGCCGGACCGCCGGCCGCCGGCGGTCCCCGCGCCGGCATCACCGCCGGCCTGACAGCGGTCGGCGGGGCGGAACGGATCGACGGGCGGGCAGGGGTGGGGGCGGCCCGGCGCGGCCGGACCGCCCCCGATCGGGTGGCTCAGTGCGCGCCGGGTACGGCGGCGGCCGCCTCCTCCCGGGCCCGCCGCTCATCACCACTGAGGGTGTGCAGCGGCTTCTCCCGGATGAACAGCACCACCAGCAGGGCCAGCACCGCGAAGGGGGTGGCCACGAGGAACAGCTCGCCGGTGGCGGTCCCGTACACGTCCTGGATGATCCTCAGCACCGGCTCGGGCAGAGCGGACAGGTCGGGCACCTCGGTGGAGCCCTCCCCGCCCGGGGCGCCGCCGGCCAGCGGGCCGAGCTTCTCCGCGCTCAGCGTGGCGACCCGGTTCGCCAGCACCGCGCCGAGCGCGCTGACGCCGATCGTGCCGCCCATGCTGCGGAAGAAGGTCAGCACGGAGGTGGCCGCGCCCAACTCGTGCGCCGGCACGTCGTTCTGCGCCGCGAGCACCAGGTTCTGCATGAGCATGCCGACGCCGATGCCGAGCACCGCCATGTAGACGCTGAGCAGCACGACGCTGGTCCCGGCGTCGATGGTGGCCAGCAGCAGCATGCCGACGACCATCACGGCGGCGCCGGTCACCAGGTAACGCTTCCAGCGGCCGTACTTGGTGATGAGCTGGCCGGCCACCGTCGACGAGACCAGCAGGCCCAGGATCATCGGCAGGCTCATCAGCCCCGCCACCGTCGGCGACTTGCCCAGCGAGAGCTGGAAGTACTGGGACAGGAACACGGTGCCGCCGAACATCGCCACGCCGACCAGGATGCTGGCGACGGTGGTCAGCGAGACCGTCCGGTTGCGGAAGATCTCCAGCGGCACGATCGGCTCCGCCGCGCGCGACTCCACCCAGACGGCCAGCGCCAGCAGGGCGAGGCCGCCGCCGACCATGAGCGCCGTCCAGCCCGAGGCCCAGGCGAACTTGTTGCCGGCCAGCGACGACCAGACCAGCACGGTGGAGACCCCGGAGGTGATGAGCAGCGCGCCGAGCCAGTCGATCTTCACCTTGCGGCGGGTCACCGGCAGGTGCAGGGTGCGCTGGAGCAGGACGATCGAGAGCAGCGAGAACGGGACGCCGATCAGGAAGCACCAGCGCCAGCCGAGCCAGGAGGTGTCCACCAGCACGCCGCCGATCAGCGGGCCGGCGATGGTGCCGACGCCGAACACGGCACCGAAGATGCCGGCGTAGCGGCCCAGCTCGCGGGGCGGGATCATGGCCGCCATCACGATGGTGGCCAGGGCGGTCATGCCGCCGGCGCCGATGCCCTGCACGACCCGGCTGGCCAGCAGCACCTCGACGTTCGGGGTCAGGCCGGCGATCAGCGAGCCGATCACGAAGAGGCCGAGGGAGAGCTGGATCAGCAGCTTCTTGCTGTAGAGGTCGGCCATCTTGCCCCACAGCGGCACGGTCGCCGTCATGGCCAGCAGTTCGGTGGTGACGATCCAGGTGTAGACGGTCTGGGTGCCGTTGAGGTCGGCGATGATGCGCGGCAGCGCGTTCGCCACGACCGTGGAGGCGAGGATCGACACGAACATGCCGACCATCAGGCCGGAGAGTGCCTGGAGCACCTCGCGGCGGGACATGCGGCCGGCGCCGACCTTGGTGGTCTCGGCGGGCACGGTGGCGGTCATCGGACTTCCTTACCGGGTACGGGTTTCACGGCCTCCCGGGCACCTTCCCGGAAGGGGCTTGCGGGCGGGTCAGGGCCGATCGGGTTGCGGCAGCCCCGCGGCGAGGGCGGCGAAGGCCTCGTCGACGAGGTCGGCCAGATCCGGCCGGTCGGGGTGGGCGGCCCAGCGGGTCATCGCGATGCGCAGCACGGCGCCCGTCACGGCGGTGACCAGCGCGGGGTAGCCGTGGTCGGGGTCGACGCCGACCCGCGCCGCGACGACCTCGACGATGGCCCGCTCCGTCTCGGCGTTGCCGGCCACCAGGCGCGGCAACAGCGCGGGGTTGCGCGCCACCACGTCCATCCGCAGGCACCACAGCTCGCGTTCGGCGCGCACCTCGTCGATGACGTCGTCGAGGGCGGTGCGCAGCGCGGTCAGCACGGGCACCTCGGGCGGCACGGCGGCCAGCCGGGCCACCAGGCGGGCGGCGTCGCCCGCCTGGTCACCTACCAGGGCGTCGTCCTTGCAGGCGAAGTAGTTGAAGAACGTACGCGGGGAGACGTCGGCCGCCTCGCTGATCTCCTCCACCGTCACCTGGGCCAGCCCGCGCTCGGCCACCAGGCGCAGCGCCGCCTCGGTCAGCGCGGCCCGGGTCCGGCGCTTCTTGCGGTCGCGCCGTCCGGGAGTGGGCTCAGTGCCGGCAGAAGTCACGCGAGGACACTACAAGCGATCTTGCAGAACCTGCAATGTTTTATGAAGTGAAGTGATGTGGCCCATCCCGGCGGCACCGGCCCTGGTCACCGGGCACCGCGCGCGGCCGTCACGGCGTCCCCGACGCCGGTCGTCGACCGGGAGGCTCCGCCCGCCCGGCGACCCGCCGGTCCACCGGCCGGAGGCCGCCGGCCGTGAGCAGCCGGGCGATCGGGAGCGTCGCCGCGCCGAGCGCCACCGCGTCGACACCCAGCAGACCCAGCTCGATCGAGGCCTGCTCGTACGGCTGGCGCAGCGCCTGGCGGCCGGCGGCCTCCCGGACGGCCGGCAGCAGGTCGCCCAGGGCCATGCCCGCCCAGCCCCCGAGCACGACCCGTTCCGGATTGAACAGGTTGATCAGGTTGGCCACCCCGGCGCCGAGGTACTCCGCCGTCTCGGTCAGCACGCGCCGGGCGGCGGCCGAGTCGTCGGCGGCGTCGATGAGGGCCGCCAGCTGGGACTCCTCGTCCCCGCCCGGGACCGGGCGACCACCCCGGGCCTCCCGGTAACGGTCGAGGACGGCCGACGCGCCGACGTACGCCTCCAGGCAGCCGCGGGCCCCGCAGCGGCAGGGCCGCCCGCCGTAGAGCAGGGTGGTGTGCCCCCACTCCCCCGCGCTGCTGGAGGCGCCCCGGTACGTCACCCCGTCGGTCACCACCGCGGCGCCGACCCCGGAACCGACCAGCGCGAAGACGGCGTGCCGGGCCCCCCGGCCGGCGCCGAACCACATCTCCGCCTGCCCGAGCGTCTTGGCCCCGTTGTCGATGTGCAGCGGCAGGTCGGTGCCCGCCGCGATCAGCCGCTCCAGCGGCACCCGGTCCCAGCCGAGCGACTGGGCGTGCACCACGGCCTCCCGGCCCTGCTCGACCACCCCGGACACGCCGATGCCGGCGCCGAGCACCTCGTCGGCGGCCACCCCGGCCCGGGCGGTGACCGCGTCGATCCCGGCCAGCACGTGCCCGGCCACCTCCGCCGGTTCCGTCCGCCGCGACGCGAGCGGGTACGCGACGCCGGCGAGCGGGGTCATGGCGAAGTCGAACAGCTCCACCCGGACCCGGGTCTCCCCGACGTCCACCCCGACGACGAACGCGAAGCGCGGCGCGACCCGCAGCATCATGCCGGGCCGGCCGCCGTCGGACCCGACGGCGCCCGCCTCGACGACGAGCCCCTCGTCGATCAGGTCGCCGACCACGTTGCTCACCGCCGGCTGGCTCAACCCGGTGCCGCGGACCAGGTCCTGCCGGGTGAGCGGGCCGTCCAGGAGGACCTTGGACAGCAGGGCGGACCGGTTGCGCATCCGGACGCCCCGGTTGGTCGCGCGCGCCAGCTCCACCTGCCACCCCGATCCGCTCGGCCGCCCGGTGCGACTGTACGACCCCGCCCCCGGCCAACCACCCCGACGACCACGTGTGGTCAGGCCGTCGACCGGCGCCGGCCCCACCGGCGGGCACGGTCCACCGGCCCGCCCGGGTGCCCCACGTCGACGGTCCGCCGGCAGTTGCTGGCGTCGTGTCGGCGCCCGGGATGCCGATAGGGTCGGGGCCCATGCGGACGAAGCAGGAACTGGGCGCGGCCATCCGGCGGGACCGGCGGGCCGCCCTCGTCGTCAACGCCCACTCCCGCCGGGGCCGCCAACTGCACGAGCAGGCCCGGGCGCGGTTGACGGCGGCCGGCTTCCACCTGCTCGGCGACCACCCCGTCGAGCAGCCCGGCCAGCTCGAACGCGCCCTCGCCGCGGCCGTCGACCTCGGGCCGGACCTGCTGGTGGCCGGCGGCGGGGACGGCACCCTCAGCACCGCCGCGCGGCTGCTCGCCCACCGCGACATGGCGCTCGGCCTGCTGCCGCTGGGCACCACCAACAACTTCGCGCGCACCGTCGGCGTGCCGCTGGAACTCGACCGTGCCGTCGACGTGCTGGCCGACGGCACGGTGATCGACGTCGACCTCGGCCTCGCCGGCGACATGCGGTTCACCAACCACGTCGGCGTCGGCCTCTCCGCCGACATCATGCTCCGCACGCCGCCGCGCCTGAAGCGGGTCATCGGGCGGCTGGCGTACCCGCTCACCGCCCTGGCGCTGCTGGCCCGGCACCGCGCGCTGCGCGTCACCGTGCGCGCCGGGGACGCCCGGCACGAGTTCGTCACCCACCAGGTGTACGTGGCCAACGGCGGCTTCCACGCCGGGCGCCCGATCGCCGCCGACGCCGACGCCGACGACCGGCTGCTGGTCGCGTACCCGGTCGGCGGCGCGGACCGGCGTGGCCTGGTGCGCGACACCGCCCGCAACGCGGCGACCGGGCACCGGCGCTCCGTCGGCGACGAGCCGTTCCTCGCCGTCGGTGAGTTGTGGCTGGAGACCGACCGGCCGGCGCGCGTCGAGGTCGACGGCGAGCTGTGCGGCCGTACGCCCATCCGCATCGGCCTGGACGCCAACGCGCTGCGCGTGATGGCGCCGGCCGGCAGCCCGGACCGCTGAGCGACGCGGCCGGCCGGGGCCGCCCCGGCTGGACCGCGCCCGCACGCCGCGCGCCACCCCGGCCGGCGCGCCACGGCGGCCGGGCGCGCGCTACCGCAGCCGGTCCGCCGCGTCGAGGGCCGCCAGGAAGTCGGCGACGAGGTCCGCGGTGTCCTCGATGCCGGTGGAGACCCGCACGAGGCCCTCGGCGATGCCGGCGGCGGCCAACTGCTCGGCGTCCACGATCCCGGCCCACATCGAGCGCGGGTGCACCACGAGGGTGCTGACGCTGCCCAGGCTGGCCGCCCGCTTGGCCAGGCGGAGCCCGTCGAGCAGCGCCGCCGCCGCCCGCCCGTCGCGCAACTCCACACCGAGCACGCCGCCGAAGCCCGTCATCTGCCGCCCGGCCAGCTCGTGCTGGGGATGCGTCGGCAGCCCCGGGTAGCGCACCCGCCGCACGGCCGGGTGGCCCTCGACCGCCCGGGCCAGGGCCAGCGCGTTGGCGTTGTGCCGCTCCACGCGCAGCGACAGCGTGCGGATGCCGCGCAGCAGCAGCCAGGCGTCGATCGGGCCGAGCGTGCTGCCGGTGACGATGGCGGTCTGCCAGACCCGGTCGACCAGGTCGGCGGAGCCGACGATCACCCCCGCGGAGAGGTCGGAGTGCCCGCCGAGGTACTTCGTCCCGCTGTGCCACACCAGGTCGGCGCCGAAGTCCGCCGGCCGCTGGTTGACCGGGGTGGCGAAGGTGTTGTCGACGGCCACCAGCGCGTCGTTGGCGTGCGCCAGCTCGATGACCGCCGCCAGGTCGGTCAGTTCGAGCAGGGGGTTGCTCGGGGTCTCCACGAGGACCAGCCGGGTCTGCGGGCGCAGCGCCCGCGCGAACGCCTCGGTGTCGGTCTGGTCCACCTGGGTGAAGGCCACCCCGAACCGGGCCAGCAGACCGGTGACCAGGGACGTCGTGCCGCCGTACGTGCTGCGCTGCACGACGACGTGGTCCCCGGCGGAGAGCAGGGCCAGGGCGATCGTGCTGATCGCGCCCATGCCGGAGGCGGTGACCATGCCCGCCTGCACGCCCTCCAGCTCGGCGACCACGGCGGCGACCTGCGCGTGGTTCGGGTTGCCGTAGCGGGTGTAGAAGCCGTGGCCCCGCGTCTCGGTGGCGAGGGCGGCGAACTGCTCGTCCGACTCGGCGCTGAAGGTGGCGCTCTGCACGATCGGCGGCGACACCGCCGCGCCGGGGTTCAACCCGTCGTCGCCGTGGACGGCGATCGTACCGGTGCCGGTCACAGGGTCTCCTCACCACGTCGTCCGGGGCGGCGACGGCGGTCCCTCGGACCGCCCGTGCTGGCGTCGACCCGCCCGTCGGGAGCGTACCCGGCACCACGACCGGCGGCTCCCGGTCCTTCACGCCGCACCGGGAAAGCGCTCATCACTCGCCCTGGTGGTCACGGCCGCACTGGCGATCGTCGGCGCCGCCGTGGCGGTCGGACCACGGGCGCGTGGGCTCCGGCTACCCGACGAACGTCCGGGTGGGCACCGTCCGGGCGCGCGGCGGCGGCCGGGGGATCTTCTGCGTCTCCGAGTCCGGCGGCGCCGCCATCGACCGGGCGGACATCGCCGACACCGGCAAAGGGTCGTAGGGTCCCGTCCCGCGTCGCGACGCGGATGGTCGGACGGGGCACGGTCGCCACGCGGGCGTCCGTGCCCCGTCCTCCCGCCCGGGCGGTCCCGGCCCCGAGGGGGGCGGGACCGGCCCCGCCCGGACGGAGAACGCGACGGTCAGCCCGCGACGGAGCGGAAGACCGGGTAGTAGCCGCCGGACTGGCCGGCCGCGGTCGGGTGGTACGAGACGCCCAGGGTGGCGAAGTTGAGGGCGTGCAGCCACTTGTCGCCGTAGCTGCACAGCTGGTGCCCGACGAACTGCGCACGCACGTCGGCGAACTTGAAGCCGGCGGCGACGGCGGCGCTGCGGGTGATGTCGTCCACCAGGTTGATGCCCTCGTTGATCTTCGCCCGCGAGGTGGCGCTCAGGCCGACGCAGACCGTGCCGAGCTGGTAGAAGACCGGGTAGCCGACGACCACCACGCGGGCGTTGGGGGCCCGGGTCTTGATGCCGTTGTAGACGTTGCGCAGCAGGCCGGGCAGCTGGGCACGGGCCTTGTCCTCGGCGGCCTGCACGGCGGCCACGCACTGGGTGGTGCCCTGGAGCACGCAGGTGGACATGATGCTGGCGAACCCGACGTCGTTGCCGCCGACCGTGACGCTGACCAGCGTGGTGGTGGAGCTGAGCGCCGAGAGCTGCGTGTTGATCACGCTGGTGGTGGTGGCACCGGAGCAGGCGACCGAGCGGTACGACGCGGGCTTGATGTTGGCCGCGTACAGCGCCGGGTAGGCGTTGGTGCTGCGCTGGCAGGAGCCGCTCTCGCTGGTGTAGCTGCCGGCGCCCACGCCCGAGGCGTACGAGTCACCGAGCGCCACGTAACGGTCGGTGGCGGCGGCCTGGGCGGGGGCTGCCATGGTGAGGCTGACGCCGAGAGCCGTGGCCAGGCTCAGGGCGAGGGAAACGAGACGGGTTCTCCGCACGTCGCACTCCGGGGGTAGAGGGATCGAGTGCGAGATTGATACCACCGAATATTTAGGAATGAAAGATCCTGCCGGAACTTTTAGGGGTGCCGGTAAAGACCTACCGGGTTTACGTGCCGACACCGGCGCCCAGCAGGGGTCGCGCAGGGCGCCACCGGGGTCCCGGCCGCGGCGGGCGGCACGGCGGACGCGACCCCGGTCAAGGGCGGGCGCGGACGGGGCGGAGCGTCAGCCGGACGCCCGGCAGGCGCCCGTGGCGGTCGCCACGAACACCGTCTGCACCTGCTCGCCGTCGGCGAGGCCGGGCACGGAGTGCGCCTGTACGTCGACGAAGCCCGCCCGGTCCAGCGCGGCCCGCCACCCCGTCACGTCGAGCAACGGCGACGCCGGCACCCTCGGCTCGTCGTCCGCGTGCCGCCACCACCCCTCGGCCAGGCCGAAGGTCAGCGTGTTGTAGTCGAGGCGGCTGGTCATCTCGTTGACCACCAGGACGCCGCCCGGCTTGAGCAGCGCGTGGCAGTGCCGCAGCGCGGCGGAGATCCGCAGCGTGGCGTGCAGGACGTTGCTGGCCAGGACCACCTGCATCGAGCCGGGCTCGAAGCCCTGGTCCTCGGGCGCACCCTCCACGTTGTAGCGGGCGAAGTCGACGTACGGTCGGTCGGCGCCGAAGCGCTGCCGCCCCAGCCGCAGGAACGCGGGCCCCACGTCGGTGTAGGAGTACCGCAGCCGCTCCGCCCGGTCCGCGAGGGCGTCCAGCACCGGCCCACTGGTGCCGCCGGTCCCCGCGCCCACCTCCATGACCTGGGCGAAGGAGCGCGGATAGCGCCGGAGGAACTGCCGGACGTGCTGCTGCACGAGCGCGGCGCAGAGCCGGTTGTGGAAGTCGAGCTGGACGTTGTCCCGGTAGATCGCGGAGACCAGCTCGGCCGAGCCGCCCGGGAAGAGCACCTCGTTCGCCGGCCGGTCACCCCGCACGACCCCTACGAGCTGCGTCTGGCAGGCGACCAGCAGGGGCACGTACCCGGCGGCCTCCGGGTGCTCCCGGCGCAACGCCGTCGCCGCCGCGTCGACCGCGTCGTCCTCGGCGAGCCCGGCCGCCTCGACGACCCGGTGCGTCACGGCGAGCCGGTCGCCCTGCCGGCGCAGCAGGTCGGCGCGTTCCAGCAGGTCCAGCAGGGCGTCACCGAGCCGCTGGTAGCCGGCCGCCACCGCCAGCCGGGCCAGGATCTCGTCCCGCCCGGCGGTGCTGCCGGCGGCGGGCAGCACGCCCGCGGCGGCCAGCCGGGCCGCCAGCAGCCGCCGCCCGAAGTCGGTCACCGCCTCGAAGGAGGTACGGAACCGCGCGTGGCGTTCCTGGTCCACGTCCACGAGCGGCTGCGGCGCCGCCTCGACGTCCGGTGCGGTCACGATGCGCCCTCCACGGTGCGTCCGGCGGTGCCGGTCAGGTCAGGTGCGCGGCCAGGGATGCCACGGCACGGGGTGCGGTCGGCCGGTCGACGAGCTGCGCGCAGAGGTCCGCGAGCAGCTCCGCGCGCGCCGGCACGAGATAGAAGTGGTCGCCGGGGAACGCCCGCAGCCGGAAGCCGCCGGTGGTCAGCTCCGCCCAGGCGGAGACCGACTCCCGGTCGCAGGCCGGGTCCCCGGTGCCGAGGTACGCGGTGATCGGCGCCGACACCGTCCGCGGCTCGCGCGGCAGGTGGTCGTGGATCAACCGCAGGTCCGCCCGAAGCGCCGGTACGACCAGTTCCCGCAGCTTCGGCGAGCGGAAGACCAGCGCGTCCACCTCGCCCAGCGCGGCGATGCGGCCGAGGAACTCCTCGTCGTCGAGGTGGTCGGGGTGCTGGTCGATGCGGGTGACGTGCGGGGCGCCGTGCCCGGAGACGAACAGGATGCTCGGCACGACGCCGAGCCGGTCCTCCAGCCGGGCGGCCACCTCGTAGGCGACCGAGGCGCCCATGCTGTGGCCGAACAGGGCGAGGGGACGGTCCAGGTACCCGGTGAGCGATTCGGTGACCCGGTCGGCGAGCACGTCCATCCGGTCGACGCACGGCTCACCGAGCCGGTCCTGCCGGCCCGGGTAGCGCACGGCGAGCAGGTCGACGGAGTCCGGCAGCCGGGCCGCCCAGGGCTGGAAGAAACCGGCGGAGCCCCCGGCGTGCGGCAGGCACACCAGCCGCAGCTCCGCGTGCGCGCCGCCCCGGAACACCCGCAGCCACGGATCGCCGCCGGACGGCTGACGCAGGGACATCTCGGGCACCATCCTCGGTCGCGCCGGTCAGTCCGACATGGCCACCAGCACCCGGCGGTCGCCCGTGTACGGGCGCCGGCCGTGCGCGGTGAGCACGTTGTCGATCAGCAGCAGGTCGCCGACCCGCCAGTCGACGTCGACCGCGGCCTCCAGGCCCCGGTCGCGGATCTGGGTGACGTACTCGTCGGGGATCGGGGAGCCGTCGGCGAAGGTCACCGACTGGGGCAGCTCGTCCGGCCCCATCACCTGCGTCATCACCCGGGCGATGTCGTCGTCCAGGCCGGCCGGGTGCCACTGGTCCGCCTGGTTGAACCACACCTCCGCCCCGGTGACCGGGTGCCGCAGCGTGGCCGGCCGGAGCTGGGTCACCCGCAGCCCGTCGGCGGTCCACTCCCACGTCGCGCCGGCGCCGGCGAGGAACTCCTCGACCTCGTCGCGGCTGTCGGTCTCGAACGTCTCCCGCCAGCTCTTGCCCAGCCCCATCCCGTCGTGCAGGTTCTGCTGGTAGCGCAGGCCGCCGGCGAAGTCCGCACGCAGCTGCGCATCCAGCGAGTCGAGCCACAGCTCGGCGTCGACGACCGGGGTGGCGCCGCCGGTCTCCGCCGCGATCTGGCAGAAGAAGAGCAGCCGGGCCGGCCACCGGGCGGCGTACGACAGTTCGTTGTGCATCGAGATGGTGTAGCGGGCCGGGTACTCGGTGGACGTGTAGACGTTGCGGCCCACCTTGGTGCGCGGCGAGTTGCCGTGCACGTACGCCAGTCGCCTCGGCAGCAGCAGGTCCATCACCGGGTCCAGGGTCTCCGGCCGCACCCCGAAGCCACGGAAGACGAGCGCCTTCTCCGCGGTGAGCACCTGCGCCAGGTCCAGCTCGCGCAGGTGGTCGACCAGGCCCTCGGCGCTCGGCGCGCAGCCGGCGCTCTCCGGGGTGATCTCCAACGGTTTCCAGCTCGCGTGCTCGTTCATTCCGGGGCTCCTCACCGTCCCAAGCCGTGCGATCCCTCCCAGGCTCTGCCGCTCCGCTATATTCCGTCCATATCGCCACCGTCCCGGGCCGCGCGGCCCGCCCGACCGGCGCCCCGTCCCACCACCGGCCGCGACCCGGGTGACCCGGCGTCCGCCGGCTCCGGCCCGACCCGCTCGGCCTCGACCTCCACCCGCTGCGACCCGGCCCGCTCGGCGGCCTCCGAGCGCTCCCCCTCGGCAGCCTCGGCCCGCTCCCGCTCGGCCTCCGCGCGCTCCCGCTCGGCGGCCTCGGCCCGTTCCGCCTCGGCCCGGGCCCGACCGCCGAAGCCGAGCACCGCGAGCACCGCGATCACCCCCATCGCCCCACCCACGATCAGCATGGCCGTGGTGATGTCCGTCGAGTCGAGCAGGAAGCCCGCGAACAGCGCCCCGAGGGAGTTGGCCCCCGAGCTGAGCAGCATGACGATCGAGCCGGCCCGCCCGCGCAGGTGGTCGGGCGCGGACTGGAGGACGTACAGCATCCCGGCCACGTTGCTGATCCCGGCGCCATAGTGGATCAGCGCGAAGATCGCGCCGAGGACGACCAGGTCCGGGGCCAGCCCGATGAGCGGCATCAGCACCGCCCAGGCGATGTTGACCCCCATGATGATCCGCCGGATCCCCCAGCGGCTCAGGTAGAAGTTGCTGGTCATCGCGCCGGCCATGCCGAGCACGCTGTTCACCACCAGCAGCATGCCGACCGTGGGTGGCGAGCCGCCCCGGGCCTTGACGATCACCACGAGCCCCAGCCCGAGTACCTGGAACAGGATGTTGCTGGCCGCGAAGAGGCCGAGGGCGCGGCGCAGGTAGAGCTGACCCCAGACGAAGGCGAAGCCCTCGCGCATCCGGGCCAGCAGCCCGCCGGGCTCCTCCGCGCGTGCCTTCGGCGCCTGGAGGTCCCGCCGGACGAACAGCAGGGTGACCATGGAGACCAGGTGCATCAGCACGGCGAAGCCGAACGGCGCCCAGCGGGTCAGCGCGTACAGCAGGGTGCCGGCCGGCTGGCCGAGGATGCTGGCCGCGTTGGCCCGTGACTCGTTGGCCGCCGTGGCGGCGCCGTAGCGCTCGGCCGGGACCACGTTGAACACCGCGGCGCGCTCGGCCAGGGCGTAGCAGATGCCCAGGCTGGCCTCCACGAACGCGACCGCCATCAGGTGCGGCAGCCACACCGCGTCGCGGGCGACCGCGACCGCGACGCTGCCGATCGCGACGATCCGCCCGGCGTTGCAGAGCACCATGGTGCGGCGGCGGTCCCAGCGGTCGACCAACGCGCCGGCCGGCAGCTGGGTGACCAGGTTGGGCAGCAGCGCGGCGAAGGTGACCAGGCTGGCGGCGGTGGCCGAGCCGGTGGACCAGAAGACCAGCAGGGTGTAGCTGATCGACGTGGCCCGGGAGCCCAGCGCCGAGACCCCGGAGCCGACCCAGAGCAGCAGGAAGTCGCGGTTGCCGGTCAGGCGGCCCGGCTGCCGGGACGTGGCCGCCGGGTGCCCGACCGCGCTCACGACGGATGCCCGACGGGGGTGGCCCGACACCAGTCGAGCACGGCCATCGCGCTGTAGAGCTTGTTCTCCGCCTGCTGGAAGGCGATGCTGGCCGGTCCGTCGAGGACCTCGGCGGTCACCTCCTCCCCCCGGTGCGCCGGGAGGTCGTGCATGAAGACCGCGTGCGGGCTGCGCCGCCACAGCTCCCGGTCCACCCGGAACGGGGCGAAGTGCGTCCGCCAGTCGGGGTCGGGCTTGCTGGTGCCGGTGGTCTGCCAGCGGGTGGTGTAGATGGCGTCCAGGTCGCCCGGCAGGTCGTCCATGTGGTGCCGTTCGACGAGGTGGGCGCCGCACCGCTGCGCCTGCTCCCGGGCGAGCGCCGCGATCGGGGCCGGCAGCCCGTACCCCGCCGGGGTGCGCAGTTCCAGCTCGACGCCGGGGAAGCGGGTCAGCGCCAGGGCCAGGGCCGTCGCGGTGTTGTTCGCCTCGCCCAGGTAGAGCAGCCGCAGGTGCTCGATGCGGCCGAAGCGCCGCAGCAGGGTGGTCAGGTCGGCCAGCGCCTGCGTGGGGTGCTCCTCGGCGCTCATCGCGTTGACCACCGCCATCCGGTGCTGCCGCGACCAGTCGCGCATCTCCTGCGGGTCGGCGGCGGTCCGCGCCACCAGCACGTCGAGCATGCCCGACAGCACCCGCCCGGTGTCCGCGCTGGACTCCCCCGTGTTGACCTGGAGGTCGTCCGGCCCGTACTGGATGGTCTTCGCCCCGAGCCGCAGCGCGGCGACGGTGAACGCGGTCCGCGTCCGGGTCGACGTCTTCACGAAGTACGTGCCGACCACCCGGTCGGCCAGCGAGTCGGCGGACTCGCCGGCGGCGAACCTCGCCCCCCGCGCGACGATCGAGTAGAGGTCGTCGTCGGTCAGGTCGCGGACCGACACCAGGTGCCGCACCGGCGCATCGGTGACCGTCGCGGGGACGCTCGTCACGGTCGTCATCACATCTCCTCCGTCAGTGCGGTGTCGGACGCCAGCAGCGACACGACCTCGTGCCCCTGGTCGCCGTTGGTCAGCAGCACCAGCCCGGAGCCGTCGGGCACCCGGCCGGCGGTGAGCGCGTGGTAGCCGGCGACGCGGCCCCGGTGGGTGAACTCCACCCGCGCTCCGGCGGGCCCCTCGACGCGGTCCACCATGCAGCCGAGCCCGAAGATCCCGCCCGGTCCGGCGGTCAGCTGCGCCACGGCCAGCTCCTGGCTCAGCAGGGCCGGGCCACCCCGGTACGCGACGTGGATCTCGCGTACGAGCTGGGCCAGGTCGGTCGCGGTGCTCCACAGACCGGCGGCCGCCAGGTCCGTACGCACCTGCCAGCCGCCCGGCAGCGGCTCGCCCCGCTCGTCGTGCCCCCCGGCCACCGGCCGGCCCGACGTCTCGGGGAAGCTCTGGTCGAAGCTGCTGCCGGTCATCCCCGCCGGCCCGAACACCAGCTCGGCCATCAGGTCGGCGAAGGGCGTCGCGGTGACGTCCTCCATGAGCTGCTGCA
Source organism: Micromonospora sp. SD12 (assembly GCF_052068495.1). Classification (NCBI taxonomy): domain Bacteria; kingdom Bacillati; phylum Actinomycetota; class Actinomycetes; order Micromonosporales; family Micromonosporaceae; genus Micromonospora; species Micromonospora sp. SD12. The sequence goes on along the minus strand of NZ_JBQHDF010000020.1, from coordinate 13,604 downwards.
CCACCACGAAGTGGCTGTTGCGTTCCACCGCGACCTCATCGGGCGCGTCGAGCGCCCGGACCGGGCCGGTGGGCACGCCCCGGCCGCGCAGCACGTCCGACAGGGTCGGTACGGGGCCGCCGCGCGGATGCCCGGTGCTGCCCGTCGGGGTGAGCCCGGCGACGTGGCAGAGCAGCTGCCGCAGGCTCACCGGTCGGTCGGCGGGCAGCTGCCAGCCCTTCAGGTAGGCGTTGACGTCGGTGTCGAGGTGGAGCTGTCCCCGCCCGACCAGGACCAGCGCGCCGACCGCGGTGACGAGCTTGCTCACCGAGCCGACCTGGAACACGGTCGCCGGGGTCACCGGAACGTCGCCGCCGGCCGTGCGGTGCCCGAGGGCGCGGACCTCCACCAGTTCGCCGTCGGCGAGCAGGGCCAGCGACGCGCCGGGCACCCGGTGGGCGGCGAGCAGCGGCTCGACGGGCGGCAGCGCCGCGGCGGCCCGCGCCGCGCCGGAGCGTGAGGTCGGCTCGGCCGTCGCCGGCGCGCCCGGGGCGAGCGAGGCGGCCAGCTCGGCCAGGGTCCGGTCGGCCATCGCCGCCCGCAGCGTCAGCGCGACGCCCGCCTGCCGGGCCGCCGTGACCACCGGCACCACCAGCAGCGAGTGCCCGCCGAGGGCGAAGAACCGGTCGTGCCGGCCCACCCGGTCGATCTCCAGGACCCGGGCCCAGATGTCGGCGATCAGCTCCTCCAGCCCAGGGTGGGGCGGGGTGTGCCCGGCCGCCGAGGCCGGGCCCACCGGGGGCAGCGCCCGGCGGTCGACCTTGCCGTTGGCGTTGAGCGGGATGGCCGGCACCGGGACGAAGACGCTCGGGACCAGCTGGCTGGGCAACCACCGGGCGCAGTGCGCGGCCAGGTCCGGCGCGTCGCCGACGTGGTAGGCCACCAGCCGGGGCCCGCCGGCGCCCGTCGGGTCGACGGTCACCACCGCGTCCCGTACGCCCGGATGCGCGGCCAGCACCGCCTGGACCTCGCCGGGCTCCACGCGGTGGCCGCGGATCTTGACCTGGTCGTCGACCCGGCCGAGCAGGTCGAGCTGCCCGTCGGGCAGCCAGCGGCCGAGGTCGCCGGTGCGGTACAGCCGCCCGCCGTGCGCGTCGAACGGGTCGGGCACGAACCGGTCGGCGGTCAGCTCCGGCCGGCCGGCGTAGCCGCGGGCGAGACCGGGGCCGCCGAGGTGGACGTGGCCGATGACGCCCACCGGCACCGGTTGCAGGTCGGCGTCGAGGACGTACGTGCGCATCCCGCCCAGCGGCCGGCCGATCGGGGCCACGTCGCCCGCCAGCGGCCCGGTGACCGGGTACCGGCTGACCGCCACGGTCGCCTCCGTCGGCCCGTACTCGTTGAGCAGCACGGTGTCCGGCGCGAGGGCGTGCCAGCGGTCGCAGACCTGCCGGGTCAGCGCCTCGCCGCCCAGCACCAGCAGCGGGGTCAGGGCCGCCGCCTGCGCCGCGTCGAGCTGGCGGGTCAGCAGGTCGAGATGGCCGGGGGTCAGCTTGACGAAGCTGAACGGGCCGGCCTCGGCCAGTCGCGGGCCCAGCTCGTCGAGGCCGGCGTCGGGCGGCAGCAGCCACAGCCGCTGCCCGGTGGCCAGCGGCGCCCAGATGCTGGTCACCACCATGTCGTACGCGACCGACGAGAAGAGCGCGGCGCCGCCGGTGCGGTCGGCGACCAGCTCCCCCGCCACCCAGCCGAGGTAGTTGGCGAGGCTGCGGTGGCTGATCTGCACCCCGTTCGGCCGGCCGGTGGAGCCGGAGGTGAAGATGACGTACGCGAGGTGATCCGGGTCGGGCGGGCCGGCCGGCGCCTCGGCGGGCAGCGCGGCGATCCGCTCGGCGTCGCGGTCGAGCAGCACCAGCTCCACGCCGGTGAACCGGTCGGCGTGCCCGGTCGAGGTCACCACCACCGTCGCCCCGGCGTCGGCGAGCATCGCGGCGACCCGCTCGGCCGGGTGCGCCGGGTCGATCGGCAGGTACGCGCCGCCGGCCCGCCACACCCCGAGCAGGGCGGCGACGAGGTCGACCCCCCGCTCCAGCAGCACCCCGACGACCCGCTCCGGGCCGACCCCCGTCCCCCGCAGGTGGTGGCCGATGCGGTTGGCCGCCGCGTCCAGCTCCGCGTACGTCGTGGCGTCGACGGCCGCCGCGTCGGGCGTCGCCGCGGCCCACGCCGCCACCCGCTGCGGCACCAGCTCCGTGCCGCCCGGGGCGGCCGAGGCGCTCCAGCCCACCAGCACGTCGTGCCGTTCCCCGGCGGGCAGGTACGCCTGCCGGGGGTCGCCGTCGGGGTCGGCCACCATGGCCTCCAGCACCAGCCGGTACATGCCGGCCAGCCGCGCCGCGTCCGCCCGGCCCATGGCGTGGCTGTCGGTGCTCAGCTCGATCCGGCCGGCGCCCGCCGCGACGGCGAGCGCGAACTCCGAGGTGCTCGCGCCGATGCGCGCCACGGGCGCGGTGCGCCCGCCGTCGACCTCGGTGAAGTCGAGGTAGCTGAAGTAGACGTCGGTGAGGCGCGCGCCGGTGCCGGGGGTACGGATGGCCGGCGCCGGGTAGCGCCGGTGCGGCCACAGGTCGGCCTCGCGGGCGTGCACCCGCTGCACGAGGTCCCGCCAGCTCGCCGCCCGCCGGTCGTGCGGGAACGGCAGGGTGTTCAGCGACATGGCGTAGACCCGCTCGCTGCCCACCACGTCGGGGCGGGTGTTGCAGACCAGTCCGCTGTAGAAGGTCGGCTCGTCGGTGAGCTGGCTGAGCACCTTCAGGTGCGCGGCGTGCAGCACCGCCTTGAGCGACACCCTGGCCGCCGAGGCCAGGGCCCGCAGCCGCGGCTCCAGGTCCGCGTAGGACACCACCTCGGTGTACGGCTCCCGCCCGGCCGGCGCGGTCGGCGCCCACGCGGCGGGGAGCCGGAACCTCGGGTGCCGCTCGATGACGTCCTGCCAGTACCGCCGGTCGGTCTCCGAGGCCAGGGCGCGCAGCTCGCCGGCGACGAAGTCGGCGAACCGCACCCCGGGCGGGGCGTGGTCGGTGTCGGGGCCGGCGCCCGCGCGCCGCGCGCGGTAGCGGTCCAGGATCTCCATCACCAGGGCGTGCAGGCTCCAGCCCTCGATGATCACGTGGCAGATGGTGAGCACCAGCCGCCAGCTCCGGTCGGTCTCCAGGCACACGGTGAACCGCAGCAGCGGCGCCCGCTCGACGTCGAACAGCTCCTGGTACTCCTCGCCGACGAGCCGGCGCACCCGGGCCACCCGGTCCGCCTCGGCCAGCCCGCGCAGGTCCCGCGTGCCGATCGGGACGTCCACCGTGCGGTGCACGAGCTGCATGGGCACCGAGTAGCCGGTCGTGTCCACCGAGGTACGCAGCACGTCGTGGCGGGCCACCACCTCGTCGACGGCGGCCCGCAGCGTCGCCAGGTCGAACGGCTCGTCGTCGGGGACGAGGAACGAGGCGACGTTGTGGTAGTGGTTCTGGCCGTTGTCGGCCAGCATCTCCAGCAGCATCCCCAGCTGCACCCGCGACAGCGGGTACGCGTCGTCCAGCCCGGCCGGCAGCAGCGGCAGGTCGGCGGGGGCGACCAGCTCGAAGGGCTCGACGGGGCGTTCGGTCGGCGCCGGCGCGTCCCGGCTCGCCAGCACCTCGCAGAGCGCCCGTACGGTCGGGTGCCGGAAGATGTCCGCGACCGTCACGTCCAGCCCGGCGGCGCGCATCGTGCCGGCCAGCACCAGCGCCGTGATGGAGTGCCCGCCGAGGTCGAAGAAGCCGTCGGCGACGCCGACCGCCGGCAGGCCCAGCACCTCGGCCCAGACGGCGGCCACCCGCTCCTCCAGCGGCCCCGCCGGGGCCACGAAGTCCCGGCCCGGCAGCGCCACGCCGGTGGGCGCGGGCAGCGCCCGCCGGTCCAGCTTGCCGCTGTTGTTGCGCGGCAGCTGGTCGAGCAGCACGAACGCCGACGGGACCATGTACTCCGGCAGGGCGCGCGCCAGCGCGGCACGCAGCGAGGCGACCTCCGGCGCGGGCCCGTCGCCGGCCACCAGGTACGCGGTCAGCCGGGGGTCGGCCGGATCGTCGGCGCGGAGCACGACGACCGCCTCCGCGACGCCGGGCAGCGCGGTCAGCGCCGCCTCGATCTCGCCCGGCTCGATCCGGTAGCCCCGCAGCTTCACCTGGTCGTCGAGGCGGCCGAGGAACTCCACGCTGCCGTCGGGCAGCCGGGTGGCCAGGTCGCCGGTGCGGTACATCCGGCTGCCGGGCGGGCCGTACGGGTCGGGCAGGAAGCGCCGGGCGGTCAGCTCGGGCTGGTTGAGGTAGCCGCGGGCCACCCCGTGCCCGGCCAGGTACACCTCGCCGGGCACCCCGATGGGAGCCGGGTGGCCGTACTGGTCGAGCACGTACATCCGCACGCCGGACAGCGGCCGGCCGATCCGGCTGCCCACCCCGGGCGCGAGATCGGCGCGGGTGATCCGGTGGTAGGTGGAGTAGACGGTGGTCTCGGTGATCCCGTACATGTTGACCAGGGCGGTGCGGGCCAGGCCGAGGCGGGCGGCCCACGGCGCGAGGTCGGCGAAGTCGAGCTTCTCCCCCGCGACGACCACCGCGCGCAGCGACAGGTCCCGGATCCCCGGGGCGTCCTCGGCGGCCAGCCGGACCAGCCCGCGCAGCGCCGTCGGGGTCTGCGCCAGCATGGTGACGCGCTGGCTCACCAGCAGGTCCAGCAGGTCCTGCGGCACCCGGGCCACCTCGCGGGGCACCAGCACCAGTCGGCTGCCGTGCAGCAGCGCCCCCCACAGCTCCCAGACGGAGACGTCGAAGGCGTACGAGTGGAACAGCGCCCACACGTCGGTCTCGTCCACCGCGTAGTGCTCCTGCGCGGCGTCGAGCAGGCGCAGCACGTTGGCGTCGCTCACGCAGACGCCCTTGGGTCGGCCGGTGGAGCCGGAGGTGTAGATGACGTAGAGCAGGTCGTCCGGGTCGCGGGCGACGCCCGGATCGGTCTCCGGCTGCCCGGCCAGGTCGCCGGCGTCCAGCAGCACCCGTCGCCCGTCGAAGCCGGCGAGCAGCTCCGCCTGCGCGGAGGTGGTCACCACGGTCCGCACCCCGGCGTCGGCCAGCATGTGGCCGATCCGCTCGGCGGGCTGGGCGGGGTCCAGCGGCAGGTACGCGGCCCCCGCCTTCAGCACGCCGAGCAGCGCGGGCACCAGGTCGGCGTCCCGGTCGAGGCAGACCCCGACGACGGTCTCCCGGCCGGCCCCGGCCGCGCGCAGGTGGTGCGCCAGCCGGTTCGCGGCGGCGTCGACCTGGGCGTACGTCAGCTCGACGGCGCCGGCCACCACCGCCACGGCCTGCGGGTCGCGGGCCAACTGGGCCTGGAACAGCTCGACCACGGTGCCGGTGACCGCTTCCTCCGCGCCCGGTTCGGTGACGCCGAGCAGGCGGTCCCGCTCGCCCCCGGGCACGCAGACGGCCTGGCAGTCGCCGTCGGGGTCGGCGACCATCGCCTCCAGCACCGCCCGGTACATGCCGGCGATCCGGTCCAGGTTGGCCTGGCTGACCAGGCAAGCCCGGGCGGAGAGCGCGTAGCGGCCCCGCTGCGCGAAGCAGGACAGGTCGAACTCGGTGGCGCCCTCGCCGGCGCTGCCGGTGACCACCGGCCCGGTCCCGTCGCCGCCGTGCGTCGCGCGGCTGAAGTCCTGGTAGTTGAACAGGACGTGCAGCAGGCGGTGGCCGGCCTCGCGTTGCATCTCGGCCAGCGGGAAGCGCCGGTGCGGCCAGAGCGCGACCTCCGTGTCGAACACGGCGGTGACGAGGTCCCGCCAGGTGCGGGCGGAACGGTCGTACGCGAACGGCACCGTGTTGAGGTACATGCCCTGCACCTCGTCGGCGCCGAGCACCTCGGGCCGGGCGTCGCAGACGAGGCCGGCGTGGAAGCCCGGCTCGCCGGTGAGCTGGGCGAGCACCTTCAGGTGCGCGGCGTGCAGCACCGCCTTCACCGACACGTCGGTGTCGCGGGCCAGGGCCCGCAGCGCCTCGTCCAGGTCGGTGAAGTCCACCGTGGCGTCGACCGTGGCGTCGGGCGCGTCCGGCTCGCCCCAGCCGGCGGGCAGGGTGAACGGGGCGCGCCCGTCCCACACCGACCGCCAGTGCTCCCGGTGGGCGCTCGACTCCAGCGCGGCGAGCTCGGCGGCGATGAAGTCGGCGTAGCGCACCGCCGGCGACGGCACCGGGCGCGGGGTGCGGCCGTCGACCAGCTCGGCGTACGCGTCGAGCACCTCGGCGACCAGTCGCGCGCTGCTCCAGCCCTCGGTGACGACGTGGCTGATGGTGAACGTGAACCACCAGCTCTCGTCGCTGTCCAGGTGCGCCGTGACGCGCAGCAGCGGCGCGGTGGAGACGTCGAACGGGCGGGCCCGCTCGGCGGCGATGAACTCCGCGAAGAGCGCGGCGTGCCGCTGCGCCGGCACGCCCCGGCCGTCCTCGACGCGCACGTCGGGCTCGGCGTGGGCGTGCACGAGCTGCATCGGCGTCGAGTAGCCGACCAAATCGAACGACGTACGCAGGATCTCGTGCCGGGCCACCACCGCCCGCACCGCGCCGCGTAGCGCCTCGGCGTCGAACGGCCGCCCGTCGCGGACCTGGTGGGCCAGCACGCTGTGGTAGACCGCGCGGTCGCCGCTGACGGCCGACTCCACCAGCATGCCGAGCTGGGTGCGCGACGCCGGGTAGGCGTCGACCAGCCCGCCGGGCAGCCGGGCCCGGTCGGCGGCGCCGATCAGCGCGTACGGCGCGACCGGGCGGAACTCGTCGGTGTCGGCGTCGCCCAGCGCGGCGGCCAGCCGGCGGACGGTGCGGTGCGCGAAGACGTCCCGCACGCTGGTGCGGTGCCCGGCGGCGCGCAGCGTGCCGACCAGGGTCACCGCGAGCATCGAGTCGCCGCCGAGGTCGAAGAAGCTGTCGGTGACGCCGACGCGGGCGACGCCGAGCACCCGCGCCCAGATCCCGGCGATCTCCTCCTCCACGTCGCCGGTCGGCGCCTGGTAGGCCCCGGTGGCGTACGCGCCGGTGTCGGGGGCGGGGAGCTGCCGCCGGTCGACCTTGCCGTTCGGGTCCTTCGGGATCGCGTCGAGGGTGACGTACGCGGCCGGCACCATCGCCTCGGGCAGTGCGGCGAGCAGCCGCTCCCGCAGCCGGACCGGTTCAGGTGCGTCGCCGGGGGTCGGCAGCACGTACCCGACGAGGGTGCGCCGGCCGTCGTGCTCGCGGACGGCGGCGACCGCGTCGGCCACGCCGGGGCAGGCCCGCAGGGCCGTCTCGATCTCGCCCAGTTCGATGCGTACGCCGTGCAGCTTGACCTGCGAGTCGAGCCGGCCGAGGAAGTCGACGGTGCCGTCGGGCCGCCACGCCGCCGCGTCCCCGGTGCGGTAGAGCCGCGACCCGGGCGGGCCGTACGGGTCCGGCACGAACCTCTCGGCGGTCAGCCCCGGCCGACCCAGGTAGCCCCGGGCCAGCCCCGCCCCGCCGACGCACAGCTCGCCGGGCACGCCCAGCGGCACGAGGTCCAGCCGCTGGTCGAGGACGTACAGCCGCAGGTTGGGGTGGGGCGTGCCGAGCGGCACCCGGGACAGCCCGGCCAGGGCGTCGACGGTGCACGCCCAGCTGCTCACGTCGACGGTGGCCTCGGCGGGCCCGTACGTGTTGTGCAGCTCGCAGCCGGGCAGCGCGGCCAGGAACGCCCGCGCCACGTCGACGGCGATCTCCTCACCGCCGACGGCCACCGAGCGCAGCGACCGGCACCCGGCCAGCCCCTCGGCGAGCAGCGCCGGCAGCATCGACGGTACGAAATGGACGGTGCTGACGCCCTCGCGGGTCATCAGCTCGCACAGGTACGCGGGGTCGCGGTGCCCGCCGGGGCGGGCCACCACGATGCGGGCGCCCGCCGACAGGGCCGCGTAGACCTCGGCCGGCGAGACGTCGAAGCCGATCTCGGTCTTCTGGAGCACGACGGCGTCGGCGTCCAGCCGGTAGACCCGCGCGCCGACGTGGTCGGTGCGGTTGACCAGGGCCCGGTGCGACAGCAGGGAGCCCTTGGGCCGGCCGGTGGAGCCGGAGGTGTAGATGACGACGCTGCCGTTGTCGGGGTCGGTGAGCGGCTCCGGGTCGGTCGGCGGCCGGTCGGCCCAGGCGTCCGGGTCGTCCAGCAGCACCACGGTGGCGTCGACCGGCGGCAGTTGCGCCCGCAGCTCGGCGGTGGTGAGCAGCACCGGGGCCGCCGCGTCGGTGAGCATGAACGCCAACCGCTCCGCCGGGTACGACGGATCCAACGGCAGGTACACCCCACCCGCCTTGTGCACCGCCAGCATCCCCACGACCTGCTCCACCGACCGGTGCGCACACACCCCGACCAGCACCTCCGGCCCCACCCCCAGCTCGCGCAGGTGATGCGCCAACCGGTTCGCCCGGCCGTTGAGCTGCCCGTACGAGAACGACACGCCCTCGGCCGTGATCGCCACGGCGTCCGGCCGCCGCGCGGCCTGCGCCTCGAACGCCGCCGGCACGTACCCGCCGACCTCGACCGTGCGGCCCGGGGTGAACCGGGCGAGCTCCGCCCGCTCCCCCGCCGGCAGGCGGGGCGCCGTCGCGTCCCCGTCCGGGTCGGCCGCCATGGCCGTCAGCACCTCGCGGAACATCGCCCCGATCCGCACCAGGGCGGCCGGGTCGGCGCTCCGGCTGTCGCTGACCAGGCGGATGGTCCCGCCGCCCGCCCCGACCGACAGGCCGAACTCGGTGGCCCCGGGCCCACCGACCTCGACGAGGTCGGTGGCGGCGCCGTCGGGCGTCCCGGCCGTGCCGCCGCCGTCGTGCCGGGTCTCCACGTAGCCGAAGACGACGTCGATCGGGCGGGACCCGGCGTCGGCCAGCCGCGCCACGGCCGGCAGCGGGTAGCGCCGGTGCGGCCACAGCTCCACCTCGCGGTCGAAGACCGACCGCACCAGCTCCCGCCAGGTGCCCGCGCTCCGGGCGTGCGGGAACGGCAGCACGTTGATGTACATGCCGTGCACCCGCTCCGCGCCCCGCACCTCGGGGCGCGCGTCGCACACCAGGCCGGTGTAGAACGCGGGCTCGGTGGTGAGCTGGCTCATCACCTTCAGGTGCGCGGCGTGCAGCACCGCCTTGACCGAGGTGCCGGTGTCGCTGGCGAGGCGGCGCAGGGCGGCGTCCAGGTCGTGCACGTCCACGGTGTACCGGCAGACCGTCGCGCCGGACCGGTCGCCGAAGGAGTCGGGCAGCGTCAGCTTCGGCCGGCCGGTCACCACCGCCCGCCAGTGCGCGGCGGTCTCCGGCGAGCGCAGCGCCGCCAGCTCGCCGGCGACGTGGTCGGCGTACCGGACGGCGGGCGGCTCGTCCTGCTTCGGCGCCTCGCCGTGGCTGCGCCGGGCGTACTCGCCGAGCAGCTCGGCGAGCAGGGCGTTGAGGTCCCAGCCGCCGGTGACCAGGTGGCTCACCGCGATGGTCAGCCACCAGGCCCCGGCGCCGTCGGCGTGCGCGGCGACCCGCAGCAGCGGGGCGTCCGAGTCCAGGTCGAAGGGGGTACGCCGCTCGGCGGCCAGGTGCTCGGAGTGACCCGCGGCCGGGTGCACGGCGACCGGCACGGCGACGCTCGCGCGCACCAGCTGCATCGGCACCGAGTAGCCGGTCAGGTCGACCGAGGTGCGCAGCGTCTCGTGCCGGGCGACCAGCGCGTCGACCGTCGCCCGCAGCGCGTCGGCGTCGAACGGGCGCCCGTCGTCGACCCGGATCGACTGCACGACGTGGTACAGCGACCTCTCCGGGTCCTTCTGGATCTCCACGGCCATGCCGACCTGCGCCTGCGTCGCCGGGTACGCGTCGACCAGCCCGGCCGGCAGGGCGGCCCGGTCGGCGACGTCGATCAGCGCGTACGGCTCGACGGGGCGAAAGGCCCCCTCCTTGGCGGTGTCGGCCTCGGCGAGGGCGGTGACCAGGCGGCGGATCGTGCGGTGCGCGAAGATGTCCCGCACGGTGACGTCGTGGCCGGCGGCGCGCAGCGACCCGACCAGGGTCACGGCCGTCATCGAGTCGCCGCCCAGGTCGAAGAAGCTCTCGGTGACGCTGACCCGGTCGAGGTCGAGCACCCACGACCAGACACCGGCCATCGCCGACTCCACCGGGCCGTTGGGCCGCTCGTAGCGTCCCCGGGCGTAGGACTTCGCGTCCGGCGCCGGCAGTTGCCGCCGGTCGACCTTGCCGTGCGGGTCCACGGGCACGGCGTCGACGGTGACGTAGGCGGCCGGGACCATGGCCTCCGGCAGCTCGGTGAGCAGCCGCTCCCGCAGCTCGCCGGGGGTGGGCGCGGAGCCGTCGTCGGTGACGAGGTAGCCGACCAGGGTGCGCCGACCGTCCTGCTCGCGGACGGCGGCGACCGCGTCGGTCACCCCGGGGCAGGCCCGCAGAGCCGTCTCGATCTCGCCCAGTTCGATGCGTACGCCGTGCAGCTTGACCTGCGAGTCGATGCGGCCGAGGAAGTCGACGGTGCCGTCGGGCCGCCACGCCGCCGCGTCCCCGGTGCGGTAGAGCCGCGACCCGGGCGGGCCGTACGGGTCCGGCACGAAGCGCTGCGCGGTGGCGCCCGGCGCCCCGAGGTAGCCCCGGGCCAGCCCGAGTCCGCCGATGCACAGCTCGCCGCGCACCCCGACCGGCACGGGTTGCAGGTGCTCGTCGAGCACCCGGACGGTGAGGTTGGTGAACGGGGTGCCGAGCGGCACCCGGGACAGCCCGCGCAGGGCGTCGGTGGTGCAGAGCCAGCTCGTGACGTCGACGGTGGTCTCGGCCGGCCCGTACGTGTTGTATAGCTCGCAGCCGGGCAGCGCGGCCAGGAACGCCCGCGCCACGTCGACGGCGATCTCCTCGCCGCCGACGGCCACCGACCGCAGCGACCGGCAGCCGCCGATCCCCTCGGCGAGCAGCGCCGACAGCATGCTCGGCACCAGTTCGACGGCGGTGACCCCCTCGCGGACGATGAGGTCCCGCAGGTACGCGGGGTCGCGGTGCCCGCCGGGGCGGGCCACCACGATCCGGGCACCCGCCGACAGGGCCGCGTAGACCTCGGCCGGCGAGACGTCGAAGCCGATCTCGGTCTTCTGGAGCAGCACCGCCCGCTCGTCGAGGCGGTTGATCCGCCGGCCGGCGTGCGCCGAGCGGTTGACCAGGGCCCGGTGCGGCACGAGGACGCCCTTGGGCTGGCCGGTCGAGCCGGAGGTGTAGATGACGTAGCAGCCGCTGTCGGCGTGGGTGAGCGGCCCGGGGTCGGTGGCCGGCTGGCCCGCCCAGGCGTCCGGGCCGTCCAGCAGCACGGTGACCGCCTCGGCCGCCGGGAGCTGGCCACGCAGCTCGGCGGTGGTGAGCAGCACCGGGGCCGCCGCGTCGGTGAGCATGAACGCCAACCGCTCCGCCGGGTACGACGGATCCAACGGCAGGTACACCCCACCCGCCTTGTGCACCGCCAGCATCCCCACGACCTGCTCCACCGACCGGTGCGCACACACCCCGACCAGCACCTCCGGCCCCACCCCCAGCTCGCGCAGGTGATGCGCCAACCGGTTCGCCCGGCCGTTGAGCTGCCCGTACGAGAACGACACGCCCTCGGCCGTGATCGCCACGGCGTCCGGCCGCCGCGCCGCCTGCGCCTCGAACGCCGCCGGGGCGTACCCGCCGACCTCGGCGGTGTCGCCGGCCGACCAGCGCTCGATCTCGTCGCGCTCCGTCGTCGGCAGCCGGACGGCGATCGCGTCGCCGTCGGGGTCGGCCACCATGGCCGTCAGCACCTCACGGAACATCGCCCCCACCCGGGCCAGCGCGGCGGGGCCGAAGGCGTGGCTGTCGCCGACCAGGTCGAGGAAGCCGCCGGCGGCGGTCACCTGGAGGGCGAACTCGGTGCCGCCCTCCCCGGCGATGGCCTCGAAGTCGACGGACTCGTCGGCGACCGCCCCGGCGCGGCGGAACTCGGTGTAGTCGAAGACGACGTCGATCGGGCGGGACCCGGCGCCGGCCATCCGCTGCACCGCCGGCAGCGGGTAGCGCCGGTGCGGCCACAGCTCCACCTCGCGGTCGAAGACCGACCGCACCAGCTCCCGCCACGTGCCCGCGCCCCGGGCGTACGCGAACGGCAGCACGTTGATGTACATCCCGTGCACCCGCTCCGCGCCCCGCACCTCCGGGCGGGCGTCGCACACCAGGCCGGTGTAGAACCGCCCCTGGTCGGTGAGCTGGCTCATCACCTTCAGGTGCGCGGCGTGCAGCACCGACTTGGGCGACACGTCGAGGGTCGACGCGAGCGCGCGCAGCTTCGGCTCCAGGTCCTGGTAGCTGACCCGGGTGCGCAGGCTCTCCCGCGGCCCGTCGGTGCGGCCCCAGCCGTCCGGCATGGTGAAGCCGGCGTACGCGTCGACGACGCCCCGCCAGTACGCCTCGTCCTCGCCGCCCCTGAGCGCGGCCAGTTCGGCGGCGACGAAGTCGGCGTAGCGGACGGCGGTGGGCTCCGGCGACTCGGGCACCATGCCGGCGCTGCGCCGCTCGTAGCAGCCGATCAGCTCGACCAGGAGGGTGTTCAGGTCCCAGCCGCCGGTGACGAGGTGGCTGACGGCGACGGTGAGCCACCAGCCCCGCTCGTCGGTGCGGTGCGCGGCGACGCGCAGCAGCGGCGCCGGCTGGTCCAGCTCGAAGGGCCGGGCCCGCTCCGCGTCCACGTACGCCCGCAGCCGCGCCTCGACGTCGTCGCCGGTCAGCTCCGTCACCCGTACCTCGACGGGCGCCTCGGCGTGCACGAGCTGCATCGGCACCGAGAAGCCGGTGAGGTCGAACGAGGTGCGCAGCGTCTCGTGGCGGCCGACCACGTCCCGTACGGCGGCCCGCAGCGCGTCGACCGAGAACGGCCGGCCACTGTGCACCCGGAAGCAGCGGACGATGTGGTACAGCGACTTGCCGGGGTCCTTCTGGATCTCCACGGCCATGCCGACCTGCGCCTGCACGGCCGGGTAGGCGTCCACGAGGCCGGCGGGCAGGGCGGCCCGGTCGGCGTCGGTCAGCAGGGCGAAGGGCGCGACGGCCTGGAAGGCCGGCGCCGCCGGGGCGGCGTCCTTGGCGCCGAGGTGCCCGGCGAGGGCGGCGACCGTGCGGTGCACGAAGACGTCCCGGACGGCCACCCCGAAGCCGGCCGCCCGCAGCGCGCCGACCAGTGCGACCGCGCGCAGCGAGTCGCCGCCGAGGTCGAAGAAGCTGTCCTGGGTGCTGACCTGCTCCAGGTTGAGCACCCGGCCCCAGATGCCGGCCAACTGCGCCTCCAGCTCGGTGGCGGGGGCGACGTGGGCGCGTTCGACCGGCACGGCGGCCTCCCAGAGGGCGGCCCGGTCGACCTTGCCGTTGGCGTTGAGCGGGATCGCCTCCACGGCCACGAACTCGGCCGGGATCATGTACTCCGGCAGCTGCTCCGCGCACCGCTGCCGGACCCGGTCCAGCAGGCCCGGCGTCGCCGACGCGGCCGGGCGGTAGAACGCCACCAGCCGG
>NZ_JBQHDF010000019.1:0-131691 GCF_052068495.1 Micromonospora sp. SD12 | reverse complement strand
CGGCCACCGCCCTGACCTGCTCCAAGAAGCTCGCGAGACTTGCCACGTGAGACAATCTCTTACGAAACACGCCTTAGCCCGCAACTGTCGCGGTCAGCGGTGGTCGTTCTCCTTCAGCTCGATCACCCAGGCGCGCCGTTCGGCGATCTTGCCGTCGCGCATGACGAACACCTCGGCCATCGACATGCGCATCTCCTCGCCGGTGTCGCGGCGCACCGAGCCGACGAGCTCGGCCATGACCGTGTCGCCCTGCTCCACCATGCGTACGACCTCCAGGTCAGGCGGCGGCACGAACCCGGGCCCCTCGATGGCGGCGTCGTAGGCCTCCTTGCCCTTGAGGTGGAAGGCGCCGAACACCGTCCACTCGATGTCGTCGGTGAGGCAGGACAGGATCTGCCCGTGGTCGTTCCTGCGGAAGCCGTCCAGGTAGGTCTCGACGGTCTGCGTGTTGCGTGACATCCGGCGGTGTCCCCTCGTCCTCGGCGGGCCTGCCCGACGGCAGACCCGCCGAAGCTAACCCCGAGGTGCGACAGGCTCGAGCGGGACGCGCCGGCCGGGCGCGCATCTCAGGACGAGGTCTGCCGCGACCGGTGGTTGGCGTGCTTGCGGACCACGAAGGCGTACGCCTCGGCGAGCAGTTGCCGCACCGTGGCCAGGGTCGCCTCGCCGGGATTCACCACGCACACCCAGTGCTGCGGCGCGTAGACGGGATGTGGCAGCACGGTGTCCGTCACCGTGTGGTCGACGCCGCCGTCGGAGCCGTGCGGGAACAGCCCCGCGTACGCCGAGCGGGTCAGCCCGATGTTGAGCCGCCAGGTACCCGGTCTGCCCAGCGCGGAGGCGTCGTCGTAGTGGTCGCCCGTCACGATCGTCGCGAACGGCAGCTGTCGCTCGGCGGGCAGGTCCCGGCCGGGGTCGTAGATGTAGAAGGTGTCGCCGTTCGCCTCGAGGGTGTGCACCCCGCCGAAGGTGTCGCGGATGTGGCGTTTCATCTCCTCAACGTCCATGCCTCAATCTTTTCATTGAGATGCTTCTTGAGGCTTTACGCCAGTCATGGCGCGACCGGAGGCCGTGAACCCTCAAATCGGGCCGCAAGCGGACGGCGGAACGGCGGGATGTCGGCGCGGATCCCGCTCCCGCTGCGGGGCCGCGCCGGGGAACCGGGCGGGGCTCCGCAGCGGGAGCGGGTGCGGTCGCGGGCGGAGCCGCCTGTGATCAGCCGGCGCCGTCCAGGACGGGGATCAGCTGCTCCTCCTCGTACGTCAGGTGGGCCTCCAGCTCGGTGGTGAGGCGCTCGACCTCCCGGCGTGCCTCGGCGGGGTCGGCGTCGGGGTCACCGACGACCTGCTGCAGGCGTGCGACGAGCGCCGCGATGCGTTGGTGCTCCTCGCGCAACCGTGCCAGGGCCGGGGCGAGGTCGGGGCGCTGCCCGTCCAGGCGGGCGAACATGCCGTCGTCCTCGTTGCGGTGATGGTGGTGCAGGCCGTGGCAGAAGGTCAGGCAGTTGACCCGCAGCTGCGCGCCCAGACCCGGGCCGCAGCGGGCGACCTCGTCGCGGATCAGCGCCAACTCGCGGCGGAACGCGTCGTGGACCAGCTTGAGCGCCGCTCCCCAGGATGCCGCTTCCGGCGGGCCGCCCGTCACCTGGTGCAACGCCACCACGGGGATCACGCGCGAGGTCTTCGCCTGGTATGCCGCCCACCCCGGATCGGCCTCCACGGCGCGGGCGAAGATCTCGTCGCGGTCGGCGCCGGTCAGCACCTCCGCGCGGGCCTGGTAGGTGAAGACCCCGTCCTCGACGGTGGCGTGCGGGTCGGCGACAAGGTTGTGGTACCAGTCCGGGTGCCTCGGACCGCCCCCGGCCGAGGCGATGACAAGGATGCGTTCCTCGCCGTCGGGCAGATAGCCGACCGGGGTGGTGTGCGGGGCGCCGGAGCGGGCCCCGATGGTGGTGAGCAGGATCAGGCGGGCCCCCTGGAAGGGGCCGCCGACCCGGCCGGAGTTGGCGCGGAACTCGTCGATGATCTGCTGGTTGAAGTCGTTGGGCAATGCTCTGCTCTCTGCTCGGGCAGGAGATGCGGCCACGGTGGATCGCCCGCCCGGCGACCGGTGGCGGCGAGGATGTGGGATACGCCGGCGTACGACCGGCGTGGACGGTGCAAAGGCGCGTGCGGCATACGCGGCGCGGTGGACGTGGCGTCGACACCGGCGGATGCGGGGCGTCGGCGGGCCGCGGGCCCGCCCCCGGCTCACCTGCCGGCCGGGTGCCCTGTCCGCTCGTGGCCCATGGCCGACCCGGCAGTCACGACTGCGACCCTAGTGCCGCTGCCGGCGGCCGGCAAGCGCCATCCGGTTCCGGGTACAGAGTGGGACGAGCCGGGTCAGGCGACCGAGGGTCACCGGCAGAGCTGCTGGACCACCGCCGCGCACGACCTGTTGGCGTACGCCGGTCAGGTCAGCGGGCGACCCGACGCCGCCAGGGTGGCCGCCAGCCTCGCCGGCGCGGTGCGGCCGGCGGCGCCGGAGCCGTTGCGGGGGCGTTCTCCCGCTCGCCCCGCCAGCGGCGGACCACCTCGTCGGCGTTGACGGGACGCACCGCGACCCGGGGGCCGGTGGGCGTACGCAGCCACGAGAGGATCTGGGCGTTGAGGTCGGCGACGAACGCGCGTACGGAGGCCTCGGTCGGCAGGTCCCGCACCTCGTCGGGTACCTGTTCGATGCGGCGGCGCAGTTGCAGGGGCGTCGGCAGCAGCAGATCGGTGGGGAGTTTCTCCCGTTCCAGGAAGCTCTTGATCCACCACGACTCGTCGTACGGCTGGCCGCGGCCGGGGATCGGCTTGCCCATGCCGGGCAGGTTGTCGAACTCGCCCTGCTCCTGCGCCGCGCGGATACGCGCCTCGACCGTCGCTTCCCAGCTGTCCACCCGCCGACACCTCCCCCGGCCCCACGGTAACGCGGCCACCGGGTCGTGGCCGACGGAAGAAGTCAGCGCCCCGACCGGGCCGGGCATTCCCGGGCGTGCCGGTGGCCGTCGCGGGGGAACGGCGGTCGGGCCGGCAGCACCTCCTGGAAGAGGTATCCGGCCTTCTCCGCGACGCGGCAGGACGCCGGGTTGTCGATCTGGTGCAGCAGGTCCAGCCGGCGCAGGCCGGCGAACCGGTCGAACGCCCACTCGGTGAGCGCCGTCAGGGCGTGCGGGGCGACGCCCCGGCCCCGGGCGGGCGCGGCCGTCCAGTAGCCGACCTCGGCGTCCCCGCCGCCCCGTGTGACGTTCTTGAGGACCACCTGCGCCACCAGGGTCTCGCCGGCGGGGTGCGGCTCGAGCACCGCGAAGCTGAAGCGGCGGCCGTCGGCCCAGTCCCGGCGTGCCGCGGCCAGGAACCGGCGGGCCTCGGTGACGGTGGTCACCGGCGCTCGGGTCCAGCGTCGCAGCACCGGGTCGCGGTACGCGGCGATCAGGGCGTCGGCGTCGTCGTCGCGCCAGGGTCGCAGCAGCAGTTCCGGCAGGGTCGCGGTGGCCGACGCGCGCAGCATCGGCCCAGTGTGCCCGTTGCGGCGCCGGCGGTGGGGGCGGGCGTTCGCGCGCCCGGGCGCGCGGATACGGGTTCTCGGCGCGGCGGCGCACGGCGTAGGGTCGGCGCGAGTCGGGCGGAACGGGGGGCGACATGGTCGGTACGGGTGCGCTGGTGGGTATCGCGCTGGTGGCGCTGGGGATGGTGCTGACCCCCGGTCCGAACATGGTCTACCTGGTGTCGCGGTCGGTGACCCAGGGTCGACGGGCGGGGTTGGTGTCGTTGCTCGGCGTCGCCGCCGGATTCGGCGTCTACCTGGCCGCCGCGGTTGCCGGCATCGCCACGGTGTTCGTGCTGGTGCCCGCCCTGTACACGGCCGTCAAGCTGGCCGGCGCGGCGTACCTGCTGTGGCTGGCCTGGCAGGCGCTGCGCCCGGGCGGGCAGTCGCCGTTCGCCCCGCAGCCGCTGCCGCCGGACGGGGCGCGGCGGCTGTTCACGATGGGCCTGGTCACCAACCTGCTGAACCCGAAGATCGCGATCCTCTACGTGTCGCTGCTGCCGCAGTTCATCGACCCGGCCCGCGGTCACGTGGCGGCGCAGAGCCTGCTGCTGGGGTCGACCCAGATAGTGGTGGCGCTGACGGTGAACGCGTTGATCGTGCTCAGCGCCGGCTCGCTCGCCGGGTTCTTCGCGCGCCGGCCGCTCTGGCTGCGGGTGCAGCGACTGGTGATGGGCACGGTGCTGGCGGGGCTGGCGGTGCGGATCGCCGCCGACCGCTCGCGCGCCGTCGTCGCCCTGCCCTGACCCCGGGCTCGCCGACGACGGCGCGGCGGACACCCGTGCGCCGGGACCGGCGGCGAGCGGCGTCGGGAGTCGCCGGCCGAGGGGTCAGCCGCCGGCGCGATCCGGGGCGCCACGGCGGCTGACGGCGTCGCTCTCCCGGAGCACGGCGGCGCCCCCGGCGGGCAGGTGCACCTGCGCGTCGACCGTCGCGCCGGTGAGCAGGTCGATCCCGGCGGCCGGGACCCGCTGCGGCCGGTCGGTGTGGTTGAGCAGGAACAGCCAGCTCGCCCCGGCGCCGCGACGACGGACCGCCTCCACCCCGGCCGGGGCGGCCGGGCAGACGGGTGACGCGCCGGCCGCCCGCGCCGCGTCCGACAGCAGCCGTCGGTAGGTGGCGTTGTCGGGCCGCGTGGACAGGTACCAGGCCGTGCCGGCGCCGAAGCGGTGGCGGGTCACCGCCGGCAGCCCGGCGAGCACGCCGTCGGCGTACGTGTCCATCGGCTGCGCGCCGGCGAGGCGTACCGTCTCGGCCCACAGGCGGCCGGTCCCGCCGCCCGACAGGGGCACCGTCTGGGCGTCGGCGAGCGGGTGGAACTCCTCGACCCGTACGCCCAGCACGTCGCGCAGCGCCCCGGGGTGCCCGCCGAGGCGCACGCGGGCGTGTTCGTCGGCGACCCCGCTGAGCCGCGTCACCAGCAGGTGGCCGCCGCCGCGCACGTACCCGCCCACCCAGTCGGCGGTGGCGCCGGAGGCCAGGTAGAGCGCCGGCAGCACCAGCAGCCGGTACGCGTCGAGCCGGTCGCCGGGCAGCACCACGTCGCAGCCGTAGCCGGCCCGCCACAGCGCCCGGTGCGCGGCGGCCACCTCGTCGCGGTGGTCGAGGTGCGGCGACGGCATCCCCGGGTGGCCCAGGGCCCAGCCGCTGGCGGCGTCCCAGGCGATCGCGACGTCGGCGTCGACGGTGCCGACCGCCGCCTCCGAGATCCGCTCCAGCGTCGCGCCGAGGTCGACGGCCTCCCGGAACACGCGGGTGTCCGGGCCGGCGTGGGGAACCAGGGCGGAGTGGAAGCGTTCCGCCCCGCCCGCCGGGGCCCGCCACTGGAAGAACATGACCCCCCGCGAGCCACGCGCGACGTGCGACAGGCTGTGCCGGGTCATCCGGCCGGGTTCCTTGGCGTGCATCCGCCCGCCGGTGTGGATCTGGTTCGGGGCGCTCTCCATCAGCAGCCACGGCGCCGACCGGTCGCCGCCGGCGCCGTGGCGGGCCCAGCCCCGGGCCAGGTCGGCGGCGAGGGCGCTCTGTTCCTCGGCGCCGCCGTCGACCGCGTCCGGGTAGTGGTCGATCGCCACGATGTCCACCTCGGCGGCCCAGCGGGCGTGGTCGACGGGGACCCAGTCGCCGAGGACGTAGTTGGTGGTGATCGGAATCGTCGGGTTGGCGGCGCGCAGCAGGTCGCGCTGCTCGGCGTACGCGGCGAGCAGGGTGTCGGACCAGAAGCGGCGGAAGTCCAGCAGGTGTCCCGGGTTGGCCAGGTACTGCGTGGCGCGTGGGGTGTCGACCTGCGCCCAGTCGGTGTAGTGCTGGCTCCAGAAGCTGGTGGCCCAGGCGGCGTTGAGGGCGTCGAGGTCGCCGTGCCGCTCGGCCAGCCAGCGCCGGAACGCCCGCGCGGTGTGGGCGCAGTGGCAGGTGGTGCCGTACTCGTTGTGCACGTGCCACAGCGCGAGGGCCGGGTGGTGGGCGTAGCGCTCGGCGAGGGCGGCGGCGATTGCCCGGGCGGCGGCCCGGTAGGCGGGCGCGGCGGCGCAGTAGGTGTCCCGGCTGCCGTGGTGCAGGCGTACGCCGTCGGCGGTCACCGGCAGCGCGTCGGGGTGCGCCAGCGAGAACCAGGGTGGGGGCGACGCCGTCGGGGTGGCGAGGGCGACGGAGATGCCGCCGTCGTGTAGCAGGTCCAGCACCTGGTCGAGCCAGTCGAAGGTGTGGCGCCCGGGCTCCGGTTCGAGCCGCGACCAGGCGAACACCCCGACGGTGACCAGGTTGACCCGGGCGCGGCGCATGAGGGCGACGTCCTCGCGCCAGACCTCGGCCGGCCACTGCTCGGGGTTGTAGTCGCCGCCGTAGCGCAGCCCACCGCCACCCCACATCGCCCCACCGCCAATTTGTTGGAGAAGCATCCAAAATATTGATCGAGTTTTCGCCTGTCAACGGCGATGCTCCACCGCCGCAGCGAAGGTCGTCGTTGACAGTTAGTTGGGAAGGCAAAGAAACTGGCGGTGCCGTCGGAACCAGCCTGGAGGAGACGCCGATGCCCTACCGACCGCCGTTGGTGCCGTACGAGACGTTCGTGGCCGATCCACCCGACCTGCCGGTGCGGGGACCCGGTGAGGACGGGGCCGCCGTCGTCGGCCGGGCCGAGGTCGTCGCGACCGACCCGCACGGGGTGACGTTCAAGGCCGCGCTCTCCGACGGCGCGAGCATGGCGCTGCGCGTCGACGCCGCCGGCGAGGGGGTCATCCGCGTACGCCTGGCTGACGACCCGCAGGCGCGCAGCCGCAGCGCCCGGGCGCTGCCGCTGGTGCACCCCGGCGCCCACCCCGCGACCGTCACCGTCGACGACGTCCACGTCCGCGTCGACGCCGGCGGCGTGGTCGCCGAGATCCGGCTCGACCCGTGGCACCTGCGTTTCCTCGGCCCGGACGGGCGGCTGCTGCTCGACCAGGACCGGGGCACCCGCGACATCAGCGGCCGGCGGCGCACCCTGCCGTTCGGCCGCTCCACCGTCGACGGCGCCCCCGTCGCCTGGCACGAGAGCTTCGTCGCCCCCGGCGACGAACGCTTCGTCGGCTTCGGCGAGAAGTTCACCCCGCTGGACAAGCGGGGGCAACGGGCGCTGATGTGGAACTTCGACGCCTTCGGCGGCGAGTCCGACCGCTCCCACAAGAACGTGCCGTTCTACCTGTCCGACCGGGGCTACGGGGTGCTGGTCGACAGCGGGCTGCCGGTGCAGTTCGACGTCTGCCAGTCCACCCACAGCAGCGTGCAGCTCCTGGTCCCCGACGACCTGCTCGACTACTACGTGCTGGCCGGCCCGACGCCGGCCGAGGTGCTGGACCGCTTCGACCGGCTCACCGGCCGGCCGTACCTGCCGCCGAAGTGGGCGTTCGGCGCCTGGGTCTCCTCCGGCTTCTTCCCCGACTCGCAGGAACGGGTGCTCGAACGGGCCCGCCTGCTGCGCGAGCGGGGCATCCCCTGCGACGTGCTGCATCTGGACTGCTACTGGCAGGTCGCCGGCCGCTGGTCGGACCTGCGGTGGGACGACGAGGCGTTCCCCGACCCGACGACGATGCTGCGTACCCTCGCGCGGCAGGGCTTCCGGGTCTGCCTGTGGATGAACCCGTACCTGATGACCGACAGCCCGCTCTACGCCGAGGCGGCCGAGGCCGGCTACTTCCTGCGCCACGCCGACGGCAGCCCGTACGTCGCCGACGTCTGGCACGGCAGCCACCCGGCCAGCGCCATCGTGGACTTCACCAATCCGGCCGCCGTCGAGTGGTTCGCCGGGCTGCTGCGGCCCCTGCTGGAGCAGGGGGTGGCGGTGTTCAAGACCGACTTCGCCGAGGGCGTGCCCGTCGACGCCGTCGCCCACAACGGCATGACCGGCGTCGAGCTGCACAACGTGTACGCGCTGCTGTTCAACGACGTGGTCGCCAGGGTGACCGAGGAGGTGACCGGGCACCGCACCGTGTGGGCCCGCTCGTCGTACCTGGGTGGGCAGCGGCACAGTGCCCAGTGGAGCGGCGACGTCAACGCCACCTGGCCGGGGCTGGCCAGCACGCTGCGCGGCGGGCTGTCGCACGGGCTGTCCGGCGTGCCGTTCTGGAGCCACGACACGGGCGGCTTCCACGGCACCCCGACGCCGCAGCTCTACGTGCGCTGGACCCAGTTCGGCGCGCTGTCGCCGCTGGTGCGCCTGCACGGCACCACCAGCCGGCTGCCGTGGGACTTCCCCGCCGAGGCCGAACGCGACGCGGTCGCCGCCCTGCGGCTGCGCTACCGGCTGATGCCGTACCTGTGGTCGGTGGCGGTGCGCGCGGCCGCCGACGGGGCGCCCATGATGCGCGCGCTGCTGGTGGACACCCCCGACGACCCGACGGCCTGGACCACCGACCTTCAGTACCGCCTCGGCACCGACCTGCTGGTCGCGCCCGTCACGGACCCGTCCGGGCGGCGCGACGTCTACCTGCCGGTGGGCGACGACTGGATCGACGCGGCCACCGGCGAACGGCACCCGGGCGGGCGGCACCTGCGGGTGGACGTGCCGGCGCACCGGCTGCCGCTCTACGTCCGCCACGGGGCGCTCGTACCGGTGGTCGCGGCGGGCGACACGGTGGGCGACGGGCCGTTCCGCGACGTCACGATCGTGAGCTGGGGCGCCGTCGACGCCCGCGCCGTGCTGCACGACGTCGACGGCGACACGGTCGTGACGGCCGTACGCGACGGCGACGCCCTGCGGGTGGACACCGACGGGCCGCTACGGGTGACGCGCGTCAGCGTGGCCGGTGCGGCCACCCCCGCCCGGCTGCTGCTCAACGGCGAGCCGGTGCCCCCGGCGCCCTTCGATGCCTGGTTGCCCGATCCGGCCTGAGGCGCGGCGGCGCCCGACCCGCAACGGGTCGGGCGCCGCACGGGGCCGCTCAGCCCTTCACCGCGCCGGTGATGACGCCCTTGGTGAAGTGCCGCTGCACGAACGGGTAGACGACCACCGCGGGGATCACGGTCACCACCACCACCGCCATCTTCACCGCCAGCGTCGGCGGGTACGCGGTGACGCCGGGCAGGCTGACCGCCGCCCCGGACACGTTCGGCGACTGCCCGGCGAGGATGTAGCTCTGCAACACCCGCTGGATCGGGAACTTGTCGTTGTCGTCGATGTAGAGCACCGCGTTGAAGTAGGCGTTCCAGTAGCCGACCGCGTAGAAGAGGCCGACGACGGCGATCACCGCCCTGGACAGCGGCAGCACGATGCGCAGCAGGATGTGCAACTCCCCCGCCCCGTCGATGCGGGCGCTGTCGAGCAGTTCGCCGGGCACGTTCATGAAGAACGCCCGGATCACCACCAGGTTGAACACGCTGATCGCGCTGGGCAGGATCAGCGACCAGATGCTGTCCTTGAGCCCGAGGCCGGTGACCACGAGGTAGCTGGGCACCAGACCGGGGAAGATCAGGAAGGTCAGCAGGAAGAAGAAGAGCAGCCCCCGGTGCCCCACGGACCCGGGTCGCGACAGTCCGTACGCGGCCAGCACGGTGAGTACCAGGCTCACCGTGGTGCCGAGCACCGTGACGAGGGTGCTGATCCACACCGCCCGGCTGATCTGGCCGCCGCTGAAGATGGTCACGTACGCCGACGGGTCGATCTCGCGGGGCACCATCACCATCCCGCCCGCGGCGTCGATCGTGTCCCGCGAGGCGAGGCTGGTCACCAGCACCGCCCACAGTGGCACGAGCACGGCCGCGACGAGCAGCGTGAGCACCACCGCCTTGGCCACGGTGCCCGGCACCGTGGGCGGCTCCTGCCAGGCGGGGCGCCGCGACCGTCGTCGCGGGTGCGGATCCGGGCGGGTCGGCGCCACCGCGGCGCCACCGAGTTGCGCGGTCATGACTTGGCGTACACCCCCTGCTCGCCGAGCCGGTGCGCCACCTTGTTGGCGGTGAGGATGAGCACCAGCCCGATGACGGCCTTGAACAGCCCGGCGGCGGCGCCGAGCCCCCACTGCTGGGTGCTGATCGCCTGGTAGTAGACGAACGTGTCCAGCACCTCCGCGGCCTCCCGGCCGACCGCCTCGCGTTGCAGGATGAACTGCTCGAAGCCGACCGACAGCGCGTCACCCAGGCGCATGATGAGCAGCAGCACGATCACCGGGCGCAGGCCCGGCAGGGTGATGTGCCACAGCCGCCGCCACCGGCCCGCGCCGTCGGCCGCCGCCGCCTCGTAGAGGTTGGGGTCGATCGCGGCGAGCGCGGCCAGGAAGACGATGGCGCCCCAGCCGATGTCCTTCCACACCGCCTCGGCGGTGACCAGCACGATGAAGGTGTCCGGGTTGGTCATGACGTCGAACGGCTGCATGCCGGCCTCGCGCATCTCCTGGGCCAGCAGCCCGGCCCCGCCGAGCATCTGCACGAAGAACGTGACCACGAGCACCCAGCTGAAGAAGTGCGGCAGGTAGACCACGCTCTGCACGAAGCCGCGCAGCCGCGCGGAGACCAGGCTGTTGAGCAGGATGGCCAGCAGGATCGGCAGCGGGAAGAAGAAGACGAGCTGGAACGCGGTGATGGTCAGGGTGTTGCGCACGGCGTCCCAGAACAGCGGGTCGCCGAAGAGCGCCTCGAAGTTGCCGAAGCCGATCCACTCGCTGTGCCAGAACGCCTCGACGGGGTCGTCGCCGACGAACGGGTTGTAGTCCTGGAAGGCGATGACGTTGCCCAGCGTCGGCAGGTAGTGGAAGACCAGCAGCAGCGCCGCCGCCGGCGCCGTCATCGCCAGCAGCGGCCAGTCCCGGCGCAGCCGGTCGCGCAGGCCGCGCCGGGCCCGCACCGGGGGCGTACGGCCGGCGGGCGGGGCCTGGCCGCCGGCCGCCGGCGCGTCGGTGGTGACCGGGGCGCTCATCGGCCGTTGTCGGCGAGCGCCTTCTCGTGGAACGCGCGCCCTTCCTCGCCTCCGGCGGCGAGGAACTCCTTGCGGACCTGCGCCAGGTCGCCGACGGGGCGGCGGCCCCGCAGGATGTCACGGATCTTGTCGTCGGTCGGCTGGATGATCTTCGACCAGTTGGCGGGCAGTTCCAGCTTGATGCCGGCGAACAGGTCCTTCTCCATGAGGGCGATGTTCTTCTGGTAGTAGCCCAGGTAGTCGCGTACGTAGTCGGGGGTGTCGCCGCTGCGCACCTTGACCGGGACCCGGCCGCCGATGTGGGTGTACTGCGCGCCCAGTTCCTTGCGGCCCAGCTCGGTGGGAATCGGGCTGCCGTCGGCCGCGCGGGTGAAGTGCTTGCCCTCCACCCCGTACTCGCGCAGCTCGAACTCGCGGCTGCCGAAGGGCGCGGCGCACCAGTTGAGCACCCGCAGCATCTCGTCGACGCGCTCGGCGCCCAGGCCCTTCCTGACGAAGGTGTAGAAGACCGGCTTCTCGCTGCCCCAGACGACCGGCTGCGCCCCGGCGGCGCCGAAGACCGGCAGCGGCTGCATGTCGAAGCTCGGCAGCTCCTTGACCCGCTCGCCCTGCATGCCCTGCCAGGCGCCGAGGCCGTCCTGGTACATGAGGATCTTGCCGGCCTTGAACAGTTGCTTCTCGTCGGCGCCCTTGCTGGCCACGGTGTCGGGGTGCACGAGCCCGTCGGCGAACAGCTTGGCGGTGAACTCCAGGGCGGCCGCGAAGGCCGGGTTCTCGAACTTGTGCTCCAGGCCGCCGTCGGGCTTCTTGCGCCAGATCTGCTGGCAGCCGAAGAACTGCTGCACCATCTCGAAGACGCTGCCGAAGGCCCACACCCCCTTGGCGGGATCGGTGGCCTTGCGGCCGAACTCGTGCAGTTCCTCGGGGGACGTCGGCGCCGCCAGGCCGGCCGGGGCGAGCAGGTCGGCGCGGTGGAACAGGGCGTACGCGAACGGCCCGTCGGTCGGGAACGGCACCGCGTACAGCCGCCCGCCCCACACCGAGTACTCCCAGGCGCCGGTGGGCAGGGCGGCCAGGTAGGGGTACTTCGCGCCGGCGTCGCCCTTGAGGTGGTCGGTGAGGTCCTCGAACAGCGCCTTGACCGCGTCGGAGAACCGGGCGACCTTGTCGACCTCCCAGTTGGGGGCGCTGAGCAGGTCCGGCACGTCGCGGGCGCCGAGCATCGCGTTCAGCTTGTCGGCGTACGTGCTGCCGTCCTGAAGGCTCGGGTGCACCTCGACGCCCAGCCTGGCGTTGACGGCCGCGAGGTAGGAGTTGCGGCCCACGGTGGGCGGGGCGGGCCCCCACCACGGACTCATCGTGCGGATCGGTGGGCCACCCCGGCCGGGCTGCTCGGTGACGGCGTCGACGAGGGTGCGGGGGTAGCTGAGGTAGCCGTCGGGGATCGGCCCCTGCCCGGGGATGTCGGGCGGCAGCAGTTGGGCCGGCTTGTGGCTGGGCAGCACCGAGCGGATGGCGTCGGCCTTCGTGGCGCTGCCCCTGCTGCCGGCCTCCTTGCTGCAACCGGCCAGGGTGGCGCCGCCCATCGTCGCGGCGGCGCCGAGGCCGAGCAGGCGCAGCAGGGACCGGCGGTCGGTGGATGCGCCCGGCGGGGACGGCTTCACGGCGCACTCCCTTCATCTTCGGTGGCGGTATCGCGGACCGCGCGGGTGCGGCTAGAATTAGTTGGTGTTCTAGCCGAACAAACTAATCGACGGTGATCCGTCCCACAAGACAGCGGCCCCCGCGACGTACGCGATGATGGGGCGCGCGGCACCACCGGGATCTCGCACCGTCGTCCAGGGAGCGGACAGATCGTGATCAGCAGCCACAACGAACCGCGGCCGAGCGACCTCGGCGACGTCCGGACGGCCAACCGTGCCGTGGTGCTGCGCCACGTCCGCCGGCACGCGCCCTGCTCCCGCGCCGACATCGCGGCGCACACCGGGCTGAACAAGGCCACCGTGTCCAGCCTGGTCGGTGAGCTGGTCGAGCGGCGACTGCTGCGCGAGACCGGGCTGACCGAGAACCGGGTCGGCCGCCCCGCGACGATGCTCGTCCTCGACGGCGCCCCGTACGCGGCGCTGGGCATGCAGATCGGCGCCGACGAGCTGGTGGTGCTCGCCACCGACCTGGCCGGCACCCGGCTGCTCACCTGGCGGCGGGCCTTCGCCGCGCCGTCGTCCTCCCCCGCCGAGACCGTACGCGCGCTGGCGGCCCTGGCCCGACGGGCGATCACCCGGCTGACCGGGCAGGGCCGCCGCGTCCTCGGCCTGAGTGTGGGCGTGCCCGGCCTCGTCAACGCCGACGGCGCCGTGCCCCGGGCCACCGCGCTCAACTGGCGGGACGTGGCCCTCGCCGCCGACCTGCGCGCCGCGCTGCGCGAGCCCGACCTCGCCGTCGACGTCGACACCGACGCCAACCTCGCCGCCCTGGCCGAGCACCGCCACGGCGCGTACGCCGGAGCTGCCCACCTCGTGCATCTCACCGGCGGCGCCTCGGTCGGCGCCGGGATCGTCGCCGACGGCCGGCTGCTGCGCGGCGCACGGGGGTTCGCCGGCGAGGTCGGGCATCTCACGCTCGACCCGGCCGGCCCCGGCTGCGCCTGCGGTCGGCGCGGCTGCCTGGTCGCGTACGCCGGGCTGCCGGCGGTGGTCGGCCGCCTGCTGCCCGACACCCGGCAGGACGGGCCGGTCACCGACTTCCTGCCCGAGATCCAGCGGATCCAGGCGCTGGCCCGCCAGGACGACCCCACCGTCCTGGCCGGGCTGGCCGACGTGGGCTGCCACCTCGGGCACGCCGCGTCCGTGCTGGCCAACCTGCTCAACCCGCAGGCCGTCGTGGTCGGCGGGCACTTCGCGGCCCTGGCCCCCTGGCTGCTGCCGGCGGCCCGGACGGAGTTCGCCGCGCGCACCCACGCCCCGGCCGCCGGCGGCTGCCTGCTCGACGCCTCCACCCTGGACTCGTCCGCCACCGCGCTCGGCGGCGCCACCGCCGCCCTCGCCGCCGTCGAGTCGGGGCGGCTGCCCGCGGCGTGATCCCGGGACCCGCCGGGCCTTGACCGCCACCGGCCCCGGGTGCCAACCTCGAACCGCCGCCTCGTGGTTCGGGCACCCGGGCGGCATGTCTCGGGCAGTCGTCGAAGCGCTTCACCGCTTCCGGGCCGGCGACCGCCACCCCCTCACACGGCGATGCCGCTCGCGCCACCGTTCGTCGAAGCGCTTCGACACAGGCGTCGGGCGGACCCACGGAAGGCGACCCGACCCATGACCCACCACCACGCCCCCGCCCCGGAAGCCCTCGTCGACGACCTGCTGGGCCGGCTCACCCTGCCGGAGAAGCTCGGCCTGCTGCACCAGTGGCAGGCGGCCGTGCCCCGGCTGGGCCTGCCCCCGTTCCGCACCGGCACCGAGGCGCTGCACGGGGTGGCGTGGCTCGGCGAGGCCACCGTCTTCCCGCAGGCGCTCGGCCTCGCCAGCAGCTGGAACCCCGAGCTGGTCCGGGCCGTCGGCGCCGCCGTCGGCGACGAGGTGCGCGCCAAGCACCACGCCGACCCCGGGCGGGTCGGCCTCAACGTCTGGGCGCCGGTGGTCAACCCGCTGCGCGACCCCCGCTGGGGACGCAACGAGGAGGGCTGGTCCGAGGATCCGTGGCTGACCGGCCGGCTCGCCACCGCGTACGCCGAAGGGCTGCGCGGCGGGCACCCTGATCGGCTGCGTACGGCGCCGACGATCAAGCACTTCCTCGGCTACAACAACGAGACCGACCGGGCCACCACCTCCAGCGACCTGTCCCCCCGGGTGCTGCACGAGTACGAGCTGCCCGCCTTCCGCGCCCCGCTGGCCGCCGGCGCGGCCGTCGCCGTGATGGCCTCCTACAACCTGGTCAACGGGGTGCCGGCCCACCTGAGCCCGCTCATCGCCGACGAGCTGCGCCGCTTCGCGCCCGAAGAGCTGATGGTGGTCGGCGACGCCGGCGCGGTGAGCAACATCGCCGGGGTGCAGGGCCACCTGCCCGACCACGTCGACGGCTACGCCGCCGCCCTGCGCGCCGGCATCGACAGCTTCACCGAGGACGACGCCGACAGCGCCCCCACCGTTGCGCGGCTCACCGAGGCGATCGAGCGGGGGCTGATCACCGCCGCCGACGTGGACCGCGCCGTGCGGCGGATCCTCACCGTCCGGGTCCGCCTCGGCGACCTGGACCCGCCGGGTGACGACCCCTTCGCGGGCGTCGCGCCGGACGCCGTCGGCCGCCCCGCGCACCGCGACCTGGCCCGGGAGGCGGCCCGTCAGTCGATCGTGCTGCTGCGCAACGACGGGCTGCTCCCGCTCACCGACCCGACGCTGCGGGTGGCCGTGCTCGGCCCGCTGGCCGACGCCGTGCACACCGACTGGTACAGCGGCACCCCGCCGTACGCGGTCACCGCGTACCAGGGGCTCGTCGGGCGGCTGGCCGCCGTCACCACCCACCCCGGCGCCGACCGCATCGCGTTGCGCGTCGGCGGGCGGTACGTCGGCTGCCCGGACAGCCCCGACGGCGGCCCGCTGAGCCTCGGCGCCGACGCCGCCGCGTTCGACGTCTTCGACTGGGGACGCGACGTGGTGGCGCTGCGCGCCGTGGGCAACGGCCGCCACGTCGGGGCCGACGAGGCCGGTCTGCTCGCCAACGACCGGCCGGGGCCGGGCGGCTGGGTGGTCCGGGAGACCTTCCGCCTCCAGGAGGGCCCCGGCGGCACCGTGCTGCTGCACCACCTCGCCTCCGGCCGGTACGTCACCGCCGACGCGCACGGACGGCTGCGCGCCGACGCCCCGACGCCGGACGACGCGACCCGGTTCACGATGGACCTGCTGGTCGACGGGGCCGCCGAGGCCGCCGCCCTGGCCGCCGACGCCGACGTGGCCGTGGTGGCGCTGGGCAACCACCCGATGGTCAACGGCCGCGAGACCGAGGACCGCGTCGACCTGGCCCTGCCCGCCGGGCAGGAGGCCCTGCTGCGGGCCGTGCACGCCGCCAACCCGCGCACCGTGCTGGTGCTCACCAGCAGCTACCCGTACGCGGTCGGCTGGGCCGAGGCGCACCTGCCGGCGGTGCTGTGGTCGTCGCACGGCGGCCAGGAACACGGCACCGCGCTGGGCGACGTGCTGGTGGGCGACGCCGAGCCCGGCGGCCGGCTCACCCAGACCTGGTACGCCGACGCCGCCGAGCTGCCCGACCTGCTCGACTACGACGTGATCGGCTCCGACGCCACCTACCTGTACCACCGGGGCGACCCGCTGTACCCGTTCGGCCACGGGCTCAGCTACACCCGCTTCGACTACGCTGGCCTCCGGTTGAGCGCCGCCGAGGCCACCGCAGGCGAGGAGGTCGAGGTGAGCGTCGAGGTCACCAATGCCGGCGACCGTCCCGGCGAGGAGATCGTGCAGCTCTACACGCGCCAGCGCCGCTCCCGCGTCAAGCAGCCGCTGCGCCAGCTGCGGGACTTCGCCCGGGTCAGCCTCGCGCCCGGGCAGCGGCAGGTGGTCCGGCTGCGGCTGCGTACCGCCGAGCTGAGCTGGTGGGACGAGACGCGGGGCCGCCGGGTGGTGGAGGACGCCACCCACACCGTCCTCGTCGGACGCTCCGCGCGCGACGTGCGGCTGGTCGGCGCCCTCGCCGTACGCGGCGACGAGACGGCCGGTGGCCGGGCGGCGGTGCCGGCGTCGGGGCGGGCGCGGTGAGCGGCTCGCGCGGGCGCCCGTCGCCGGAGCAGCCGACCATCGCCGACGTCGCCCGGCACGCCGGGGTCGCGGTGAGCACCGTGTCGTACGTGCTCAGCGGCAAGCGCGCCATCTCCGAGGTCACCCGCAACCGGGTGCTGGCCAGCATCCGGCTGCTCGGCTACCACCCGCACGCCGGGGCGCGAGCCCTGGCCAGCCGCCGCGCCAACGTGATCGCGCTGGTCCTGCCGCTGCGCGCCGGGATGCAGGTGCCCGTGGTGATGCAGTTCGCCATGGCCGTGGTCACCACCGCCCGCCGCTTCGACCACGACGTGCTGCTGGTCACCTCCGACGAGGGCCCCGCCGGCCTGCGGCGCGTCGCCGCCACCGCCCTGGTCGACGGCGTCCTGGTCATGGACGTGGAGCTGGACGACCCCCGGGTGCCGCTGCTGCGGGAGCTGGCCCGGCCCAGCGTCCTGATCGGTCTGCCCGCCGACGCCAGCGGCCTGACCTGTGTGGACCTGGACTTCCACCGGGCCGGATGGGCGTGCGTGGCGCACCTGGCGGGGCTGGGGCACCGGCGCGTGGCGCTGCTCGGCGCGCCCGCCGCCGTCTACGACCGGGGTACGGGCTTCGCGCACCGCACCCGCGCCGGCGTGGTCGAGGCCGCCGCCGGGCACGGCGTCGACGCGGTGACGCTGCCCTGCGAGGAGGGCGCGGTCGCCGTCCGCCGCAGCCTCACCGACCTGCTGGAACGCCACCCCGACGTGTCGGGTCTGATCGTGCAGAACGAGGCCGCCGTGGATCCGGTGCTGGCCACGCTGCCCGCCCTGGGCCGGCGGGTGCCGCGCGACGTGTCGGTGGTGGCCGTCTGCCCGGACCGCTTCGCCGAGCAGGCCAGCCCGATGCTCACCGCCGTGCCGGTGCCCGCCGAGGAGATCGGCACGCGGGCCGTGGCGCTGCTGATGGGCAAGCTCGACGGCGAGGCCGTGCCGGAGGTCACCCTGCTGCCGCCCCGGCTGACCGTACGCGACAGCACCGCCGCTCCCGCCCCGACGGCGAGGACCGGCCGGTGACGGGCGGGCCACCGCCCGCCGTGCACCGCATCGTCGACACCGCCCCCGCCACCCGCTGGGAGGACGCCTTCCTCTCCGGCAACGGCGAGGCCGGCATCATGGTGTACGGCCGGCCGCACGCCGAGCGCATCGTCGTCAACCACCACCGTTTCGTCCTGCCCAACGGCACCCGCGACGCCCGGCCGCCCGAGCTGGCCGCCCTGCTGCCGCGCGTGCGCGAGCTGATCCTCGCCGGCCGGCGCGCCGAGGCCAGTCGGCTGCTCGCCGGCGACGGGGTGCTGCGCTGGACACAGTCGTTCCATCCCGGCTTCGCCCTCACCATCGACGCCGTGGCGCCCGGTCCGGTCGACGACTACCGGCGGCGCACCGAGTTCGGCACCGGGGAGGTCGTCGTCGAGTGGGCGGGCGGGCGGCGGCGCTCGTTCGTCTCGCGGGCCGACGCGCTGGTGGTCACCCACGTCAACGCGGGCGCCTGCGAGGTGGGCGTCACCGGCGAGCTGCCCGGCCGGCCGGAGTCGGTGCGCTACACCGTCGCCGCGTACCGCCGGGGCGGTCTGGTGTTCCTGCGGGTACGGGGCCGCTACCCCGACGCGGGCGGCGCGTACGGCTTCGAGGGGCTCACCCTGCTGCGCGGCGACGTGGCGGTCGTCGGCGGCGACCGGGTAGTGGTGCGCGGCCCGGCGCTGCTGATGACGGCGCTCGACCGGCCCGACACACCGCCGTGGCGCACCGGCGACCTGGAGGAGCTGCTGGCCGCCCACGCCGACGCCGACTACGACAGGCTGCTGGGCCGGCACGTGGCGCTGCACGGACGTGCCTACCGGCGGGTGAGCCTGGACCTGGCGGTGCCGGCCGCGCAGCGGGACCTGCCCGTGGGTGAGCTGATCGCGGCGCAGAACGCCGACCCGGGCACGCTGTGCCCGGCGCTGCTGGAGCGGGTGTTCCACGCCGGGCGGTACCTGCTGCTCAGCTCCAGCGGGGTGCTGCCGCCCCGGCTGACCGGGTTGTGGCTCGGCTCGTGGGACGCCGCCTGGGCCGGCGACTTCACCACCGACGCCAACCTGAACCTGCAACTGGCCGGCGCGAACGTGGGCGCCCTGCCGGAGGTGACCGCCGCGCACGCGAACCTGGTGCGCGGGCAGGTCGACGACTGGCGGCGCAACGCGCGGGCGATCTACGGCGCCCGGGGCCTGCTGGCGCCGAGCCGTACCGACGGCGAGCACGGGCACCTGTTCCACCTGCACGAGGACTGGCCGTTCGCGGCGTGGCTGCCCGGCGCGCACTGGCTGCTGCACCCGCTGTACGAGCACCATCTGGTCACCGGCGCGCCCCTCGGGGAGGTCGCCGGCTGGCTGGTGGAGGTGGCGGACTTCTTCTCCGACGTCCTCACCGTCACCGACGAGGCGGGCACGGTGGTGCTCGTGCCGTCGTACTCGGCGGAGACCGGCCCGTACGACGAACGGGGGCGGGCGGTGCACGTGGCCGTGAACGCCACGATGGACATCGCCGCCGCCCGGCACGCCCTGCGCACCGCCGCCGAGGTGAGCGGCGTCGACCGGTGGGCGGGGCTGCGGCGGCGGCTGCCCGCGTACCGGGTGGACGGGCGCGGCGCGCTGGCCGAGTGGGCCTGGCCCGGCTACCACGGCGACGACGATCATCGGCACGTCAGCCACCTCTACCCGGTGTGGCCGCTGGACGAGATCGACCCGGACGACACCCCCGAGCTGGCGCGGGCCGCGCACCGGGCGCTGACGCTGCGCGGCGACGAGAACCTGTCGGCGCACGGCAGCCTGCACCGGGCGCTGGCCGCCGCCCGCCTGCGCGACGGCGCCCTGACCGCCGCGAACCTGCGGAAGATCCTCGGCAACGACATGTTCTTCCGGTCCCTGATGAGCGCGCACAACCCGGGTCTGGTGACCTACAACGCCGACGCCGCGCACACCCTGCCAGCGGTGCTGATCGAGGCGCTGGTGCAGTCGCGTCCGGGGCTGCTGCGGCTGCTGCCGGCCCCGCTGCCGGGCCTGGACGCCGGGGTGCTGCGCGGCGTGGCCTGCCGGGGACGCGTCGGCGTCGAGGAGCTGTCCTGGTCGCCGGGGCGGGTGCGGGTCCGCCTGCTCTCCCCTGTCGCGCAGCGGCTGCGGGTGCGCAGCCCGTACGGCGGGCGCGACGTGGACCTGGTGGCGGCGACGCCGGTCGAGGTGGCCTTCGGCGCGCCGGAGCAACGGGCGGTGGCCGGGCAGCGGTGATCTCGTGCGCCCGGCCACCTACGGGCGGGCCACGCTCAGAGCGCGTCGGGCCGGCCGAGCGCCGGATGCCGTTCGCCGGGCGCGGCATGCCAGACGGGGGCGTCCTCGCGCAGCGCGGTGTCGACGCGCAGTCGCACCCAGTCGTTGACCTCGGGCAGGTCGGCCGGGTCGAACCAGGCCACCTCGATGGACTCGTCGTCGTTGACGCGCGGCTCGCCGCCGACCACCCGGCACCGGAACCACACTTGCAGGTACTCGCAGACGTCGCCGTTGGGGTAGACCACGGGATGGGTGGCGAGGCCGGCGAGACGCTCGATGCGCACGTGCACGCCGGTCTCCTCGTACACCTCCCGCACGACGGCGTCGGCGGGTTGCTCGCCGGGGTCGATGATGCCGGCCGGTACCGACCAGTGCCCGTTGTCGGCGCGCCGGGCCAGCAACACCCGCCCGGCGTCGTCGCGCACGACCGCGCTGACGCCGGGCAGCAGGAGCAGGTCGTGCCCGATCTGGGCGCGCATCCGGGCGACGTACGGGGGGATGGGCACGTCGGCCACCCTAGCCGGTGCCGGCGCGGTGCCGGCGCAGCATCCCGGCGGCCAGCGGCGCGGCGTCCAGGTCACCGGCGGCGATCCGGGCGGCGACGGTACGGCGCACGAGCCGGTCGGCCAGCGCCGGGGCGTGCCGGGCGAGGGCCAGTTCGAGGCGCCCCCGCCGGGTGGTGGCCACGTCCCGGGGTACCCGCCGGGCGGTGGCGGCGCGCAGGATCGCCGCGACGACCCCCTGCACCGGTTCCGGACGGGACACTGCCCGCAGGGACAGGCCGGCGTCGGCGGTGCTGTCGTGGATCGGTGAGGCGACCATGCTCGGGTAGACGACGCTCACCCCGACGTGGGTGCCCACCTCGTGGCGCAGCGCGTCGGCGTAGGCGACCAGGGCCCGCTTGCTGACCCCGTACGCGGCGGCCAGGGGCAGCGGCAGCAGGGCCATCCGGCTGGCGACGAAGACCACCCGGCCGCGGGCGGCCTCCAGGGCGGGCAGCGCGGCGGCGGTGGTCCGCCAGGCGGCGAGCAGGTTCACCTCCAACTGCTGGCGCACCACCTCGTCCGGCGGCAGTTCCGCCGGGGCGGGCCCGCCCACGCCGGCGTTGTTGACCAGCAGGTCCAGCCCGCCGAGGCGCTCCACGGCGGCGGCGACGGTCGGTGTCACGGCGGCGGGGTCGGTCAGGTCGCAGCCGAGCACCGGTACGCCGTCGACGGTGCCGGCCTGGCGGTCGACGCCGACGACCCGTGCCCCGGCGGCGGTGAGCGCGGCGCACAGGTGCCGGCCGAAGGTGCCGCTGGCCCCGGTCACCAGCACCCGGCGGCCCGGCAGGGCGCTCATGTCGCGGCTCCGGTGGCGCGGGCGCGGCGGGCGCCGGCGACCAGTTCCCGTCTCAGTTCTGCCAGGTACGCGTCGAAGTCCACCCGCATGGCGGGTCGGCGCTGCCCCCAGCGGGCGGTGGCGGCGCGCAGCTCGGCCCGGCAGGCGGCGCGCTGCGCGTGCGGCTCGGGCAGCGCGTAGCGGCCGGACAGCTGCGCGGCGACCAGTTTGGCCTGCGCCTCGACCAGTGGGAACGCGGCGCCGGTGGACTGCATCAGCCCCACGAACGCCAGGCCGGGCGCGTCGAGGTGGAACACGTGCCGGTACAGCGGCAGGGTGTCCGCGCCGTCGCCGAGCAGCGCGGGGTCGAGGAAGGGGACCTGCACCCGGTAGCCGGTGCACCAGATCACCAGGTCGACCTCGTCGACGCGGCCGTCGGTGAAGGTGACCCGCTCGCCGTCGAAGCCGGCGATGCCGGGGCGGGGCTCGATCTCGCCGTGGGTCAGCCGCGACAGCAGCCCGTCGGACAGCGTCGGGTGGTCCTGGAGGAAGCCGTGGGTGGGGGCGGGCAGGCCGTAGCGGGTGGGTGGGCCGACGGTCGCGGTGAGCAGCCGCTGGGTGATGCGCTGGCGCAGCCGCCACGGCAGCCGCCGGGCCAGGGCGCCGTTGAGGGTGTCCGACGGGCGCCCCAGCAGGTGTTTCGGCACCACCCAGACGCCCCGACGCAGTGACAGCAGGGTGCGCCGGGCCGCGTAGGAGGCGTCCACGGCGATGTCCATCGCGGAGTTGCCGCCGCCGACGACCAGGACCCGCCGGCCGGCGAGCTGCTCGGGCCCCCGGTAGGCGTGGCTGTGCAGCTGCTCGGCGGTGCAGGCGCCCGGCGGCGTGGGGGTGGGCGGTTTCGGCACCCGGTTGTGGCCGTTGGCGACGACGACGGCGTCGACGCTGACGTCGACGGGGCCGTCGGGTCCGGCGGCGTGCACGCTCCAGCGGCCGTCGCCGCCGCGTTCGACCCGCTCGACGGTGTGCCGCAGCCGTACCGCGTCGTGCAGGGCGAAGCGGTCGGCGTAGTCGGTGAGCCAGCCGGCGACGCGGGCGTGGTCGGGGTAGTCCGGCCAGTGCGCCGGCATCGGGTGGTCGGCGAACTCGGTGCGCGCCTTGCTGGTGTTCAGGTGCAGGGTCCGGTACGCCGGCGAGCCGGGGGCCCCGTACACCCAGAGGCCGCCGACCCGCCCGGCCGCCTCGAAGCCGACGGCGGGCACGCCGGCGTCGGCGAGGGCCTTGAGGGTGGCCAGTCCGGCCGCACCCGCGCCGATGACCGCCACGGACGGCTGCGCACCCATCGCCGGCTCCTTCCCGTTAATCCAACGTGCGTTGGATAATGGCCCGGTACGCCTCGGCACGTCAAGGCGTCGCCGGCCCGTACAGCCCGTCGAGGAAGCGGTGCACGAAGGCGCGGAACTCCCGCCGCTGGCGCGCCTGCGAACCCCCGCCCGCGGCCAGGGCCACCACGTGCCCGTGCACCGCCCACACCAGGCTGCGCACCGTCACGTGCGGCGCCGGCTCGACCAGCGCGCCGGCCCCCGCGGCGGCGGTGAGCAGGTCCGCGACGAGCCGGTACAGCGGCGCGGCGTAGCGCTCGTCGAGTTCGGCGTGCCGCTGCGGCTCCAGCCAGCGGCGCAGCCACAACGCGGTGGTCTCCGGCCGGTCCTCCAGGAAGTCCACGAACACGTCCACCAGGTCGTGCAGCGCCCGCCGGACCTCGGTCGGCCCGCTGTCGAGCGCCTGCCGGGCGCGCACCGCCGCCGCCTCGAGCACGTCGCGCTCGGCGTCGAAGACCCGCGCGAAGCAGGCGTCGTAGAGCTGCGCCTTCGTACCCGTGTGGTGCGAGACCGTGGCCACGTCGACGCCGGCCGCCGCCGCGACCTCCCGCAGCCCGACGGCGTCGAAGCCCCGCCGGGCGAACAGCGCGGTCGCGGCGGCGAGCACCACCTCCCGGGTGGGTCGGGTCTCCTCGCGGCGGGGCCGCCCGGGTCGGCGGCGGGGCATGGTCATGGCCGCCATTCTGCCCCTACAATCCAGCATCCGTTGGATTGCGGGCGGCGTGCCCGCAGAGGAGGCCGTCATGACCGGGCTCGACCAGCAGCCGGCCGGCACGCGCAGCGCCACCCTGCCCCGCGGGCCGTTGCTCGGCTTCGCCGCCGGTTCCCTCGGCATGGGCGTCTGGGTGACGGTCCCCGGTCTGCTGCTGCTCTACTTCCTCACCGACGTGCTGGCCGTCGCCCCCTGGCTCGCCGGCCTGGCGCTGCTGCTGCCGAAGGTCGCCGACGTCCTGCTGCACCCCTGGATCGGGCACCGCTGCGACGTCGAACAGACCCGCCGGGGCGACCGACGGCGGCTGCTGCTGCTCGGCTGCGCCCTGCCGCTGGCCTTCGCCGCCCTGTTCGCCGTGCCCGGCGCGCTCACCGGCGCGCCGGCCGCCGCCTGGGTGGCGCTCG
Organism: Micromonospora sp. SD12; assembly: GCF_052068495.1. Classification (NCBI taxonomy): domain Bacteria; kingdom Bacillati; phylum Actinomycetota; class Actinomycetes; order Micromonosporales; family Micromonosporaceae; genus Micromonospora; species Micromonospora sp. SD12. Next base: position 107,817 of record NZ_JBQHDF010000019.1, on the reverse strand, counting down.
CCTTCGTCGCCGGCAACCTGCTCTTCGCCGCCTACCAGGTCCCCTACCTGGCCACCCCCGCCGACCTGCGCATCGGCTACCACGAACGCACCCGGCTGATGGCCTTCCGGATGGTGGTGCTGACCCTGGGCATCCTCGCCTCCGGGCTGCTGGCGCCGCTGCTCGCCGGCGGGCAGGACGCCACCCGGGGCGGCTACCAGCGGATGGGCGTGCTGCTGGCCGTCGGCATGCTGGCCACCATGCTGGTCGGGGTCGCCGGCATCGGTCGGCTGCGCCGGGCCGCCGCCGCGACGCCCGCACGGCACGGCGGCGGCTGGCGGGGCCTCGCCGTGGCGCTGCGCGACCGGCAGTTCCGGTGGCTGGTCGCCGCGTACCTGGCCATGTCGAGCACCACCCACCTGGTCCTGGCCGGCGTGCCCTACTACGCCGAGTACGAGCTGGGTCGCCCCGGGCTGACCACCGTGCTGGTGGCCGCCTTCGTCGCCCCGGCCCTGCTGGTCACCCCCGCCTGGCTGGTGGCAGCCCGCCGGGTCGGCAAACAACGGGCGCTGCTGGGCGCCCAGGGCGCCTTCGCGGCCGGCTCGCTGGTGCTCGCCGTCGGCCGTCCGGCGGGGCTGCCGTTGCTGGTGGCGGCCGTGGCGGTGCTCGGCGTCGCCTTCGCCGGCATGCAGCTGCTGCCGTTCTCGATGGTGCCCGACGTCATCCGTGCCAGCGGCGGCGCCGCCGGCACCTACACCGGGGTCTGGACGGCCACCGAGGCCACCGGCGCGGCGCTGGGCCCGTGGGCGTACTCGCTGTGCCTGGCAGCGGGCGGGTTCGTCGCCTCCACCGCCGGGGCCGGCGTCACCCAGCCCGACGGCGCGCTGGACGCGATCCGCTGGGGCTTCGGGCTGCTGCCCGCGGCAGCGATGCTCGTCGCGCTGCTGCTGCAACGCCGCTACACCCTGGACCGTACGGCCCGCACGGCCGACTGAGCAGCCGGGCCACCGGGCGTCCGCGCCGCACGCGGCGGCCACCGTTCCGTGCGTCAACCACCGTCCCCGTGCGTCGGCCACGTGCGAGGGCGGACCGGTCGGGCGCTGCGGCGGGGACCGGCGGGGCCCCGGCAGTAGACTGCGCCCTCGATGGACGCCGAGCCCACCTCCGTAGAGACCCGCCCCTGCGCCCACTGCGGACGCCAGGTGCCGCAGCGTGTCGGCGCCGGCCGGCCGTTCCGCTACTGCCGCGACAACGACGGCGCCTGCCAGCGGGCCTCCCGCAACAGCCGGATGCGGCACCGCAACGCCCCCGGCCTGCCCGGTCAGGTGGCCCGCACCTGGGAGGCCGTGGACCGGCTGGAGCAGGTCGCGGAGACCCTCGTCGACGCCCTGCACGCCGAGCTGTCCCCGGTCGGGGTGGAACGCCAGCTCGCCCAGGCCCGCGCCGACGCGGCCACGCAGGTCGCGGCGGCACAGACCGAGCGCGACGAGGCCCGCCGCGACGCCGAGGACGCCGCCGCGGCCGCCGTCCTGGCCCGCGAGCAGGCCCGCTCCGCCGCCGCCGAACGCGACGCCGCCCACACCGAGGCCCACTCCGCCGCCGAGCGGGCCACGGCGGCGATCGCCCGCGCCGACCGGGCGGAGGCCGCCCGCGACGAGGCCCGCCGGCAGGCCAGCGCCGCGGAGGCCCTGCGAACCCAGGCCGAACGCGACCGCGACCAGGCCCGTCACGAGCTGCGTGCGCTGCGCGTCGACGTCGACGCCGAGCGCCGCCGCGCCACCGAACTGACCGGCGAGCGCGACGCCGCCCGCGCCGACGCCGACCGGGCGACCCGCGCCGCCACGGAGGCCCTCGACCGCGCGCAGCGCCTGCACGCCGAAGCCGAACAGGCCCGCGAACGCGCCGAGCAGTCCCGCGCCGAGGCTGACGTCGCCCGCACGGCCGCCGCCGAGGCCGACACCGCCCGGCAGCGCGCCGAAGCGACCAGCCGCGACGCGGAGGCCGCCCGGCAGCGCGCCGAGGCGACCGCCGGGCAGGCCCGCGCGGAGGTGGCCGACCTCGCCGGGCACCGCGACACGCTGCGCGCCGAGCTGGCCGCCGCGCGCGAGACCGCCAGCGCCGCCGAGGGCCGCGCCGCCGACCTGGCCGTACGGCTGCGCGCCGCCGAGACCGACCGCGACGAGGCGCAGCGGCGCGCCGCCCAGCTCGCCGACCAGGTCAGCCACCTCGCCGCCGCCCTGGCGAACCTCGGCGCCCCCGGCCCCGCCCGGCAGGCGCCGTGAGCGAGGCGCACGCCGCCCAGCACCGGTACGGGTCTGCCCGGTGTCGACGTCGACCCGGCCGGCTGCGCGGCTAGAATTCAGATTCGCAGTTCAACCGTGCTCTGCCCTGGCGGACGCGGCCTCGGGAGGGTGTTCCCGCACCCTTCCCGAGGGTCCGTCGCACTGCGACGGCGGCTACTCGCAGAAGACCCGCACCTTGGCATCGGGCTGGTCGACCTCCACGGTCATCTCGTCGAGGTGCTCCACGAGCGTCTCGAGCTGTTCCGGCTTGAGCTGCGTCAGATCCAACGGCACACCCGACCTGTGCAGCTCGGCGTTGGCCTGACCCAGCGCCTGCGGCGGGATCAGGGCCGCCAGCCGCACGCCGGCCCGCAGCAGTTGCAGCGGCACCCGTACGTTGACCCGGCCCGGCTCGCCGTCGTCGACGGTGTCCACCACCACCCGCAGGTACTTCGCCCTGTTCCTGGGCCGGGCGTCGACACTCGAGGCCGCCGGCGGCTGGTCGCGTTCGAGCGCGGCGAGCAGTTGCTCGGCCTCCGCCGCGGTGATCCGGCCTTCGGCCAGCATGTCGAGGATGTCCTTGCGTTGTTCGGTCATCGGTTCCTCTCCTATCGGATGGCGACGAGCACGGCCGTGCGGCCCTGCTCGATGTCGACCCGGGTGCCGGGCAGTGCGCACACGACGCGCCAGGCGGTGCCGAGCGCGCGCGTGACGCTGACGCGGTACGCGAGACAGGCCACGGCCGCCACCAGCACGACCAGGGCCACGAGCGGTGCGCACACGAGCACGACGGGAAGCACCGGGACGCGGATCCGCACGGGACGGCCGGCGGGGCGTCGCACCCGTACGGTCACCGACCGCGGCATCACGCGCGGCCCTCCAGTTCGGCGACCGCCTGCTGCGCGGTGATCTCGCCGCGACGCAGCCGGCCGATGACGTCGGCCCGCGACGGCGCCGGATCGGTCTCGACGAAGTCGAGCATCTGCGTGATCCGGTTGAGTCGTGACTTGACCGTCGGGTAGCTCACCCCGAAGATCCGTTCCATCTCCTTGATGGACCCGTGGCACCGCACGAACGCCGTGACGAAGACCTGGTCCTCGACGTTGAGCTGGGCCAGCTGCGGGAGCTCGAACTCGCCCTCGATCGCGACGCCGTTGCCTGTCAGGCGCACCCGCTCGACGACGAACGGCTGGCCCCGGGTCAGGTTCGTCAGTTCCTGCCAGTCCATCGCCTGCTCTGTCATGTCTAAAGTTATACCCGCCAAGGCCTTAACTTTGAAGATGTCGACCTTGATTTTCTTGGTTCGGGTTCGCCGCCTCTCCGGGCCGAGGCGCGTCGCCGTTGCCGGGCAGGGCCGCTCGCTGTCGTCGTTGCTCTCCGACGGCGACAGCGAGCGCGTACGCGCCGCCGCGTCCACGCGTTGAGCACCGCGCCGCCCGGGGCAGCCGGACGGGACGTCGGCGGGTCATGATGCCGGGGTGGGAAAGACACATGAGCGCATCGAGGGCCGCCTGCGCGCCTTCATCGAGCAGCAGCCGCTGTTCTTCACCGCCACGGCCCCGCTGTCGGCCGACGGCACCATCAACCTGTCCCCGAAGGGGCTGCGCGGCTCGTGGGCGGTGCTCGACGCGCACACGGTGGCCTACCTGGACTTCGCGGGCAGCAACGCCGAGACGATCGCCCACCTGCGGGAGAACGGCCGGATCACCCTCATGTGGTGCGCCTTCGAGGGACCGCCGAACATCGTGCGGGTGCACGGGCGCGGCGAGCCCGTGTTCCGCGACGACGCCCGCTGGCGGGAGCTGATGGGCCACTTCCCCGACATCGACCCCACCGTGCACGGCCTGCGGGCGATCATCGTCGTACGCGCCGAACTGATCCGCGACACCTGCGGCTACGCGGTGCCGTTCATGTCCTACGACGCCGACCGCGACCTGCACGGCCAGCGCTTCGCCCGGGAGGACGACGCGTCGCTGAGCGACTACTTCGCCGGCAAGGACCACGTGGCGCACAGCATCGACGGCCTGCCGGGCCTGCCACTGCCGCTGCCACCGACCCCGGCGAGCTGAACCGCCGCCGCACATCTGGTGCCACCGTCGGCACGAGCAAGCACGCGCCGGCGCGTCACCGGCCAGCGCGAGCTGCGCCGACGCGGGGCGGCTACCATCGCCGTTGGCACCGCGGAGACACCGCAGGACCCGACCCGGCGCGGGACGATCCCGCCGGGCAGCTGGCATGGCCCGCTACCCTTGTGCAGGCCCGCCCGGGCATCCGGGCGGGAATGGCCCGGCGGGAACGGACCGTTACACCGAGTAGACCAGCACCACGAACGAGGGGAAGTCGATCATGGGCGAGCGTATGCTGCGTGGCAGCCGTCTGGGCGCGGTCAGCTACGAATCCGACCGCAACACGGAGCTCGCGCCGCGTCAGACCCGCGAGTACCTCTGCGCCAAGGGCCACCAGTTCGAGGTCCCGTTCGCCGTCGACGCCGAGGTCCCCACGACCTGGGAATGCAAGTTCGACGGCAGCGTGGCCCGGCTGGTCGACGGCAGCGAGCCGGAGCAGAAGAAGGCCAAGCCGCCGCGCACCCACTGGGACATGCTGCTGGAGCGGCGCTCCATCGCCGAACTGGAGGACATCCTCGCCGAGCGGCTGCAGGAGGTCCGCACCCGCCGCGGCCGCGCCTGAGCCACACCCGCACACGACGGCGCCCCGGGAGCGATGCTCCCGGGGCGCCGTCGTGTGCGACTCAGTTACGGCCGGGCTCCACGATCTCACCCTCGATGGCCCGACCCCCGTCGACGACGACGGTCGGCTCCGCCGCCGGCGGCTCCGCCGGCGCGGCCGCGCCCCGACGCACCCGCACCCGCCGCGGCCCGAACAGGTCACCGGCCACCATCGACGACACCCGCCGCTCCGCCGCCCGCTGCACCCCGCCGCGCGCCAACCGGCGCACCGGCGGCACCAGCAACAACATTCCCACCAGGCCGCTGATCAGGCCCGGCAACGCCAGCAGCAGCGCACCGAGCAACCCGACGAGACCGTCGGTGACCTGCCGGCCCGGCGGCTGCCCGGCCTGCGCGGACGCCTTGAAGCCCCGCCAGGCGCGCATCCCCTCGCGCCGCAGCAGCACCAGCCCGAGCAGCGACGCCGCGAACACCGCCAGCAGCGCCGAACCGAACCCGATCGCCCGCCCCACCACGACGAACACCACCAGCTCCAGCAGCACCGCCGCCAACAGGGCCAGCGGCACAAACCTCAGTCCTCGGCGCATCTCACCCCACTCACCATCCGCGGCGCCCCGACGCGGGCCACCCGCGCGGGCACCGGCGCCCCGTCCAGCATGACACGCCGCCGCTCAGGGCCACCGGACCTGACCGGTGGGGGTGCCGTGCAGGCCCCGCCGCAACGCCACCCGCCGGTCCTGCACCGCCCACGTCGTGATCCGCCACAGCGCCTCCGCCACGATCAACGGACTCATCTTGCTGCTGCCGCGCTCCCGCTCCGCGAACGTGATCGGCACCTCCACGATGCGCGCCCCCGAACGGTGCGCCAACCGCGACAGCTCCACCTGGAACGAGTAGCCCTGCGAACAGACCGACTCCAGGTCGATGGCATCCAGGGCCGCCAACCGGTACACCCGGTAGCCGCCCGTGGCATCGGACAACGGCATACCCAACGCCAGCCGCGCGTACAGGTTGCCGCAACGCGACAACAGCAGCCGCCGCAGCGGCCAGTTCACCACCCGCGCTCCCCCGGTCCACCGCGAACCGATCACCACGTCGGCGTCGCGGGCCGCCGCCAACAGCGCGGGCAGATCCTCGGGGGCGTGCGAGCCGTCGGCGTCCATCTCCACCACCGCGTCGAAGCCACGCTCGCGGGCCCACGCGAACCCCGCCAGGTAGGCCGCCCCCAGTCCCTGCTTGCCCTCGCGGTGCAGCACGTGCACCCGGCCGTCAGCGCCCGCCAGGGCGTCGGCGACCGCGCCGGTACCGTCCGGGCTGTTGTCGTCGGCGACCAGGATCTCCACCGCCGGCGCGGCACGACGCACCCGCGCCACGATCCGCGCCACGTTGTCGGCCTCGTTGTAGGTCGGGATCACCACGAGCACCCGCCCCACCCCCGGCTGACCGGTGTCCGCCCGGGTACCGGTCGTCTCGCCCACCGTGCTTCCCCTCCGCCGGCGTACCGGCTGGTGTCAGCCGCCGTGGTGCCGGCGGCGCAGCACGACCGCGCCCGCCAGGGCCGCCACGGCCAGGGCGGCCAACGCCACCTCCGGCCACAGCCCGACCCGCGTGGCCAGGGTGCGCCCGTCGTCCAGCCGCAGCTGCCGCACCACGACCGCTCGGGTGTTGAACCCGGTGGCGTCGCTTACCCGCCCGTCCGGGGCAACGAACCCGGACACCCCGACCGTCGAGGCCATCAACGCCGGCCGGCCGTGCTCCACCGCCCGCAACCGCACCATGGCCAACTGCTGGCGCGCCTCGGCCACGTCGAACGTGGCGTTGTTGGTCTGCACCACCAGCAGCTGCGCCCCACCGGTCACCGTGTCACGCACCACCTCGTCGTAGGCGACCTCGAAGCAGATCACGTCGCCGAGCACCGCCGCCCCGCCGTCCAGCACCCCCGGCTCGCTGCCCGGCACGAAATCGGCGCGCACCCGGTCGACCTGCTTGCTGACCATCCGGGCCAGCTCACGCATCGGCACGTACTCGGCGAACGGCACCGGATGCCGCTTGGTGTACAGCTGCGCCAGATCCGGGCCACTGCCGGGCCGCCACAGGATGCCCGCGTTGCGGACCTGACCGTCGCCCGGGCCACGCAGCACCGCACCCACCAGGATCGGGGCACCGACCGCGTCGGCGGCCTGCGAGATGCGCGCCCCCGCGTCGGTGTCGCGCAGCGGGTCGATGTCGCTGGAGTTCTCCGGCCACACCACCAGGTCGGGGCGGGGCCGCACGCCGGCGGCCACCTGCCCGGCCAGCTCGATCGTGGCGTCGACGTGGTTGTTCAGCACCGCCTGCCGCTGCGCGTTGAAGTCCAGGCCGAGACGCGGCACGTTGCCCTGCACGATCGCCACCGTCACCGCGTCGCCGCCCCCCACGGCGGCCACCGGCACCAGCAACCCCACCACGGGCACCGCGACCGCCCCCGCGCTCAGCGCAGCCACCGGCACCCACCAGCGCCGCCGCCCGCCCCACGGCCGCCACAGCGCCGCCACCAGCAGCCCACCGGTCAACGCCACCGCGAACGTCACCAACGGTGCCCCACCCCACGCCGCCAGCCGCAGCAGCGGCGAGTCGCCCTGACTGAACGCCAGGCGCCCCCACGGGAACCCGCCGAACGGCGTACGGTCGCGCAGCGCCTCCTGCCCCACCCACAACACCCCGGTCACCGCCGGCCAGCTCCACCGCACCCGGTCCACCAGCGGCGACACGTACGCGCCCGCCGCGCCCAGCAACGCCAAATAGCCGGCCTGCAACAGCGACAGCAGCACCCACGGCAGGTAGCCGGTGTGCAGGTTCGTCCAGCTCAACAGCGGCGCGAACAACGCCACCCCGGTCAGGAAACCCAGCCCCGCCCCGGCACGCAGCCGACGGCGGTGCGTCGCCGCCGCCAGCAACGCCACACCCAGCGGCGCCAGCGGCCACAGCCCGTACGGCGGAAACGCCGCCAGCAACGCCAGACCCGCCGCCACCGCCATCGGCGCGGCCACCCGCAACGGCAGCGCCCCCGCCCGCCCGGCAGGCCGGTCGTCGTCCCCGGTCGCCGCCGGTCGATTCCCCACGATCACGGGCCGAAGGCTACCCGCCCGTACCGCCGCCGCCCCGCCACGGCCCACCCGGCCGCTCTGCCCCGCCGCCAACGGACACCGGACACAAATCGGGGCGCGGCTCGCGCCGCGCCCCGATGCTCCCAGGCCCTTCCCGGCCGGTGGGGCGAGAATGAGCTGCGCCGACCTTCGGACCGACCCGACGCGGACTGGCTGCCCCCGCCTGGCCGTTGTCTACTGGCCGTGCACCTCACCCTGCCCGTACACCGGTAACCGCGGCCGGTTCGCGCCGCCCCGCCGACCCCCGCCCGCTGGACCTGGCCGCCGCGACGCACTGCTCACATGTCGCTCGGCCAGCGGACGAAGGGACGAAGCGAACAACAGCCGCTTCCCGTAGTAGGACTCAAAGACGGTACGGCGTACACCCCCGCCGCTGTCAACCCACCCGGGCCTGTCGTGTGATGTACCACGGCGTGTCGCGTCGGCGAGTCTCAATCCGTGCCCAGGTGCCGCCGCAACAACGCCACCGCCGCCACCGGATGCTCCGCCGCCAGCAGCCCACCGGCGGCCAGCACGTAGTCGACGTCGACCACCGGCCGGGCCGCCCGCGGCAACGGCCAACCGCCGGCATGATCGGTCAGCACCGCACCCAGCACACCGGCCGCGTCCACCGGCGCGGCATGCCGCAACACCCCACCCGAGCCCACCAGCAGCCGCACGTCACGCAGGTCCCGGCCGGCCCGCTCACCCGTCGCGGCCCCCCGCGCGTGCCGCCGCAACGCCACCGTCGCCGCCAACGCCGCGATCCGGGCATCCACCGCACGGTCCGCCTCCCCTGCGGGCAGGAAACCCGGCTCGGCGGCCCGCGCCGCCGCCCCCGCCGCCAGCGCGTCACGCTCCGCGTCGGTGAGCAGCCGCTCCTCCGCCGCCGCCCGCACCACCCCCGGCGCGCTCCACCGCATACCCAGATCGCCCTCGACCGTACGGGCCCGCCACAGCGACCCCGCCACCTCCCGCCCCGGCCCCGTCGCCCGCTCGTCCGGCGTCAACACCGAGTACACGTCCGTGGTGGCGCCCCCCACGTCCACCACCACCAGATCACCACCCAACGCGTCGGCCAGCACCTCCACCCCGGTCAACACCGCGTCGGGAGTGGCCGCGCGCACCAGCCGCGCGAACCGCGACCCCCGCGACAACCGCTTGCCGCCGATCACATGCCGCAGGAAAACCTCCCGGATCGCCGCCCGCGCCCCCGCCGGCGCCAACACCCCGATGCGCGGCAACACGTTGTCGGCCACCGTCACCGGCACCCCCGCCGCCGCCAGCACCGTATGCAGCTCCTCGCGGACCTCGACGTTGCCCGCCAACACCACCGGCACCCGCCAACGGGCCCGCGCCAGCCGCGTCGCGTTGTGCGTCAACGTCTCGGCGTCCCCACCGTCGGTGCCACCCACCAGCAGCACCACATCCGGGCGGGCCGCCCGCAACCCGGCCAGGTCCGCCGCGCCGAGCCGACCCGCCGCCACGTGCACCACGTTCGCACCCGCAGACAGGCCCACCCGCCGCCCCGCCTGCGCCGTCACCAGCCGCTCGTAGCCGATGACCGCCAACCGCAGCCCACCACCGGCCGACGAACACACGTACCACGGCGCGTCGCGCACACCAGCCAACCCGGCGGTCGCCGCCCCGACCGCCGCGTCCAGGCCGTGCAGCACGTCCGTACCCACCGTCGTCGGCGCCGACGACGCACCCACCAACGCGCCGACGTCGAGGTCCACCACCGCCACCTTCGTGTACGTGGACCCGACGTCGGCGCAGACCGCGTACCTCACGCCGCAGGCGGAACGACCACCGTGCCGGTCGCCGTGACCGCCACGATTGGCTCGTCGAGCACCTCCGCCGCCGACTCACCCCGGTCCGGACGCCCCCGACACACCACCGCCGCGACGAAGTCGATCGTGCGGCTCCGCGTACCCACCCGGGTCACCGTCGCCGTCACCTCCAACACGTCCCCCGCCTTCATCGGCGCCCGGAACTGCACATCCGAGTACGACGCGAACAACCCCTCGTCACCATCGGTGCGGATACACACCTCCGTGGCCACGTCCCCGAACAACCCCAACGCGTACGCCCCGTCGACCAGGTTGCCCGCGTAGTGGGCATGCGAATACGGCACGTACCGCCGGTGCACGACCGTCAGACCCACCCGGGAATCACTCATGCCTTCGCCTTCTTCTCGATCAACGCGTGCACCAGGAAACTCGCCACCTCACCCGGGGTCGTGCCCCGGCCGAAGATCCGATCCACGCCCAACTCACCGGCCATCGTCTCGTCGAAACGCGGCCCACCCACGATCAGCAGCGGCCGACGCCCCGCCGGCATCGCCTCCCGGAACGCCGCCGACATCTCCCGCGTGTTGTGCAGATGCGCATCCCGCTGCGTCACCACCTGCGACACCAGCACCGCATCCGCCCGCTCCACCCGGGCCGCCTCCACCAACTCCGGCACACTCACCTGCGCCCCCAGGTTGGTGACCTTCAACTCCCGGTAGTACTCCAGCCCCTTCTCACCGGCGATGCCCTTGACGTTGAGGATCGCGTCGATGCCGACCGTGTGCGCGTCCGTACCGATGCACGCCCCCACCACCGACAACTTGCGCCGCAACCGCCGCTTCACCACCGCGTTGACCTCCTTGGCGCTCAGCAGCGGAAAGTCCCGCTCCACCACCTGCACCGCCGACAGGTCCACCAGATGGTTCACCCGCCCGTACACCACGAAGAACGTGAAGCCCTCACTCATCGGCTTGGCGTGCACCAGCATCGCCGGGTCGATGCCCATCTTGTTCGCCAACTGCACCGCCGCGCCCTCGGCCCGCTTGTCGTGCGGCACCGGCAACGTGAACGACACCTGCACCATGCCGTCGCCCGTGGTGTCCCCGTACGGCCGCACGATCTTCTTCCCGGCAGCCCCGCCGCCGGCCTCCACAGCGCTCACGCGGCCGCCCCTTCCAGGATCTCGGTGGCCGGATTGAAGTAGCCGGCCTCGTGCGCGGCCACCCCCGCCAACCCCTTGCCCCGGTCCGCCGGCCGCTTCATGATCCCGAACGTGCCCTCGGCGATCGCCGTCAACAACGACTGCTCACCGATACGCTCCAACAGCTCGACCGCCTCCGAGAGCACCCGGTTGGCCCGCTGCTGGATGAACCCACCCGGCGCCGGCACGAAATCCTCATGCAACCCACCCGCCGCACCCAGCACGTACCGCACGTTCTGCAACGCGATGTCCCGATCCGACAACCACGGCGTCACCACCGCCTCGGTCATCATCCCCACCAGCAGAATCCCCTGCCCGGTCATCGTGCCCACCAGGTTGAAGAACCCGTCCAGCAGATTGCCCCGGAACACGTCACCCGTCATGTGCTTCGTCGGCGGCATCCACTTCAACGGCGCGTCCGGGAACAACTCCCGCGCCAACAACGCGTGCGCCAACTCCAACCGCAACGACTCCGGCACATCCGGATTGATCTCGAACGCGTGCCCCAGACCCAACTGCCAGTCCGCCAACCCCGCCTCGTGCGCGAAGAACTCGTTGAGCAACTGCGACACCGTCACCGTGTGCGCCTCGTCCACCGCGTCCGCCGTGGTCAGGTAGTTGTCCTCACCGGTGTTGATGACGATCCCCGCCCGCGCGTGCACCTGCCGCGAGAACCGCTGGTCCACGAACGTACGAATCGGATTGATGTCCCGGAACAGAATCCCGTACATCGAATCGTTCAACATCATGTCGAGCCGCTCCAGGCCCGCCAACGTCGCCATCTCCGGCATGCACAGACCCGACGCGTAGTTCGTCAACCGCACGTAGCGACCCAACTCCCGCGACGAGGAGTCCAACGCCGCCCGCATCAACCGGAAGTTCTCCTGCGTCGCGTACGTGCCCGCGAACCCCTCCCGCGTCGCACCCTCCGGCACGTAGTCCAACAACGACTGCCCCGTCGACCGGATCACCGCGATGACGTCCGCACCCGCCCGCGCCGCCGCCTGCGCCTGCGGAATGTCCTCGTAGATGTCCCCCGTCGCCACGATCAGATAGATCCACGGCCGCTGCTTCGGATCCCCGAACCGCTTCACCAGCCGGTCCCGCTCCGCCCGCCGCCGGTCGATCGCCCGCACCCCCGCACCGACCGCCCGCCGCGCCGCCCTCCGCGCCGCCGTGGCCGCCTTCCCCGTCGGCACCTCGAACCGCACCGACCCCGCCGCCGCCTTCTGCGCCAGCAACGTCACGTCGCCGATCTGCTCCCGGGCCAACGCGTCGAACACCGGCAACGCCACCCCGTGCCCCAACCCCACGTCCGCGACCACCGCGTCCACGAGCCGGTTCACCCACGGAATCCCGTCCGGATCGGCACCGGAAACACCGGCCAGCCGCAACACCGCCCGCTCCACCGACACCGTCGTGTGGCTACGCGCCAGATCCACCACCGGCTGACCCGCACGGCGCGCCAACTCCCGCGCCCGCGCCACCAACCGCGGATCCAGATCAAGCTTGCCCGTCACACCGTCACCCCACCCTGCGCCGCGACGGCGCCACACGCCGTACCGATGGATCGCTCGCTCACGAAGACCCTTCCTCGAAGATCACGTCACCACGCAACACCGTGCGCCGACACACCGGCAGCGGCGTCGGATCCTGCGGACCCCGCGCCTCCGGATCCGCCGCCAACAACACCGGCAAACCCCGCTCCACCCCCGCCGGCGTCGACCACACCGCGAACGTCGCCGGCGCCCCCAACGCCAACACACCCTCGTTGTCCAGCCGCACCGCCCGCCACCCACCACGGGTGTGCGCCGCGAACGCCGCCCGCACACTCATCCGCTGCGCCGGACTGTGATGCCACACCGCCGCCCGCACCGAACCCCACGGATCCAACGGCGTCACCGGCGAATCCGACCCGAACGCCAACGCCACCCCCACCGCGTGCATCGCACCCATCGGATTCGACTCCAACGACCGCGCCAAGCCCAACCGCGACTCGTACATCCGACCCGCACCACCCCACAACCGGTCGAACGCCGGCTGCATGCTCGCCACGATCCCGTACTCCACGAACCCCGCGATCAACCGCTTGTTCATGATCTCCGCGTGCTCGATGCGGTGCCGCGCCGCCCGCACCCGATCAGTGCCCAGCCGCTGCGCCGCCCCCGCGAAACCCTCCAACACCGTCGCGATCGCCGCGTCACCGATCGCGTGGAAACCACCCTGCACACCGTGCGCCGCACAGTCCAACAGATGCTCCCGCACCTGCTCCGCACTCAGATAACCGTGACCACACCCACCGTCACCGTCCAGGTAGTCCCGCGACACGTGCGCCGTACGCGACCCCAACGCCCCATCGGCGAACAGATCACCACCCGCCCCCACCGCACCCAACTCCCGGGCCCGCGCCGCACCACCCAGCTCACCCCAGTACCCGTACACCTCCGCCACGCCGTCACCCGACAACGCCAACAGACCCGTGAAGTCCTCCTCGTCGGAGATCTCCGGACCACCACACTCGTGCACCGCCGCGATACCCAACGACGCCGCGTGCCCCAACGCCGCCCGCTGCGCCGCCACCCGCTGCTCCCGCGTCACCGACGCGAACGCCGCCGCCCGCACCACGTGGTGCGCGTCGCGCCGCAACCACCCCGACGCGTCGTACCCCACCGCCGACACCACCTGCGGACACGCCGCCAGCAACGCCGCCGACACCAACGCCGAATGGATCGACGCCTGCGACAGATAGACCCGCCGCCCCCCGGCCGCCCGATCCACCATCGCCGCGTCCGGCAACCGCGGCACCGGCCAACTCGACTCGTCCCAGCCGTGCCCCAGCACCACCGCGTCCGACGGCAACCCCGCCGCGAACCCCGCCACCGCGTCCAACAACTCCGCCGCCGAACGCACCCCCGACAGGTCCAGCCCCGACAACGCCAACCCCGTGTCCGTGGCATGCACGTGCGCGTCCACGAACGCCGGCGTCACCAACGCCCCGTCCAGATCCACCACCCGATCGGCGGACGGCGCGTCCGCGTCCACCCCCAGCCAGGAGATCCTGCCGTCGGACACCAGCAGAGCCGTCGCGCTCGGATCGGCCGGGCAGTGCAGCGTCCCGCCGCGGTACAGAGTCGAGGGGTTCGTCATGACCATCAGTCTGCCGCGAGTCGCGCCTCGAACAACGCCCGCACCCCCGACTCCGACCGCAGCAGACCGAGCGCGAACTCCGCGTGCCCCGGCACGTAACCGTTGCCGACCAGCATCGTCACGTCCGCCGCCAGGCCCTCCGCCCCCAACGCCGCCGCCGCGAAACTCGTCGCCATCGAGAAGAACACCACCGTGCCGCCGTCCGCCGTCGCCAGCACCGCACCGTGCTCACAGCCCGGCACGTCCACGCACACCACCGTCACGTCCGCCGGCGCCCCCAACGCCGTCGTCACCGCCGTCGACAACGCCACCGGATCCCGGGCGTCGGCCAACGCCACCGCGTCCGCCAACCCCACCGCCGCCAGCGCGTCCCGCTCCGCCACCACCGGCACCACCCCGACCGTACGGGCGGCACCCGCCCGCCGCGCCGCCGCCAGCGACAGCGACCCGCTCTTGCCCGCGCCACCGATCACCGCCACCCGCACCGGCGCCGCGTCCCCCGCCCGCTCCCGCTCCGCCACGTACCGCGACACCACCCGCGCCGTCAGCGCCGGCGCCCCACACACGTCCAGCACCGCGAGGGACAGCTGCGCATCGAGATCCGCCGGCAGCACCGCCGCGATCGACCGGGCGAACAGGATCGCGTACCCGTCGCACGGCACCTGCTCGCTGCGCCCGTCCCAACGGGCCAACCCGTCGAGGATCGTCAGCGGCGTCAACGTCAGCGACACCAGGGTCGCCACCCGCTGCCCCGCCCGCAGCCCCAGCGGGGAGCGCCGCCCCGCCTCCTCCACCGTGCCGATCAGCATCCCGCCCGACCCCGTCACCGGGTTCTGCATCTTGCCCCGCGCGGACACGATCTGGAGCACCTCGGCGCGCACCGCGTCGCCGTCCCCGCCGTGCTTCTCCCACAACTGCCGGAAGCTCGCAGCGTCCAGGTTCAACCGCTCCACCCGGATACGCACCTCGTTCGGCGCGATCTCCGGACTCGCGTCCAGCCGCCACGCGGCCTGCGGCAGCACCCCCGCCGGTTCGACAACGCGGTGCAGACCCACCGGTGACGTCACGCCGACCTCCCCCTGTCACGCCGCTCGAAGCCCCGGCCAGGGCTCGCGTAGCGGGAAAACTTACGGCAGACTAATTTCTTCACCGAATATTTTCCAGTAGCCTTCGGGATCGCTGATCAACCCGCACCACATCGAGGAGGGGCCGTGACCCAGACCCAACCGGTGGAGACCCTGCCCCCGCCCCACCCCGCGCCGGTCGCGGTACCCACCGCCGGACAGCCCTACGAATACCGTCGTGCGCCCCTCGTCGAGCCCGACTGGACCCGCTTCCCCGGCTGGCGCCACATCACCCGCGAGCAGTGGGAGAACGCACAGTGGCAGCGCGTCAACTGCGTCAAGAACATCAAGCAGCTGCGCACCGTCCTCGGCGACGCGGTCGACGAGTCCTTCTACGCCGACCTCGAGGCCGACCAGAAGGCCCTGGCCACCATGTCCATGCTGGTGCCGCCACAGATGATCAACACGATGGTGCCGTTCGCGCCGATGACCACGGAGGCGTTCCTCGCCGACCCCATCCGGCGCTACATGATCCCCGTCGCCTCCGACCGGCGCACCGACTGGCCCTCCCACCCGTACGCCAGCCGCGACTCCCTGCACGAACACGACATGTGGGTCGCCGAGGGCCTCACCCACCGCTACCCCACCAAGGTCCTCGCCGAACTGCTCTCCACCTGCCCCCAGTACTGCGGGCACTGCACCCGCATGGACCTCGTGGGCAACTCCACCCCCGCCGTCGACAAGCTCAAGCTCACCCTCAAGCCCGTCGACCGCTACGACGCCCACATCGGCTACCTCAAGGCCCACCCCGGCGTCCGTGACGTCGTCGTCTCCGGCGGCGACGTCGCCAACGTGCCGTGGAAGAACCTCGAGTCCTACCTGATGCGGCTGCTCGAGATCGAGACCATCCGCGACATCCGCCTCGCCACCAAGGCCCTCATGGGCCTGCCCCAGCACTGGCTCCAGCCCGACGTCGTCGAGGGCCTCGAACGCGTCGCCCGCACCGCCGCCCGCCGCGGCGTCAACCTCGCCATCCACACCCACGTCAACCACGCCCAGTCGCTCACCCCGCTGGTCGCCAGGGCCGCCCAGACCGCCCTCGACGTGGGCGTACGCGACGTACGCAACCAGGGCGTGCTCATGCGCGGCGTCAACGCCACCGCCCCCGACCTGCTCGACCTCTGCTTCGCCCTCCAGGGCGAGGCGGGAATCCTGCCGTACTACTTCTACATGTGCGACATGATCCCCAACGCCGAGCACTGGCGGGTGCCGGTCTGGCACGCCCAGCAGCTCCAGCACGACATCATGGGCTACCTGCCCGGCTACGCCACCCCGCGCATCGTCTGCGACGTCCCCTTCGTCGGCAAGCGCTGGGTGCACATGCTCACCGAGTACGACCGCGACCGCGGCATCTCGTACTGGACGAAGAACTACCGCACCTCCATCGAGTCCGCCGACGCCGAGGCGCTCAACAAGCGCCACGCCTACTACGACCCGATCGACACCCTGCCCGAGACCGGGCAGCAGTGGTGGGCCGAGCACCGCAACGACTGACCCCGCCCGCGACACCGTCACCCCCGGAGCCGACCACCGGCCCCGGGGGTGACGCGTTTCCGGCCCCGACAGGCCGCGTCGCGGCCTCCACCACTCCCCCGGCGAGGTGCGGACCGCAGGCACTCCGCGTTCGGCCCTCTGGCCGCTCCAGGTTGCTTTCACCGGTCCCGGCTGAGGCACCGCCCTCTCAGGTCGTCGCCTGCGGCTTGTGCGACGGCCCGCACACCCGCTAGCGCATCCTAGGACACTAGGTGGAGGGGTGGAGCGCGTCGTCTGGTTGACTGGGGAGATGGGAGAGCTTCTGCTGATCCGGCACGGCGAGACCACCTGGAGCGCCAGCCGCCGGCACACCTCGTACACCGACCTCCCGCTCACCCCCGACGGCGAGCGGCAGGCCCGCACCCTCGGCCGGTTCCTCGCCGGCCGGCGCTTCGCCGCGGTCCTCACCAGTCCCCGCGCCCGGGCGCTGCACACGGCGCGGCTGGCCGGCCTCACCGTCACCGGCACCCTCGACGACCTCGCCGAATGGAACTACGGCGAGTACGAGGGGCGCACCACCGCCGACATCAGCGACGACCACCCGAACTGGTCCATCTGGACCGACGGCTGCCCCGGCGGGGAGTCCCCCAACCAGGTCGGCGAACGCCTCGACCGGGTGCTCGCCCGGGTCCACCCGCTGCTCGACCGGGGCACCGTCG
The DNA here is from genome assembly GCF_052068495.1 of Micromonospora sp. SD12. Classification (NCBI taxonomy): domain Bacteria; kingdom Bacillati; phylum Actinomycetota; class Actinomycetes; order Micromonosporales; family Micromonosporaceae; genus Micromonospora; species Micromonospora sp. SD12. The sequence goes on along the minus strand of NZ_JBQHDF010000019.1, from coordinate 90,287 downwards.
CCCTCGTCGGGCACGCCCACAGCCTGCGCGTGCTCGGCGCCCGCTGGGTCGGCCTGCCGCCCTCAGCCGGCGGGCTGCTGCGGCTGGACACCGCCACCGTCAGCGTGCTCGGCCACGAGCACGGCCGACGGGTCATCCTGCGGTGGAACCAGCCGGTTCCCCCGACGCCCGGGAACGCACCCGAACGTGGGGCTCGGCACTGATCTTCGGCGGCCGGTTCTCGTACGGCGTCGACAGCACCACCGTCGTACGGGTGGTGACGTTCGCCGCCGTCCGGATCTCCTGGAGCAGCCGCTCCAGGTCCGCCGGGCTGGCCACCCGCACCAGCAGGAGGTAGAAGTCCTCCCCCGCCACCGAGTAGCACGAGTCGATCTCGGGCAGGTGGGCCAGCCGCTCCGGCGCGTCGTCGGGCTGCGACGGGTCGAACGGCCGGATCGCCACGAACGCGGTCAGCGGCAGGTCGAGGGCCTCGAAGGAGACCCGGGCGGCGTACCCCTTGATGACGCCGCGCTGCTCCAGGCGGCGCACCCGCTGGTGCACGGCGGAGACCGACAGGCCCACCCGCTCCGCCAGATCGGTGTACGACAGCCGACCGTCAGCGGTCAGCGCGGCGATGATGGCGCGGTCGATCTCCTCCACGGCGTGCAACCTACCGGGAAAACCGCGCCACGGCGACGACGCGGCCCGCCGGCGCGACGCGGCACACGCGCCGGCCGGCGGGACGACGCCCGTCAGCCCTTCGCCAGCGCCCGGGAGATGACCAGCCGCTGGATCTGGTTGGTGCCCTCCACGATCTGGAGCACCTTCGCCTCACGCATGTAGCGCTCCACCGGGTGGTCGGCCACGTAGCCGGCCCCGCCCAGCACCTGCACCGCGTCCGTGGTCACCCGCATCGCCACGTCGGTGGCGAAGAGCTTCGCCTTCGCCGCCTCGATCGAGTACGGCCGCCCGGCGTCACGCAGCCGGGCCGCCGCCAGCGTCAACGCCCGGGCCGCGGAGATCTGGGTCGCCAGGTCGGCGAGGGTGAACCCCAGCCCCTGGAAGTCGATGATCGCCTTGCCGAACTGCTGGCGCTCCCGGGCATAGCCGACCGCGTAGTCCAGCGCCGCCTGGGCCAGCCCCACCGCGCAGGCGGCGATGCCGAGGCGCCCCGAGTCGAGCGCGGACATCGCGATGGTGAAGCCCGCCCCCTCCCCGCCGATCAGCCGCTCGGCCGGCACCCGGGCCGAGTCGAAGGCGATCTGCGCCACCGGGGAGGCGCGCAGCCCCATCGTGCGCTCGGCCGCCTGCGGCGCGATGCCCGGCGTGTCGCGGTCGGCCAGCAGGCAGGAGATGCCCTTTGGACCGGGCCCGCCGGTGCGGCAGAAGATGTTGTAGAAGTCCGCCACCTGGGCGTGGGTGATCCACGCCTTGGTGCCGTCGACCAGGTAGGCGTCGCCGTCGCGTACCGCCCTCGTGGTCAGCGCGGCGGCGTCCGAGCCGCCCTGCGGCTCGGACAGGCAGTACGCCCCGAGCAACTCCCCGCCGATCATGTCGGGCAGCAGCTTGCGCTGCGCGTCGGTGCCGAACTGCGCCAGGGGGTAGCAGGACAGCGTGTGCACGCTGACCGCCTCGGCGACCGCGAGCCAGCGGCTGGCCAGGATCTCCAGCACCTGGAGATAGACCTCGTAGGGCTGGGCGGCGCCGCCGTGCTCCTCGGCGTACGGCAGGCCGAGCAGGCCGGCCCGCCCGAGGGTACGCAGCACCTCGCGGGGGAACTCGGCGCGCTCCTCGAACCCGGCGGCCCGTGGCGCCAGCTCCCGGTCGGCGAGTTCGGTGGCGAGGTCGAGCAGGTCGTGGGCCTCGTCGGTGGGGAGGATCCGGTCGACAGTCATAGCGCGATGAGCTCCGTGGGGGTGGTGTTGAGCCGTTGCACGCCGTCCGGGGCGCAGACGACGATGTCCTCGATACGGGCGCCGTGGCGGCCCGCCAGGTAGATGCCCGGTTCGACGGAGAACGCCATCCCCGCCTCCAGCGGGCGGGCGTTGCCGGCCACCACGTAGGGCTCCTCGTGGCCGTCCAGGCCGATGCCGTGGCCGGTCCGGTGCAGGAAGGCCGCGCCGAACCCCGCGGCGGCGATCGGCTCGCGGGCCGCCGCGTCGACGTCCTCGGCGGTCACCCCGGGGCGCACCGCGGCCACCGCGGCGCGCTGGGCGGCGTGCAGCACCGCGTAGTAGTCGACGAACTCGGCCGGCGCAGGGGCGCCCGCGACGTAGGTGCGGGTGCAGTCGGAGCGGTAGCCCGAGGGCATCGTCCCGCCGATGTCCACGACGACAGGTTCGCCAGCGCCGATCGGGCGCTCGGAGGTGCCGTGGTGCGGGCTGGCGCCGTTCGGGCCGGCGGCGACGATCACGAAGTCCACGCTCACGTGGCCGGCGGCCCGGATCGCCGCGGCGATGTCGGCGCCCACCTCCGCCTCGGTGCGTCCCGGCCGCAGCCACTCCCCCATCCGCCGGTGCACGGCGTCGATCGCCGCGCCCGCCTCGGCCAGCGCCGCGACCTCGGCCGGGGACTTGCGCACGCGCATCTCGCGCAGCACCTCGGAGGCCAGTCGTTGGACGGCGCCGGGCAGCGCCGCGCGCAGGGCCAGGACCTGCTCGGCCCACATCCGGTCGGCCAGCCCGACCGCCGCCACCGGTCCGCCGAGGGCGGCGACGAGCAGCGGGTACGGGTCGCTGCCGTCGGCGTGGTCGACGATGCGTACGCCGGTGGCCGGCGCCGGGGACGCCTCGGCGGCCGGCCGCTCCAGGGTGGGCACGATCAGGGTCGGCTCCCCCTGCGCGGGCAGCACCAGGCAGGTGAGCCGCTCCCCCTCGTGGGCGTCGTAGCCGGTCAGGTAGCGCAGGTCGGAGCCGGGGGTGAGCAGCAGCGCGTCCAGGCCGGCGGCGGCGGTGGCGCGCTGGGCGTCGGCCAGCCGTCGGGGCGGATACAACTCGTCGGATGCCACCCGGTCAGCTTAACGGTCGTTCGGGCGCCGCCCCAGCCCGCCCGGCTCCAGGGGAGCGCTCTCCGATCCATCGAGCGTCGTCGTTGACGCCACAGTTAACACTCCTTAGGATTTGGCTGCCTCGAGGATGTCCGCCCGTCCCACCCGTACCCCCGCTTCCCGGCGCCGGTCGCCGACGCGGGCGGCACGGCCGCCGCAACCCGCCCACGGGAAGGCCCCCGATGCCCTCATCGCTGCCCCGCCTCAGGTCGGCCCTCGCCGCCGGCCTGCTCACCCTGGCCACCGCCGCCGCCACCCTCACCCTGAACCCCGCCCCCGCGCAGGCCGCCGCGCTGCCCGACGGCTTCCGCAGCGTGGGCTACCTGCCGTCCTGGACCGGCGACGTCAACGCCGTGCAGTACGGCAAGCTCAGCCACGTCAACTACGCGTTCGTGCTGCCCAACGGCGACGGCACGCTGCGCCCGGTGGAGAACCCCGCCAAGCTCTCCCAGCTGGTCTCCCGCGGCCACGCCAGCAACGTCAAGGTGTCGATCGCGATCGGCGGCTGGAACAACGGCGACGACTCCGCCTTCGAGGCGCTCGCCGCGAACGCCGGCAGCCGCACGACGTTCGTCAACAACGTGGTCGCCTTCGTCAACCAGTACGGCCTCGACGGCGTCGACATGGACTGGGAGTACCCGGACCCGGGCGCCTCGGCCACCAACTACACGGCGCTGATGCAGCAGCTGGCCGGCGCCCTGCACAGCCGGGGCAAGCTGCTCACCGCCGCCGTCGTCTCCGAGGGCTGGTACGCCGAGGGCGTGCAGCCCGCCGTGTTCGGCCACGTGGACTGGCTCAACATCATGGCGTACGACGGCGGCAGCCCACACGCCAACTACGACTGGTCGATCAACGCCGTCAACTACTGGAAGTCCCGGGGCCTGCCCGCCCGCAAGGCGGTGCTCGGCGTGCCGTTCTACAGCCGACCCGGCTACCACACCTACGCGTCGCTGGTCGCCATGGACCCGGCCAACGCCAACCGCGACTGCACCACGGTCGGCGGGACCCAGCAGTGCTACAACGGCGTCCCCACCGTCAAGCGCAAGACCCAGTGGGCCATGGCCAACGCCGGCGGCATGATGAACTGGGAACTCAGCCAGGACACCACCGGGGCGACCTCCCTGGTCAGCGCCATCTACGACACGGCCACCGGGGGCACGACCCCGCCGCCGGTCGGGCGGACCGGCCCGATCACCGGGATCGGCGGCAAGTGCGTCGACGTGGCCGCCGCGAACACCGCCAACGGCACCGCCGTGCAGCTCTACGCCTGCAACGGCACGAACGCCCAGAGCTGGACGGTGGGCACCGACGGCACGCTGCGCGCCCTCGGCAAGTGCGCCGACGTGGCCAGCGGCTCCACCGCCAACGGCGCCAAGGTGCAGCTGTGGGAATGCAACGGCACCGGCGCCCAGGTCTGGCAGGCCCAGTCCAACGGCACCCTACGCAACCCGCAGGCCGGCAAGTGCCTCGACGCCACCGGCAACAGCTCCGCCGACGGCACCCGGTTGCAGATCTGGGACTGCTTCGGCGGCGCCAACCAGGTCTGGCGGCTGCCCGCCTGAGCGGCGCACGCGGCCCCGTCGCCGCCCCGGCGGGACGGGGCCCGCCGCCCGTCGACGGTGCGGTCCCGCCGCCGTCGGCCGGCCCGCGTCAGTCGGCGCCGTCCAGCACCGGCGGCAGCGCGGCGGCGAGCCGGCGGACCCGGTGCGCGTGGGTCAGCACGTCCACGCTGTCGACGTACTGGTCGACCGCGCCGAGCGGGGCACACGCGCGCAGGGCCGGGTCGGTGATGGCGGCGCGCAGCGCGGCGGCGAGGCGACCCGCGTCCAGGACCAGGAACGGCCGGGCGTGAAACGGCCGGGGCCGGGCACGCACCGGCGCCGCCAGGCCGGTGCCGTCGGTCCAGGCGGCGACCGCCGCCAGCGCCCGGACCAGCCCGTCCTCCCGCCCCCGCCAGTCGGCCTGGCCGAGCGCGTCGGCCAGGGCCGCGACGACGGGCGCCGCGTCCGGCAGCCGGGCGAACACCGTGCCGAGCCACTTGTCGTACGGGGGCCAGCGGCGGTGCAGCAGCAGGCCGAGCCGCATCAGGTCCCGGGCCAGCCCGGCGGCGACCACCCGGCTGCCCAACTCGTCGCCGCTCTCCGCGCAGCGGCCGGGCAGGTGCTCGGCCTGCGCGACGCGGGTCCACGCGGCGGCGAGCACGTACCGCCACACGTCGTCCGGATACCACGCCAGCGCCGCCCGGGCTGCGGTCAGCGCGCCGTCGAGGCCGTCGTGGAAGATCGCGCCGCCGGTCACCTCGGCCAGCCGCTGCGTCGGGGTGGCCAGCCAGTCGGCCGTGCCGACGCCGCCGGCCGGGTCGAAGCCCAGCCGGTCGTGCCACCAACCGCCCAGCTCGTGCACCGTGACGCCGTGGCGGCTGCCCGCCCGGTCGGCCACCCCCAGCCTGCCGTGCCCGGTGAACCGGGTCGGCCAGCCGAGGAACTCCGCCGGCAGGTCCGCGTCCAGCGCCGCGCGCAGGGCCGGGATGCGCCCCGCGTCCGGCGCGGCGACGAAGAGCTGCCCCCGCGGGCCCCAGTCGTGGTCGGTGGAGCGCGGGGTGTCCAGGCCGAGCAGTTCCGAGCCGCCGTCGAGCAGACCGGCCGCGTACGGCAGGTCGGGAAGGCGGCGACGCAGGATCGGCGCCAGCACCTCGTCGTGGAACCGGCGGCCCAGCGTCAGGCCGGCAACGAACGTCACACCGGCAAGTCTGCGCCCGGGGGCGGCGCTCCCGCAGCCCGGTTCCGCCGCCGCCGGCCGTACCCGCCGATAGGCTGGGCGCGGACGGGTCGCCGACGGGAAGGAGCGACCGCCGTGGCAGCGACGGAACGCGAGCGCGCCGCGACCCGACGCCGTCGGCTGCTCTGGGCGGGCGTCCTCGCGGTGGCGGGCCTGGTGCTGCTGGTCGTCGGCCTGACCGTCGCCGACGGCACGGCGGCCTGGCTCGAGGTGGCGGCCGCGATCGTGCTGCTGCTGGTCAGCTACGGGCTTCAGTACGTGGCCCGCCGCGAGACGCTGTACCGCGACGACCGTCCCTGATCCGCCGCGCCGTGCCCCCTGATCGTCGGTGGGGTGTGCCAGGCTGTCGGGCGTGGCACACCGACCCCCGATCCTGCTCATCGACGCGCCCAGTCTCTACTTCCGGGCCTACTTCGGCATCCCCGAGTCGGCGGCCCGCGCCGCCGACGGCAGCCCCGTCAACGCGGTGCGCGGCTTCCTCGACATGCTGGCGAGCCTGATCCGCACCCGCCGACCCGACCGGATGGTCTGCGCGATGGACCACGACTGGCGGCCCGACTGGCGGGTGGCGCTGCTGCCGTCCTACAAGGCGCACCGGGTGGCCCCCGAGGGCGGCGAGGTGGTGCCCGACACGCTCAGCCCGCAGGTCCCGCTGATCCTGGAGGTGCTCGACGCCGTCGGGATCACCCACGTCGGCGCGGCCGGCTACGAGGCCGACGACGTGCTCGGCACCCTGTCGGTGACGCAGCCGGCGCCGGTCGAGGTGGTCTCCGGGGACCGGGACCTGTTCCAGCTCGTCGACGACGCCCGCCCCGTGCGGTTGCTCTACGTCGGGCGGGGCGTGGCCAAGCTGGACGACTGCGACGACGCCGCGGTGCGCGCCCGCTACGGGGTGCCGGCGAACCGGTACGCCGACTTCGCCGCCCTGCGGGGCGACCCCAGCGACGGGCTGCCAGGAGTGGCGGGCGTGGGCGAGAAGACGGCCGCCCGGCTGGTCGAGCGCTACGGCGACGTGGCGGGCATCCTGGCCGCCCTGGACGACCCGGGCTCCGGCTTCGCCCCCGGGCTGCGCACCAAGCTCGCCGCCGCGCGGGACTACCTGGCCGTCGCGCCGAAGGTGGTCCGGGTCGCCCTCGACGTGCCGCTGCCCGAGCTGCCCACCGCGCTGCCGACCGCCCCGGCCGACCCCGACCGGCTGCTGGAGCTGGCGGGCGAGTGGAACCTGGCCGGCTCGGCGCGCCGCCTCGTCGACGCCCTCGCGCAGCGGGCCTAGCCCGCCCCGACGCAGCGCGAGCCCGGTCGACGGCCGGCGCTCAGCTCGGCGGGTCGTTCCGGCGCGACGGGAACGGGGTGCCGGGGCTACCGAGCGTGGAGCGGGCCCGCAGCCCCACCGGGTCCGGTGCCGCCGCCGTGGCCTCGGCCGGCTCCCTCTCCCGCAGGCTGCCGACGTACGCGGCGGCGGCCCGGTCCTCGGCGGTGGGGGCGGCCAGCAACGCGTAGACCAGCCCCACCACGCCGAACACCACCGCGAGGACGATCGGCACGAGCAGGGTGCTGACGCCGGCGCCGGTCACCTCGCCCTGCCGGGTGTGCGGGTGCACCGACATGGCGCTCATCCCGGTGAAGTGCATGCCGTTGACCGCGACGCCCATCAGCAGCGCCGAGCCGACGATCGCCAGCCCCCGCCGGACGGTCATCGCCAGCCAGAGCGCCACGGTGGCCGCCACCACCGCGATCACGACGGAGAGCACGACGCGCGTCGTGTCGTAGTCGATCCGGCCGTTGAGCCGCATGGCGGCCATGCCGGTGTAGTGCATCGCGGCCACCCCCGCGCCGGTGAAGAGACCCCCGGCCAGCAGCCGTACGGCGGAGAACCGCCCGGTGCCGACGATGGCCAGACCGATGCCGACCGCGACCACCGCGATCAGGGCGCTGGCCACGGTGATCGGCACGTCGTACCGGATCCGGGTGCCTTCCACGGCGAAGCCGAGCATCGCCATGAAGTGCATGGTCCAGATGGCCGTACCGCCGATGGCCCAGGCCGCCAGGGTGCCCCACCAGGCGCGTTGGCCGGCGCTGCCCGCGGTGCGGATCCGGCTCGCGCAGATCAGCCCCAGGGCCGAGCCCAGCACCGAGAGCGCGTAGCTGAGAGCGGGGGTGATCCACCCGTACTCAAAGTGATTTATCTCCGCCATCGCGGCCTTCCTCGGATCGATTACCGGCGCGTAACCGCGCGCCGCAGCAATGATCGGGGATGCTCCCACCAGGCAAGACGGCACCCCCCGCACAACTCGGGGGGTGCCGTCGCGATGACTGTGCGATGCGGCGATTTCGGTCGTCGGTGACCGACGGTGACGATCAGGCGGTGGCGTGGTAGGCCAGCACGCCCCGGTTCACGGCGCCGATCGCCTGCCGGGCGGTCGACCTGAGTTCCGTCGAGGCGCCGCCCGAGTCGGCGAGCTGGCCGAGCAGGTCGACCACCTGCCGCGCCCACCGGACGAAGTCGCCGGCCGGCATCTCACCGTCGATCTCGTGGCCGCTGCCGAGGACCTTCGCGAGCGCTTCGCCGCGGGCCCAGCGGTAGACCGGCCAGGCGAAGCCGAGGTCGGGCTCCCGGGTGCCGGTGAGGCCGCGGGCCGCCTCGTCGGCCTCGATCTCGCTCCACAGCTTGAGGGTCTCGTCGACCGCTTCGGCCACCGGGCCGCGCGGCAGCGACGCCCGCTCGTCGACGTCGCGGCGGGCCTCGAAGACCACCACCGAGACCGCCGCCGCCAGTTCGGCCGGGGAGAGCCCGTCCCACACCCCGCGTCGCAGGCACTCGGCGACCAGCAGGTCGGCCTCGGTCCAGATCCGGCCGAGCATCCGGCCGGCGTCGGTCACCGTCCCGTCGGGAGTCAGGTAGCCCCGGGCGGTGAGCAGGGCCACGATCCGGTCGAACGTGCGGGCCAGCGACCCCGTCCGACCGGCCACCCGCTGCCGCAGCTCCTCGGTGTCCTTCTCCAGGCGGCGGCGCCGCTCCGCCCAGCGGGCGTGCTCCTCGCGGTCGGGGCAGGCGTGGCAGGGGTGCCGGCGCAGCTCGGTGCGCAGCTGGCTTAGCCGGTGGTCCTCGCCGACCGCCTGCCGGGAGCGGCCACCCCGCCGGCCGCCGTGGCGGTCCAGACCCGTGCCGCTGACCTCGGCGGCCAGGTCCCGCCGGGCCGCCGGGGACCGGTGGTTGAAGTGCTTCGGCACCCGGATGCGCGCCAGCACCTCGGCGGGGGTCGTGAAGTCGCCGGGGCTGACCCGGCCCGCCCAACGGTCCTGGGTGAGCACCAGTGGCCGGGGCTCACCGAAGCCGCCGGTCGCCGGGTCGAGCACGACGGCCAGGCCGGCCCGCCGACCCGACGGCACGCGGATCACGTCGCCGACCCGCAGCCGCTCCAGCGAGGCCACCGCGGCGGCCTTGCGCTGGCTCTGCCCCTGCCGGGCGATGGCCCGCTCCCGGTCGCCGATCGCCACCCGCAGCGCGAAGTACTCGTCGAAGTCGCCGTGGTGGCAGGCCGCCTCCGCGCCGTACGCCTCGATGGTCTCGGTGTTGCGCTGCACCTGGCGGGCCAGGCCGACCACGGAGCGGTCCGCCTGGAACTGGGCGAACGAGGACTCCAGCAGCGCGCGGGCCGGCTCGGCGCCGACGGTGCCGACCAGGTTGACCGCCATGTTGTACGACGGCCGGAAGCTGGACCGCAGCGGGTACGTGCGGGTGGAGGCGAGCCCGGCCACGTGCCGGGGGTCGGTCTCCGGGGACCAGACGACGACGGCGTGCCCCTCGACGTCGATGCCCCGCCGGCCGGCACGGCCGGTGAGCTGCGTATATTCCCCCGGCGTCAGGTCGACGTGCGCCTCGCCGTTGTACTTCACCAGGCGCTCCAGCACGACGCAGCGGGCCGGCATGTTGATGCCGAGGGCGAGCGTCTCGGTGGCGAAGACCGCCTTGACCAGGCCCCGGACGAAAAGCTCCTCCACGACCTCCTTGAACACCGGCAGCATGCCGGCGTGGTGGGCGGCCAGCCCGCGCTCCAGCCCGTCGAGCCACTCCCAGTAGCCGAGGACGGTCAGGTCCTCGCCGGGAATGGCGGTGACCCGCGACTCGACGACGCGGCGGATCTCCGCCCGCTCGTCGGGAGAGGTCAGCCGCAGGCCGGCGGCGAGGCACTGCTGCACGGCGGCGGCGCAGCCGGCGCGGCTGAAGATGAACAGGATGGCCGGCAGCAGCCCCTCGCGGTCGAGCCGGTCGACGATGTCGGGGCGCATGGGGCCGCGCCAGCGGGGCCCGCGCCGCCCGGCGCCGGGGCCGGCGCTGCGGCCCTCGCCGAGCTCCAGTCGGCGCATGGTGTCGCGGGTGTAGCGCAGCAACTCGGGGTGCACGTCGTGCTTGCGGGCGGCGTCGGCGTCGTGGAACAGGTCGAACATCCGCTTGCCGACCAGCATGTGCTGCCACAGCGGCACCGGGCGGTGCTCGCTGACCACCACGGCCGTCTCGCCGCGCACGGTGACCAGCCAGTCGGCGAACTCCTCGGCGTTGGACACGGTGGCCGACAGGGAGACCAGCGTGACCGAGGCGGGCAGGTGGATGATCACCTCTTCCCACACCCCGCCGCGGAAGCGGTCGGCGAGGTAGTGCACCTCGTCCATCACCACGTACGCCAGGCCGTCGAGGGTGGCCGAGCCGGCGTAGAGCATGTTGCGCAGCACCTCGGTGGTCATCACCACCACCGGGGCGTCGCCGTTGATGGCGTTGTCGCCCGTGAGCAGCCCGACCTGCGCGGCGCCGTAGCGGTCGACCAGGTCGTGGTACTTCTGGTTCGACAGGGCCTTGATCGGGGTGGTGTAGAAGCACTTGCGCCGGCGGGGCGGGGACGCCTCGGCACCGGTCGCCGTCGCGTCGCCGTCGGCGGGCGCCGGGGTGCCGCGCAGCGCCAGGTGTACGGCGAACTCGCCGACCACGGTCTTGCCGGCACCGGTCGGGGCGCACACCAGCACGCCGCTGCCCCGCTCCAGCGCCTGGCAGGCCTCCCGCTGGAAGTCGTCGAGATCGAACCCCAGGTCGAGGGCGAACTCGTTGAGTGCCGGGAACTGTGAGGCCTGCGCGGCCCGGCGGCGCGCCGCGGCGTACCGCTCGGCGGGGCTCGACATGTCTCCAAGATTAATGCGTGCCGCCGACAGTCACCGGACAAGGCCAACCGGCAGCCGGGTCGGGGGCGGTCGGTAGGGTGCACGACGTGCCGGATCATGCCGAACCGCCCCACGCCCCGCGCGGCGCCGACGACGCCGCCCGTCCGGATCCGTCCCGCCGGCCGGTGGAGGCGGTCCTGCTCGACTTCCACGGCACCCTGGCCCAGGTGGAGGAGCCCCGGGAGTGGGTCCTCGCCGCCGCGGCCGCCTGCGGGGTGACGCTGGAGCGGATGCGGGCCACCGCGCTGGCCGACCGGTTGCTGACCGCCGGCCGGGCGGGCGGGCCGCTGCCGACCCGGGTGCCGCCCCGGCTGACGGAGCTCTGGGCCGACCGGGACCTCTACCCGCACGCCCACCGGGGCGCCTACACGGGGCTCGCCGAGACCGTGGACGCGGGCATCGAGGGCTTCGCCGAGGCGCTCTACGAGCGGGTGCTGGTGCCCGAGGGCTGGGTGCCCTACCCGGACACCGCCCCGACCCTGGCCGCGCTGCGCGCCGGGGGCGTACGGGTCGCGGTGGTCAGCAACATCGGCTTCGACATCCGGCCGCACTTCGAGGCGTGGGGGCTGGCCGGGCTGGTCGACGCGTTCGTGCTGTCGTACGAGGTGGGGCGCTGCAAGCCGGACCCGGGCATCTTCCTGCGCGCCTGCGGGATGCTCGGCGTCGACCCGGAGCGGACGCTGATGGTGGGCGACACCCCGGCCGACGCGGGCGCCGTGGCGGCCGGGTGCGCGGCGCTGGTGCTGCCGGCCGCCGAGGCGGGCCGGGCCAACGGCCTGGGTGCCGTGCTGGACCTGGCCGGGGTCGGCGAGCAGAGCTAACAAAACGTCGACAGCACCGTTAACACACGGCGCTAACGCGAAGACGTTATCGTCGCTGTCATGATCACCGAGACGTCGCCCCGGGACCGGATCGTCCGGGCCGCCGCAGCGCTGCTCGCCGAGGGAGGCCGCGAGGCGGTCTCCACCCGGGCGGTCGGCCGGGCGGCGGGAGTGCAGGCGCCCACGATCTACCGCCAGTTCGGCGACATGCGGGGGCTGCTGGACGCGGCGGCCAGCTACGGGTTCGCCGCGTACCTGCACGCCCAGGCGGCCGGTGACCTCGCCGGCGACCCCGTCGACGACCTGCGCCGGGGCTGGGACCTGCACGTCGGCTTCGGGGTGACCAACCCGGCGTTCCACGCCCTCATGTACGCCGACCCGCGCCCCGGCGAAACCCCGACCGCGACCCGGGTCGCCGCCGACATCCTGCGCCAGCTCGTGCAGCGGGTGGCCGAGGCGGGCCGGCTGCGCACGGGCGTCGACGAGGCGACCGAGATGCTGCACGCCACCGCCTGCGGGACCACCCTCACCCTGATCCGGACCCCGCCCCCGCAGCGCGACCCGGCCCTGTCGACCCGCACCCGGGAGGCGATGCTCGGCGCACTGGTCAGCGACTCCGCCGCCGCCCGGGCGACCTCCCGGGCCGACCGTCCGCTCCGGCACGCGGTGGCGCTGCGCGCCGCGCTGGACACGCTCACCACGGACCTCACCACCGCCGAACGCACCCTGCTGGCCGAATGGCTGGACCGCATGACCAGATCCACCCCCTGACCCACGCGTCGATCACGCACTTCTGGTGCCGGTCTGCACCGCACGACGGCTTACGTGGAGCCTCAACTCCATGATCGACATCGTCGGACGGGGACGACGCCGGGAGAGGGGCGACGGGGTCAGCGGAGGAGGTGGAGGGCGGCGGGGGTGGCCGTGACGGTCAGTGGGAAGGGCAGGGCGCGCTCGCCGTCGGCGTACGTGGTGATGCCCTCGGCGCTCAACTCGACCGTACGGGCGCGGTAGCTGCGCACCAGCGGGTGCGCCACGTGGGTGCCCTGGTAGATGCGCGGCTTGACCCGCATCAGGGTGCGCCGGTCGAACCGGCCGCCCACCACCACGTCGAGCAGGCCGTCGGTCGGGTCCGCGTCCGGGCAGATCCGCATGCCGCCGCCGTAGCTGGCGCAGTTGCCCACCGCCACCAGCACGGCGTCCACCTCGTGCGCCACCCCGTCGAGGCGCAGCGTGAAGCGGCGCGGGCGCAGCCGGGCCAGCTCCACCAGGATCGCCAGGTCGTAGCGGCGCGGACCGCTCGGCCAGCGCATCCGGTTGGCGCGCTCGTTGACGATCGCGTCGAAGCCGGCGGCGAGCACCGCCCCGTACCAGCGCTGCGTGCCGTCGGCCCCCGTCATCCGGGCCAGGTCCACCGGGCGGGTGCGGCCGTCGCGCAGGGCCGCGGCGATGACATCGACGGCGGCGAGCGGGTCGGCCGGGAAGCCGGTGTCGGCCGCGAAGTCGTTGCCGGTGCCGGCGGGCACCGGACCGAACGGGACGGCGGTGCCGGCGACCGCCTGCACCGCGCGGTGCACGGTGCCGTCGCCGCCGACCACGACCAGGGCCGACGCGCCGTCGCGCACGGCCGCGCGGCAGGCCGCCTCGGCCTCGTCGGCGGTGCCGGCGCGCAAGGGGCGTACGGGCCGGCCGGCGGCCGCGAGCCGGTGCAGGACCTGCGGCAGCAACCCTCGGTACCGACCCCGGCCCGCGGTCGGGTTGGCCAGCACGGCGACGGGCCCGTCGCCGACGACGGAGGGGTGATCGTCTGCGGTCACGGCGAGCACCGTACCGCCCCCGGCCGGGGTGGGAGCAGCGCCCACCGTGCGCCCGGCCACCCGTCGGCGGGGCACCTCACGCCCGGACGCAACTGACTTTTGTCATGGCCGACCGTGCGGCACGCATTCGTCGTCATGACTGAACGCACTGGAACCGCCATGGCCCGAACGGACAGACTCATATCCGTCGGCAGGCCGAGCACATCGGCCGAACGACAAAGGCATCGACCGAACAGCGGAGGGAGTCGTCACGGTGGACGAGCGTTACGACAGCTACTGCGCCGCCGACCGGCTCTTCTACGATTCCCTCGGCAGCGCGGTCGAGCAGCCCACGTTCGCAGCGGCGCAGCGACCCGTACCCGACGGCTGGCGCTCCGAGCCGCTCGACGACTGGCTGATCTACGCCCCCGACGGCGGCACGCTGCCCCAGCAGGGCTGGAAGATCCACGTGTCGGCGACGCTGGGCAACGCCGAGCGGGTGCTCGACACCATCTGGGACTACTGCGTACCGCGGGGCCTGTCCTTCAAGTTCCTCCGCGGCCCGCGCACCCTGCTGCTGCGCAACTCCAAGTACGCCTCCCGGGCGGCCAGCGGCAAGTTCGTCACGGTCTACCCCCGTGACGACGCGGAGCTGGAGCTGGTGTGCAAGGAGCTCGACGAGCTGCTCGCCGACGAACCGGGCCCGTACATCCTCAGCGACCTGCGCCACGGCGCCGGCCCGGTGCACGTGCGCTACGGCGGCTTCGCCGCCCGCTACTGCCACTCCCCCGACGGCCAGGTGGTCCCGGCGATCGAGGACGACACGGGCACGCTGGTGCCCGACCGCCGCGACCCCGTGTTCCACGTGCCGTCATGGGTGACCCTGCCCGACTTCCTCGCCCCGCACCTGGCCGCCCGCAACGCCACCAGCACCGACGAGGTGCCGTACCGGATCGAGAAGGTCATCCACTTCTCCAACGGCGGCGGTCTCTACGTCGGGCGGGACGTGCGCACCGACACCCAGGTCGTGCTGAAGGAGGCCCGGCCGCACGCCGGCCTCGACGCCGACGGCACCGACGCCGTCGCCCGCCTGGCCCGGGAGGCCGACGCGCTGCGCCGCCTCGCGGACCTGCCCCAGGTGCCCCGGGTGCACGACGAGTTCACCCTCGGTGAGCACCGGTTCCTCGCGCTGGAGTTCATCGAGGGCCGCGCGCTGAACAAGGTGCTGGTCGACCGGTACCCGCTGATCGACGCCGACGCCACGGATGCCGACCGTGCCGAGTACACCCGGTGGGCGCTGGACGTGCACCGGCAGGTCGAGGAGGTCGTCACGGCGATCCACGACCGCGGCCTGGTCTACGGCGACCTGCACCTGTTCAACGTCATGGTCCGCCCGGACGACCGGATCGCGCTGGTCGACTTCGAGGTCACCGCGCCGATCGACGGTCACCGCCGGCCGGGCCTGCGCAACCAGGGCTTCGCCGCACCCCGGGACCGCACCGGTCCCGCCGTCGACCGGTACGCCCTGGCCTGCCTGCGGCTGGCGCTGTTCCTGCCACTGACCCAGCTCGTCCGGCTCGGGCCGGACAAGGCCGCGCACCTCGCCGACGTGATCGCCGCGCACTTCCCGGTGCCGAGGGACCTCCTCGACGCCGCCGTACGGGAGATCACCGGCGCCGAGGCGTCGGACGCCGGAGCGGCGCCCGACCTGACGGTCGACGTCGGGCCGGCCCACCGGGACCGCCTCGCCCGGGCGATCCTCGCCAGCGCGACACCCCAGCGGGACGACCGGCTCTTCCCCGGTGACATCGAGCAGTTCCGCAGCGGCGGGCTCAACCTCGCCCACGGCGCGGCCGGCGTCCTGTACGCCCTGCACGTCAGCGGCGCCGGGCAATGGCCGGAACACGAGCGGTGGCTGGTCCGCCACGCCACCGCGCCCGCCTCGGGCACCCGGTGCGGCTTCTACGACGGCCTGCACGGCGTCGCGTACGCACTGGAGGCGCTCGGCCGCCGGCAGGACGCCCTCGACGTGCTCGACATCTGCCTGCGCCAGCCGCTCGACGGCCTGGACCACAGCCTCTCCGGCGGCCTCTCCGGCATCGCGCTCAACCTGGCGGAGCTGGCCGGGCGCACCGGCGAGACGGCACTGCGCGACGCGGCCTGGCGGGTCGCCGAGCGGGTGGTCGACCAGCTCGCCGACGACCCGGGGCCGGACATCAGCGGTGGACGCAACCCGTACGCCGGGCTGCTGCGCGGCCGGACCGGGCCGGCGCTGCTGCTGGTGCGGCTGCACGAGCTGACCGGCGAGCAGTCCCTGCTGGACCACGCCGCCACGGCCCTGCGCCAGGACCTGCGCCGCTGCGTGGTACGCCCCGACGGCGCGCTGGAGGTCAACGAGGGCTGGCGCACCATGCCCTACCTCGGGCAGGGCAGCGTCGGCATCGGGCTGGTGCTCGACGAGTACCTGCGTCACCGCGCCGACGAGCGTTTCGCCGAGGCCAGCGCCGGCGTACGCCGCGCCGCCCGGTCCCCGTTCTACGCGCAGTCCGGCCTCTTCGCCGGGCGGGCCGGGATCGTGGTTTACCTGGCGGCGTACCCCGACGATCCGCAGCGCCGCCGCGAACGCGACGCCCAGGTGGCCCGGCTGGCCTGGCACGCCCTGCCCTACGGCGACGGCACCGCGTTCCCGGGCGAGCAGCTGCTGCGGCTGTCCATGGACCTCGGCACCGGCACCGCCGGCGTGCTGCTGGCCCTGGCCGCCGCACGGCCCGACGACCCGGTGAGCCTGCCGTTCCTCGCGCCCCTGGCGGGCGCCCCCGACTCCCTCGCCTCGGCGAGGGCGACCGACCCGACCGACCAGCACGGAAGGAGGTGACACGACATGGCGCTTCTGGACCTCCAGGGCCTCGAGATGGCCCCCGCCGACCGCACCGGCGGCGGCAGCCGGGCGAGCCTGCTGCTCTGCGGCGACAGCTCGCTGTCCGTCACGACCTGCAACTGAACCGAACGCCTTCACCGGCGACATGCAGGGCACGACCATCCGACCGACCAGCACACAAGGAGATGATCGACATGGCGCTTCTCGACCTTCAGGGCATGGAGATGGCCCCCGCCGACCGCACCGGCGGCGGAAGCCGCGCGAGCCTGCTGCTCTGCGGCGACAGCTCGCTGTCCGTCACGACCTGCAACTGATCAGGTCATCACGCGAGGCCCTGGGCGGATGGACGTGTCCGCCCAGGGCCGCACGTCTTCTGCGGGAGGACCGATGCGGACGCCGACCGGCTCCGACCGGCTGCTGCGCCGGGTGGTCCGCGACGGCGGCGGATGGACGGTCCTGCTCGGCGCGGTGGCGCTCACCGGCGCCGCCGCCGAACTCGCCCTGCCCGCCGCGCTCGGGCTCGCGGTCGACGCCGCCGTCGCCGGCGACGGTGGCGCCTGGTGGCCGGCCGCCGCCTGCGGCCTGATCGCCGTCCTCATGCTCACCGACATCCTCGGCGACGTGGCCAGCGGATACGGCGCGGCCCGGGCAACCGCGCGGCTTCGCCGGCGCCTGCTGCGTCACCTCTTCGCCTGCGACGTGCGCACCGTCCGCCGCCATCCGGTGGGCGACCTGGTCGGCCGACTCGTCGGGCAGGCCGCCGATGCCGGGCAGGCGGGCACCGCCGTGGTACTGGGCGTCGTCGCGCTGCTTCCTCCGGTCGGCAGCGTCGTGGCGCTCACCCTGCTCGAACCGCTGCTCGGCCTCACCCTCCTCGGCGGGCTGGCCCTGCTCACGCTGCTCATGCGCGCCTTCGTCACGGACGCCTCCGCCGCCGTGGCCGGCTACCAGCGGGTGCTGGGGGACATCGCCGGCCGGCTGCTGGAGGCTCTCGGCGGTGCCCGCACCATCGCCGCCGCCGCGACCGTCGACCGGGAACGCGACCGGGTGCTCGCGGCCCTGCCGGAACTGCGCGGGTACGGCCTGCTCAGCTGGCGGTTGCTGGCCAGGGCGAGCGCCCGCACCGCCGCCGTCGGCCCGCTGCTCCAGGTGGCCGTCGTGGCCGTCGGCGGGTATGCGCTGACCGTCGGCTGGCTCACCCCCGGCCAGCTCGTCGCCGCCGTGCAGTACGCGGCCCTCGGCGCCGGGCTCGGCGCGGTGCTGGCCACCCTGAACCGGCTGGTGCGCAGCCGCGCGGCGGCCAGCCGGATCGCCGAACCGCTGGCCCACCCCGTACGCCGCGACGGCACCGAGCCCCTGCCGCCCGGGCGGGGGGAACTGCGGCTGCGCGGGGTGGGCGTACGCGCCGACGACGGGCGAACGGTCCTCGACGGGATCGACCTGACCGTACCGGCGGGCGCCACCCTGGCCGTCGTCGGCCGCTCCGGCGCCGGCAAGTCGACCCTCGCCGCGGTGGCCGGCCGGCTGCACGACCCGGACAGCGGCGAGGTGCTGCTGGACGGGGCGCCGCTGCGCCGGCTCGCCCCGCCCGCGCTGCGCCGGGCCGTCGGCCACGCCTTCGACCGGCCCGTCCTGGTCGGCGAGACGGTGCACGACGCGATCGGGCTCGGCCTGCCCGCCACGGCGGCACGACCGCCCGCCGACGCCGCCCCGGCCACCCCGGCGGTGCTGGCCGCGGCGCGCGCGGCGCAGGTCGCCGACGTCGTCGCCCGGCTGCCCGAGGGCTTCCGCACCCGGCTGGCGGACGCGCCGTTCTCCGGCGGCGAGACGCAGCGCCTCGGGCTGGCCCGCGCGTTCCCCGCCGAGCGGCTGCTCATCCTCGACGACGCCACGTCCAGCCTCGACACCGCCACCGAACACCGCATCGCCCGCGCCGTGGCCACCGGCGCCGGCGGCCGTACCCGACTCGTGGTGACCCACCGCGCCGCGACGGCGGCGGCGGCCGACCTGGTGGCGTGGCTCGACGGCGGGCGGCTGCGGGCCGTGGCGCCGCACCGGCGGCTCTGGTCCGACCCGGCCTACCGGGCGGTCTTCGCGCCCAACGGGGACGCCCGATGAGCGGCCCCGGCGTACGCCGGACCACCTGGGCGGCGCTGCGGGCCCGCCGCCGGGCGCTGGGCCGGCTGGCCGCCTGGTCGGCCGTCGAGGCCCTGCCGGCGCTGCTCGGCGGCGCGCTCGTGGCCCGGGCCGTGGACCGGGGCTTCCTGGCCGGCCAGTTCGGCACCGGGCTGGCCTGGCTGGCCGGGCTCGCCGCGGCGGTGCTGGTCGGCGCGGCGGCCAGCGGCCGGGTGTACCGCAGCCTCGGCGCCGTGGTCGAGCCGTTCCGCGACGAGTTGGCCGCCCGGGTGGTGTGGGGGGCGCTGCGCGACGCCACCCGGGCCGGCGGCCGGGCGGACAGCGCCACCGTGGCCCGGCTGACCCATCAGGTCGAGGTGGTCCGGGACACCTTCGGCGGGCTGCTGCTGGTGGTCCGCGGGTTCCTGTTCACCGCCGGCGCGGCGCTGCTCGGCCTGTTCGCCCTGGCCCCACCGCTGGCGGGCGCGGTGGCCGCCCCGCTGCTGGTGGGGCTGGCCGTGTTCGCCGCGTCGCTGCCGGCCATGGTGGCGCACCAGCGGGCACAGGTGAGCGCCGGCGAGCGGCTCGGCCGCTCGGCCGCGTCGGCGTTGGCCGGGCACCGCGACGTCGTGGCCTGCGGCGCGCAGGAGCGCGTGGTGTCCGACGTGGACCGGCGGGTCAGGGCGCAGGCCGACGCGGAGCGGACGCTGGCCCGGATGGCGGCGCTGCGCAGCCTCAGCCTCGGGGTGGGCGGCTGGCTGCCCGTGGTGGTGCTGGTGCTGGCCGCGCCGTGGCTGGTCCGGCAGGGGCTCAGCGCCGGGGCCGTGCTGGGCGCGCTGGTCTACGTCACCACCGGGCTGCAACCGGCCCTGCACGCGGTGGTGCAGGGTGTCGGCGGGGGCGGTCTGCGCTACGCCGTCACCCTGGACCGGATCCTGCGCACCAGCCCGCCGCCGGGGCCCATTCCCCTGCCCTCCGCCGGCCCGGCGACCGACGGCGACCCGGCGACCGACGGCGCCGCCGACCCGGCGACCCGCGACGACGCCGCGTCGTCTCCCCTCGCCGCCGGCCCGCCGACCCGCACCGGCCCGGCCCGGCAAGCCGCCAGCGGCAGCGCGCCGCCGGCGGTCGCGCTGCGGGGGCTGACCTTCCGGTACGGCCCGCACGCCCGCCCCGTCCTGACCGACCTCACCCTGACCGTGGCGGCCGGCGAGCACGTGGCCGTGGTGGGGCCGAGCGGCGCCGGCAAGTCCACCCTGGCCGCGTTGGTCGCCGGGCTCGTGCCACCGGAGTCCGGCACGGTCCACCTGGCCGGCGTGCCGACCGCCGGCACCGCGCCGCAGGAGCTGGCCCGGCTGCGGGTCCTCCTGCCGCAGGAGGCGTACGTGCGCACCGGTTCCCTCGGCGACAACCTGCGCTACCTGCACCCCGGGGTGGACGACGCGACGGTCCTGGCCGCCGTACGCACCCTCGGCGCCGGTCCCCTGCTGAGCCGCCTCGGTGGCCTCGACGCCGACCTCGACCCCGCCGACCTCTCCGCCGGGGAGCGCCAACTCGTCGCCGCGGTCCGGGCCTACCTGGCCCCCGCGCCGCTGGTGATCCTCGACGAGGCGACGTGTCACCTGGACCCGACCCTGGAGGCGACCGTCGAGCACGCCTTCGCCCGCCGTGGCGGCACCCTGGTGGTGATCGCGCACCGGATCAGCTCAGCGACCCGCGCCCGCCGGGTGGTGGTCTTCGACGGCGATCGGCCCCTCGTCGGCACCCACGACGACCTGCTGGTGCGCTCGCCCGTCTACCGTGAGCTGGTCGGGCACTGGGAGGACGTGGCACCGCCGGCCCGCGTGCCACTCGGCCGGGCCTGAGCACCCGCCGCCGCCACCGTCGCGGTCCAGGCGCGGGTGCCGGGGCGGTCGTCAGATCCAGCCGGCCTCGCGGGCGACCCGCACGGCCTCCACCCTCGTGCGCGCGCCCGCCTTGCGGGCTATCCGGCCGAGGTGGTTGCGTACGGTCCCCGGGGCGAGCCCGAGCGTCCGGGCGACCTCCACGACCGGCGCCCCGGCCGCGGTCAGGTCGAGGATCTCGGTCTCCCGCGAGGTGAGCGGGCTGTCGCGGCTCAGTGCCGCCATCACCAGGTCGGCGTCGACCACCGACTCGCGACGGGCCAGCCGCCGGATGCCGTCCACCACCCGGTGCGGAGAGACGTCGCTGCCGAGGATCCCGACGGTGCGCCCCGGCACGAAGACCCGGTGCAGGCTGCGCGCCCGGCGCCGGTCGGCGAGCACCAGCAGCGGGCACTGCCCCGCCATGCCCGTCTCCCCGATGAGGTCGAGATCCACGACCGCGACGTCGGGACGCCGCGTTCGGACCGCCGGCGGCAGGGCGTCGCCCCGGTCGAGTTCCGCCACCACGCTGATGTCCGCCTCGGCGGCGAGGACGAGCGACAGGGCGCCACGGACCAGGGCACCGTCGAGAGCGAGCAGCGTACGGATCACCATTGACCCTCCGGAGCGTCGTCGGACAGATCACGGACCGTCAGAATCTAAACACGCTTCGGCCGGTTCCGCTCGGTGAGCGGTCCGCCACCGTCCAGGCTGGACGAGGAGGTGAACGGAACCGGCGCCCCACGGTGGACGCGACTACATCCAGCCGTCGCGTCGGGCGCGCCACACCGCCTCCATCCGGTTGCGCGCGCCGGTCTTGCGCATGACCGCCGACAGGTGGTTGCGTACCGTCCCGTGCGCCAGGTAGAGCCGGCGGGCGATCTCCTTGAGCGGCAGGCCCTCCGCGGCGACGCGCAGCACCTCCACCTCGCGACGCGTCAGCGGGCTCGACGCGGGCCGTAGCGCCGTCACGGCGGCGTCCGCGTCGATGACCTTCCCGCCGGCCGCGAGCTCCCGTACGGCGCCGACCAGCGCCTCCAGCGAGGCATCCTTGCCGACCAGGCCCCGTACGCCGGCGGCCAGCAGGTCCCCGATGAGCTGCTGGCTCCACCGCCGCCCCATGGCGAGCACGGCGGTGTCGGGCATGGCCTCGGTGATGTGGGCGACGACCTGGACCGGGTGCGGGGCGTCCGGCGCCAGGTCCACCAGCACCACGTCCGGCCGATGCCGGCGCACCAGGGCGGGCAGGTCCTCCACCCCGGTCACCTCGGCGGCGACCTCGATGTCCTCCTCGCTCGACAGTGCCGCGCACAGGGCGGTGCGCAGCAGTCCCATCTCCTCGACAACGACGACGCGGATCAACGCGTTAGCTCCGATCTGGGGGTGCGGGGGCGGCGATCGGTCCCGTTGACGGGACCCGGCAGGCCGGCCGGAGGGAACGACTGGATCATGAAGCGCGACAGACGGCGATCGGGCGGTCAGGGGCGTTCGGGCGGCCCGGCGCGCCGGAGTGCGGCCAGCGGGGCCGGACGACCGCGCGGGTGGGCCCGCCGGGACTCAGCCGGGGCGGGCACTCACCCCGGGAAACCGGTCGCCCGGGGCGGGCAGCGGTCCGCCGTCAGTCCTCGTCGAGCGCACGACGGACCGGGCGACGGGCACGCCGCACCGCCGCGGCCGGGAGGTGGTCTCGACCCCGGTCACGGGTGGACGACGAAACGTCGGGCGACGCACTGGACAGCGACCTCCCTCGTCGGACACGTCGACACATCGTAAAGATCTGCTTACCCGATTGCAGCTCGTGGATGCCTCGTGACGGATTGCCGACTGCGGGCTGACGGCTGGCGCGGCATGCGTTAGGGGCGCCACCGTGGCACACCGGGGCGCTCGCTGCCGCTGGTCGACCGGGGCGGCCCGACGGCCGGCCGCCAACGGAACAAGCCCTCCGGCGAGGGAGGGCTTGTTCCGTGCGGCACGAGGACGACCGGCGGTCAGGTCATGTCGTCGTAGCGGCGCTCGATCGGCGCTGGCGCGGCGACCGGCTCCGGGGCGGCGATCGGCGCGCTGGCGTCCACCCGCTGCCCGGCCTCCACCGGGTCGGGGTCGAGCGTCAGCGGCGAGACCTCGTCGTCGTCGATGCCGGCGTAGATCTCCTTGCCGCGTCCCCTGCGCTTGTCGTTGAGGAACGCCACCCCGACCGCCGCGAAGTAGAGCGCGCAGAGACAGAGCGCCAGCGCGGTCATCCCGAACGGGTCGGGGGTCGGCGTGACCACGGCGGAGAACGCGAAGAACACGAACACCGCGATCCGCCACCAACTCAGCAGCCGCTTCGCGCTGGCGATGCCGACGAAGTTCAGCATCAACACCAGCAGCGGGAACTCGAACGCCACCCCGAACAGCAGAATCAGGTTGGTGACGAACGAGACGTAACGGGTGATGTCCAGGGTCGTGTTGATGTCGCTGCCGGAGATGTCCAGCAGGAACTCCAGACCCTTCGCGGTCACGAAGTACGCCAGCACCGCGCCGGCGGCGAACAGCGGCGCCGCCAGCGCGGTGAAGACGTACGCGTAGCGCCGCTCGTGCCGGTGCAGGCCGGGCGCGATGAACGCCCAGAGCTGGTAGAGCCAGACCGGCGCGGCGATGATCAGCCCGACCCAGAGCCCGATCTTCAGGTTGAGCAGGAATAGGTCGGCCGGGCCGAGTTGGACGAAGTCGCAGGCACCGTTGGTCGTCCGCGCCTGCGGCAGATCGCAGTACGGCCGCTTCAGCACGTTCAGCACCGGCCCGGCGAGCCAGATGCCGAAGCCGAAGCCGACGAGGATCGCCAGCGACGCCTTGAACAGCCGGTTGCGCAGCTCGCGGATGTGCTCGATGAGCGTCATCGAGCCGTCGGCGGCCCGCACGAAGCTGCTCGGGCCGCGCTTCTTGAGGGCGAAGGCCACGGTCTCGGGCCCTTCGGTCAGTTGTCGCGGACGCGCTGCACCGGGTCGTTGACCGGGGGTGCGTACGGCTGCTGCTGCGGGGCGACGTGCGGCTGCTGGCCGGCGGGCGGCGGCGCGTACGGCTGGCCCTGGACGGTCTGCGGCGGGAGCGGCTGGTAGCCGGACTGCGCGTCGGCCTTCTCGGCGAGGTCACGGTCGTCGTCGTGCAGGCTCTTGGTCTCGGCCTTGATGATCCGCAGCGACCGGCCCAGCGAACGGGCCGCGTCGGGGAGCCGCTTCGCGCCGAAGAGCAGGATCAGCACGACCACGAGTACGGCGATGTGCCACGGCTTGAGGGCACCCATGGGAAGCTCCAGTCGCTCTGTGTCGTCGTGAGGGGTGTACCGCAGCCCATCGTACGTGCGCCGACGGCCGTTGCCACCCGCCGGGTGGTGGTGGTTCGTCCCGGCCGGTGAAGTCTTGACCAACGCGGGACGTCCCGTCAACCACCTGCCGCCGGATCGTTCCTGCGTGCAACCGGGCCGCTTCGCGCAGGAACCGGGCACCGACCGATCAGTCGCCGCGCTTCGCCTTGATCACGGCCATCCGCCGCTGAGCAGTGTCGAGCTGCTCCTGGAGGGCCTCCGCCCGCGCCTGGAGGGTCTCGGCGGTCGCCCGCAGCGCCTCCGCCTCGCCCGCCCGGCGTTGCAGGGCCACGGCCGCGCGACGCAGTCGGGGCAGCCGCGTCAGCACCGGCCGCAGGGCCAGGACGAACACGACGAGCGCGAACAGCACCACCGCGAGCACGATCCACTTCACCACGGCGGCCAGCCTACTGGGTGCCCACGGTCACCGCCGGGTCGGCCGGCGACACCGCCCGCGCCGTGGCCGCGACATCCGCCGGCCCGCGCGGTGCGGCCGGCGCCGGCGAGGCGTACGCGTCGAGGGCCGCGACCGCCGCGGCCCGGACCTGTTCGGCCAGCTCGACCGGCGCGACCACCGCCACGTCCGAACCCAGACCCAGCACGAAGCGGCGGGCCCAGCCCAGGTCGGTGACCCGCAGCGAGACCAGCCAGTGGTCGCCGTCACCGGCCTCGACCCGCTCGCACGGGTAGTACTCGGTGAGCCACCGCTCGCCCCGGCCGATGCGCAGCGTGATCAGCGGCAGGTCGGGCGACGGGCGGAACACGCCTTCGGTGAGGTCGTGCGGGCGGGCCTGCGGTGGCACGACGGCCCGCTCGTCCAGCTCGGTGACCGCGTCGATGCGGTCGGCCCGGAACAGCCGCACCGCCTCCGCCCGGCGGCACCACGCCTCCACGTACGCCCGCCCGCCGACCATGAGCATGCGCAGCGGGTCGACGACCCGCTCGGTGGTCTCGTCCCGCGCGGCCGTGTAGTAGGTGATGCGCAGCGCCCGGCCGCTCTCGACGGCCGACCGCAGCTCCTCCACCCGTCGGGTGTCGGCGGGCAGCCGGACCTCGACCGGCGCCGCCACCAGGTCACCGGCCGCGTGCTCGATCTTCGCGAGCGCCCGCTCGACGGCCTCCCGGTTGGTCACCCCGGGCGTCTCGGCGAGCATCCGCAGCGCCACCACCAACGCGAGGGCCTCGTCGGGGGTGAGCCGCAGCGGCCGGTCGATGCCGGCGTCGTAGGTGATCGTCACCCGGTCGCCGTCGAAGGCCATGTCGATCAGGTCACCCGGGCCGTAGCCGGGCAACCCGCACACCCACAGCAGCTCCAGGTCCTCGCGCAGCTGCCGCTCGGTGACGCCCAGGTCCCCCGCCGCCTCGGCGAGCTCGATGCCGGGCCGGGCCAGCAGGTAGGGCACCAGGTTGAGCAGCCGGGCCAGCCGGTCGGCCGACGCGCGGGAGCCGCCCCGGGCGGCCGGGCGGGTCACCGGACACCGCCGGCGACCGCGAGGTCCTCGTGCCGCGCGGCGATCTCCTTGAGCCGCTGGATCACCGCGTCACGCACCTCGGGGGGATCGAGCACCCGCACATCCGGACCGTAGCCGACGAGCTGCCCGGCGAGGACGTCCGCGTCGGCGTACGGCAGCACCAGCCGGTCGCCGTCGGGCCCGGCGGTGACGCCGACCGCCCAGCGGCGCAGCCCGGCCGCGCGCCCGGCGGCGACCAGCACGGTGGCCCGCCCGGTGCGCTCCGCCGGCCCCGACCAGCGGGCCACGTGGCTGATCAGGTCGACCCCGGCCGGCGGCTCGTAACCCCCCGGGGCGCCGGTCGCCCGGACCGTGCCGACCACCCGGGACAGCCGGAAGCAGCGCGTCGCCGCGCGGTCGAGGTCGTGCCCGACGACGTACCAGCGGCCCCGCCAGCAGACCACGCCCCACGGCTGGAGGCGGCGACGGGTCGGGTCGTCGCGGTCGGGGACCCGGTAGTCGAAGCTGACCTCGCGCCGGTCCCGGGCGGCCGCGGTGAGCGGCGCGAACGCCGGGTCCACCGTCACCATCGGCTCCAGGCCCAGCGTGGCCTGCGGATCCACGTCGACGCCGGCGGCACGCAGCTTCGCCAGCCCCGAGGAGGCGGCGGCGGCCAGGCCGGCGTGCTGCCACAGCCGGGCGGCGATGCCGACGGCGGCGGCCTCGTCCGGTTCGAGGGGGATGTCGGGCAGCGCGTACTCCCGGTGGGCGATCCGGTAGCCGGGCTCCGCGTCGAAGACGCTGGCCGTCCCGGTCTCCAGCGGCACGCCCAGCTCACGCAGCTCGGCCTTGTCCCGCTCGAACTTGCGCTGGAAGGCCTCGTGGTCACGCGCGTCGTCCGGATCGTGCTCGTAGCCCGGCACGGTCGCGGCGATCTGCGCGGCGGTCAGGAACCGTCGCGTGGACAGCAGGCAGATAACCAGGTTGACCAGGCGTTCGGTGCGGGTCCGCGACACGCGGTAGACGCTAGCAGCCCACGCGCCGCGCCCGTGCACCCACGCGGGCAGGACGTGGGGCGCGTCGCGACCGGCCGGCCCCGTCGCACGCCGGGCGGCGGACGGCGGACGGCGGACCGGCGACGACCCTACCGTGGCCCGGTGACCGCGCCGGAGCCCAGGACGGAGCGCGTCGGGACCGTCGTGGTGGCGGGCGCCGCCGGCCCCGGCGACGAGCGGAAGCCGGACGGCTCCGGCGGCTGACCCGCCCCGGGCGCGCCCGCCACGGACGGCGACGCTAGCGTGCCGGGCATGGTGCGATGGCGGTCGGGAACGGTGACGGCGCTGCGGCGGCAGTGGACCGGGGCGGTGGAACTGGACGTCGACCTGCCCGACGGCGCCACCGTACGGGCCCTGGCCTATCCCGCGCTCGTCGGCCGGCCCGAGCCCGGCGACCGGGTCCTGCTCAACGCCGGCGCGCTGCTGATGGGCCTCGGCACCGGCGGGTACGCCCTTGTCGTCGCGCTGCCCGACCGGCTGCCGCCGGACCCGCCGCAGGCCCTCGACAGTCGCGACGCCGGCCACCTGGTCAAGGCCCGCTACACCCCGTTGCAGCCGATCCTGCTCGGCGTCGACGAGGAGGCCTCGCCGCACCGGGAGGTCATGGCCGCCGCCGACGACCTGGCCGGCCTGCCCGTCGTCACCGCCGACCTGCACTCCGCGCTGCCGGCGATCCTGGCCGGCATCCACGCCGACGCCCCCGCCGCCCGGGTGGCATACCTGCTGACCGACGGCGGCGCCCTGCCGGCCTGGTTCTCCCGCACCCTCGCCGGGCTGCGCGGGCACCTCGTCGGTACGGTCACCGTCGGCCAGTCCTTCGGCGGGGACCTGGAGGCGGGCACCGTGCACAGCGGGTTGCTGGCCGCCCGGCACGTCCTGGGCGCCGACGTGGCGATCGTCGCCCAGGGGCCGGGCAACCTGGGCACCGGCACCCGGTGGGGCTTCTCGGGCGTGGCCGTCGGCGAGGCCGTCAACGCCGTCGCCACGCTGGGCGGGCGCCCGGTCGGCTCGCTGCGGATCTCCGACGCCGACCCCCGGCCCCGCCACCGGGGCGTGTCGCACCACAGCCTCACCGCGTACGGCCGGGTGGCCCTCGCCCCCGCCGAGCTGGTGGTGCCCGACGGCCTTGCCCCGGCGCTGGCCGGCGAGGTGGACGCGGCGCTGGCGCCGCTCGCGGCGCGGCACACCCTCGTCCGGGTGCCGACCGACGGGCTCGACGCCGCGCTGCGGGCCACGCCCGTTGCGCTGTCCACCATGGGCCGGGGCCTCGACGCCGACCATGCCTACTTCCTGGCCGCCGCCGCGGCCGGCCGGCACGCCGCGCGCCTGCTGACCTGAGCTCTCCCTCGGAGGCGGTCAGCTCGTGCCGTAGCCGTAGCGCACGATGTGCTCCGCGGTCTGCTCGTACACCCCAGGGTCCTCCGGGGCCAGCGTGCCCAGCCCGTCGACGTACCGGTTGAACATGCAGAACGCCGCCGCGATCAGGACCGTGTCGTGGATCTCCAGATCCGTCGCGCCGGCGACCCGGGCGGCCTTGACCAGCTCCGCCGTCACGTCACGGCCGCTGCGCTGCACCGCGCTGGCGATCTCCAGCAGCGCCCGCAGCTTGTCGCTGACCTCGGCGGTCGCCGGATCGGCGCGCACCTGGTCGACCAGCCGCATGCCCGAGGGGAGCTGCGCCGCCGCGAACGCCGAGTGCGACGCGCAGCAGAACCGGCACTCGTTGAGCCCCGACACGTACGCCGCGATCAGCTCCCGCTCACCGGGCGTCAGCGTCGGGTGCGGGGCGCGCAGCAGCGTCTCCGCGAGCTCGTTGAGCGGCTTGGCCGTCTCGGGGCGGAACCGCATCGGACCGTTGATGCCCGGATGCGCCCGCTCGTCGAGACCGAGGTCGATGTGTGCCATACCGCCACCCTCCCTGCCGCGACCACGCGGCGTGCGCGGCCGGTCACCGGAAACGCCGAACGGCACCACGGTTCCAGTTCCATCGGGGGCGCACAACTTCGAGATTGCGGCGTCGCCGCGCCGGTACGACCACGGGCCCGCAGCCGTGCCCGGTCGGCTACCGCCGGGCGTCGGCGTCGCCACGCCGGCAGCGGCTCAGACCAGGAAGATCAGGGCCAGCCAGGCCCCCACGATCAGCACCAGCGCGAGGGCCAGCACCCAGGTGGGCACCGTGTACTCGCCGCGCCGGTTGCGCTCGATCTCGGCGCGGATCTTCTCGCGGCGGCGCTCGGCCCAGTTCTGCCGCTGGCGGCCGCTCTCGGGGGGTTCGGAAGTCGTCATCGCGCGGTCAGCCTACCGGCCCCGCCGGCCCGGACGGCGCTCAGCACCACCCCGGGCCGGCGTCGGCGTCACATGCTGGCGATCAGCCGCTCCACCCGCTCGTCGTACGCCCGGAACGGGTCCTTGCAGAGCACCGTGCGCTGCGCCTGGTCGTTGAGCTTCAGGTGCACCCAGTCGACGGTGAAGTCGCGCCGCTTCTCCTGGGCGTGCCGGATGAACTCCCCGCGCAGGCGGGCCCGCGTCGTCTGCGGCGGCGTCTCCTTGGCCTCGAAGATCTCCGGGTCCGTCGCCACCCGGTCCACCTCCCCGCGCCGCTCCAGCAGCCCGTAGAGGCCCCGGCCGCGACGCAGGTCGTGATAGGCGAGGTCCATCTGCGCCACCCGGGGATGCGACAGCGGCAGGTCGTGCTTGCGCTGGTAGCGCTCGATGAGCCGCAGCTTCGTCACCCAGTCGATCTCCCGCGACACCGGCTCCAGGTCGCCGGTCTCCACCGCGCGCAGCACCCGGCCCCACAGCTCCACCACCCGCTTGGCGGTCTGGTCGCCGCCGCGCCGCTCCACGAACTCGGTCGCCTTGGCCAGGTATTCCTGCTGGATCTCCAGCGCGCTGACCTCCTTGCCGGAGGAGAGCCGCACCTTGCGCCGGCCCGTGATGTCGTGCGAGACCTCGCGGATCGCCCGGATCGGGTTCTCCAGCGTCAGGTCACGCATCACCACCCCCGCCTCGATCATCCGCAGCACGATGTCGGCGGTGCCGACCTTGAGCAGCGTGGTGACCTCGTTCATGTTGGAGTCGCCGACGATGACGTGCAGCCGGCGGTAGCGCTCCGCGTCGGCGTGCGGCTCGTCGCGGGTGTTGATGATCGGCCGACTGCGGGTCGTCGCCGACGAGACGCCCTCCCAGATGTGCTCGGCCCGCTGCGACAGGCAGTAGACCGCCCCGCGCGGCGTCTGCAACACCTTGCCCGCGCCGCAGATCAGCTGCCGGGTGACCAGGAACGGGATCAGGACGTCGGCCAGCCGGCCGAACTCCCCGTGCCGCGACACCAGGTAGTTCTCGTGGCAGCCGTACGAGTTGCCGGCCGAGTCGGTGTTGTTCTTGAAAAGGTAGATCTCGCCCGCGATGCCCTCGTCGTGCAGCCGCTTCTCCGCGTCGACGAGCAGGCCCTCCAGGATCCGTTCGCCGGCCCGGTCGTGCGCGACCAGGTCCACCACCGAGTCGCACTCGGGGGTGGCGTACTCCGGGTGCGAGCCGACGTCCAGGTAGAGCCGGGCGCCGTTGCGCAGAAAGACGTTGCTGGACCGGCCCCAGGACACCACGCGGCGGAAGAGGTACCGGGCGACTTCGTCGGGGGACAGCCGCCGCTGCCCACGGTAGGTGCAGGTGACGCCGTACTCGGTCTCGAGGCCGAAGATTCGCCGCTCCATGATGAGACATTAGCCGCCCGAGGCCCCAGATGGGCAGCGCACACCGCGCCCGTCTCACACCGGGCGCCCGCGGGCCGTCCCGGGGAGCCCGCCGCGCGACGACCGTCGGGCTCGCTCCCGGTTCCCGTACGCCCCGGCGTCCCAGGTGGACGCTGACCGCCGAAGGTCCCCGGGGCGGCCGGGCGGGGTGCGCCGAGGCGGGAAGGCCCCGTACGCCGGCCTCCGCAGGCCCGCTTGGAGACCCGGCGCTGGCAGTCGCCGGCCCGGACGGGCGCAGACCCGTACCAGGGCGGCGCGGACGGCGGGCGGACCATGCGAGGCCCGCAGGGCCGACTCGTCGTCGACCCGTAAGTGGAACGCGGGCGAGACGGAAAGCGGTTCAGGCGGCGGGCGCGGATCCGGGCGAGCGGTCGTTCGGGCGTGTCGACGCCCCGACCGCCCGCCCGGCACGTGCTGCCACTACGCCTCGGGGGCCTCGGGGGCCTCCTGGCCCTCCAGGTCCGCCGAGCCGGCCGACGTGGTGGGCTTCTTCGCCTCCTGGCTCGGCGAGGTCGGCGTATCCGGACGGGCCGACACCGGCTCCTCGGCCTTGTCGCCGTCGAGCAGCGCGGTCAGCGCGGCCCCGGTGATGCGGCGGAACGTCCGCCCCACCCGGCGCCGGTCCAGGACTGCCACCTCCAGCTGGTTGGCGGCGATGGTGCGGGCGGCGCCGCCCTCTCCCCCGACGCTGCTCAGCGCCTGCATCGCGACCTTGACCGCCTCACCCAGCGACATGTCCGGACGGTGGTGCGACTTCAGTACGCCGGTGATCGCCTCGGCCTGCCCACCCATGGCCATCCGGCCCGGCTCGTCGTTGACGGAGCCGTCGTAGGTGAGCCGGTAGAGCTCGTCGTCCTCGGCGGTGGTGCCGACCTCGGCCACGCAGATCTCCACCTCGAACGGCTTCGACTGCTCGGTGAAAATGGCACCCAGGGTCTGCGCGAACGCGTTCGCCAGGGCCCGGCCGGTGACGTCACGCCGGTCGTAGCTCAGGCCGTTCAGGTCGGCCATCCGCACCCCGGCACGGCGCAGGTTCTCGAACTCGTTGTAGCGGCCGACGGCGGCGAAGCCGATCCGGTCGTAGATCTCACTGACCTTGTGCAGGGCGCTGGAGAGGTTCTCGGCGACGAAGAGCACCCCGCCCTCGTAGCTCAGGACCACCGCGCTGCGGCCCCGGGCGATGCCCTTGCGGGCCAGCTCGGAGCGGTCGCGCATGATCTGCTCGGGCGAGGCGTAGAACTGCATGGCCACGGCGGCGGTTCTCCTTAGGGCGCTGTGCTGACGGCTGCTGACTGGTGCGGGCGGGAGCGGATCAACCGCCCGGGTTCTCCATCCGGCCGGAGACCACGCTCTCGGCGATCGCCGACATCTCCTCGTCGGTGAGCCGGTGGGTGCCCTCCGCCGTCGCCGTCATGACCACCGGGTAGATCCGCCGGATCAGGTCCGGGCCGCCCGTCGCGGTGTCGTCGTCGGCCGCGTCGTAGAGCGCCTCGACCGCGAGCCGGACCGCCTCGTCGATGGAGAGCCCCGGCTGGAAGCGCTTCTTCAGCGCCGACCGGGCGAAGAGCGAGCCGGAGCCGATCGCGTCGTAGCCGGTCTCCTCGTAGGGGCCGCCGGTGACGTCGAAGCTGAAGATGCGGCCGGCCCGCGCCGGGTCCTTCGCGGCCAGGTCGTAGCCGGCGAAGAGCGGGATCACCGCGAGACCCTGCATCGCGGCGCCCAGGTTGCCGCGGATCATCGAGGCGAGCCGGTTCGCCTTGCCGTCGAGCGAGAGCATCGCGCCCTCGATCTTCTCGTAGTGCTCCAGCTCCACCTGGAACAGTCGCATCAGCTCGATGCCGATCCCCGCCGTGCCGGCGATGCCGACCAGGGAGTACGCGTCGGCCGGGTGCACCTTCTCGATGTCGCGCTGGGCGATCAGGTTGCCCATGGTGGCCCGCCGGTCGCCGGCCATCACGACGCCGCCGGCGGCCGAGATGGCCACGATGGTCGTCGCGTGCGGCGCCATGTCGGCGGCCATACCCGGCGGCAGTGGCCGGCGGCCGGGCAGCATCTCGGGGGCCACCTTGCTCAGGAACGAGGTGAAGGAGGACGTCCCCGCGTTGGTGAACACATCTGGTAGACGCCCGGATGGATCAAAACCCGCTGCCACGTGGTTCCTCTCAGATATGTGATCGCCTCCGCCAGCCGCGACTGATCGTCACGGAACTGGCCGAGACCACCGTTGCAGTTGAAGCACAATATCCCGCGCACCCACCCGGTGCGATGATCGTGGTCCAGATGTTGGGGGTCCGGCGTGCCACAGATCGCGCAGACCCCACCCTGCTCGGCCAGGAGGTCCTGGAACTCTTTCTCGCCGATGCCGTAGCGTCGCCGCAGGTGGTATTCGCGACTGCCGCCGTGGAGCCGCGTCCGCGACTCCCTGCCCTTCTCGTTGTGGCAGGGCTTGCAGTATCGGCCGTGGCCGCCCCGCCCGGATCGGTTACGGGGAAAGTCCGCCAGCACCTTGACCGCATCGCACGCCGGACACCGGCGGTACCCCTCCGGCACCGCCGGTAGCCGGCGCACCTCACGCCCATCCCGTTCTCGGACGCGCTTCGCGTAGCTGGCCTTCGAACGCACATTGAAGCACGGTTTGCAGTAGCTGCCTCGACCGTCTGGTCTCCTGCTGTTGGCGCAGAAGTCCGCCAAGGGCTTCCACACGCCGCAGTCTCGGCAGAGACGCTCACCGTTTCGGTCATCCCACTGTCTAGACATGCCCGAAATGCCGGATAGAACCTATTCACCCCCTTTCTGTACATAGCCCCTGACGAATTCCTCGGCGTTCTCCTCGAGGACGGAGTCGATCTCGTCGAGCAGGTCGTCCACGTCCTCGGTGATCTCGGCGTGCCGCTCCGCCACCTCCGGGTTCGCCTCGGTGGTGACGTCCTCGGTCTCCTCGCCCTGACGCGACTTGCCCGACTGCGACTGCCCGCCGCTGTCACGAGTGGCCATTGCTGCCTCCTCCACGATCGCCCTGCGATCAACTTACCTCGCGCAGGCGACGAAAAGCCCGCCGCGCGCCGGCTTCGGCACACGGCGGGCAATCGACGACGACGCCTCAGCCGCCGGTGAGGGTCTCCAACAGGTCCTTCGCGCTGGGGCAGCGGTCGAAGAGCGCGCCCACGTGCTTGCGGGTGCCGCGCTCCGGCTCCATCATCGGCACCCGCACGAGCGACTCCCGGCCGACGTCGAAGATCACCGAGTCCCAACTCGCCGCGACGACCTCCGAGGCGTACTGGGCCAGGCAACGGCCGCGGAAGTAGGCCCGGGTGTCCTCCGGCGGTTCGGTCATCGCCGTACGCGTCTGCTCGTCGTCGAGCAGCGTCTTCATCGCGCCCCGGGAGACCAGCCGGTGGTAGAGGCCCTTCTCCGGGCGGACGTCGGAGTACTGGAGGTCGACCAGCTGGAGCTTGTGCGAGCCCCAGCCGAGCTGCTCGCGCTCCCGGTAGCCCTCCAGCAGCCGCAGCTTGGCCACCCAGTCCAGCTCGTCGGCGCAGAGCATCACGTCGCGGCCCAGCCTGTCCAGCACGCGCTCCCAGCGGGCGAGCACGTCGAGGGTCTGCTCGTCGGCGTCGGTGCCGTAGCGGTCGTCCACGAAGGACCGGACCCGCTCGTAGTAGGCCCACTGCACGTCCAGGGCGGTGAGCCGCCGCCCGTCGCGCAGCCGCATCCGGTGCGTCAGGGACGGGTCGTGGCTGACGGCGCGCAACTCGCTGACCGGGTCGGCGATGCCGAGGTCGGGCCCGAGCGCCTTCTCCTCGATCATCGTGAGGATCAGCGCCGTGGTGCCGACCTTGAGGTACGTGGAGATCTCCGACAGGTTCGCGTCGCCGATGATGACGTGCAGCCGGCGGTACTTGTCGGCGTCGGCGTGCGGCTCGTCTCGGGTGTTGATGATCGGCCGCTTGAGGGTGGTCTCCAGGCCGACCTCGACCTCGAAGAAGTCCGCACGCTGGGAGATCTGGAAGCCGCTCTGGCCGCCGTCCTGGCCGATGCCGACCCGCCCGGCGCCGCAGACGATCTGCCGGGTCACGAAGAACGGCGTCAGGTACGCGACGATGTCGGCGAACGGCGTCTGCCGGCGCATCAGGTAGTTCTCGTGCGAGCCGTAGCTGGCGCCCTTGTTGTCGGTGTTGTTCTTGTAGAGGTGGATCGGCTGGGTGCCGGGGATGGTGGCGGCGCGGCGGGCCGCCTCGGCCATCACCCGCTCCCCCGCCTTGTCCCAGCGCACCACGTCCAGCGGGTTGGTCACCTCGGGCGTGGAGTATTCCGGGTGGGCGTGGTCGACATAGAGCCGCGCCCCGTTGGTGAGTATCACGTTGGCCAGCCCGAGGTCCTCGTCGGCGAGTGCCTCGGCCGGGTCGTAGGCGGCGCCCGAGTAGGTGAAGCCGCGCGCGTCCCGCAGCGGCGACTCCTCCTCGTAGTCCCAGCGGGCGCGGCCGCCCCGGTTGAGTTCCGGGCGCGCCCCGTAGGCATTGACCACCTGCGAGGAGGTGACCATGGGGTTGGCCCCGGCCTGGCCGGGAACGGAGATGCCGTACTCGACCTCGGTGCCCATGATCCGTCTTACGCTCATCGACCTACCCGCTTCGCTCGCCCGACCCGGTCCCCCGTCACGTCGAGCGTAGTCGGCCGCGCGGCGGAAGGGGGCGCGGCGGACCGGGGCGACGGGGTACGGAGGCGGGCACGGACGGCACGGGGCCCGTGACGCGTCGCGCCACGGGCCCCGTGCGGGCGTCCGTCAGAGGTACTGGCCGGTGTTGCTGGCGGTCTCGATGGACCGCCCGGCCTCGGTGCCCTTGCCGCCGGAGACGAGCGTGCGGATGTAGACGATCCGCTCGCCCTTCTTGCCGGAGATGCGGGCCCAGTCGTCGGGGTTGGTGGTGTTGGGCAGGTCCTCGTTCTCCCGGAACTCGTCGACGCAGGCGTCGAGGAGGTGCTGGAGGCGCAGGCCCTTGCGTCCGGAGGTGAGGAACTCCTTGATGGCCATCTTCTTGCCCCGGTCGACGATGTTCTGGATCATCGCGCCGGAGTTGAAGTCCTTGAAGTAGAGGACTTCCTTGTCGCCGTTGGCGTAGGTGACCTCGAGGAAGCGGTTCTCCTCGGTCTCCGAGTACATCCGCAGCACGACCGCGTCGATCATCGCCGCGACGGTGGCCTGGGGGTCGCCGCCGTGCTCGGCCAGGTCGTCCGGGTGCAGTGGCAGCCCGGAGAGGATGTACTTGGAGAAGATGTCCTTGGCCGCCTCGGCGTCCGGCCGCTCGATCTTGATCTTCACGTCGAGTCGGCCGGGGCGCAGGATCGCCGGGTCGATCATGTCTTCCCGGTTGGAGGCGCCGATGACGATGACGTTCTCGAGCCCCTCGACACCGTCGATCTCGCTGAGCAGCTGCGGGACGATGGTGTTCTCCACGTCGGAGGAGACGCCGGAGCCGCGGGTCCGGAAGATCGAGTCCATCTCGTCGAAGAACACGATCACCGGGGTGCCCTCGCCGGCCTTCTCGCGGGCCCGCTGGAAGATCAGCCGGATGTGCCGCTCGGTCTCGCCGACGTACTTGTTGAGCAGCTCCGGGCCCTTGATGTTGAGGAAGAAGCTGGTGTGCTTCTCCTTGCCCTCCCGCTCGGCGATCTTCTTCGCCAGCGAGTTGGCCACCGCCTTGGCGATCAGCGTCTTGCCGCAGCCGGGCGGACCGTAGAGCAGGATGCCCTTCGGCGGGCGGAGCTGGTGCTCGCGGAACAGGTCGGCGTGCAGGAAGGGCAGTTCCACCGCGTCGCGGATCTGCTCGATCTGCGAGTGGAGGCCACCGATGTCGGTGTAGTCGACGTCGGGCACCTCCTCCAGGACCAGTTCCTCGACCTCGCTCTTCGGGATCCGCTCGTACGCGTACGCCGAGCGGGGCTCGATCATGAGCGAGTCGCCGGCCCTGATCGGCGAGCCGATCAGGGTGTCGGCGAGGTGCACGATGCGCTCCTCGTCGGAGTGCGAGACCACCAGGGCCCGGTCGCCCGGAGCGCCGTCGGGACCCGCGAGGATCTCCTTGAGCATCGCCACCTCGCCGACCCGCTCGAAACCGAACGCGTCGACGATGTTGAGTGCGTCGTTGAGCAGGACCTCCTGGCCTCGCCGCAGCTCGGCGACGTCCAGCGAGGGTGAGACGGCGACGCGGAGCTTGCGTCCGCCGGTGAAGACATCCACCGTGCCGTCATCGTGCCGCGCGAGGAAGACGCCGTAACCACTCGGCGGTTGCGCGAGGCGGTCGATCTCCTCCTTGAGCGTCACGATCTGCGCGCGAGCCTCCTTGAGGGTGCTCACGAGCCGGTCGTTGTTCTCGGTCAGCCGCGCCAACTGTGCCTGGGTGGCCGCCAGCCGCTCTTCGAGCTGCCGGACGTGTCGGGGGCTTTCGGTCAACTTGCGCCGCACCAGAGCGAGTTCCTCTTGAAGGAACGCGACCTGCGTGGAGAGATCGTGGGCCTCCTTCTCCCACCGTGCGGCGCGCGAGTCCGCGTCGTCGCTGCGTGCCACGTCCCACCTCCCCGGGGGGCTTGAACGTTCTGCCCTAACACTAGCCGCTATGAGGCCGATTCGGTCCCACGCAACGCCCTCGTCACCGAACCTTGATCGCGAAGGGTGGCCCCGGGGGCCGGTCCGGGCGTTCGGGTACCGTCGGTGCGTGGGTCGGGAGAACATGGGGGGTGCGCCGTGGCGGAGGTCGTGACGGATCAGCTGCAGGTCTGGGTTGACCAGGATCTCTGCACGGGCGACGGGCTCTGCGTGCAGTACGCGCCCGAGGTCTTCGAGTTCGACGTCGACGGGCTCGCCTACGTCAAGGGCTCCGACGGTGAGCTGCGGACGGCGCCGGGCAGCCGGGTCGACGTGCCGGAGCACCTGCGCCTCGAGGTCATCGACTCGGCGAAGGAGTGCCCGGGCGAGTGCATCCACGTGCTGCGCGGCAGCGACGGCGTCGAGGTGGCCGGCCCGGAGGCCGAGGAGGACTGACGGCGGCGTCCTCCCGCGCCGCCGGGCACGGGAGGACGACCGGACCGTGTGCCGCCCCCGGGGGGCGACGCCCGGGCGTACGGCTCAGAGCATCGGGCGGCCGACCACCGAGGCGACCAGGCGGGCGAACTCCTCCAGCCGGGCGATCTGCCCCGCGCCGCCGTCGTCGAGGGTCTTGCCGAAGCGCAACGCGTCGTGCCGGGGCCCGCCCACCGCCTCGTCGCTGGGCGGGGCCTCGTCCAGCGAGGTGAGCAGCAGGTAGACGTCGATGCTGTCGACCCGGATCCCGCCGTCGTCGGCGCGGGTCAGCCGGCGCCGGCAGCCGACCTCGGTCACCGTGGAGATCGGCACCACCCGCAGCGACGAGGTCATCGACCCCGGTGGCCCCTCCCCCGGCGGCACGTCCTCACCGTGCCAGAGGACGAGCCGGCTGCCGTCGCAGACCACGACCTCCTGCCACACCCCGTTGACCTCGTTGACGAAGCGTTCCAGCGTGAAGCCGAGCACCGACGCGCCGCCCAGCACCCCGCCGAGCGCCTCCAGCGCGACGTCGGGATCCCGCAGGTACGCCCGGGCCGCCGATTCGAGGTCCTGGTAGGGCGACCAGTCCGGGAACACCGCCGGCAGGTCGCCCCCGCCGAAGCCGGGCCGGCTCATTCCACCTCCCCGTGCCCGGCCCGCCGGCACGCGCCGACGGGCGGGATCCGTCCGTTCACTCCTCGTCGCCCCGCCGCGCCGTCACGGCCGTTCCGCGTCCTCGGTGGCCGCCTGCCGGGCCTGCCGGGCGGCCTCCGCCTCGCGCAGCGCCTGGCGGCGTTCGGCGTACGCCTCGGCGCCCTTGCTGGGCTTGCGGCGCCGCGGCGGCGCGGTGACGCCGGGGGCGAGCTTACGCGCGGAGACCAGGAACGCGGTGTGCGCGATCATGCGGTGGTCCGGTCGCACGGCCAGGCCCTCGGCGTGCCAGTCGCGCACCAGCGACTCCCAGGCCCGCGGCTCGGTCCAGCCGCCGCGCTCGCGCAGCGCCTCGACCAGCTCGGAGAGCTGCGGGGTGGTGGCGACGTAGCCGATGAACACGCCGCCGGGCACGAGGGCCCGCTCGACCATGTCGAGGGTCTCCCACGGGGTGAGCATGTCGAGGATGATCCGGTCGAAGCCGGTCTCGGCGCAGCCGGCGACGTCGCCGACGTGCAGGTGCCACGCGGGGTGCGGCCCGTTGAAGAACGCCTCGACGTTGCGCCGGGCGATCTGGGCGAAGTCGTCGCGCACCTCGAACGAGTGCAGCTCGCCCCCGGTGCCGACCGCGCGCAGCAGCGAGCAGGACAGCGCGCCGGAGCCGGCGCCGGCCTCCAGGACCTTGGCCCCGGGGAAGATGTCGCCCATGGCGACGATCTGGGCGGAGTCCTTCGGGTAGATCACCTGGGCGCCGCGCGGCATGGAGAGCACGTAGTCCGACAGCAGCGGACGCAGGGCCAGGAAGGCGGTGCCACCGCCGGTGGTGGTGACCACGCTGCCGTCGGGCAGGCCGATGAGCGCGTCGTGCTCCAGGATGCCGCGGTGGGTGTGGAACGCCTTGCCGGGCTCCAGGGTGACCGTGTGCATCCGCCCCTTGGGGTCGGTCAGCTGCACCCGGTCGCCGGGCCGGAACGGGCCACGGTGCACGGGGGGCAGCGCCGGGGTGGCGGCGGGCACCGGGACGCCCGGGTCGGCCGGGGCGGCGGGGGGAGTTGCGGTCACGTGTTCATCTTCCGTTGAGGTTCGAGGAGCTGAGCCAGATCCGCGATGTGCAGAACGCCCACGACATCTTCGCCTGAGGTCACCACGTACTGCGCGCCCGGGTGGGTCTGCACGGTCTCCATGACGCGCTCCCCGTCGAGCCCGACCGGCATCGTCGGCAGGTTGGCCAGGGAGCGGGCGACCGCGTCGACGGCCAGCCACGGGCGGCGTTCCGCGGGTACGGCCTGCGCGGCGGCCGGGTCGACCAGGGCGACCGGCCGCCCGGCGGTGTCGGCGACCACGAGGGCCGCGCCCGGGGTGCCGCCCTCGGCGCGGCGGCGGTGCGCCTCGGCCAACGGCGTGCCGGTCGGCACGGCGAACACGGGCCGGGCCAGCCGGGACAGGTCGATCAGCGGGAAGCGGCGGCTGATCCGGGCCATCCGGATCGACTGGCCGGCGCCGCGCCACAGCGTGAACGCGACGAGCAGCATCAGCGGCAGCGCCAGTGGGGCCAGGTCACGGGTGAGGGTGAGCAGGACGACCAGCGCGGCGGTGCCGGCGGCGACGGCGCGCCCCACCCAGCCGGCGACCTCGGTGCCACGGTGCCGGTCGCCGGTCGCCGCCCAGACCGCGGCCCGCAGCGCCCGGCCGCCGTCGAGCGGCAGCCCGGGCAGGCTGTTGAACAGCGCGACGATGACGTTGCTCACGGCCAACTGGAAGGCGAGCTGGTTGGCCAGGGTGCGGTCGGGCAGGGCGAGGGTGGCGGCGACCGCGAGGGCGCCGAGGACGGCGGAGACGGCCGGGCCGGCGAGCGACACCAGCAGGTCGATCCGGGGTGTCGGGGCGTCGCGGTCCATCTCGGTGTAGCCGCCGAGCAGCTCCAGGGTGATCCCGCGCACACCGATGCCGTAGCGGCGGGCGGTGAGGGCGTGGCCGAGCTCGTGCAGCAGCACCGAGCCGAGCAGGGAGACCACGAAGCCGAAGCCGATGAGGTAGCCGGCGAGCTGGGACAGGTCGAGCTGCCGGCGGGCGAACTCGGCGTACAGCACGGTGACCAGCAGGGTGAGCAGCACCATCGAGCCGTTGAGGTGCAGCGGCACCCCGAACACCCGGCCCACGCTCAGGCCGCCCCGCGCGTCGGGCCGGCGGCGCGGTCGCCTCGTCTGCTCCATCGGCTCGATGCTACGCGGCGGAGATCATGCGCCGTCGCGGCGACGGGACCACGCGCCGGCGCGGCGAGGCGATCATGCGCCGGTGCGGCGACGGCGGTGGTGTCACACCGGTGCCCTAACCTTCGGGCATGACGGCGCAACCGGTGACCACGCAGCAGTCCTCGACCCCGGCCGACGTCCCGGCCGACGTCCCGGCGACCGTGCGGGCCTCGCTGTCCCCGTCGCGGGCGGCGGATTTCAAGACCTGCCCGCTGCTCTACCGGTTCCGCAGCATCGACCGGCTGCCCGAGCGGCCGACCGTCGAGCAGGCCCGGGGCACGCTGGTGCACGCGGTGCTGGAGCGGCTGTTCGACCTGCCGGCCACCGGGCGCACCCCGACGGCGGCCGGCGACCTGGTCGGCCCGCAGTGGGACCGGTTGGTCACCGAGCAGCCGGAGCTGGCGGCGCTGTTCGCCGACGGCGACTCCCCCGCCGCGGCCGAGTTCCTCCGCTCCGCCGCCGCGCTGCTTGAGGGCTACTTCGCGGTGGAGGATCCGCGCCGGCTGGAGCCGGCCGAGCGGGAGAGCCTGATCTCGGCGGTGGTCGACGAGGAGCTGCTGATCCGGGGCTACGTCGACCGGCTCGACGTGGCGCCCGACGGGGCGCTGCGGGTGGTCGACTACAAGACCGGCGGCGCACCGCGGGAGGCGTTCGAGGCCCGGGCGTTGTTCCAGCTCAAGTTCTACGCGCTGGTGCTCTGGCGCACCCGGGGTGTGGTTCCCCGGGTGCTGCGGCTGCTCTACCTCAAGGACGCGGAGGTCTGCGACTACGCCCCCGACGCCGACGAGCTGCTGCGATTCGAGCGCACGGTGGTGGCGTTGTGGCGGGCCATCGAGCAGGCGACCGCGCAGCAGGACTTCCGCCCCCGGCCGAGCCGGCTGTGCGACTGGTGCAGCCACCAGGCGCTCTGCCCGACCTACGGGGGCACGCCGCCACCGTTTCCGACCCTGGCGGCGCCGGACCCGCTGCGCGACGCCCGGTCGCACCCGACGCCCCCGGGCGCCGACGAGTGACCCCGAGGCCCTCACCCGACCGGCGCCGACGGGGATGAGGGGCTCTCCTCCTGAGGGAGGAGGCCGAGCTCACCGCCGGCGACGATCAATCGGGCGGGCCGGCGGATAGCGTCGCGGTATGACTTCGGCCCCCCGGGCGTGGCTGCGCCGGCACCCCCTCGCCGCGGACGCGCTCCTCGCCGGGGGGCTCGTCGTGGCGGAGGTGGTGCTCACCGCGCTGACTCCCCGCGAGTTCTGGCCGGGGCGGCTGCTGGCGGCGCTGGGCTGGAGCGTGGTGTGCGCCGTGCCGGTGGCGTGGCGGCGGGTGGCCCCGTGGGCGGCGGTCGCGCTGGCGGTGGCGACGCTGGCGGTGCCCCTGCTGCTCGGCCCCGCGCCGGCCACCCAGGGCATGACCTTCATGGTGCTCACCTACACGGCGGCCACCGTCGGACCACCGCGTACGGCGGCCGTGGCGGCACTGGCGCTGTGGGTGCCGGTCTGCGTCACCAGCGTCCTCGCCCCGCCGCCCGACGAGTTGCTGGCCAACGTCAGTCCCACCTACCTGGTGCTGAACAACCTGCTGGTCGGCGTCGTGTCGTACTCGGTGGGGCGTGCCGTGCACGCCCGCCGGGCCTCGACGGAGGCGCTGCGGGAGCGGGCCCGGGCGGCCGAGGAGAACCAGCGCTCGCTGGCCGAACGGGCGGTCGCCGACGAACGCCGGCGCATCGCCCGGGAACTGCACGACGTCGTCGCCCACCACGTCAGCGTGATGGGGGTGCTGGCCACGGGCGCGCGCCGCGTACTGCCGAAGGACCCGGACGCGGCCGACGGGGCGATCGCCACCATCGAGCAGACCAGCCGGGAGACACTGCGGGAGATGCGCCGACTGCTCGACGTGCTGCGAACCGACGCCGAGCCGGCCGCCGACCTGGCTCCCCAGCCGGGCCTCGCCGGCATCGAGGCGCTGGTGGAGCAGGTGCGTGAGGCCGGCCTGCCGGTGGCGCTGCGGGTGGAGGGCACGCCGGCGGTGCTGGAGGAGGGGGTGGCGCTGACCCTGTACCGGATCACCCAGGAGGCGCTGACGAACACGCTCAAGCACGCGGGCGCGGCCACCGCCCAGGTGCTGCTGAGCTTCGACGGGGGCACGGTCGACGTGGAGATCACCGACACCGGGCGCGGGCCCGGGCCGGACGGCGACCGCATCGGGCACGGCCTGGTCGGCATGCGGGAGCGGGTCGCCCTCTACGGTGGTGTCCTGCGCACCGGGGCCCGCCCGGGCGGGGGCTTCCGGGTGTCGGCGCGGATCCCGGTGGAGCCGCGGGGTGCGGCGGCGTGACCGGGGAATCGGGACGGGGGAATCGGATGACCGACACGACGGTGCCGGCACGGCCGGTACGCATCCTGCTCGCCGACGACCAGCCGCTGCTGCGTACGGGCTTCCGGATGGTGCTGGGCACGGAGGACGACCTGGACATCGTGGCCGAGGCCGCCGACGGCCTGGAGGCGGTGGAGTTGTCCCGTCGGCTGCTGCCCGACGTGGTGCTGATGGACATCCGGATGCCGCGGATGGACGGGGTCGCCGCGACCCGGGCGATCGTCGACGCCCGCCTGCCGGTGCGGGTGCTGATCCTGACCACCTTCGACCTGGACGAGTACGTGGTGGGGGCGCTGCGGGCCGGGGCGAGCGGCTTCCTGGCCAAGGACGTGCCGGCCGACGACCTGGTGGCCGCGATCCGCACGGTGGCCGCCGGGGACGCGGTGGTGGCGCCGCGGATCCTGCGGCGTCTGCTGGACCGTTTCGCCGACGCGCTGCCCGATCCCGCGGCCGCGCCGCCGCGCGCGCTGAACGCGTTGACCGAGCGGGAGCGGGAGGTGCTCGTGCACGTGGCCCGGGGGCTGTCCAACGCCGAGATCGCCCGGGCGTTGTCGGTCAGCGAGACCACCATCAAGACCCACGTCGGGCACGTGCTGACGAAGCTCGGGCTGCGCGACCGGGTGCAGGCCGTGGTGCTGGCGTACGAGTCGGGTCTGGTGCGCCCGCGCGCGTAGCGCCTCGTCGCCGACGGCGTGTGGGGCGTACCGCCGAGCGCGCCGCGGCACGACGGCACGGTTGCCGCCGTCACCTACCGTGACCGCGGGGGTCGTCGCGTGGTTGACCCTGACGCGGCGTCACTGTGCAGGATCGGTCCGGGCCGGTGGGAAGGCCCTCGACCGGCCGCCGACTCAGGGGCAACCCTGAGTCGGCGGTGGGGGGCACCCGCAGCGCGAAATCCGCCCCGGCTCCGACCGGAGTCGGACGGATCGCGGCGGGCGAGCACAGATGATGGGACTGCCGTGCCGGACCAGCGGGGGCGGCGCG
Source organism: Micromonospora sp. SD12 (assembly GCF_052068495.1). NCBI lineage: Bacteria > Bacillati > Actinomycetota > Actinomycetes > Micromonosporales > Micromonosporaceae > Micromonospora > Micromonospora sp. SD12. Next base: position 46,865 of record NZ_JBQHDF010000019.1, on the reverse strand, counting down.
GACCGAAGACAGACGGAAGAGGTAGATGACGTGACCGCGACGGTAGGCCAGCAGGCGCAGGCCGCGGCCCGGGCGAGCGACGTGTGGAAGGTGTACGGCAGCGGCGAGGCACAGGTCGTCGCGCTGCGGGGGGTCAGCACGGAGTTCGAGCGCGGCCGGTTCACGGCGATCATGGGGCCTTCGGGCTCGGGCAAGTCGACGTTGATGCACTGCCTCGCGGGCCTGGACTCGGTGACGCGTGGCACGGTGTCGATCGGCGACACGAAGGTCACCGGCCTGGGCGACGCGGGCCTGACGAAGCTGCGCCGCGACAAGGTCGGCTTCATCTTCCAGCAGTTCAACCTGCTGCCGACGTTGACGGCCAAGGAGAACATCCTGCTGCCGTTGTCGATCGCCGGGCGCAAGCCGGACCCGGCCTGGTACGACACCGTGATCGCCACGGTCGGGCTGCGGGACCGCCTGGACCACCGGCCGGCGCAGCTCTCCGGCGGCCAGCAGCAGCGGGTGGCGTGCGCCCGCGCGCTGGTCGCCCGCCCCGAAGTGATCTTCGCCGACGAGCCGACGGGCAACCTGGACTCGCGGGCCGGCGCGGAGGTGCTCAACTTCCTGCGCAACTCCGTACGCGAGCATGGGCAGACCATCGTCATGGTCACCCACGACCCGACCGCCGCCGCGTACGCCGACCGGGTGGTCTTCCTCGCCGACGGGCAGATCGTCTCGGAGTTGATCGAGCCGACCGCCGACACGGTGCTGGACACCATGAAGAAGCTGGACACCCCCGCCGAGGTGGGGCGCTGATGTTCCGCGCGACCCTCAAGAGCCTGCTGGCCCGCAAGGTCCGGCTGATCCTCTCCGGCCTGGCCGTGGTGCTGGGCGTCATGTTCGTCTCCGGCGCGTTCGTGCTCACCGACACCCTCGGCCGCTCCTTCGACGCGATCTTCGCCGACGCGTACGAGGGGGTGGACGTCAACGTCGCCGCCAAGCCGAAGATCGACGTCGGCGAGACGGAGGGCATCCCGGTGCCGGCGCCGGTGCCGGCGGCCACCCTGGACAGGGTGCGGGCGGTGCCGGGCGTGGCCGAGGCCACCGGCGTGGTCGGCGTCGACGGGGCACGGCTGATCGGCAGCAACGGCAAGGTGGTGGCCTCGTTCGGTCCACCGCAGCTCGGCGAGAACTGGACCGGCGAGAGCGACCTGGTGCGACTGCGCGAGGGGCGGGCCCCGCAGGCCGACGACGAGATCGTCATCAACAGGGCGCTCGCGACGGCCGGCAAGGTGAAGGTCGGCGACCGGGTCGGCGTGCTGACCCTCCAGCCGAAGCAGGAGTTCACCATCGTCGGCGTGTTCGGCTACAGCGGCGACCGGGACTCCATCGGCGGCGCCAACGAGATCATGTTCACGACGCCGGTCGCGCAGAAGCTGATGCTCGGCGCGCCCGACACCTTCAGCAACATCTCGATCACCGCCGCCGACGGGGTGTCGGACGAGGCGCTGCGCGACGCCGTGGCCGCCGCGGTGGGCACCGACTTCGAGGTCAAGACCGGTGCGCAACTGTCGGAGGACGCGGCGGCCGGCATGAAGGAGGCGCTGTCCTTCTTCAACCGGATCCTGCTCGGCTTCGCGGCGGTGGCGCTGCTGGTGGGCACCTTCCTGATCCTCAACACCTTCTCGATCATCGTGGCGCAGCGCACCCGGGAGTTGGCGCTGATGCGCGCCGTCGGGGCGAGCGGACGCCAGATCATCGGCTCGGTGGTGCTGGAGGCCGTCGCGGTGGGGCTGGTCGCCTCGGTGCTGGGCCTCGGCGCGGGCATCGGCATCGGCGCGCTGCTGGCGTACCTGTTCAGCACCTTCGCCGGCGGGCTGACCCTGGCGGGGATCGGCGTACCCCTCTCCGCCGTGGTCGGCGCGTTCGCCGTCGGCCTCGTGATCACCGTGGTGGCGGCGCTGCTGCCGGCGCTGCGGGCGTCGCGGATCCCGCCGATCGCGGCGATGCAGGACGTGGCCACCCCCGACCGCCCGCTGACCAAGGTCACCGTGGCCGGGGCGATCGTCACGGCCGTGGGCGGCGCGCTGCTGGCCCTCGGGCTCACCGGCAACGCCGGGGGCAACACCCTGGCCACCATCCTCGGCGGGGTGCTGTTCACCTTCATCGGCGTGGCCCTGCTGACGCCGCTGATCAGCCGGCCGGTGGTGAGCCTGCTCGGCGCGATCTTCGCCTGGTCGGTGCCGGGCAAGCTGGGGCGGCTCAACTCGGGGCGCAACCCGCGCCGCACCGCCATCACCGCCGCCGCGCTGATGGTCGGCATCGCCCTGGTCACCGGGGTGACGGTGATCCTGGACTCGGCGAAGAGCAGCATCGGCGGGCTCGCCCAGGACAGCCTGAAGGCGGAACTGGTGATCGCCGGGGCGCAGAGCGGCCCCCGCCCGCCGAGCTTCGACCCGGCGGTGCTGGAGAAGGCCGCCGCGATCCCCGGGGTGCGCCTGGTCGACGGCGAGTACGGCGACCTGGCGATCGTCGGCGGCGAGCGCACCTGGGTGGCGGCGAGCAGTGACGTCGCCGCGCTGCGGCAGATCTTCGGGGCCGAGCCCACCGCCGGCGACATCGACCGGCTGGCGCCGGACGCGATGCTGGTCAGCTCGGACACGGCGACGGCCCGCGGCCTCTCGGTCGGTTCGAAGGTGCCGGTGCAGACGTCACGGGGCGAGGCACGCACCTACACCGTGACCGGCATCTACGCCAGCTCCCAGCTGACGAACCCGGTGGTGCTGCCGGCGGAGGCGGCACGCGACTTCACCATCCCGCAGCCGATCCAGGGCTTCATCCAGCTGGCGCCGGGCACCCGGGTGGCCGACGTGCAGCCGCAGATCGAGGCGCTGCTCGCCGACTCCCCCGAGGTGTCGGTGGCCGACCGGGAGGCGTTCATCGAGCAGCAGACCGGCCAGCTGGACGGGCTGCTCACGATGATCCAGATCCTGCTGGCGCTGGCCATCGTGATCGCCGTGCTCGGCATCATCAACACCCTGGCGCTGTCGGTGCTGGAGCGCACCCGGGAGCTGGGGCTGCTGCGGGCCATCGGCCTGCGGCGGGCGCAGACCATGCGGATGATCACCGTGGAGGCGGTGGTGATCTCGGTGTTCGGCGCGCTGCTCGGCGTGGTCGTCGGCGCCGGCCTCGGCGCGGCCGTGGTCGAGGCGCTGCGCGACGAGGGGATCACCGACCTGGTGCTGCCCTGGACGCAGATGGGGATCTTCCTGGGCCTCGCCGCGATCGTGGGGGTGGTTGCGGCGGCGCTGCCGGCGGTGCGGGCCGCCCGGATCAACGTGCTGGGCGCCATCGCCCACGACTGATCCCGACGCGCGACGAGGGCCCCGCCGGTCGGCGGGGCCCTCGTCGTCTCAGCCGACGGGCGGCGGCGCGCCGAGCAGGGCCGCCAGCAGCTCCAGGTCCGCGCCGGTCAGGCTCTCCAACTGGTGTACGCCGTCCAGCGGCCCGATCGGCACCTCCGCCGGTACGGCCAGCACCGCCGCGCCGGCGGCGAGCGCGCTCGCCACCCCCGTCGGCGAGTCCTCGATCGCCACGCAGCGGGCGATCGGCACGCCGAGCAGCCGGGCGGCGGTCAGGTACGGCTCCGGGTGCGGCTTGGCCGCCTCGACCTCGTCGCCGCAGACGATGGCGTCGAAGCTGTCGCGCCCGAGGGTGTCCAACGCCACCTCCACCAGCGGCCGGCCGCTGGAGGTCACCAGCGCGGTCGGGATGCCCGCCGCCCGGACGGCCCGCAGCAGGTTCAGCGCGCCGGGACGCCAGCGCAGCCCGGTGCGGAACAGCTCCAGGATGCGGGCGTTGATCCACGCCGCGCTGGCCTCGGGATCGCGCCCCGGCTGGTCCAGGTCGTCGTGCAGGAGGCGCATCGACGCGGCCATGCTGGAGCCGATCATCGCCTTGCGGGCGGGGTCGGAGAGGGTGCCGCCGTACTCGGCCGCCAGCTCGTGCAGCGCGACGTCCCACAGCTTCTCGCTGTCGACCAGGGTGCCGTCCATGTCGAAGAGCACGGCGGCCAGGTGGTGGCTGTTCAGCGGGTCCTCCCTCGGGTGGCTACCCGGGGATCCTCTCAGCCGGCACGGCGCCGGCGCGCGCCCAGGTGTCGCGGGGTGACGTGGCCGACGGGTTGCGCCCGCACGCGAGACTCGGGGACAACCGGCCGCCGCCACGGCGGCCCTCGCGCGGAGGTCGCCATGCGCGTCCGATCCCTGGTCTCCCGGTGCACCGTGGTCCTGCTCGCCGCAGCCGTCGCGATCTGGCCGGCGGGGCCGGCCGCCGCGGCGAGCCTGCCGTTGGAACGCTGCTACGACCTGGAGACCCCCCAGCACGAGGATGAGCGGGACTGGTTCGCGCCGGGCAACGTGCACACCACGTGGCCCTCGCCGGTGGGCATGGTCGACCGGGACGTGTTCCGGGCGTCGGCCATAGGCACGATCCGCATCGACCACTGGGGCACCCGGAAGTCCATCTCCGGCGAGCTGCCGCTGGCCGGCAGCGGCTGGCCCGCGCCCGACGCCCCCCGGTACGCGCTGATCGCGAAGGTGACCTCCGGATCCATGCTGGTGCTGCGCAACGGGCTCACCTACACCTCGGGCCGGTGGTTCCCGGTCGGCGCCGACAGCGGCTGCATGCTCTACTCCAACGGCGGTGCGCCGTCGCGGCTGGTCTTCTCCTTCAACGACCCGAATCTCGGCGACAACGGTGGCGGCGCGCAGGTGTGGGTGCGGCAGTGGTGGAACTAGCGCCGCCGCGGCGGGTTCAGCTCAGGCCGCAGGCGTCCAGGGACTGCTCGTAGCCGCGGAAGAACGCTTCGGTGCGCTGCTCGGCGGTGCCGTGGGCGCCCTCGGCGAACCAGGGTTGGTCGGGGGCGTCACCGACGGCCAGCAGCCCCTCCCGGAACTCCTCCAGGTCGCCGTCGGCGAGCCGCAGCGCCTTCGCGCGTACCGAGTCGCCGAGGTAGGCCCCGGCCATGCAGTCGGCCTGCAACTCCTGCTGGATGGTGTAGGAGTAGCGGATGCCGAGCCGGGCCTGGATGCCGTGCGCGTACTCGTGGCCGAGCAGGTAGAACACGAAGGCGTCGCCGACCTGGCGGAACGCGGCCACCGACCAGTTCACGTCGTAGGCGATGAAGTCGCCCGCCGAGCAGTAGACGGCGTTGTTGCGCGGCAGCGGCTGCCCGCCGCAGGAGACCTCCCCCGCCCGCTGGTACGGGATGATCCGGCGGATCGGGCGGAACCGCTGTCCCGAGGCCCGGAACTGGGCAGCCCAGTACCGCTCGGCGATGCTCTGCGCGTCGGCGACGTCCTGCCGGAACTCCGCGACGCTGGTGGTGCCGTCGGCCCGGGTCTGCTCGTCGCCCGGCGAGGTGGCGCCGCCGGGTCGCCGTGGCGCGGGCTGCTGTCCCTCGGGTTCGGACACCCCGCCGACCACGCACCCGGCCGCCGCGACGAGGGCCACCAGCAGGCCGGCCAGCGAGCTTCGCGGTCGGCGTCCCAGGCGCGTCGTCACTGTGCCCTCCCGGCGTCGGCGTCGCGGCGTGCAGTACCCCCGTGGTGGGTCCCTCATGCCCGGACACGGACGCACACGGCGGCGGGGCCGCCGGTTCACCGGCCCGGGGACGGTCAGGGGCTCGCGGCGAGGAAGACGAAGGCGGCGAGCAGCACCAGGTGCACGCCGCCCTGGAGCACGGTGGCCCGCCCCGGCACCACGGTCAGCACGCTTGTGACGACGGTGAGGGCGAGCAGGGTCACCTGGGTGCCGCCGAGACCGAGCAGCAGCGGGCCCTCCAACCAGATCGACGCGAGCGCTATCGCCGGGATGGTCAGCCCGATGCTGGCCATGGCCGAGCCCAGGGCCAGGTTCAGACTGATCTGCACCCGGTCGCGGCGGGCGGCCCGGGCGGCGGCGAGCGTCTCGGGCAGCAGCACCAGCAGCGCGATGACCACCCCCACGAAGGACGGGGGCAGGTTCGCCACGGCCACGGCCGACTCGATCGCCGGGGAGACCGACTTGGCGTCGCCCACCACGGCGACCAGCGCCACCAGCAGCAGTCCCAGGCTGAGCAGGGCGGCCCGGCCGGACGGCGGCTCGGCGTGCCCCTCGGTGTCGAGCACCCGCCCCTGGTTGTCGACGGGCAGGAAGTAGTCGCGGTGGCGGCCGGTCTGCAGCATGACGAACAGGCCGTAGAGGGCGAGCGAGACCACGGCGGCGAAGGCGAGCTGCGCCGGGGTGAACTGCGGTCCCGGCCGGCTGGTGGTGAAGGTCGGCACCACGAGGCTCAGCGCGGCGAGGGTGGTCACGGTGGCCAGCGCCCCGCCGGTGCCCTCGGAGTTGAACACCGCCACCCGTCGGCGCAGCGCCCCGATCAGCAGCGACAGCCCGAGGATGCCGTTGCAGGTGATCATCACGGCGGCGAAGACGGTGTCGCGCGCGAGGGACTGCGTCTTCTCGCCGCCGCTGATCATGAGCGTGACGATCAGGGCCACCTCGATGACGGTGACGGCCACGGCGAGCACGAGCGAGCCGTACGGCTCCCCCACCTTGTGGGCCACCACCTCGGCGTGGTGCACGGCGGCCAGCACCGCGCCCGCCAGCAGCAGGGCCACGACCACCACGACGGGACCGGAGAGGTCACGCCCCCAGGTCAGGATCAACACCAGGATCGCCAGCAGCGGGACGAACACGGTCCAGTCGGTCAGACGTGAGCGAAACGGCGCGGCCATGCCCCAACCTTCGCAGAGCAGACGGCCGGCTGAACGCGTACCGACGCCTCGGGTTGCGACTCGGGGCCACCGTCCCCGGCCAGGGACCTCAGGTCGCGTCCGGCAGCCACGCCTCGAGTACGGCGGGCTCGGCGACCGCCTGCCGCACCTGCGTCCGCTCCGGCGCGGTCAGCGGCAGCGCCGCGAGCCGGGCGCCCCAGTCGGGCACCAGCTCCGGCTTCTCCAGCGCGAGCGACAGCTCGATCAACCCGGCCAGCGCCAACGCCTGCTCCACCGCCGGCGCGGCGTCGCCGTGCCGGCGCAGCCCCGAGTTGAGCGCCCGGAAGGCGGCCAGGTCGTCGCTCTTGAACTCCCGCAGGATCCGCGCGTTGTCGAGGACCCGGGCCAGGCCCGGCAACCACTTCGCGCCGCCGTACTCCAGCTCCGCCGGCTCGTCGCGCTGGATGAAGACGATGGTGTTTCCCGACGGATCGACGACGCTGAACCGGGACGCGCCGGGGCGGTAGCGGGTCATCCGGGGGCGCCCCTTGGCGAGCACCTTGCCGTGGGTGCGGCGCATCGCCTCGCTGAACGCCGCGTGGTAGGGCGCGACCGCGTCGACCATCACCAGGCAGCCGCCGGTGCTCTCGGCCGACGGGTCCACGCCGCTCGGCGCGCCGCCGTAGTGCAGCTCGAACCCGCTCCAGCGGAACGCCAGGTAGAGGTACGGCTTCGTCTGCTCGTAGGTGACCTCGAAGCCGAGCGCGCGCCAGAACGCCAGGGTCTCCTCCGCCGACACGCAGTGCAGCAACGGCACCGTGGTCTCGTTCGGCTGGATGCGGTGCTCGGTCATCGCTGCGCCCCAATCCCCCGTCGACGGCCCGGCCATTGTGCCAGCGCGCCGGGCGTGACGTGTGCCCCTCGGGCGGTGCTCGACCGGTCAGAGCGCGGCCGGCCGGGAGGGCGCAGCGGCGCGCGAGCTCGCCGTCGGCCGCGTGCATCGGGGGGCGGGGTGTGGGTTCAGTGCGTTGACGGGACGTCGGTGCCGCGCGGACCGGCCCGGGCAGGCGTAGGCTGGGGGCATCCCGGAAACGACGGCATCCCACTCCTGAGGGTGCCCGCCACGCCGGCTCCGCCCGAGGGCACGCGACGTCCGACCCGATCCGACGGTCATCCGGCCCGCCTCGATCACCGCGTCCTTCGCGGTGGCACGACGCACCAGCTCCGGGAAGTCCTTCTCACCTGCCAGCGGCCGAGGGTGCCGTTGACCCGCGCGACGCTCGCGGTCGACACCACGGTGACCGGCACCGCCCGTACCGCACCCCCGAGCGGGGCAACCGACGATCCGACCGGGCGGGTCGGCGCACCGGGCGTCCGCCCGGCGCAGGACGCGACGCTGACGCACGACCCCACCGCTACGCCGCGGTCACGGCGATGAGGAATCCGACATGACGCCAACGACCCACGCACTCGCTCCCCCATCGCCGCCGCGCCTGCGGATCGAACCGACGCGCACCACGCGTACGCTGCTCGACGGCGGCTGGTGGCCCCGCTCGACGGATCCGCTCGCCGAGCTGCCCGGCCTCGTCCTCGCCATCGACCTGCTGCACGGGCCGATCGTCCGGCTGGTCCTCAACGCCGACGTCTGGGACGGCAACCCGCGCCGCCTGGCCGTCGACGGCAGGGTGGTGCGGGTGGGCTACTTCGCCAGCCAGCCCGCCACCCTGCTGACCGCGATCTGCCTCAACGACGACCGGGTCGACCTGCTGGTCGTCCCGCCGCAGACCCCCGTCGGCCTGGCCGAGGCGGCGATGGCGCTCGCCGTCACCGCCGGCAACCTGGTGCGTTCACCGAACCTGCTCGCCGCCGCGGGCACGACGTCCGCCGCGCGGACCGGCAGCGCCGACAGGCACACCTGGGAGGGCGAGGGCGGCCGTCTCCGCACCGACCCCGACGCCCCTTCCCGCCCGGCCGACGTTGGACCGGCCGGGATGCCCGCCCCGACAGCGCCCCCCAGGCAGCGGCGCACCGGCGACCTTCTCACCATCACCACCAAGGAGCAGACCATGACAGTTTCCCGGCACACGATCGTCGCCGCACTGCGTCGGCGCGGCCAGCACACCAGGGCCGACTGGGTCGAACGGGAACTGCCGGCGCAGGTCGACACCACCCGGCACGCCGGGCTGCTCGCGACCCTGCGTCTCGACCTCGCCGAACTGGACGGGTCGACGACACGGTGAGAGTGGCCCTGCTGGGCCCGGTGGCCTGGCGGACGCCGCCGCGCCACTACGGTCCGTGGGAACAGGTGACCGGCCTCCTGGCCGAAGGCCTCGTCGCGCGGGGTGTGGACGTGACGCTCTTCGCCACGTTGGACTCGATCACCTCCGCCGCCCTGGACGGGGTGTGCCCACGCGGCTACGCCGAGGATCAGGGCATGGACGGGCGGGTCTGGGAGGCGATGCACGTCTCCCACGCGTTGGCCCGCTCCGCCGAGTTCGACCTCGTGCACAGTCACCTGGACTGGCTGCCGCTGGCCTTCGCCGCGCACTGCGACGCCCCGCTGCTGACCACCGTGCACGGCTTCTCCGGGGTGGGGATCCTGCCGGCGTACGAGAAGGGCCGCTCGGCATACGTCTCCATCTCCGACGCCGACCGGGTCCGGGGGCTCGACTACCTCGCCACCGTGTACCACGGGGTCGACCTGGACGGGCTGCCGTTCACCCCGGACCCCGGCCCCGGCCTGGTGGCCTTCGGCCGGATCCATCCCGACAAGGGCACCCACACCGCCATCGAGATCGCCCGGCGGGCCGGCCGGCCGCTGACCATCTGCGGCATCGTGCAGGACGAGCGGTACTTCAGCGAGCAGGTGGCGCCGCACGTCGACGGCGAGCGGGTCACCTTCCTCGGCGCCGTGGGCCCACGCAGCCGCGGCGAGGTCCTGGGCGGCGCCGCCGCCCTGCTGCACCCCGTCGCCTTCGACGAACCGTTCGGCCTGTCGGTGGTGGAGTCGATGGCCTGCGGCACACCGGTCGTGGCGTACGCCCGTGGGTCGATGCCCGAGGTGGTCGACGAGGGGGTGACGGGGCTGCTCGTGCGGACCGCCGAGCAGGCCGTCGAGGCGGTCGGTCGGGTGACGTCGATCGACCGCGCCGCCTGCCGGGCCCGGGCCCGGCAGCGCTTCGGCGCCGACCGGATGGTCACCGACTACCTCGCCGTCTACGACGACCTCACCCGTCGCCCCGAACGCTGACGTCCTCCACGCGCCCAGGTCCCACCACAAGTCCGGCTCCCACTCGACCCCGGTTCGCCGCCGGCCCCACCCCGTTGACGCGGCGGTCGCCGGTGAACCCGTCCGTCGGCCGTCCACTCGGCCGACGCGCGCCGTTACCTCGTGAGGCCCGCCCCGTCCCTCGGTGGCGGCCGACAACCGGAAGGCACGGCACCCGATGTCCACCCGTTATGGCTTCCTGAGCACCCACCCGCCGACCCGGTGCGGGCTGGCCACCTTCAACGCGGCCCTCGCCGCCCATCTCACCGCCGGCGGACCGCCCGGCGGCGCCGTGCGGGTCACCGCCCCCGGCGACTCCCCGCGCCCGGAACCGGGCGTCGTGCACACCTGGTCCACGCGGAACGCGGTCGGCTGGCGGGGCGCCGCCGCGGCGCTCAACGCCTTCGACGTGGCCGTCGTGCAGCACGAGTACGGCATCTACCCGGGAACCGACGGCGAGGACGTCCTGCCGGTGCTGCGCCGGCTCACCGTGCCGAGCATCGTGGTCCTGCACACCGTGCTCCGTCAGCCCTCGGCCCGGCAGAAGACGCTGCTGGAGCAGATCGTGGCCGCCGCCGGCGCGGTCGTCACGATGACCGGCACCGCCCACGACCGGCTGCTCGTCGGCTACGCCGTCGACCCCGCGAAGGTGTCGGTGATCCCGCACGGGGCCGCCGATCCGGTGGGCGCGCCCACCCTGCGGCGCACCCGCCCGCACCTGCTCACCTGGGGACTGCTCGGGCCGGGCAAGGGAATCGAGTGGGCGTTGCGGGCGCTGGCCCGGTTGCAGGACCTGGACCCGACCCCCACGTACACCGTCGCCGGCCGGACCCATCCGAAGGTGATCGAGCACCAGGGCGAGGCGTACCGGGCCGGCCTGCACCGCCTCGGCGCCGAACTCGGCGTCGCGCACTGCGTGGACTACCAGGCCGCGTACCAGGACCAGGCCACGCTCGGCGCGCTGATCCGCTCCGCCGACGTGGTCGTGCTGCCCTACGACTCGACCGAACAGGTGACCTCCGGCGTCCTGACCGAAGCGGTGGCCGCCGGCGTCCCCGTCGTCGCCACGCCCTTCCCGCACGCCGTCGAGTTGCTCACCGGCGGCCCCGGGCTGGTCGTACCCCATCGGGACCCGGCGGCACTGGCGGACGCGATCCGGCGGATCCTCACCGAACCCGGCCTGTCCGCGAACCTCGCCGGGCGCTCCCGACCGATCGCGGCGGACCTGCGCTGGCCGTCGGTGGCGGCGCGGTACGAGGCCCTCGCCGGGCGGCTCGTCGCCGGCCGGTCGCCCACCGTCACCCCGGCAGCGGCGTGACCACGTCGGGCGACCGGTCCGGCGCCGGCATGCCGGTACCCGCGCCGAGTTTCACCCACCTGGCCCGGCTCAGTGACGACACCGGCCTCTTCGAGCACGCCCGGCACGCCATCGTCCGTCGGGAACACGGCTACTGCACCGACGACGTCGCCCGGGGTCTGCTGGTCGCCAGCCGGGAGCCGGAACCGTCGGCGCAGGTGCTCGGGCTGGCCGAGTGCTACCTGGCCTTCCTCACCCACGCCCAGGACGGTCGCGGCGCCTTCCACAACCGCCTCGGCCACGACCGGCGCTGGACCGACCAGCCCGGTCTCGGTGACTGGTGGGGGCGGGCGCTGTGGGGGCTGGGGACGGCCGCCGCCCGCAACCCCGCCGACTGGATCCGCACCGAGGCGCTCGTGGCCTTCAGCCGCGGTGCGGCCCGGCGGTCGGCCGCGCCGCACGCCATGGCCTTCGCCGGGCTGGGCGCCGCCGAGGTGCTGCGCCGCCATCCCGGGCACGCCGTGGCGGGGGCGCTGCTCGACGACGCCGCCGGGGCGGTCGGTGCCGGCGATCCCGACCCGCGCTGGCCGTGGCCGCAGCAGCGGCTCAGCTACGCCAGCGCCGCCCTCGCGGAGGTCGTCATCGCCGCCGGCCACCTGCGCGGGAACGCCGCACTGCTCGCCGACGGGCTGCGGATGTTGACCTGGCTGTGCGAGGTGCAGGTGCGCGACGGGCGGCTCTCGGTCGTACCCGTCGGCGGCTGGCGGCGCGACGGCGCTCGTCCGCGGCACGACCAGCAGCCCATCGAGGTCGCCGCCCTCGCCGACGCGTGCGCGACCGCCGCCGCGATCACCGGCGACCCGGCCTGGAGGATCGCGCTCGGGCGGGCCGTCGGATGGTTCCTGGGTCACAACGACCTCGGCATGGCCATGTGGGACCCGGCGACCGGCGGCGGCTACGACGGGCTCACCCCGCACGGCCCCAACTTCAACCAGGGCGCCGAGTCGACCCTGGCGCTGATCTCCACCCTCCAGCACGCCCGGCAGTGGTCGTGACCGGGATCCTGGCCACCCGCCAGAGCCACACGCTCGCTCCCGATCCCCGACGGGTCGTCGTCAAGCTCTTCGTCCCGGGAGAGGACGCCGCGGTGGCGCGCACCCGCGCGCACGACCTCGTCGACCGGATCGCGAGCCTCGACCCGGACGAGACGCGGCTCCTGCTCCGGCGGACCCTGCGCGACTTCGGCGACCGGCACCGCGACCTGGAGGGCACCTTCCGGCACCACTACGAGCTCGTCCGGCACCGGGTCGAACGCAGCCGGCAGCTCTCCCCCACCGCGCGGCTGCTGGTCGGCGCCTACTTCAGCCACGAGTACGCCGTCGAGGCCGCGGCCCTGTGCAATCCGTCCATGGTGGCCCATCCCGACCAGTCCGGGCTGCACCCGGGGCAGCTGCGGGTGGCGGTCAGCCTGCGCCAGATCGGAGAGGGTCACCTCTCCTCCATCGGGTTCGCCAGCGCCGTGCTGGGGCCCGGGAGCCGCCTCGCCGTGCGAAGGCGCTCGGGACCGCTGGTGAGCGGCCGACGCAGCCACGTCCATCACCGACGGGACCTGCTCGCCGCCGGGCTACGCGAGGAGGGTTGGGACAACGAGGTCTGCGCGACCGTGCTGGCCGCCCTGCCGGAGCGGTACGACGAGGCCGGCCTGGAACGGACACTGGCCGCGCTGCCACCCGACCTGCTGTACCGCCATACCACCACGGACACCCTGGAGCAGCTGCGCCGGCTCTCCGCGGCCAGCTACGCCGTCGCCTTCCCGGCCGACACCCTCCTGCACGAGCGGGTGCTCTGGCCGGCCACCGCGGCGGAGAGCAACGGCATGGAGGACGCCCGGTTCGTCAGGTTCGTCGACGACGCCGGCACCCCGACGTACCAGGCGACGTACACCGCGTACGACGGTCGCCACATCGCCGCCCGGAGGTTGGCCAGCGACGATCTGACCCGGTTCCGGATCGACCCGATGCGCGGACCGGGCGCCCGGAACAAGGGGATGGCGCTCTTTCCCCGGACCGTCGACGGCCGGCACCTGGCGCTCTGCCGCTCCGACGGCGAGACCATCGGCCTGACCGTCCTGGCCGACGACGGGTCCTGGCAGGCGCCGGTGCCGCTGCACGGGCCGCGCCGCGGCTGGGAGCTCATCCAGGTCGGCAACTGCGGATCGCCCGTCGAGACGGCGGCGGGCTGGCTGGTGCTCACCCACGGCGTCGGTCCGATGCGCCGCTACGCCATCGGGGCCCTGCTGCTCGACCTGCACCGGCCGGAGCGGGTGCTCGCGGAACTGCCCGGGCCGCTGCTGGCCCCCGACGACACCGAGCGCGAAGGATACGTGCCGAACGTCGTCTACTCCTGCGGCGGCCTGCTCCACGACGGGCTGCTCTGGCTGCCGTACGGGGCCAGCGACGCCCGGGTCGGCTTCGCCACCGTACCCCTCGACGCGCTGGTCGAGGCGATGGTCGACCACCGCTCCGGCTGAGCGCAGACCGCCCGGCGGACCTACCGGCCGGGAACCTCATCGACCTCGGGCCGGTCGATCGCACGAAGCCGTCACCCGACGGCACCTTTGTGGAAGGTGCCGTCGGGTGATGGAAACTCGTGCCCTAGCGGTGCGGGCCCCGGCTGCCGGTGACCGGCCGCCGGGGCCCACCCCGTCAGGCCTAGGAGGTCCTGCGGCGGTAGAGGAAGAGCAGGCTCGCGCCGGTGGCGACGGCGAGGCTGCCGAGGCCCGTCAGCACGGGGACCAGCGCGCCACCGCCGCTACCACCGGTCACCGGCAGCTGCGTGCGGCTCGGGGTCGGGAACCCGGTCGGGGTACCCGTGGGCTGTCCGGTCGGCGTGCCCGTGGGGGTACCGGTCGGCGTGCCCGTGGGGGTACCGGTCGGCGTGCCCGTGGGGGTGCCCGTGGGGGTACCGGTCGGCGTGCCCGTCGGAGTGCCGGTGGGGGTACCGGTCGGCGTGCCCGTCGGAGTGCCGGTGGGCTGGCCCGTCGGAGTGCCCGTGGGGGTGGTGGTCGGGCTTCCTGTCGGCTGGAGACAGACGGGGGCGTTGATGGTGTTGGTGTCGAGGGTGACGGCGCCGGTCCGGGCCAGGGCCCGGCCCTGCAGGGTCGCGCCGGTGTTCATGCTGATCGAGGTCTGGGCCAGGATGTTGCCCATGAACCGGGTGCCGGTGCCGAGCGTCGCCGAGCTGCCCACCTGCCAGTAGACGTTGCAGGGCGAGGCGCCGTTGATGAACACGACGCTGCTGTTGGAGGCGGTGATGAGGGTGGAGGCGATCTGGAAGATGAACACCGCCGCCGGGTCACCCTGGCTGTTGAGCGTCAGCTGGCCGGTCAGTTGCGCGGCGCCGATGCGGTACACCCCCGGGGTGAGCGTGGCGCCGCCGAGTTCCGCCGGCAGGTTGGTGAAGGGAGTCCGACCGGCGGCGTCGTTGTACGCGGTGGTCAGGTCGTCCTTGGCCTGCAGGGCGACGGCGTCGCCGAGGTGGATCTCGCCGCCGACGACGCCGGGCGGGAAGCCGGGCGCGGTGTTGCCGGGGTGGACGCCGAGGCTCTGCGCCAGGAAGCTCGGACCGGTGTTGGTCACGGTGGAGCCGGCCAGTACGGAGAAGTTCGCCGCTGTGCCCAGGCCGACCGGCGCCTCGGCGGCGCTGGCGCCGGTGCCACTGACGATCAGCACGGCGACGGCCGCGCTGGCGGCGGCGACGGCCGCGAGCGCCGGCATTGCCGCGCGCCGGAGATGACGGATTCGGGTGACTGTCACGATGAGGCCCTCTCATGGTGCGTCTCCGGCCGGCACTGTCGGGACAGCGGGCCGGGAGCCACACAAGTGCAAATATAGGTAGATCGGACTTTTGCACATTCATGGCCACAACGCTCCAATAACTCCCGAAATCGTCGCCGCACATCGACCGGCGGGGCGCCAGGCCGACCGGTGAGCGGCAGACCCGGAACGATCCTCACGTCGACCGGACGCGCCCTCTCCTGAGGGCCCGATCTCGCAGCCGGCCGCCACTCCATTCAGAACGGCGCTTCGTGGACCGGCACCAGACTTGGAAGCCGACAAGAACGGTGGCGGCGCGATCCGTCGGGCGGCAGGGTCGTGCCGTAGGCTGAGGCACGCAGCAGCCGCCCCGGCCCCTGGTGGTGCCCCTTCCCCGCAGGCACACCACCGGGAGTATCGGATGCCTGTCCCAACCCGCTACGTCGTCCCGGGTCCCGAGTCCGTCGACGATCTCGTCAAGCGGATCGCCGATCGGGACCCGGCCGCCTTCGGTCGCTTCTACCGCCGTCTCGCCCCGGCCGTCTTCGCCCGGGTCCGGGAGAGCCTCGGCGGCCCGGCGCCCGCGGTCGCGGTGACCCGGGCGGTCTTCGTCGAGGTGTGGCGGCTCGCGCCACTGCCAGGATCCCGCCAGCTCGACGGCCTCGCCTGGGTGACCGCGATCGTCGTCCGCCGGACGGCGGACCGGCTCCGTGAGATCAACGGACCGGCGCCCCGCGTCGCCACGGGCTACGACGGTCTCGTCCGCCGCGAGTTGGCCGCCATCCTGGAAGGAGAGCCGCCGCACGGTGACCCGGAGGCGGGCCTGGCGTCGGCCTGATGCCCGTCCACCGGCGGGGTGGAGACGGCGGAATCAGGGAGCGTCAGGCACCGGTTCTGGAGACCGGTGCCTGACGTGACGCGGACGTACGGGTCACCGGGTGGATTGCGGACCAGGCGGGGGTCCCGCGTCGGGGCGCCCGGTCGCGCGACGTTGACGCAGCCGGAGTTGCATGATGCGCGCGGTGCCCGGGAGGGCGACGAGCAGGACGCCGAAGACCGCGGCCAACAGCAGGGCGACACCGATGGGCAACGTCCCGTGCGCGCCGAGGAACGACACCTCGGCGCGTTGACCGTTCTGCAGCACGAAGATCAGGAGCAACAGGAGCACGACCGCGAACAGGACGCTGGCGACCCACAGGCCGCCCATCCGCGAGCGCTGCACCCTCGGCATCCGGTTCACCAGCCGGGCAGCGGATTCGGGTCGTGGGTCTCCGTTGACCGGAGGAGTCGGGTGGGGATGGTTCTGCGGTGCGGTCATCACGAACCGCCACCTTCCGAGGAACGGTCGACATGCCTGGAAGCCGGATGAGCCACCGCAGGCATGGGCGGTGGAGGGGCGTCCGCCGGCGGCGGACCAGTCGGCCACCAGGGTCTCGAGCGGCAACTGCCATCGTACGCGCCTCGATGCCCCGGCGGTCGTGCCGGCGGCCCGCCGCGCCCGGGCCGCCGGCACCCCCGAGGCCGCGCGCGGGAGCCGGTTCGCGAGTACGGTGTGGGCGCCGCCCGGATCGTCCGTCCGCCGGGGCCGAAAAGCGACGGCGCGGACCACGATCGGAGCCGGCGGACAGCCGTACGACGAGGGTGAGCGACATGACCGAGATCCGGTTGTCCGATGTGTTCGTGGAAATGGCCGACACGCTCGTCGACGATTTCGACGTGCTGGAGTTCCTGCACTCCCTGACCGAACGATGCGTCCAGTTGCTGGGCGTCTCGGCGGCCGGTCTGCTGTTGACAGACCAGCGGGACACCCTCCAGGTGGTGGCCGCCTCCTCCGAACGCACCCGACTGCTGGAGTTGTTCCAGTTGCAGACCGATCAGGGTCCCTGCGTGGACTGCTTCCGTACGGGCCGCCCCGTGTCGGTGGTCGAACTGTCCACCGCCGGCCGGTGGCCCCGGTTCGCGGCTGCCGCGGCCGAGGTGGGGTTCGCCGCGGTCCACGCCCTGCCCATGCGCCTGCGCTCCGAGGTGATCGGAACGCTGAACCTCTTCGACATCCGACCGGGCGCGCTCGACGACGGCAGGCTCCGCCTCGGACAGGCCCTGGCCGACGTGGCCACCATCGGGCTGCTCCAGCAGCGCGCCATCCATCGACGCGACATCCTCGCCGAGCAGTTGCAGACCGCGCTGCACAGCCGCGTCCTGATCGAACAGGCCAAGGGCGTCCTCGCCGAGCGTCTCCGGCTGGATGTGGGAGAGGCGTTCTCGTTGTTGCGCGACAGCGCCCGCAGCCGCAACCGGCCACTGTCCGATCTGGCCCGGGCGATCGTCGACGGTTCCGAGCAGCTCCCACCGGTGCAGCCGGCTCGGCGGCCCACCTGAGCATCGGCTCAGCCGCCGGCGGCGTCCTCTTCCTCGCCGGGTTCCGCCAGGGCTCCGTCCCGTGGTGCACGGACCCCTGACAGCGCGTACGGTGAGGCTGTCGCCCGGGTCCCCGGTGGCCGCCGAGATCGCCGCCACCTACCCGAAGGGGCGTCCAACGATGCTCGACTCCACCCCGGCCGTTCGCCGTCCTCGACTGTTCGACGTGCCGGACAGCCGCGAGCAGTCGCTGCGCCACCTCGCCGCGTTGGACTGCGACGATCCCGGTCGCGCGAGGCTCCGTGTCCGGATCATCGAGAACGGCCTGCCGATGGCCGACCGGCTGGCCCGCCGGTACGCCGGACGCGGCGAGCCGTACGACGACCTGGCGCAGGTTGCGGCGCTGGCCCTGGTCAGAGCGGTCGACGGGTTCGACGTCGAGCGAGGTGTGCCCTTCTCCGGCTACGCGGTCCCGAGCATTCTCGGTGCCCTCCGTCGGCACTTCCGCGACACCACGTGGGCGATGCGGGTACCGCGCCGGGCCCAGGAGCTGAACGGCAGGATGCGCGCCGGCACGGCGGAGTTGACGCAGTCGCGGGGCCACCACCCGAGTGCCGCGGAACTTGCCGAGCACCTTGAGGTGCGCGTCGAGGAGATCCAGGCCACCGCCCTCGCGGCGCAGGCCTACCGGCTGATGTCGCTCGACGCGCCGCGTCACGACACCGACGACCTCGGGACGCTCGCGCTCATCGGTGCCGTCGATCCCGCCTTCGCCCGGGTGGACGATCACCTCGTACTGCGGTCGCTCCTGGCAGACCTTCCCCCGCGGGAGCGTCGGATCCTCACGCTGCGGTTCCACGGCCAGCTGACCCAGAAGCTGATCGCCGAGCGATGCGGGCTGTCGCAGATGCACGTGTCACGGCTGCTGAAGCAGTCCCTTGCCCGGCTCCGTGCCGGCATGCCGCGCTGACCGTCCCCGGCCCGCGGCGTATCACCGGCCCGAATGCCCCGACCGGGTCGAATGCGCCGAATCGCCACCCACTGCCCCTGCGCTGTCTCCACGATGAGAACAAGGTCGGATTCGCAACCGAGAGGGGTAGTGCGGCATGAGGCGTCGACGTAGCAGGAGGGTCCCGCTGATGCAGGCGGCGGCGATGTCCCTGGCAGCGGTGGTGGCGGCGGCAGCCGTCGTACGGGCTCGGCGCCGTCGCGCCGTGGGCGACACGATGGGCGGCGATCTTCCCGCCCTGCGCGACGGCGCGTTCGCCGACGCGAGCACGGTCGGGATGCCGGTCTCCGGCGGCGCGGCCGGCCGGGACAAGCAGACTGCGTCATCGGCAGCCGCAGCGCGGTGAGGACGGGGAGCGCCGCCCCACGACCAGGCAGGCACCACGCCGGCCCGGCGTGACCAGGCGGCGCCCGCCCGACGGCCCTGGACGAACGCGCCCCGGCGCGTGCCCAACTGCCTGTGGAGGTGACGGCGGATGAGTGACCCGCCCAGCGGCGCCCGGGCGGCCGACGGGCCACGCGAGGACGTCACGGTCGCCGAACTCGTACAGCGTGCGACGGACCAGATCACCCGCCTGGTACGGGAGGAACTGGCGCTGGCCCGGGCGGAGTTGACCGCCAAGGGTAGACACGCCGGCTCCGGCGCCGCGATGGTCGGCGGCGCCGGCGGATTGGCGCTGTTCGGGACGGGAACGCTCGTCGCCGCGCTCGTCCTGGTCCTCGCCGAGTTCATGCCGGCGTGGGTGGCCGCGCTGGTCGTCGCGGTGGCTCTCTTCGCGATGGCCGGGTTGCTGGCGCTGTTCGGAAAGAAGCAGGTGAAGCAGACGATGCCCGTCAAGCCGGAGGCGACGCTGCACAGCGTACGCGCGGACGCGGAGTCGGTGCGGCAGGCGGCCAGGGAGGGACGAGGACGATGACCCCGAACGCGAGCAGCGACCCGGATCGCACCCGTGCGGACATCGAGGCGACCCGCGCCGAACTCGGTGCCACCGTGCAGGCTCTGGCGGCCAGGACCAACGTGCGGGCCCGGGGTCGGGACAGTGCCCTCGAGATCGGGGGCCGGGCCCGGCGGCGCCTGACCGACTCGGCTCAGGTGCTGCGCGACAGGGCGGCGAAGGCGGTTCAGACCGCCCGGCCGAAGACCGACGGCGCGGGGCTCGACGGAGCAGCCCGTGCGCTTCGCGACCGGCTGGGCGGGATCGGATCGGCCGCCCGCCGACACCCCCTCCTGGTCGTGGTCGTAGCCACCACCGTTGGTCTCGTCGTGACGATGCGTCAGTACGAGCGTCGACCATGAGCGACGCCACCCTCGACACCCAACGCCACGGTGGCAGTCAGTACGCGGAGCTGTCGCGCGTGATCCGGCGCGCGGGCCTGCTCGATCGTCGGCGTCGTTACTACGCGCTGCGCATCGGCGCCCTCGGCGGGTGCTACGTCGGCACGTGGGCGCTGTTCGGGTGGCTCGGTGAGTCGTGGTGGCAACTGGGCGTCGCAGCCGTCCTGGCGGTGGTCTTCGCGCAGGCCGGGTTCATCGGTCACGACGCCGGTCACCGCCAGATCTTCCGTACCCGCCGCGCCAACGACCTGGTCGGCCTGGTGCACGGCAATCTCCTGATCGGCCTCAGTTACGGCTGGTGGATCGACAAGCACAACCGCCATCACGCGCACCCCAACACCGAGGGCCACGACCCGGACATCGTCGTCCGGCCGTTGTCGTTCACCCGGGAGCAGGCGCGGGGGCAGCGCGGGGCGGGCGCGGTCGTGGTCCGGTACCAGGCGTACCTGTTCTTTCCGCTGCTGCTGCTGGAGGGCCTGCACCTGCACGCCAACAGCGTCAAGGCGGTCGTCGGCCCGGGTCGGCTCAGGCGACGCCCCGCGGAGGCCGCGCTGCTGGCCCTGCACGTCGTCGGATACCTCGGGGCCGTGCTGCTCGTGCTGAGCCCGGCGCAGGCCGTCGCGTTCGTCCTCGTCAACCAGGGCCTGCTCGGGCTCTATCTCGGCAGCGCCTTCGCCCCCAACCACAAGGGCATGCCGATCCTCGCCGCCGACGACCGGCTCGACTACCTCCGACGCCAGGTGCTCACCTCCCGCAACGTGCGCGGCAACTGGTTCATCGACGCCCTGCTCGGCGGCCTGAACTACCAGATCGAGCACCACCTCTTCCCCAGCATGCCGCGACCCAACCTCCGGCGCGCCCGGCCACTGGTCCGCCAGTTCTGCGCCGACCACGCCATCCCCTACCACGAGACCAGCCTGACGCGTTCGTGGGCCCAGGTGCTGGGGCACCTGCACGAGGTCGGATCGAGTCGGCCGGCCGACGACGTCGGCCCCCGCTGAGACACGGCCGGGAGGCGGTTCCCGGGCCGGTCGACGGGCGCGGGATGCGCTGGTGCCGGCGTGGTGCGTACAGTTCCGGGTCGGACTTGGCGTGGGCCGGGAAGACCCGGCGCGGGAAACGGGACGAGACAGCGACGGCATGGCGGCGGACAAAATTACGGAAACCGGTCAAGACGGCATCGACCAGGGCCGACTGGAGATCTGTCTCAGCGTCTTCGAGGCGTTGGAGGACCTTCCTCCCGATCACCCCGACGTGGTGCGCGTGCAGCGGGCCACGGCGAGGCTCTACAAGGTGATCAAGCAGCGCCGGCGCGAGGAGCGGCGCGACGCGATCGCGGCGGCGGACCGCGCGGTGACGGCGGCCACCGCCACCGGCGCCCCGGGCCGGATCGACGACGAGACCCAGGGGATCCCGCTCGCCTCCCCCACCGAGGGCACCACGGCCGGCTTCCTGCACAACCCGCGCGGCTGCTACGTCTGCAAGCAGCGCTACCGCGAGGTGGACGCCTTCTACCACCAGCTCTGCCCGACCTGCGCGGCGCTCAACCGGGAGCGCCGCGACGCCCGCACCGACCTGACCGGCCGGCGGGCGCTGCTCACCGGCGGCCGGGCGAAGATCGGCATGTACATCGCGCTGCGGCTGCTGCGCGACGGCGCGCACACCACGGTCACCACCCGGTTCCCGCACGACGCGGTGCGCCGGTTCGCGGCGATGCCCGACAGCGCGGAGTGGCTGCACCGGCTGCGGGTCGTCGGAATCGACCTGCGCGACCCCGCCCAGGTGATCGCGCTCGCCGACTCGGTCAGCAGCCAGGGTCCGCTCGACATCCTGATCAACAACGCGGCGCAGACCGTACGGCGCAGCCCCGGGGCGTACGCTCAGCTCGTCGCCGCGGAGGCCGCGGCCCTGCCGGACGGTCCCCTGCCGGAGATCGTCACGTTCGCCAAGCCTGCCGGCGGGAGCGACCCGGCGGGCAGCCTGACCGCCGCGCCGCAGTCGACTCCGCTCACCCCGCACGCGCTCACGGCGCTCGCGCTGACCAGTGGCTCCGCCTCGCCGGAACGGATCGCGGCGGCCACCGCCATCGACGCCGGCGGCCTGGTGCCGGACCTCGACCCGGTCAACAGCTGGGTGCAGCGGGTGCAGGAGGTGGACCCGGTGGAGCTGCTGGAAGTGCAGCTGTGCAACGTGACGGCCCCGTTCGTGCTGGTCAGCCGTCTGCGGGCGGCGATGGCCGCGGCACCGGCCCGCCGCAAGTACGTGGTGAACGTCTCGGCCATGGAGGGCCAGTTCGGCCGCGGCTACAAGGGCCCGGGGCACCCGCACACCAACATGGCCAAGGCCGCGCTGAACATGCTGACCCGCACCAGCGCCCAGGAGATGCTGACCGACGGCATCCTGATGACCAGCGTCGACACCGGCTGGATCACCGACGAGCGTCCGCACCCGACGAAGATGCGGCTGGCGGACGCCGGCTTCCACGCCCCGCTGGACCTGGTCGACGGCGCGGCCCGGGTGTACGACCCGATCGTCCGTGGCGAGCAGGGCGAGGACCTGTACGGCTGCTTCCTGAAGGACTACGCGCCCTGCGCCTGGTGACCGGCACGTCCATCGATCGAAGCTATTGCCAACCGTCGATCAGCTGTGTAAAAGTTCTTCACTGATTTCATCCTCGTGTAAAAATTCTTCGAGGGAGACCGGATGAAGAGGACCACCACCTGGCTGATGAGCCTCGCCACCACGGCGGCGCTCACCACCGCGCTCGGATCGGCGGCCGCGGCGGAGTCCACGCCGGCCCCACCGCCGCAGCCGCAGTCCGTGGCGGTGTCGGCCGTCGGTCCGCAGCCCGGCACCTTCGTCGGTAAGGGCTTCGACACCTGCGCCGCCCCGTCGCAGTCGGCGATGAACGCCTGGCGGGCCAGCTCGCCGTACCGCGCGGTGGGCATCTACATCAGCGGCGCCAGCCGCACCTGTGCGCAGCCCAACCTGACGGCGACCTGGGTCAGCAACCAGACCGCCAACGGTTGGCGGCTCATCCCCATCGAACTCGGCTACCAGGCGCCCTGCGGCACCCGCGCGCCGAAGATGTCCGCCGACCCCGCCACCGCGCGCTCGCAGGGCCGCACCGCCGCCGACAGCGCCGCCAACGCCGCGCAGGCGCTGGGCATCGGCGCCGGCAGCACCATCTACAACGACATCGAGCACTACCCGACCACCACGGCGTGCCGCGCCGCGGTGCTGTCGTTCCTGTCCGGCTGGGTCGACCGGTTGCACACCCGGGGTTACCTGGCCGGCATGTACTCCAGCGGATCCTCCGGGATCCGGGACGTCTGCCTGGAGTACGACAACGCGAGCTACACCAGGCTGGACCAGATCTGGATCGCCTGGTGGAACGGCGTGGCCGACACCGACGCCGGCGCCTACTGCTCCGACGCGTACTACGCCAACCACCAACGGCTGCACCAGTACGCCGGCGACGTGACGGAGACCTGGGGCGGCGTGACGATGAAGATCGACCGCAACTACCTGGACGTCAGCACGTCCCAGCAGCCGCCCCCGCAGCAGTGGAGCACCACCGTCGACAACACCACGTCCGGCCGGTTCACGGCGAGCACCAACTGGAGCACGTCGGCGTACTCCGGCAGCCGGTTCGGCACGGACTACCGCTTCGCGAACCCGGCGTCGGCCAGCGACGTCGCCTGGTACCGGGCGAACATCCCGGAGACGGGGACGTACGAGATCTCGGTCTGGTACCCGGCCGATCCCGGGTACAACGGCCAGACGCCGTACATCGTCGCCACCGCCTCGGGCAACCGGACGGTGCCGGTCGACCAGCGCGTCAACGGCGGCCGGTGGGTGTCGATCGGCGTGTTCACCCTCGCGGCCGGCGACGCCAACAAGGTCGGGGTGAGCCGCTGGACCAGTGGCAGCGGCTACGTGGTCGCCGACGCCGTACGCCTCACCCGCGCCTGAACGGAGTGCTACCCGGGTCGACGCGTCGGTCCGGGTAGCACTCACCCAGCTCGATCTCGGCCCGTACGGCGAACTCGCGCAGCTTCGTCATCGCCTCGTCCGGCCCGCCGGTGGCCTGCACCATCGCCGACTGGGCCAGGACGATCAGCGCCTCGACGGCCTCCTGCGGGCGGGGGTTGACCAGGACCGCCACCTGGGCCATGTCGTCGTCGAAGTAGGCCAGCAGGATCCGGCTCGCCAGCCCGATGGTCCGGGCGGTGTCCCGCGACAGATCACTCGCCCCGTCTGACGTCACGCCCCGCTCCTCCCCACACCACCGCGCGCTCCCGACCGCTGCCGGACGTCCACGCCGGTGCGGGCATCCCCACTCTGCACGGCTCGCGCCACCGTCCCGGCGTGCGGCGGGGTGCCGCTGGCGGGGCCCGGATCCGCCGTCGGCGGGCGGGGCTGGGACGGTGGGGAGAAATCGATTGCCTGCCCTATAGGATCTCAGGCGGACACTCTCGGACGGCGGGTCGCGACGCACGGTGGCGCTCGCGCGTACGGCTGCCTCCGGGGCCGACGCGGGACCGAGCGTACGACACCGACAGGGGCGGCCACATGACGACCATCTACGACGTGGCTCGGGTGGCCGAGGTCTCGGCGTCGACGGTGTCGAGGGTGCTCAACGGCCACTCGTCGGTGGATCCGGACCTGGCGGCGCGGGTACGCCAGGCGATGCTCGACCTGGACTACCGACCCAACGCGGTGGCCCGCAGCCTGCGCCGGCAGCGCACCAGCCTCTGGGCGGTCATCATCTCCGACATCGGCAACCCGTTCTTCACCTCGCTGGTACGCGGCATCGAGGACGTGGCGCAGGAGGCCGGCTTCTCCGTGGTGCTCTGCAACGGCGACGAGGATCCCGACAAGGAGACCCGCTACGTGACGGCGGCCCTGGCCGAACGCATGGCCGGGGTGATCATCTCGCCGTCGGGGCGACCGGCCCTGATCAACCGG
The DNA here is from genome assembly GCF_052068495.1 of Micromonospora sp. SD12. NCBI lineage: Bacteria > Bacillati > Actinomycetota > Actinomycetes > Micromonosporales > Micromonosporaceae > Micromonospora > Micromonospora sp. SD12. The sequence goes on along the minus strand of NZ_JBQHDF010000019.1, from coordinate 22,072 downwards.
CTCACCGAGGCCGGGATGCCGGTCGTGGCCATCGACCGGCAGCCCCACGGGGTGGCCGTGGACACCGTGCTCGTCGACAACGTCCACGGCGCCGAGACGGCCACCGCCCACCTGGTCGACGGCGGCTACCGCCGGATCGCCTGCATCACGGGACCGCGCCGGATCTCCACCGCGGTGCAGCGGCTGCGCGGCTACCAGCAGGCCCTGCGCGCGGCCGGCCGGAGCGTGCCGGAGGACATGGTCCGCCACGCCGACTTCCGCGAGGACGGCGGTTACCGGGCCATGGCGTCCCTGCTGGGCGCGGCCGAGCCGCCGGACGCGGTCTTCGTCACCAACAACCTGATGACCGTGGGCGCGATGGAGTGCCTGGTCGACAGGGGTGTCACCGTGCCCGCCCGGTGCGGCGTGGTGGGGTTCGACGACATCCCCTGGGCCCACCTGGTGCGCCCCTCGCTGAGCACGGTCGCACAGCCCACGTACGACCTGGGGCGGGCCGCGGCGTCGCTGCTCACCGAGCGGATCGCCAACCCCGCGAAGGCCTCCTCGACCGTCACCCTGCGGACCACCCTGCGGATACGCGAAAGCTCGGTCCGCTCGCCGGGTGGGCCGGGCGGGCAGCCCACCGCCGGGCGGGGCGGGCTGCCCGCCCAGGCCCGCTGAACCCGCGCCGCAGCGCGCCCGGGATCACAGCGACACGTCGCCGCACAGGTGCACCCGCACCCCGAGCGCGTCGAGCATCGCGGCCTTGACCCGCAGGGCGCGGTCGGCGGCGTCGGCGTCATCGGCGTAGACCACGTTGACGTGGTTGGCCCTGTGCCGGGCCATCAGCTGGTCGCGGCCCACGCCGTGCAGGACGGCGTGCATGATCGGCCACTGCGGGGTGGTGGCCCGCAGCCGACGCTGCGTCTCGGCGGCCGGCAGCTCCACCACGGTGCCCCGGCCCAGGTCGGCGTGCAGCACGCCGTCCATGATGAAGATCCGCGACCAGACGATCTCGCCCGGTCGGGAGACACCGCTCAGGGTGCCGCCGCCCAGCGGGAAGTACATCGGCGGCTGCCGCATGCTGTACGACCGGTCGTAGCCGCCGTTGTGCGAGGCGGGCACCGAGCCGGAGATCTCGAACACCCAGACGAAGTCCGGCCCGTACGACTCGCCCCAGCGGATGTCGTGCAGGGTGGTGGCCGGGTCCATCCCCATCGCGGTCCAGATCCGGTTCGTGACCAGCGAATCCACCGCGACGCCCTCGTCGACCTCGTTGAAGTGCGGCAGGGCCCGTCCCGCGTACAGCTCGCGCGAGCCGTCCCGGCTTCTCACCGGCGGCCGGGACACGTCGTTGAGCAGCCCCTCGGCCAGGTCGCTCGCCGGCACCGTGTCCTTGAGCCCCTGCTGGTACTGGATGCCGACCGCGTCCAGGCCGAAGTCGTCAGCGATGCGCAGCGCGGCGACGTACATCTTGAACTGGCTGTGCAGTTGGGCGTCGGTCAGTTCGGTGGCCTCGTCCGTGCCGGTGTGGAAGGTCATGCCGGCCGCGTCGAGCCACGCCCGCACCGCGTGCGCCTCCTCGTCGGACACCCCCGACATCTCCGCCACCAGCGCGCTCTGCGACAGCCGCTCCTTGTAGACGCCGAGCGGGTTGAGCAGCTCGTCGTCGATGATCGCGTTGTACATGCCCATGCAGCCCTCGTCGAAGACGCCGATGACGGCCGGCCGGCGCCGGAGCTGCCGGGCCAGCGCCACGCCGAGCGCGACCTCGGGGTCGGACGGCAGCGGCGGCAGATCCCGAACGTGGCTCTCGTCGTGGACCACCTCGCCGGTCTCCAGCCAGGCCTTCAGCCCGTTGCGGGCCCACTCGTCGGTGAAGTCCTCGCTCCACAACGCCGAGTACCGCACGCCCGCCTTGGTGAGGCTGCCGGCGAGGTTCAGCAGGCCCACCAGGCCCGGAAACTCGCCGCTCCAGTTCGCCACGAGCAGGATCGGGCCCCGGTGGGCGCGCAGCCCGGCCAGCACGTGGTGGCTGTACTGCCACACCGCCTCCACGACGACGAGCGGGGCGTCGAGGGGGATCTGCTGGAAGACCTCGATGCCGGCGCGCTGGCTGTCGATGAAGCCGTGACCGGCGCGGTCGTCGACCGGGTGGGTCCGCCGGGTCTGCCAGCCCAGGGCGGTGACCGCGGCCGCGAGGTCCGACTCGAGGCGTTGCTGGGTCGGCCAACCGGTGACGTTCGCGGCGGGCCGCAGGTCGCCGCTGGCGACCGTGTAGACCGTCCGGGGGACGGCGGCCGGCGGCTCGACCAGCACCGGAATGGTGTAGTTGCTCACGGGTTGACTTCCTCCATCGGCTCGTCGGTTCCTGGCTGGGGCGGGGTCGCGAGGCGCGCCTGGCGGGCCGCCAACGCGTGGGCCACGGACTTCGAGCCGGCGTACAGCTGCCGGTACAGCCCGTACAGCTCGTCGTAGTCGGCGGCGAGCGCGGCGCGCGGCTCGCGGACCTCCCGGATCGGGTTCCAGCGGTGGATGTCGACCGGCTGCACCGCCCCGGCGGCGAGGTACGCGGCGCCGTAGCTGGCGCCGATGGTGATCGACGGGACGTGCTGCGCCCGGCCGGTGACGTCCGAGACGATCTGCGTCCAGAGCTCGCCCCGGGTGCCGCCGCCCACCGCCACGACGCGCCGGATGTCGCCGCCGGCCGCCTCGATGGTCTCGATGTTGTGGCGCACCGCCAGCCCGGTCGCCTCCAGCGCCGCGCGGTAGATGTCGCCGCGCCCGTGCGAGAGCGTCAGGCCGGCGATCACGCCACGGGCGTCGGGGTCGAGGATGGGGGTCCGCTCCCCGGCGAAGTACGGCAGCATGAGCAGCCCCCGCGCGCCCGGCCCGGACCGCTCGGCCAGGCGGAGCAGCTCGGGGTAGTCGGCGGCGTCGAACAGCTCCCGCAGCCATCCGGTGATCGCCCCGGAGGTCGCCATGCCGCCGGCCAGGTTGCGGGTGCCCGGCAGCGCGCCGACGGTGCCCCACAGCGACGGGCTGGTGAGCCCGTGCGGCACCGTGTGCACGAGGAACATCGTGGTGCCGTACATGAGCATCAGGTCGCCGACGCCCTGGGCGCCCACGCTGACCGCCTCCGACCAGGCGTCGATCGTTCCGGTCACGACCGGGGTGCCCGGCGCCAGCCCGGTGGTCGCGGCGGCCCCGGCGGTGACCGTCCCCGCCACGTCGCCGGGCCACCGCAGCTCGGGCAGCTCCAGCCCCGGGGCGATCTCGTCGGCCCAGGGGCGGTACCAGGTCTGCGCCGCGCTGTCGTACAGCGGCGTGCACTGGCTGGCCGAGTGCTGGTCGAGCAGGTAGCCACCGGTCAGCTGGTGCACCAGCCAGGAACTCGGCATGAACAGCCGCCGGGCCCGGGCGAAGAGCTCCGGCTCGGCGTCGGCGACCCAGGCGACCTTCGCCCCCGCCGCCTGGGTCGACAGCGTCGAGCCGCACCGGCGGAGGATCTCGTCCGCGCCGAAGCGCTCGGTCAGCCGGGCGATCTGCGGCGTGGACCGGGTGTCGACGCCGTAGAGGACGGCCGGGCGCAGGGGCGTGCCGGCGGCGTCGGTGAGCAGCACGCACGGCCCCATCCCGCTGACCCCGACCGACACCACGTGGGCGTCGCCGGGGGCGAGCAGCTCACGGGTGAGGGCGACGAACTCGTCCCACCAGATGCGGCCGTCCATCTCCACCCAGCCGGGTCGCGGCCGGTCCACCCGGTGCTCCCGGACGCGGGAGCGCAGCACGCGCCCGGACAGGTCCACCAGGACGCCCTTGCTGCTGGACGTGCCGATGTCGACGCCGAGCACCGCGGCCACCGTCATGCCAGCCATCCCCCGATCTTCAGGTGCGGGTCGCGGCCGTCGGGCCGTGACGGGTCGGTGCTCAGGCGACGCCGCCGAGCTTCGCGTACGTCTCGGTCGCGTTCTCCTTCGTGACGCGCATCGTGTCGAGGGTCGTGATACGCGGGACGTCCCCGGCGCAGTCGACGAGGATCCTGCGGGCCAGGTCGACGGCCTCCCGGCCACCCGTGGCGTACTGGAAGGTCGCCGCGAGCCGGCCCTGCTCGACGGCCTTGATGCCGCCCGACGGCACCGGTAGGGCGTCGATGCCGGTGAACTTCACCTTCGTGTGCAGCCCGGCCGCCTTCGCGGCCAGGTACGCGCCCTCGGCCATCGGGTCGTTGTGGGCGTAGACGGCGGCGGCATCGGGGTGGGCCTTGAGCAGCGCGTCGGCCACCGACTGGCCCTTCTCGCGCAGCCAGTCCCCCGGCTGGGAGGCGACGACCTCGATCTTCGGGTTGGCCGCGATGCCCTCCCGGAAGCCCTGGGCGCGTTCGGCCGCCGGCGTGGAGCCGGGCAGCCCGGCGATCTCGATGACCTTGCCGCCGTCGGGCAGCAGCGTCGTGGCGTAGAACTCGCCGGCGGCCCTGCCGATCGCGACGTTGTCCCCGCCGACGAAGGCCGTGTACGCCTCACCCTCCACCTTGCGGTCGAGCACGATCACCGGGACCCCCCGGTCGTACGCCTTGCGCACCACGGCGGTCAGCGGCTTGGCCTCGTTCGGCGAGATGATCAGCAGGTCGATCTTCTGGGTGAGGAAGTTCTCCACGTCGGCGACCTGTTTGCTGTTGTCCTGCGCGGCGTCGGAGACCACCACGCTGAACCCGGGGACGGACTTCGCCGCCGTCTGCACGTCGTTGTTCATGACCTGCCGGTAGGGCTCGGCGTTGTTGGCCTGCGACATGCCGATCAGGAAGTCCTTGCCGGTGCCGCAGTTCCTGGCGGCGGCGTCGCGGCCGTCGGACGGCTTCTCCACGCTGCACGCGCTGGAGGCGGCGAGCGCGCCGGTGCACAGCAGGGCGAGAAGGACGGTACGGGTGCGCATGATGACGCTCCTTGTTCGGTGGCGGTTCAGACGATGCTGCGGCGGAGCTTCTGCAGCCCGGCGGCGGCCACGATCACCAGTCCCTTGATCAGTAGCTGCACGTTGGCGTCGATGTTGTTGAGCGCGAGGATGTTGTTGAGGATGCCGAGCAGCAGCGCCCCGGCGAGCGTGCCGCCCATCGAGCCGGTGCCCCCGGCGAGGCTGGTGCCGCCGATGACCACGGCGGCGATGGCGTCGAGTTCGTAACCGGCGCCGTCGTTGGGGCTGCCCTGGTTGAGCTGTCCGGCGTGGACGATGCCGGCGACGGCGGCGAGCAGGCCCGCGATGGCGAAGACCGCGACCTTGACGCGCAGCACGGGCACGCCGGAGAGGCGGGCGGCCTTCTCGTTGCCGCCGATGGCGTAGACGTGGCGGGCGAACGCGGTCTTGCGCAGCACGACGATCGCGGCCACGCCGATGCCGATGAACAGCACCGCGGGGACGGGCACCACGCCGTTGATGGTGCCGTTGAGGATCTCGAACGCCGGGGGCGCCTCCTGCGGGCCGTCGCCGTACGCGATCGGGATGCCGAGCCCGCCCGACCAGATCCGGGCGAGGCCACGCGCGACCTGGAGTCCGGCGAGGGTGACGATGAACGACTGGATGCCGAGCCGGGCCGTCGCGTAGCCCTGCAACGCGCCGAAGAGGGCGCCGATCAGCAGGACGACGGTGACCGCCGGAAGGATGCCGAGCCCCGAGTCGACCATCAGCGTCGCGGTGCCGACGGCGGACAGGCCGAGGATGGCGCCGACGGAGAGGTCGATGCCGCCGAGCAGCACGACGAACGTCATGCCGACCGCGATGATCCCGATCTCGGAGACCGCGCGGACGATGTTGCCGAGGTTCTCGGTGGACAGGAACAGGATCTCGCCGTCGCGGCGGGGCGAGACGGCGATGGCCAGCACGAACACCACCAGCAGCGCGAAGAGGCTCTGCACGGCGAAGAGCCGCTCGACGAGCTCGCCCCGGCCGCCGGGGCGGTGCCACCACCGGTCGCCGCCGCCGCCCGGCACCGGCGTGCCGGACCCCTTCTCCGGTGCGCGCAGGTGGGTCATCGGTCGTCTCCTCCGGCGGACGTGCCGCCCATCGCCGCGGTCAGGATGTCCTCGCCGGTGCACCCGTCGGCCGGCAGTTCGGCGACGGCCCGCCCGCGCCGCAGGACCACGATCCGGTCGCAGACGCCGGTCAGCTCGGGCAGCTCCGACGAGGCGAGCAGGATGCCCATGCCGTCGTCGGCGAGCCGGCGCAGCAGCCGGTAGATCTCCGCCTTGGCGCCGACGTCGACGCCCCGGGTCGGCTCGTCGAGCAGCAGCAGGCGGGGATGGGTGAGCAGGTGCCGGGCGAAGACGACCTTCTGCTGGTTGCCGCCGGAGAGGGAGCCGACCGGCGCGGCGGCCGACGACGTCCTGATCGCCAGGGCGGCGACCTGCTGGCGTACCGCGTCGCGCTCGCGCCCGCCGCGGACGAATCCGGCGGTGGTGAGCCGGCTCAGGGCGGCCAGCACGATGCTGCGACCCACGGGGTGCTCGAGGACCAGGGCGGAGCGGCGGCGGTCCTCCGGCACGAAGCCGACGCCGGCGCGCAGGGCCGCGCGGGGGCCGCGCGGGGCGTACGGGCGGCCGGCCAACCGGACCTGGCCGCTGCGGCGGCCGGGCGGGCCGGCGCCGTACAGGGTCTCCAGCAGCTCGGTGCGGCCCGCCCCCATCAGGCCGGCCAGGCCGACGATCTCCCCGGCGCGGACGCTCAGGCTGACGCCGGCGGGCTCGCAGCGCCCGGGGCGGGTGCCCCGGGGCCGTACGGTCAGGTCGTCGATCTCCAGCACCGGGTCCCCCGCGGGGCGCGCGGGCCCGGTGGATCCCTCGCTGAACAGCGCCTCCGCCGGACGGCCCACCATCAGCGTGATGATCCGCTGCCGGTCGGCGCGCGTGGGGCGCAGCGTGCCGGCCACCTCGCCGTTGCGCAGGACGGTGGCCCGGTCGGCGATCTGCTCGATCTCCTCGAGCCGGTGCGAGATGTAGACGACGGCCACGCCGCGCTCGCGCAGCGCCCGGATGGTGGACATCAGCCGCCGCACCTCGGCGTCGGCGAGCGCGGCGGTCGGCTCGTCCATGATGAGCACGCGGGCGTCGAGGGAGAGCGCCTTGGCGATCTCGACGAGCTGCTGCTCGCCGACGCGCAGCGAACCGACGGGCCGGCGTGGGTCGATCTGCGCGCCGAGGGGGCCCAGCCAGTCGCGGGCGGTGCGGGTCATGGCGCGCCGGTCGAGCGTCCGCAGCCGGGTGCGCGGCTCCCGGCCGAGCACGAGGTTCTCGGCGACGGAGAGCGCCGGCACGAGGTCGAGTTCCTGGTGGATGGTGGCGATGCCGGCGGCCTGGGCGGCGGCCGGACCGGCGAAGCGTACGGGCTCGCCGCCGACCGAGATCTGCCCGTCGTGGTCGGTGACGACGCCGGACAGGATGTTGATCAGGGTCGACTTGCCGGCCCCGTTCTCCCCCAGCAGGGCGTGCACCTCGCCGGCCCGCAGGACGAGGTCCACGCCGCGCAGGGCGCGCACGCCGCCGAAGCGCTTCGCGATGCCGGACATGGCGACGACGACCTGGTCGCTCATGCGGGCCTCCGGAGAGATCGGAAATCGATTTCTGGCAACATAGAGGAGCGTCGAAGTCGTGTCAACGCCCCGGTACGGGCCGGGCTGCCGCCCCGCCGCCCGACCCGCACCGGCGGCCCCCTCAGGGCACCGCGTTGACCGCCGCGTGCACGGTCTCGGCGAACGCGGTGTCCCGCCCCGCCCCGCTGGCGGCGAACCGCCATGTGCCGCCCGCGTACACCCCCGGCGGCCACGCCACGCCCCCGTTTCGCCACAGCGGCTGCCAGGCCGCCATCGCGTGACCGGCGTCGTACCAGGTGTTGTCGCCGCGCCACGCGGAGGCCCAGCGGTGCGCCGCCACCAGGGACAGGTTCGCCCCGGAGGTCATCGACCACGTCGGCATCCCGGTCACGTCGCCGGTCGAGCGGGCCGCCACGGCGGGGTCGCCCACCGACGGCAGGGCGCCGTCGACGTTGAACGCGACCTCCCACACCGGCGCCGTCGTCGGGCCGGTCACCGACCAGGTGACGTCGCTCTGCAGACCCGAACCGGTCCACCTGGGCGCCACCGTGAGCAGCCAGTCGGCGGTGACCGGCTCGTCGCCCATGCGCATGCCGACCAGGTGGATCCGGGAGCCGTCGGCGGAGACGTCCACCCGGGCCGGCGGGCCCGCCCGGTCGGTGACGTCGAAGCGCCCGACCGCCAGGTAGGGACCGGTGCCCCGGTGCGAGGAGTCCAGCGCCGGCCGGTACGCCCCGCCGCCGGCCGGGTCGACCGCCAGCGACGCGAGGCGCGTGTGCGGCCAGGTGCGTACGTCGGCGCGCAGGAAGCCGGTGCTCACCTGGTAGCCCCGGGCGACCACCTGACTGGACCAGGTCAGCGGGGCGAGCCACAGCCCGCCCTGGCCCCAGCCGGCGTGGCTGAGGTACCAGTTGTCGCCGTCCACCACGACCTCGGCGGCGTGCGCGTCGAGCACGGTCACCTTCTCCGCCCCCTCGAAGCGCAGGGGGTCCCGGCTGCGGTAGACCGCGGTGCGCCGGTACGCCGCGCCGTAGTCGGTGCCGTCGCAGCAGACGAAGAGGTACCACCAGTCCCCCCGGCGCACCACGAACGGCGACTCCGTCTGCCCGGCCGCCCGGCCGGTGTGCGGCGACGCGTACGCCACGCCCCGGCCGCTCCACGTGCGCAGGTCGGTGCTGGTGCGGTACGCGACCACGTGGTTGCCGCCCTGCGGGTTCGAGGTCGCCGTGTAGTACATGACCCACCGGTGGCCGACGCGGGTCACCATCGGGTCGCGGGCCTCCCAGCCGTCGGTGAACAGCGGGTTGGCGGGGCTGCGGGTCCAGGTGAACAGGTCGGTCGAGGTGGCCAGGTGCATGCGGTAGTTGGCGTAGTCGGGGCTGCCGGCGGCGTAGAACATGTGGTAGACGCCCTGGTCGTAGACGACGTGGGGCGCCCAGATCCACTGTTCGCCCCTCGCCGGGTCGGCCGTCAACGCCGGTCGTTGCTTCGTCCACGGCCCGGTGGGCGTCGGCGCCGTGGCGTGGCCGAAGCTCTTCTCGTCCTGCGGCGCGCCGGGCTCGGCGTGGGCGATGGCGAAGGCGTGCCACACCCCGGTCCGCTGGTCGCGCACGATCGTGTGGTCGTTGTAGTACCACGCTGTCGGCTCCCCCACGCCCGGGTCGTAGACCCGGGTCAGCGGCCCGCGCGCCGGCGTCTCGCCCACCGTCTCGTACGCCGTCGTGGTGACCGCCGCCAGCGGGCCGACGCGGCGCAGGGTGAGCGTGTCCAGGCCCGCGAAGAACCCGGTCGAGGAGGCGGAGCGGCCGGTCACCGTCACCGTCAGCCGGTGGCTGCCGGCGGCGAGCGAGGCCGACCCCAGCGGCACCGCCTCGACGCGCCGCACGGTGGGGGCGTAGCCGTCGAAGAGCTGACCGACGGCCACCCCGTCGACGGCGAAGCGCAGGGTGCCGTAGTCGGCGGCGCGGGTGAGCACCGCGCCGATGTCGTACTGCCCGGCCGGCACCGACGGCAGCGACACGGTGACCGAGTCCCCCGCCCGGGCGCCCCGCAGCCACAGCTGGCGGCCGGCCGACCAGGCGACCCCGCAGCAGTTCGACTGCGCCTCGACCGGGGCGGTGGCCGACACCACCGCCAGCGACTCCGCCTCGGCCCGTACGACGTCCTCGGCGGCGGCCGGCGCGGCCGGGACGGTCAGCAGCGCGGCGCCGAGCAGGAGCACCGCGAGCATCCGGGGCGCGCGCATCACGACACGCTCGGGCGGGGCAGGTCGGTGCCGGGCGCGAACTGGTCGTGCCACCTGACCCCGGCGCCGAACCCGCCGCCGGTCGACAGCGCCACGTACGTGTCCGCTCTGGTCCCCCGGGTGTACGTCACGAGGTCCGCCCTTCCGTCGCCGTTGAAGTCGCCGATGCCGGGAAGTTCGTCGTCCACCGAGAACCAGTCGTGCCACCTGGCGACCTGCGGGACGAACCGCGTCCCGTCGGACAGCGCCACGAACACGTCGCCGGTGGCGCCGCGGGTGAACGTCACCACGTCGTCGCGACCGTCGCCGTCGACGTCGCCCAGCGCCGGCAGCTGATCGCCGAGCGCCACCGAGTCGTGCCACTTCCAGCCGTCCTCGACGAACCGGGTCCCGTCGGAGAGGGAGACGAACACGTCGCCGGTGACGCCCCGGGTGAACGTCACCACGTCGTCGCGACCGTCGCCGTCGACGTCGCCCACCGCCGGCAGCTCGTCGCCGAGGGCGAAGTGGTCGTGCCACTTGACGCCCGGGCCGAAGCCGCTGCCGGTCGACAGCGCCACGTACACGTCGGCGGTGGCGCCCCGGGTGAAGGTGATGATGTCCGCGCGCCCGTCGCCGTTGACGTCGCCGACCGCGGGGATCTCCGTGCCGGTGGCGAAGAAGTCGTGCCACCTGACCCCGGCGGCGTACGTCGTGCCGGTCGACAACCCCACGTAGACGTCCGCGCTGTCGCCCCGGGTGAAGGTGATGATGTCGGCCCGCCCATCGCCGTCGACGTCGCCGGTGAGCGGGATCTCCTCGCCGACGGCGAAGAAGTCGTTCCAGACGCGGCTGTCCGGCACGAACCTGGCGCCGTCCGACAGGGAGGTCGTCACGTCGGCGGTGGCGCCCCGGGTGAACGCGACGGCGTCGTCGCGGCGGTCGCCGTTGGCGTCGCTGGTGTTGCGCGTACGGGTGGTGGCCGACACCTCGGCCGACGGCGCGGAGGCGTTGCCGGCGCCGTCGACCGCGACGACCCGGTAGTGGCGGGTCTGCCCGGCCGGCAGCGGGCCGTGCCGGAAGGTGGTCGCGCGGGTCGTGCCGACCAGGTTGGCCGGGGTGATCGCGACGCCGGGGTTGCGCGAGGCGTAGACCCGGTAGCCGGCGACTCCCACGTCGTCGGGCGAGGGCGACCAGGACAGGCCGATGGCGTGCACCCGCCCGCCGGCCAGGGCGAGACCGGCGACCGCACCCGGCCTGGTGATGTCGAGGAACGGGGCGACCATGCTGTCGGCCTCGTAGCGGGCCGCCGTCCACGCCGGGGCGCCGGCGGCCGGGGTCAGGGTGACTGTGACCGTCGACCGGCCGGCGGTCAGCGCGGCCGGGAGGACGAGCTCGTCGGCCAGCCAGCGCTGCCGGTCGTTGCCCAGCGGTTGCCGCCACACCCCGGCCGGCCTGCCGTCGACCGAGACGGCGGCCTGCTGGTACGCGGCGGCCTGGTCGCCGTGCCGGCGCAGCCGTACGCCCTGGTTGCCGGGGTCGACGGCGAGCCGGAAGCTGACGGCGCCGCCGCTGGCGCGCACCTGGCCGGTGACGGGGACGTTGTCGTCGTCGCCCTCGTACGGCGCCGTCAGCGAATGCTGGGTGCCGGAGTCGGTGTACGCGTGCCCGGCGCGGCTGGCGGCGTCGCCGGTGACCAGCGTGTCGGTACGGCGCAGGGCGACCGTCGGCTGGGTGTAGAGGAAGGCCGTCGAGGCGTAGTCGGCCGGCATGTCGTTGGTCGGGCCGTGCTCGATGCCGAAGCGCAGCGCCGTGGCGTAGGGGACCGCGTCGCCGATCATCAGCCGGTACATGGCGTCGCACTCGTCGACGCAGCCGCCGGAGCGGAACAGGTGGGCGGTGTTGCCGGTGAAGACGCCGCTGTACTCCCCCCGGTTGAAGTACCACCCGGACTCGTAGAAGTCCTCGGTGCCGGTGCCGTAGATCTGCGGCGTGGGCGAGCCGTCGACGTGGATGCGCTCGTCACCCTCCAGGTAGTTGCGGGTGTTGCCGCCGATGATGTGTCCACGGGCGGTCTGCGACACCCCGACGAAGCGCCCCCGGCCCGGCTGGTCGGCCACGATCCAGTCGCTGCCCCCCACGGTCTCGGCGCGGCGCGACTGGGTGGTGAAGTAGCCGGCGGCGCCGTCGGCGGCGAGCGCTGCGGCCCAGGCGGCGCCCGGCGCGGTGGTCACCTCCGCCTGGACGCCGGCGACGGCGGCGCCGGTGGTGTTGGCGACGGAGAGCGTCGCCGTGGACCGGAACGGCATCGGCCACCAGGCGCTGTACCAGCCGCCCGGCGCGGAGTCCATGGCGAACATCAGCGAGCGCACGGAGCGCTCGCCGAGCCCGGCGCCGAAGAACTCGCCCACCGGGCTGTCGACGGTGGCGCGACCGTCGAAGGTGATCCGCAGCCGCAGGCCCGACAGCGTCGACGCGGTGGCCGCCGCGTCGGGCAGCCGCAGCCGCAACGCCGTGACGGCGGCGGGGCCGGTGAACGCGGCGAGCGTCGCCTGCCCGCCCGCGGGGACGTCGACGCGGGCGGTCCTGGTGCTCGCGCCGGGCTGGCTCGGCTTCGGGTCGCGCTGGCCGGCGGCGCGCAGCCTCTCGACCACGTCGGTGGCGGGGTCGGCGGGGTCGAACCTGGACACCCCGACCGCGTCGGCGAACGTGCGGTAGGTGACGTGGTGGAACAGCGGGTTGAACTGGGTGGTGATCCGCATGGACTCCCGGTACGGCATGGGCACCTTGACCGTGACCCCGCCGGAGGTCTGGTCGGCGTTGGTCACGAGCGGCCACACGAACGGGTGGCCGAGGCCGCCGTCGACGAGGCGCTGGAGGTTGGTGTCCACCACCGTCACGCCGTCGAGCTCGATGCGGATCCAGCCGGTGGCGCTGACGTTGCCGTCGTCGCGGGTGAACCAGATCGACTGCACCTCGCCCGGTCCGCGGTCCTCGGCGATGACGCAGCCGCCCGACTGGCGCAGGCACGAGTAGGTGCCGACGAAGCCGTCGTCGTTGGAGCCGTCGCGGGCGAAGCTGGAGAACTGCCGGGTGCGGCTGCCGGCGGCCAGCTCGGGGAGCCGGTCGAGGCGGCGGTACACGTCCCAGCCGACCGGGCCCTTGTCGTCGGCCACGGCGAGGGTGCCGGCGCCGCGCGGGGTGGGGGCGGGCTCGGCGGCGTGCGCCGCCGCCGGGGGGATCATGGTCGCCGCGGCCGCGGCGAGAGCCAGCCAGCGGCGTACGTGGGGCTTCATGGATGTCCCTCCAGGATGACCGGCGGAGCGGCGGGAAATCGATTGCTCGGCAGTTAACCGGGGGACATCGCGGGATGTCAATACTTTACCGGCACCGCTCAGTTGCCGAAGGAAGATTCCAGAACGCATTGACAGCCGTAGACGTCCTGGCGATACTCCCAGCAATCGATTTCCCACGCCGGCGACCAGGTGCCGCGGCGAACCCCCGGCGGCTGACCGGCGGCAACGCGCCTCCGCGACGGAACCGCTGACACCCCCAGAGGAGCATCGTGAGACGCACTCCCCTCGCCCTGCTGGTCGGCCTGTGCACCGCGCTGGCGTCAGTCGTGGCGACCGCGCCGGCGCAGGCCGAGGCTCCGATCGGCACGCTGGCCTGTTCCTCCATCCCCGCCAACCACGATCCCGCGATCAGCGTGATCGTCTACCGGGTCGCCCGCGCCCACAACGTCAACGACAAGGTCATGCTCTCGGCGTTCGAGGCCGGCTGGGTCGAGTCGCACATGAACAACCTGCCGTGCGGCGACAAGTCCTCGCTCGGGGTGTTCCAACAGCGCTGGGACTACGGCTGGGGAACGCCGGAGCAGATCATGGACCCGGTCTACGCCAGCACGCAGTACATCACCCGCGCGATCGTCTGCGACCGGAACAACCCCCGCTACAGCGCCGGCCAGGTCGCCCAGTGCGTGCAGCGCTCCGGCTTCCCCGACCGCTACGACCAGGTGGCGGCCAAGGCACGGGCCCTGCTCAACGAGGCGGCGCGTACCCACGCCATCGCCGGTGGCTCCGCCACCGACGTCAGCGGCGACGGCCGCGACGACATCATCACCTTCACCCAGAACGCCCTCGCCGACGTCTACGTGAGCACCTCAACGGGCGCCGGCTTCGCCGGGACCTCGGTGAAGTGGAACGACTTCTTCTCCATCGGCGGCGAGACGGCCTCGACCGGCGACGTCGACGGCGACGGCAGGGACGACGTCGTCACCTTCGCGCACGGCACCACCGGCGACGTCTACGTGGCGCTGTCCAACGGCAGCAGCTTCGGCGGCGGCCAGAAGTGGCACGAGTGGTTCGCCCCCGGCGCGGAGATCGCCGCGGTCGGCGACGTCAACGGCGACGGCCGCGACGACATCGTCGCCTTCACCCACAACGCGGCCGGCGACGTCTACGTGGCGCTCTCCACCGGGTCGTCGTTCGCGGGGACGGCGGTGAAGTGGCACGAGTACTTCTCGATCACCGGCGAGTACCCCGCCCTCGGCGACGTCAACGGCGACGGACGCGACGACATCATCACCTTCACCCAGGGCCCCAACACCGCCGCCGACGTCATCGTCGCCCTCTCCACCGGCACCTCCTTCGGCCCGCCGCAGAAGTGGCACGACCTGTTCGCCGTCGGCGCCGAACTGCCCCGTGTCGGCGACATCAACGGCGACGGCAGAGACGACATCGTCACCTTCACCTGCGACGCCAACGCCGACGTCTACGCCGCCACCTCCACCGGCACGTCGTTCGCCGGCACCACCGTCAAGTGGCACGACTTCTTCTGCCTGGGCGGCGAGTTCCCCTACCTGGCCGACGTCGACGGCGACGGCAAGGACGACATCGTCGTGTTCACCAAGGGCGCCACCAACGACGTCCACGTCGCCCTGTCCACCGGCACCACCTTCGGCCCCAGCGCCAAGTGGCACGACTACTTCGGCCTCAACGGCGAGACCACCCTGTGACGCGCGGACGGGAGACCACCATGAGACCCGACAGACTCCCCTGGCGCGCGGGCGCCGCCGCCGTCCTCGCGGCGACGCTGCTGAGCCCGGCCGCGCCGGCCACCGCCGCGCCGGCCAGCCCGCTGGAGGCGGCCTTCACCCGGGCGGCCGGCGAGTTCGACGTACCCAGGGACGTGCTGGTCGCCGTCGGCTACGGCGAGACCCGGCTGGACGGGCACGAGGGGCAGCCCAGCCAGGCCAACGGCTACGGCGTCATGCACCTGGTCAGCAACCCCCGCCAGCGCACGCTGGAACGGGCGGCCGAGCTGACCGGGCAGCCGGTGGCCGCACTGAAGGCGGTGACCTCAGCCAACATCAGGGGCGGGGCCGCCCTGCTGCGAGACATCGCCGACGCCGAGCGGCTCACGGCCGCCGACCGGGACCGCGTATCGGCCTGGTACCCGGTGGTCGCGCGGTACGCGCACGCCGCCGACGACGCCACGGCCCGCCTGTACGCCGACCACGTCTACGACCTGCTCCGCGTCGGCATCACCACCGCCTCCGTACGGGTGACGCCCCAGCGGGTGCAGCCGGAACTCGGCCGGTACGCCAGCGTCGCCCCCGCCGGTGCGGCCCCACCGGCCGCCCTCGCCGCGGCGGTGCCCGAGTACGCGCCGGCCCGGTGGGTCTCGGCGTACGGCGGCAACTACGCGGCGGGCCGCTCCTCGCGGATCACGACCGTGGTGGTGCACGTGACCCAGGGCTCGTACGCGGGGACGATCAGCTGGTTCCAGAACCCGTCGGCGGGGGTGAGCGCGCACTACGTCGTGAAGTCGAGCAACGGCGAGATCACCCAGATGGTGCGCGAGGGCGACACCGCCTACCACGCGCGCTCGGCCAACCCGTACTCGGTGGGCATCGAGCACGAGGGCTTCGTCGACAACCCGAGTTGGTTCACCGAGAGCATGTACCGCTCGTCGGCGGCGCTGACCCGCTACCTGTGCGACAAGTACGGCCTGCCGAAGAACCGTACCGCCATCAAGGGCCACCACGAGTTGCCGGGCAACGACCACACCGACCCCGGTCCCCACTGGAACTGGAACCACTACATCTCGCTGGTCAACGCCGGCGGCGGATCCGGTGGTCGGTATCTGGCGGGTTCGCCCACGGACTTCACCGGCGACGGACGCGACGACATCGTCACCTTCACCCACGGCAACCTCAACGACGTCTACGTCTCCACCTCCACCGGCACCACCTTCGCCGGCACCTCCAACAAATGGAACGACTTCTTCGGCCTCAACGGCGAAACCCTCCTCACCGGAGACTTCAACGGCGACGGACGCGACGACATCGTCGCCTTCACCCACGGCACCCTCGCCGACGTCCACGTCTCCACCTCCACCGGCACCAGCTTCAACCCCTCCACCAAATGGCACGACTGGTTCGCCCCCCACAACGAAGTCGCCGCCATCGGCGACGTCAACGGCGACGGCAAAGACGACATCATCACCTTCACCCACGACACCAACGCCGACGTCTACGTCGCCCTCTCCACCGGAACATCCTTCACCGGCACCGCCATCAAATGGCACGACTACTTCTCCATCCCCGGCGAACACCCCGCCCTCGGCGACGTCAACGGCGACGGACGCGACGACATCATCACCTTCACCCAAGGCCCCAACACCGCCGCCGACGTCATCATCGCCCTCTCCACCGGCACCGGATTCGGCCCACCACAGAAATGGCACGACCTCTTCGCCGTCGGCAACGAAAAACCCCGCGTCGGCGACATCAACGGCGACGGCAAAGACGACATCGTCACCTTCACCTGCGACACCAACGCCGACGTCTACGCCGCCACCTCCACCGGCACCACCTTCGCCGGCACCACCATCAAATGGAACGACTTCTTCTGCCTCCCCGGCGAATTCCCCTACCTCGCCGACGCCAACGGCGACGGCAAAGACGACATCATCGTCTTCACCAAGAACACCACCAACGACGTCTACGTAGGACTCTCCACCGGCACCACCTTCAACCCCGCCACCAAATGGCACGACTACTTCGGCCTCAACGGCGAAACCACCCTCTGAAGCGTCCCGCACAGACGAAAGAAAGCTCCGCGCCGCCTGCGTGGTCCCTTCGGCGCGGTCCACCCCGATGGAGGAATCATGGACAACATCCCTGCCGTCCGTCAGTCCGTCAGCCGCCGGCGGCTCCTGACCGGCGCCGCGGGCGTCGCCGCGGCCGGCGCCCTGGGCGGCGCCTTCGCCGCCCAGGGGCCGGCCGCCGCCGCCCGCGACGGCCACGGCCTGCGCATCCTCCGGCACGAGAACTACGGCCGGCTGCAGTACTACCGGTTCGTCACCGACGCCATCGAGTGGGACCCGGCGGTCAACGTCCTGCTCCCCGACGGCTACCACACCAGCGGCAAGCGCTACCCGGTGCTGTACCTGCTGCACGGCGGCGGATCGGACTTCCGGGAGTTCCACCTGCACCACAACATCATCAACCTGACCGCCGGCAGGGAACTCATCGTCGTCATGCCGGACGCCTCCACCGGGTGGTACTCGAACCCGGTCAGCAGCAACACCGGGCCCCGCAACTGGGAGACGTTCCACATGGCACAGCTGCTGCCGTGGATCGACTCGAACTTCCGCACGTTCGCCGAGTACAACGGCCGCGCCGTGGCCGGCTTCTCGATGGGCGGGTTCGGCGCCCTCAAGTACACCGCCAAGTACTACGGGCACTTCTGCTCGGTCAGCTCCCACTCCGGCCCGGCCAGCCTGCGCCGGGACTTCGGGCTCGTCGTGCACTGGGCCAACGCGACCTCCGCCGCCATGGACCTCGGCGGCGGCACGGTGTACGGCGTGCCGCTGTGGGACGAGGCGCGGGTCAGCGCCGACAACCCGATCCAGCGTATCGAGAGCTACCGCCACAAGCGCGTCTTCCTGGTCGCCGGCACCTCGCCGGAACCTGTCAACTTCTGGGACCGGATCAACGAGGAGCAGGTGCTCGCCGGTCAGCGGGAGTTCCGGGCTGCCCTGGCACGGGCCGGCATCCCGCACGAGGGGCGGGAGGTGCCTGGCGGTCACGTCTTCCGGCAGAACGTCTTCGTCGACGACCTCAACGGGATGCTCGCGCGCCTGCGCCGCGCCGGCTGATTCCCGGCTGACGACGCGCCGCCGTCGTATTAGGGCGGCGCGTCGTCGGCTCCGCCATCCCCACCGCTGTCGGGTCGGTGCGTTCCGGCCCGGCAGCCGGTCCTTTCCCGCGCGCGACGAGCCCCGCCCGGGCCCTGGCGGTGCGCGACCCACCCGTCCGACTCTTCCCTGACCGGAGTCACCCATGTCACGGCATTCGAGGAGCAGGGTGCGTCGCATCCTGGTCTCCCTGCTCACCCTGGTGGTCGGCGTACTGACCGGGGCGGTGGTCACCTCGTCCCCCGCACTCGCCGCGCCTAACTTCAAGGCCCCGTTCCCGTGCGGGCAGCGGTGGACGTACGGGCACCACAGCGCCGAGGTCCGGCTGGCCCTGGACTTCGTACGGTCCGACGGAGCCACCGCCGGCACGCCGCAGCTCGCCTCCGCGGCCGGTGTCGCCCGCCGGTACTCGCAGCCCAGCGGCGCCGGCAACTACATCGTCATCGACCACGGCGGCGGGTGGACCACCTACTACTTCCACCTCAGCTCCTACTCCGTGCCCGACGGGGCGTACGTGCAGCAGGGCCAGCAGATCGGCACCACGGGCAGCACCGGCAACTCGTCCGGCGCGCACATCCACTACGAGCAGCTCTACAACGGCGTCGGGCAGACGATCGTGATCAACGGGACGTCACTGGCGCCGTACCCCGGCCAGTACCACCAGAAGTACCTGGTCAGCGACAACTGCGGCCCGTCCCCGTCCGGTGGTCGGTATCTGGCGGGTTCGCCCACGGACTTCACCGGCGACGGCAAGGACGACATCGTCACCTTCACCCACGGCAACCTCAACGACGTCTACGTCTCCACCTCCACCGGCACCACCTTCGCCGGCACCTCCAACAAATGGAACGACTTCTTCGGCCTCAACGGCGAAACCCTCCTCACCGGAGACTTCAACGGCGACGGACGCGACGACATCGTCGCCTTCACCCACGGCACCCTCGCCGACGTCCACGTCTCCACCTCCACCGGCACCAGCTTCAACCCCTCCACCAAATGGCACGACTGGTTCGCCCCCCACAACGAAGTCGCCGCCATCGGCGACGTCAACGGCGACGGCAAAGACGACATCATCACCTTCACCCACGACACCAACGCCGACGTCTACGTCGCCCTCTCCACCGGAACATCCTTCACCGGCACCGCCATCAAATGGCACGACTACTTCTCCATCCCCGGCGAACACCCCGCCCTCGGCGACGTCAACGGCGACGGACGCGACGACATCATCACCTTCACCCAAGGCCCCAACACCGCCGCCGACGTCATCATCGCCCTCTCCACCGGCACCGGATTCGGCCCACCACAGAAATGGCACGACCTCTTCGCCGTCGGCAACGAAAAACCCCGCGTCGGCGACATCAACGGCGACGGCAAAGACGACATCGTCACCTTCACCTGCGACACCAACGCCGACGTCTACGCCGCCACCTCCACCGGCACCACCTTCGCCGGCACCACCATCAAATGGAACGACTTCTTCTGCCTCCCCGGCGAATTCCCCTACCTCGCCGACGCCAACGGCGACGGCAAAGACGACATCATCGTCTTCACCAAGAACACCACCAACGACGTCTACGTAGGACTCTCCACCGGCACCACCTTCAACCCCGCCACCAAATGGCACGACTACTTCGGCCTCAACGGCGAAACCACCCTCTGAGTCAGGCGCCCCGGCCGTCCCGCCGGGGGCGCCGTGAGGCGAAGGGCGCCGCGTGAAGCTGCGGGCCCCGCTCCCTTGCCGGGGAGAGCGGGGCCCGCAGCCGTCTCAGCAGTGCCGAGTCGAGGTCCGGCGGTGGACGGAAGATCAGTTCCAGCTCGAGCACCACGGGACGGACGCCTGGATGGGCACCTGGGCGGCGCTGACCCAGCCGGTCTTCCAGCCGGCGGTGGTGTTCGCGGTGATCTTGAACCAGCGGTTGGTGGAGGGCTCGCCGGCCCACTCGCCGTCGCGCCAGCACCAGGTCTGGTCCCACTGGTTGCCCACGACCGATCCCTTGACGCCGTTGGCGCCGAGCCCGTCCGGGCACTGGATCTGCCGCACCGATCCGCAGACGCGGACGTTGGTGTGGTTCAGGACGTAGCTGACGTCGCCGGCGGCGGCCTGCGCCTGCTGGGGTACGGCGAGACCAGCCACGGTGGCGGCGGCGACACCGAGCGAGGCGAGCCAGCGGTTCCGGGTGGTCGGATTGGTTGCGCGCATGCGTTCTACCGTCCTGTCCGGGAGGGAGGCGTCGACCTGCTGGCCGCCGCGCACTTCACGGTAGGAGCCGACGCGGCCTCCCGGCGGGCGTCTTGCACGCGGCGGTGTCGGCTGCAAGATGTCGCATCCCGCCGGGGTCCATCGCGTGACGCGCCCTCCCGGAAGCGGGCGCGGCGGCCTGCTCAGCGGGCGCGACGGTTGGCCCGCAGCGCGCCCAGGAGCACGCCGGGCGTGGCCAGCGTTCTCGGGTGGGCGCGAAGGGAGACCACCTCATTGAAGCGTCGCGCCGTCGGCACGTCCGTGACGGTCGCCTGGACGATCTGCCTGCTGACCCAACTGGAGAGCCGGTAGCCGCGCGGATAGGGCCCGTCGACGTGCGGCAGCGCCAGGTCAGCGGAGGTCGACATCGACCACGCCACGTCGACGACCACCTTCTGAAGGGCGAAGAACCGGCGCGCGGGCACTCCCGGACCGGGACGAGACCGCAGGTAGGTCGACAGGCACGCCGCGTGCAGGGCAGCCGCCGTGATCCCCTGTCCGTACACCGGGTTGAACGACGCGACGGCGTCACCGACGCTGACCAGCCCGGCCGGGAGCCGCCGCAGCGCGTGGAAGTCACGCCGCCGGCTGTCGGCGTGGCGGTAGGTCCGGACGTCGCCGAGCATCTCGTTTCCGGCCATCTCGCCGAACTCCGGCGGGAACTGCTCCCGCAGCCGGCGTACGAAGTCGTCCGCGGTGCGCCCTGGGCGGTTGTCGCCGTAGCCGGCCATCATGGCCATCCAGCGCCCGTCCTCGACGGCGAAGTACGCGGCGCCAGCCACGTCCGACGACGTCCCCGGGGTGTGCAACGCCATGACCACCGTGGCCCGCGGGTCGGTCTCCCGGCGCCGGAACAGAGCGGTCGCGTAGTTGAGGTTCACGGTCATCCGCCGCAGGGCGGGCCGCTGCCAGCCGGCCTGCTCCAGCCAGTCGGAGAGCCTGCTCGATCGTCCCATGGCGTCGACCACGAGGTCGCCCGACTCGACGCCCGTCACCCCGCCGGCCTCGCAGCGGACCCCGGTGGCCGCGCCACCCTCGCAGACGAGACCCGTGGCGCGGGCGGTGACCGTCTTGACGTTGGGCAGTCGAAGCACCCGCTGGCGGATCAGCCCTTCCAGCAGGGGCCGGGTGCCGGCCAGGCTGTCGGCGTCGTCGGGCACGACGACCTTGAGGCGGCCGTCGAGGTAGCTGCGCCGGGCCGCGGGTGGCGCCTCGACCGCCCCCTGGGCCAGGGCCTGCTCGCGGAAGCCGGGGAACAGGCGCTCGAGCAGGAGGAAGCCGCCGGGCAGCAGCGCGTGCAGCTGCGTCCCCTGTGGCACGCCCGGTCGCCCGCCGGTCCCCTGCGGGTCGTCGCGATCGATGATCACGACGCTCTCCGCGTAGTCGGACAGCACGCGGGCCGCCAGCAGCCCGGCGACACTGCCGCCGACCACGACGGCCCTGCCGACGACGGGGGACGCCTGGTCGGGTGGTCGCACCGCGTTCAGCCCGGCGAGGACCCGGGCCGGGGACAGGGACATGACGCCCTCCAAGGGGTACGAGGTGTGTGCCTTCCCGCCTGCCTGCCCGGGACCGGCGCGGGGGCGGACCGGCGGGAGCACCGGTCGGCGCGACGTCCGACGATCGTCGCACAGGCGTCGGCCGAGAGCGGGGACCCGAGGGATGCCGACGCCGGCAGGGCGCGGACCTCGGCCCGGCGTCGCGCAGACGTTGCCGGCGTCGCACCCCGGGGTGGCGGTGCGTACCGGGCGGATCAGCACTCGATGACGTTGACGGCCAGTCCGCCGCGCGCCGTCTCCTTGTACTTGACCTTCATGTCCGCGCCGGTCTCGCGCATGGTCTT
>NZ_JBQHDF010000018.1:0-135323 GCF_052068495.1 Micromonospora sp. SD12 | reverse complement strand
CGGCCACCGCCCTGACCTGCTCCAAGAAGCTCGCGAGACTTGCCACGTGAGACAATCTCTTACGAAACACGCCTTAGGGCAGCAAGCAGGGCACGAGCACGACGGTACACGGCAAACTCCGTTCCACGCCGACGGGATATTGATGCTAGCAAATTAGTTGTCCTCGGAACACACCGTGTCACTGCCGTTGCAGTGCGTCCAGTTGCGCAGCAGGGCAACTCGCCAGGTGCGGACGCGGTCGTCCAGCTCGTCGCTGCCGAGCAGGGCACGCAGCGTCGGGTGGAAGCAGCACCAGCCGTCCATCGCCATGTCGAGCGAGATGCCCACCTCACGGCCGTCCAGCGCGCCGACGAGCAGCGCGGCGCTCAGGCGACGGGTCCTCCCGGCTGCCTGGCCGCCGTCGCGATCGACGGAGTACGCCCGCCCCACGCACTCCCCGTCCGGCGCGTCACCGATGCCACACCGGCGCAGGTGCCGCAGGTCGCCCAGTTGCCGCCGGGACAGCGGCCGGGCACGACCGGCGACGGCCAGCACCTCGTCCAAGCCCGAGAGCAGGCTCTCGTCCGCCGCCGGGGACCGGTGCGGGAAAGCCAGCCGCACCGTCAGATTGACAGAAGCCGACAGCCGTCCCGTGGGAGCGTCACCGGCGGAGGCAGCGGGAGCACTCGCCGTCGTGGTCGCGGCACACCACGCAGCGCCACCGGTTGATAACGTGACCGCGACACCGGCCGGTCGGCGTCGATGCCCTGGGGAGGGTCAGGCATGTGGGCGGACGAAGCCGCGCTGGACGAGGCCACCCGTCGGCTCGACGACTGGGAAGCGTCCATCGCGACCCGCGCGGCCCGGGCCAAGGAGCTGGCTTCGCAGGTGCAGGCGACGCGCGGCACGGCGACCAGTCCCGATCGGACGGTCCAGGTCACCGTCGACTCGTCGGGCCTGCTGGTCGACCTGCGGCTGGACGAACGCACCCGACAACACTCCGCGGCGCACACCGCCCGGCAGATCCTGGACACCACCCGGGCCGCCCACACCGACCTCCTGAGCAGGATCACCGAGGCGACCACGGGCATCCTCGGTGCCGAGGATCCGACAGCAGCGGCGCTGGTCGAGTCGTACCGCCGTCGGCTGGATCCCGACCGAGGCACGCCGGATGCCCGGCGATGACGGCATCCAGGTCGACCCCGACGGCCTGATCCGCCACGCCGCACGCCTCGACCGCCGCGCCAACAGTCTCGACACCGCCCGCCAGGCCGGCCAGCACGTCCGGTTGGGCACCGAGGCGTATGGGCGGCTCTGCGCGGTCATGCCGATGCTGCTCGACGGCCTCCAGCAGACCCTGGTCCAGGGCATCGGCACCGCGGCCGGCTCGGTGCGCGACACGGCCGACAGACTGCGGACCGGCGCCGACCGCTACCGTGCCTCCGACGCCCGGTCCGAGCAGTCGTTGCAACGGATACGGAATAGCCGGTGACCACCAATCCGCTCGTCGCCACGGCCGCCGAGGCCCCGCCCAGCGCCTGGGCCGGCATCTGGATCTGCGAGGACATCGAACTCATCGCCCAGGGCGTCCGCAATGGCAGCTGGATCGACGGCACCCTCGGCGTCGTCAGCGCCGGCCTGGACGCCCTCGCCTTCGTCTCCGACCCGGTCGGCGCGCTGCTCCAGTACGGCATCGCCTGGCTGATCGAACACGTCAAGCCGCTCAGCGAGGCACTGGACTGGCTCGCGGGCGACCCGGCGCAGATCACCGCCCACGCCCAGACCTGGCGCAACGTCGCCGCGTCGCTGCGCAGGGAGGCCGCCGACCTGGCCGCCGCCGTCCGCACCGACGTCGCAAGCTGGGGTGGCGGCGCTGGCCCCGCCTACCGCGCCTGGGCCGCCGAGCAGCAGCAGGCCATCGGCGGGCTGGCCCAGGGCGCCGACACCCTCGCCGCCATCACCGAAGGAGCCGCCGGCCTGGTCGCCGCCGTCCGGCTGCTGGTCCGCGACGCCATCGCCACCTGCGTCTCCCGGCTCATCGTGTACGCGGGCGAACTGGTCGTCACCGGCGGGCTCGCCGCGCCGCTGGTTCTGGAGCAGGTGACGACGTTGGTGGCGTCGTGGGCGGCGCGGATCGCGCGGCTGCTGCGGGGGCTGCTGGCGAGCCTGCGGCGGCTGATGCCGCTGATCCGGCGGCTCGGCGACCTGATCGAGAAGCTGAAGCACGCGCTGAGCCGACTTGGACGGTCGGGGGCCGAACCAGACGCCCTCAATCGGGTACGTCGGAGAGGGTCCGGGCCGCGAATGCCCATGACGATGGAGTCAGTGCACGCCATCGCCGCGAAGTACGGCATCAACCTGTCCGGCGTACGGCTGACGATCAACAACCGCCTCTCGGGTCTCTGCGGAGTCACCCGCGCGGATCTCTCGGTAATGCTCTGCCGGGAGGCCTTCCGCAGCGAAGAGGACCTCGCGCGCACGCTTGCCCACGAGCGCTTCCACGTCTCGGAGCTTCGAGAGGGCCGCCCCTACCCCACCAGAGAGCACGACTTCGAGGCTTTCGAGGATCGCGCCTATGCTCACGAAGAGCAGTGGTGGAACAGCCACCCGGTGAGGCCGGAGGAAACCAACTGATGGCCACCTTTGAGCAGTGGCTCGACGCCTACGACATCGTCTACCGAGCCCTGCCCGCCGCGTCGGACCAGCCGTGCCCGAACTGCCGCCGTCAAGCTCTGCGGCTTGTTTTCACCGGGCCGTCCGGGTCCGGGTACGGCTATGCATCCTTCTGGTGTGACGCCTGCCTGGAAGGTATTCATCTCTCGCGGGTGCCGGTCCCAGCTGGGATCGTGGCGCGCTCCCTCGCTGATGCACCGGAGACACGTCGACCAACCGTCCCCAACTACCGCGTGGTCAGCTAGCGGTTTCGGCTCAGGGCGAACCCCGACGACGCTCACAACACGGGTCAGCGAGTGACCGGGGCGGCACTTCACCGGACGCTGGTCTATTGGCCTCACCGGGGTAGGCGGCGGGAGCAGGCGCCGTCGTGGTCGGCACGGAGCAGGCAGCGCCGGCCGCCGGGCATCCGCAGATCACAGAAGACCCGGTGACGCACGTGCTGGTTGTCCTCTTCCGAAACGGTGATCTCCCCCGGGTCGGTCTGCGGCAGCACCAGCAGCCAGCGGCTGATCACCCGGGCCAGCCGCTGCGCGGCTGGCAGGTCGGCGGCGGCGACGGGCAGGTGGACGACGTACCGCTGGGTCATGCCTGGTTTGCCCGGTCGGCGCGGGCGCGGGCCTGCTCGGACTGCCAGCGGCGCAGCGCGTCCTTGATGACGGCGGTCTCCCGGCGGCTGGCGGCCAGGGCGGCGTAGACGTTGGCCATGTCGCCGGCGACGCGGTCGAGGAAGTCGTAGACGTCGGCCGGTTCCAGGCCGCGGCGTCCGAGCCCGACCGACCTGAAGCGGCGCTCGCGCACCTGCCATGGCAACAGACTGGTGTACGCCGACGAGCGGTAGGTCGCTCCCGGTCGCTGGTTGCGGACGCTCATCTGCCGCCTGCCTCTCCCTCGTGGACTGGAAGGGGTGGCCCGTCCGCCCTCCCCGCGCGCACGGGCCACCCCGCCCTGCCGCCGCAGCTTCGATCAGCGGTACGACACCAGGGCCTGTGGTCATCCTGTGACGGTGCGCAGCGTCAAGGCAACGTTCCAGGAATCCGCCGCCGCCCACCTCCGTCAGTACGAGGAGACACTGATCCCCGGACTGCTTCAGACTCGCCAGTACGCCCTCGGACTCGCCCGACTCGACCGCCCTTCGCTCAGCGAGGAGGAGCGCGAACGGGCCGTCGAGGTGCGGCGGCAACGCCAAGGCCTGCTCACTCGACGGCTCCCCCAGCCGCCGCAGCTCGATGCGATCCTGTCGGAGGCGGTACTTCGCCGCGCCGTCGGTGGTCGCGGCGTGATGATCGGGCAGCTCGGTCAGCTCCTGGAGGTCGCCAACCTGCCCAACGTCAGCGTGCGGGTGCTGCCCTTCGCCGCCGGACCGCACTCCGGCGCGGTCGCCGGCTCCTTCGTCATCCTCGACTTCCCCGCAACGAGAGGCGGTCGGGCTGCGCCTGAGCCGTCAGTCGCCTACAGCGAGTCCCTGACCGGAGCGCTCTACCTCGACAAGCCCGACGAGTTGGCCGCCTACCGGGCCGTCTGGAAGAGCCTCGATTCGCTCGCCCTCGATGAGGCACAATCGACCGACATGATCAAAACGATCATCGGGGAGTTGCGGCATGACTGACCTGACCGGCGCCGTCTGGCGCAAGAGCACTCGCAGCGGCGGCAACGGTGGCAACTGCGTCGAGGTCGCCACCAACCTGCCGGGCGTCGTCGCCGTTCGCGACTCGAAGGACCAGGCCGGTCCCGTCCTCATCTACCAGCCCGCCGTGTGGTCGGCCTTCATTTCAGCAGTGGTGGGCGGACCTGCCGCACCCGTGGACTGCGGCTGAAGTACGGCGTCGCGCGCAATCGCTATTCGGCGAGCTCCCTCTGACATGCCTGCGCCTGCTCGCGGCACTGCTGAGCGAGACTCTGATCGCCGCCTGACTTCTCCAGATGGCTTGCCAGTGCCTCGAAATCGTCCCGAGCCATCCGATAGTCCCCGGCGAGGAAACGGAGATCGGCGAGGTCGATCCGGACCGCCAGAACCTGTGGGTCGTCCGCTCCGCGAGTGTCGCGTGCCGACATGAGTATGCGCTCCAGGACCTCGACGGCCTGCATGAAGCGTTCCTCTTCGGCCAACTCCCGTGCCCGGTCGTGCGACGCCGTCAAATCGTGGTGGCTGCTCGGCGTCAGCATCGGGCCTGGCCACATGGAAACCGGAGTATCCGTTCGACCCGCCCTACCGACAGCGGCTGGCCTGTCGTCGAGGAACGGCGCGAGGAGCCGTCCCACCTCGACTGCTGTTGTGGGGCGGTCGGTCGGCTTCTTGCCGAGCAGACAGTAGATCAGGTGCGCCAGATCATCTGGCACATCGGGCCGGTACTCGCTGACGATGGGAATCGGGGACCGGAGGTGCCGGCGCAGCAGGTCCGGCGCATTCGTGGCTTCGTACGGTGGGCTTCCGGCAAGCATCTCGAAGAGGATGCATCCGAGCGCGTACAGGTCCGCACCAGGACCGACGGCATCACCTGCGGCTTGCTCCGGCGCGATGTAGGCCGGCGTCCCCAGCGTGTGACCGGTGGCGGTCAAGCGGGACGCCTCCGCAGGACCGAGTAGGGCGGCGACACCAAAGTCCAAGACCTTGACCGCCCCCGAGGGCGTGATGATCAGGTTCTGCGGTTTGAGGTCGCGGTGCACCAAGGAGGCAGCGTGAGCGGTGGCGAGCACGGAACTGATCTGGGCGGCGATTGAAGCCGCCTCGCCCACGGCGAGCTGCTCCTGCTCGGCGATGTGGTCGGCCAGCACACAGCCCCGGATGAGCTGCATGACGATGTACAGGTCTTCGCCGTGCTCGCCCAGGTCGTGGATGACGGGTACGCCGGGATGGTCGAGCCGCGCCGTGACACGTGCCTCTCGCCGGAACCGCTTCACGGCAGTAGCGCGTTCACCCTCCGGTACCTCCATCTGACGCAGGAACTTGACGGCCACCGGCCGGTCGAGCCGCTCGTCGTAGCCCGCCCAGACCTGGCCCATTCCGCCGCGTCCGATCGGGTATGTCAGCTCGTACCGGTCACCGATACGGTCCCGCGCCTGCACGTCGCCCCCAATACGTCATACCGACCCCCGCTACAGCGGAGGCCGGGCAGTCACGTCAGCTGTCGCTGAACCAGCCGGCTGGTGAGGAACGGGCTTGGCGTCCAGTGCCAGAACACGACCAGCTCGTCCCGGGGGCGGGTCGCGGCGACGAAGAGCAGCGACCGGTCCCGTTGGCGCTCGCGCTGGTAACGCTTGGGGTCGCTGTCCCGGTAACGGCTGATCATCTGACGCGGCACAAGCCCATCCGACACACCAGCGATGATCATGCGCTGGTACTCCAGCCCCTTGAACCGGTGCATCGTCCCGACGTGGATGCCATCCGGCTGCCTCGGCCCGTCCGGTCCGATTTCCACGGCCGGCAGGCCCTCCGCCTGCAGACGCGCGATCACGTCGCCGGCCAACTCCTTGGTGGGCACACAGATCGCGACCGAGCCGTTCGTCGGGTTTCCCCATGTCGCCAGCTGGTCGACGATCATGTCCCGCTCCTGCGCCCAGGTCGCCGTCCCACGAAAGGTCGGCCGGCCGCCCCGCAGCAGCGAGCGGTAGCCGGCCAGGTCCTCCTCGCCACCGTCGAGGTCGTCGTAGACCTCACCGGTCATGATCTGCAACGCGTCGGCAAGGATCTGCCGGGTGGTGCGGTAGCTCAAGGTCAGACGCGAGGACCGACCGCGGATGTTGACGCCGAGGCTGCTCAGCGTGACGTGGTTGTCGTAGATGCGTTGGTGGGTGTCCCCGGTGAGGAACATGTCGTCGGGGCCATGAGCGACCATGGCACGAAGCATCTTCCAGTGGGCGGCGCTGAGATCCTGCGCCTCGTCGACGACGACGTGGCGGTAACGCGGGCGGTGGAAGCCGCCGGATGTTTCTCCGGTGGCGCCGGCGGCGGCCGCACGGTCCATCTCCAGGCGTGCTGCCCGCTGGGCCACCTGACGCCAGGTCCAGAGACCACGGCCCTCGAGCCAGGTGGTGAACCGCTCGGTCAGCTGCCAGATCTGGTCCCGTTCGACTCGGTTGAGGCTGCGACCGCGGTTGGGGCGGCGGGCCTTGAAGTAGTCGGTGCGGGAGTTGAGCACCTGGCCGAGAATCACCTGGGTCCACTCCGCAGACAGGAACTCCGCATCCCAGCCGGATTCGCCCGTCTCGACGAGGAACTCGGCCCACAGCTCGGGGACCTTGTTGTCGTCGACGACCCGCCGGCTGCCACCTGCCTTCGCCTCGGCCACAACCCGGCTGGCGAGCCGGTCGATGTTGACGATGTCGACCCGCGACACGAGCTCCTGGCCGCCGAGGGCCATCAGGCGGGTCCGCAAATCGGCGGCGAGGTTGCGATTGAAGGTGGTGAGCAGGATGGGCTTGTCGGCCCCGGGGGGTAGCTGCCGGGCGAGGTGCGCCACCCGGTGCAGGGCAACGATGGTCTTTCCGGTGCCGGGCCCTCCGCCGACACGAGCAGGGCCGTTGTACTTCTTCTCCACCAACTTCCGCTGCGTCGGGTGGAGGAAGATCTGCCACCGCTCGAATGCCTCGCCAAGCATCGCCTGCAGCGCCTCGTCGTCGGAGGTCACCTGGGTGGCGGGCCGCTCCACGGCGGCTTCGAAGTCCTCCGGGTCGACCGGCTCGTCGGCGCGGACCGGGTCGGTGACCTGCTGGAGCACCTCGTCGTACGGGGTGCCGTCGAAGAGCGCGAAGAGCACGTCGGTGGTGAGCTGCGGCGCCCGGTCAAGCAGTTCCAGCAGCTCGGCTTCGGTGGTGAGGTTCCGGATCTGGGGCAACAGCGGCTCGGACACGCCGAGCTCCAGGAGCTGCGCGTCGGTGTACGTGTCGAAGAGCGGCTTCTGCGTGGGCTCCGGCTCGGCTTCGGGCGGGACCACCCGGCCGATGATGCTGTCGCCGACTGGCGCCAGGTCGACGACCTCGATGCCACCGGTGATCCGGTTGATCCGGTAGGCGTAGCGGGTGAGGTCGTCGTACACCTCGCCGCGGTGCTTGACCGCGACGAGCAGGTAGTCGCGTTCGGCGATGTGCAGCAGCAGCGCACGGTAGTCCTTGTTCACCCGCGCGGACATCAGCCGGGAGTCGCCGTTGAGCGACTTGAGGTTGAGCCCCGGGTTGTCCGGGTTGTGCCGGAACTTGTGCATGAACTCGTACACCGCGCCGATGTCGGCGCGGGTGAGCTTCATGACCTCCTTGTCGGCGCGGTCCAGCATCCGCAGGGTGGTTGCTCCGGTGCTCATCGACGTTCCTCCCCGCTCGTCGCCCTGATTTCCGCCGCCAACTCGTCAACCGACCATTGCTGAGCGGTACGGGCGTGCCAGCCCGCCTCCGCGTACGCCCGGTCGCGGTCCTCCGTCTCCGGATCGTCGGAGGGGCCGGTGAGCACGATGGCGATCCGCCGGTCGGGCCAGGCCAGCTCGGCCTGCCAGCCCTGGTCGCCCAACTCGTAGCCGACGACCGGTGCGGGCAGATCCTGCCGGGCGAGCTGCTGGACGAGATGGTCCAGAGTGTCTTCGGCCGGATCCAGGTAACGCAGGACGTCCCGCCACGGCGACTCCTTGTCGAGCGTCTCGGGGTCGGCGGCCACCGGCTGCGCCACGACGCCGAGCCACGTCGCCGTCTCCTCGTCGAGCGGCAGTGCGCGTTGAGTCAGCACAAGACCGGTGCCCTCGGTGACCGCCATCGAGGCCGGCTCGAAGGCGTCGAGAGTAGACACGGCGAGCTGACCTGCGTCACCGCCACCATTGCCGAGGAACTGGATGACGTTGCCCCAGGCCAACCACGCGGCCCAGCGTTCCTTGTGGCCCGCATCGGCCACGGCAGCCGGCAGGTCGTCCAGGACGGTCAGCGCCGACCACGTCGGCAGTGGCTTGCTTCGCCCGTCGACGACCATAGCCACCGGACAGTCGGCGTGGTCCCAAGCGCGGGCGATCATGATTTTTCCTGCAGTCGGCCTGGGCAAGGGCTCTCCGCGCAGTGCAGCCAACAGCCGCTCTGCCACCCCGCTGGAGTCGGTGGCGGTATTGTCCCGAGCCTGCCTGAGCATGCCTGCCAAGGTTGCTTCCGCACGACGCTGCCAACGGGTGAGGTCGGGATCCGCGAGGAATCGCATCAGCTGCTCGATCGGGTTGACCCAGATGGTCTCCTCGAGCTCGTCCGGGTCGGCGCCGGGGAGGAACTGCCGATATCTCTCCCGGGCAGCCTGCTTACTGACCCCGCCGTACGGGGTCCACTGCCCCAGGCCGTCCGCGCTACCCCAGGTCTTGACGTCGTCCCAGGTGGCGGCGAAGACCAGATAACCGTGCGCCCGCAGCCGGGCCCGCTTCTCCGCGTCGTCCGCGAGCCGGTTGTGCTGGGACGAGGCGTGGTACTTGAATCCGTCGAGGTATACAGCCACCTCGGGCGACGGGGCGTCGAGGCGCTTGAAGTGGACGTCGGGACGAGTGCCTCTGACGGTGTTCTGCAGCTTCATCTGCCAGTGGGTGACGCCCTGACCGTTGTCCCGGACGAACCGCAGGTCGGCGAGGCGGGCACCGTCGTGGTCGGTCCGCCGGTCGGTTCTCAGGCCCGAGCCGGGTGTCTCCCCAAGCGCCAGCAGCTTGGTGAGGAAACGCATCTCCAACTCGCTCTCCACCTGGTGGATCAGCGAGATCTCGTCCGTACGGGTGCCCTCCTCGACGTCCCAGTTGTCGAGGAGCTTGTCCAGCATGCCCAACGCCTCGTCGCGGCTCATCAGGGCGAAGTGCTCGTTACGCGCATGCCGCAGGAGGCAGCGGTGACACACCGCCCTACCTTCGTGCCGGCAGACGCAGTCGGCGATCCGCTGCCGTGCCAGTTCCAGGATCGCGCGGAACTCCTCCGGCTTGGCGAGGCGGTGCAGATAGCCGGTGCCCTGCGGCTGAGTGTCGAAGACGACTACGAAGTTGCGCGTCCCGTCGCTCTGCCCGTCCGGCATGGTGGCCGACACGGCCTGGAGGTGCGCGGGGTCGCCGCCGTACTGCGCGGCGATACCGAGGCGGATGGCGGCGGCGAACGACGCGACGCGCTCCTGCACCACGGCGGTCGCGGCGGGGATCAGGATACGCAGCGCCTCGGTTTCCAGTTCGTGAGCCAGGATCAGGTCGACATGGGCGTCCGGGGCGGCCGGCGAGCGCCGGTAGGGACACCACGGCCGGTGGTGCTCGGCGCCCTTGACGACGGTCGCCCCGGAGGTCTCCGCGGCGAGTTGTTGGCTCATGGCGGGAACGCCATCGACGGTGGTGCCCCCACAGGAGGTGCAGGTGTGGAACCGGTTGATCCGCACCTCCTCGCCGGCGAAGAGTTCAGCCGCCCGGTCGTAGCGCTGGGCACCCAGGTTGAAATGACGGATCATCGCATGCCGGCTGTAGTCGACACCGAAGGTGTCATGGGCGTGCCGCCAGGACGAATCGACCCTGGCCGGGTCGACGTCCACGGCGACGGTGGTGGCGTAGAAACGCCGGTCCCGATCGTCGCTGTCGTCGCGGATGCGGGCGTCGTCGCGCTTGTCACGGCTGAGCACCCGGGTCGGCTGGAGGACCTGGAACAGTCGTCCGTGATCGGCGATGCCCTGGTCCAGACAACGTGGGCAGGCGCTGGTGTCCTCCTTCGCCAGGTGCGTACGGACGTAGCCGCACTGGGCGCAGATCCGCCACTGCTCGTACGCCGGACGGTCCGCCGGACCGACGTCGAGCCCCGAGATCTCGTGTTTGTAGCCGCGCACGTAGTAGCTGTTGCCGGGGGCGATCTCGACGAGCGCCTGGCGGGCAGGGCGCGCGTACTCGCGGAGTTCGCTGTGGAACCGCCGGTCACCGTCGGCCTTGTCCTCCCAGGTCAGGGTGGCTTCCAGGTCGGTCCGGTTGTCGATGAGCGCGTAGTTCGGCAGCAGACCGAACTCGACCAGGGTGCCGTGGGCGGCAGCCCCGCTGACCTCCCGCAGCCGGCGACGGACCGCACCTTCCTCCGCCTTCAGCATCTTGATCTCGCGGGCGTGGTCCGGGTCGCTGGGCACCAGCGTGCCCCGGGCGGTGGCGAGTTCCTGCATTCGACGGCGCAGGTCGGCCAGCCGAGACTCCCAGACCTCGTCGGCTTCCTTGACCCGGTGGACGATGCCGTCCACCGCGAACTCACGCAGTTGATCGGCGGCGGCCCGCAGGACCTTGTCGCCGAAGAGGGTCAGGAACTCCTCCGCCAGCCGGCTACCGTCGCGACGACCAGCCTCGGCGAGGCCAGTCAGCCAACCGGTCGGACCGAACAGCACGTGCGCCCGCCGTGGCATCGGCAACACTCCGGCCAGGCGCCCACGGGCGGCCAGATCAATCAGGTGGGCGAGGTACTGGCGGCGCAGGATCTCCACGGCGGAAAGGAAGCAGCCGGGCGGGACGATCTGGCCGGCGATCATGTCGCGCGGATCGGTGAGGTAGTAGCGGTCGCGCTCGGTTCGCCCGACCAGGGTCAGCACCAGCGCGTTGCCGCTCTTGCGGCCGGCGCGACCCGCCCGCTGAACGTAGTTGGCCGGGCCATGCGGGAGCGACGCCAGGACCACCGCCGACAGGGCGCCGATGTCGATGCCCATCTCCAGGGTGGGCGTACAGGAGAGCACGTTCGGGTCGGTGTAGCGCTCGCCGTCGCGGAACTGCTTCTCCACCGTTTCTCGCTGGGCGCGGGTGAGCATGCCGGTGTGTTCGCCGGTGACCACCCGGAACACCGGGCTGTCCAGGTAGAGCCGCCGGTAGTAGTCGTCGGCAGCGGTGTCGTCGTGGACGGCCTGCAGTTGGCCTCGGCAGCGGTACTGGCGGCACGGCTGGCCGATCCAGTCGGCAACTCGGTCGGGATGCTCCGTCTGCTGCCAGTGGCAGGTGTCGCAGCCGACTCCGGCCGCCGCAGCGGACGCGTCGTCGAGCCGGGTCACCCGTAGGTGGCCGGGCATCAGCCCGTACACCGTGTTGCCGTCCTCGGTGTCACCGGCGGCGACCACGTCGGCGGCGGCAAGGGCCGGCAGCAGCCGGGTGAGGAAGCCGGCCGCCTCGCCGTGGTCGAGGCCGAGACAGCGCGACGTCCAGTCCTGGTACCAGTTGCCGCGCGCGGTGATCACGTCGAACTCCGAGCGGGACTTCGGCGTCGCGAGCAGGAACGTGGGAGCGGACAGCCCTTTCGGGAACGCGGGCATGCCGGCGGGGCGACCGCCCCAGACCTGCCACCGGGTGCCACCGCGCCTCAGGTACGGCACCAGCCACTCGTGGTAAACGGCACCGCGGGTACGCAGCCGTTCCAGCAAACCGCGGAGGAAGGCAAGGTAGCGGGCGTCGTCCGGCGGCGCTCCGTCGAGGCGGCCGGGCCCGGTCAGATGGACGTCCCGGCAGATCGCGGCAGCTCCGGCGGGGTCGTCGAGGGCTACCTCGACGGCGACGCTGCGGGTCAACTCCAGGGTGCGGCCCTGGCGGGAACGCAGCCCGGTCTCCATCACGGTGGCGAAGACGAGCCGCTCGCTGATCAGCTCCCAGGTCTCCCGGCTGCCGTTGTGCTCACCAGCGAGCAGGCTGTCGACACCGGGCTGGTCGTGCAGGTCCGGCGGCACGACGGTGGAGAGGATCTCCGGCTGCGCCGCCGCCTCTATCATCTTGGCGAAAAGATCGTCGAGCCCGATCGACTCCCCCGACGTCAGTCGGCTGGCGAGCAGGGAGCGCAGCGAGAACGAGTAGGACCGGTTGGCGACGAATCCGGCGCGGTGTGCGGCGTCCTGGACCGAGTCGTTGAAGAGCAGCGTCTTCTTCTCGGCCTCGTCGAGCTCCCCACCGGTGAAGAGCTGCGTGATCGCCACCGAGGCGAGGGTCGCCAGGCCGGCGCCGAGGAAGCGGATGCCGTGGTCCAACTCGCAGGACGGGCAGCGGTCCTTCTCGGCACCGTCGATGTCGAGAACGTCGCCGAGCACGACGATCGCGTCGTCGGTGGGCTTGCGGTCGCGCTGCTCGTCGAAGGGGCGCACCCGACGGCCGTACTCCAGAACCAGCAGGCCACGGGAGCGCTGGCGTACCTCGTCCCCGGTCGCGGCGATCAACGCGCGGACCCGGCGCTTGTCTCGACCGACGCTGGCTCGGTAGATCTTGTCGGGGTCGGTCTCCAGCTCCTGCGGGTCCTTCTCCGGCGACAACGCCATCCAGCCGGAGCGGCCGCAGTGCCGACAGTAGATGGCCGGCAACCGTGGGTAGCGGTTGTCGGCCACGACCACATCGGCGTCGGTGGCGTACGGGTCCAGTTCACGCGGCGCTTCGCCGTACCAGCCGAATGCGGCCTGGTGGCAGGTGCCGCGCAGCAGGCGGGAGACCGCGCGTACCCACAGGTGGGTTTCGATGTTGAGCAGCGGGCGGCCGGGAACTTCCGGGTTCTGCGCGACGGAGAGCAGGCCGACGAACCGGGCGAGAGCCTTCGCCGTGATCTCGGGCGGAGTCTTCATCACGCTGCCCCAGCCGGTGGCGTTCTTGCGGGGCAGCACGTCGATGATCTCGTTGAGGGTGCACGGCCTGGCCTGGAGCGAGTCGAGCACCGCCTTCGTCAACGGATGTTGACGCAGCAGATCACCAAGGCGCGTCGGGGCGTCGAGACAGCGCTCGCCGACGACCAACTCGGCGACCTCGGCCATCATCGCCTCGGGGTCGCGGTCGTCGACGGCCGCGAGCTGCTCCGAGGTAGGCAGCGGCAGGCTGAAGTCCTGGCGGGCGATGAACTCCCCGGCCTCGTACCGGTCCTCCCCCACCAGCGATCCCGGGTCGAAGGGGATGCCGAAGACCTGCTCGGCGACCTCACGGATCGCGGTACGACCGTCCCGGCCACCGCCCTCACCGAGCGTGGCGGAGGTTGCCACCGGGCAGATCGGCCCGAGAGGCCGCTCCGGCTCGTCGAGGTCGAGCGCGGCGGCGAGCCGGCGCAGCAGCATCGCCACGTCGGTGCCCTGCGCGCCGTCGTAGGTGTGGAACTCGTCCAGCACCACGTACGCCGGCTCAGCGCCCTCCCAGAGCGGCAGGTCGTCGGCGCGCTGAAGCAGCAGGTCCAGCATCTTGTAGTTGGTGATCAGGATGTCCGGAGGGGTACGGCGCATCTCCGACCGCTTGGTGAAGACGTGCGGGTACTCGATGGCCGCGACGTCGCCGATGTAGAGACCGGCGGTCACCTGGCTGAGCGCCGGGTCGGACAGCAGCTCGTTGATCCGCTGCGTCTGGTCGGTCGCGAGGGCGTTCATCGGGTAGAGCAGGATCGCCTTGACCCCGGCCTTCCCGTGCTGCCTCTGCCGCCGGCAGTGGTCGAGCACCGGGATCAGGAACGACTCCGTCTTGCCCGAGCCGGTGCCGGTGGTGATCAGCGTCGGCTCGGCCGCCTTGCCCTTCGTTGACAGCCGGGCGAACGCGTTCGCCTGATGCAGGTAGGGCGTGAAGTCCGCCGGCGCCCAGTCCAGGCTCGCGCGCCAGTTCCCCGCCGCCGGGCGGAAAGGGGTGCGGATCCGCAGGTACGGGCCACGGAAGATGCCCTGTTCCGGGTGCGAGAGGAAACCCTCCAGACCCTGGCGTACGCCGTCCTCGGTCAGACCGAAGGTGGTGGTCAGGTACTGGGTGAGGGTCCGACGCAGCGTGTCGGCGGCGATCGTCGGTCTCATGAGCGGATCACCGCCGCATGCTACTGCACCCCCTGACCGGCTCTGAGCTGCCCGAGGGCCTGGAGCACGCATGAGTCAGATTCGCGACACCGCGAGCAGTTGGCGCGGACGTCTCCGCATTCCTGCCCGCAAGCGTCGATCCCTCCGATCCTGGCGGGCAGGCTGTTCATGCGGCTACCGGCTCCTCCCCGTCCCTGTCTTCGCTGGTGTCGAGACCGACCTCACGTGCTAGTTCGGTGGCAGTCATGCGTTGGTCCGCTGCCGCACGACCCGCATGGTCGAAGCGCACACCCTCGGCCTCCAATACCGTCCGTGGGTCGTCGCGGCGTTGGGGGTCGACCCAGCGGAAGTCTGCCGAGATCGCACCGTCGATCTTCAGAACGCGATGGGCGTTCGGCACCTGCACGCTGGCGAGGCGTCCAGCGACGGCGCGGTGGAATACGCCGACCACCTCGGCGATGTCCGAGTAGCTGGTCCAGCGACCAGCGGGGATGCTGGCGAGTGCCTGGTTCATGAGGGACCACCGTGGACTGGGTGGGGTCACCGCGGCCGATTCGTCGGGGCCCGGCCAGATGAGCAGGACACGGTCCGCGAGGGCTCGGCCTCGCGCGAGGATCTCCGTTCGCCCCCACCGGGGCGAGTCAGCGATCTCACGGTTCATCGCGAGTCCGCTGTCACGAAGGATCTTCTTCTTGGCCTCGAAACCATCGTTGGCCAGCTTGGGGTTGTACGCGGTCAGGCTGAGATTCCCGAGAGTGTGTACCAGAGAGCTGTGTAGTTCCTCCGCAGTCTCGTCGGCCTCCAGGTCGGGAGCCAACATCTCCCGCCACTCGTCCGTCAGGGACTGCGGCAACACGTGTTCGATGGTGACCTTCGCGGTATCGAAGTTGATAGGCTCCTTGTGCTCGAAGTCTTCCTCGATGCAGCGCAACACGTAGCTGCGCTGCGGACCGCGGCCTAGCCAGTAGAAGCTGTTCACGAGCACGGCGTCCCGGATGTACTGGTCGGTGGGGAACTTCTTCCGAACCCCCGACAGCGCCCGCGTGATCGCCTTTGCGGAGGGGACCTGTTCTCCCAAGTCCTTGACGAGCGACATCAGAATCCGGTTGGTATTTGCACTGGCGATACCCGCGATCATGCGACGGACCAGATAGCTCTCGACGACCCGTAGCGCATCAGCGGCTTCGACCGAACTGAGGCGGCCCGCCTCGTGCGCGAGCAGGACGTAGAGTGCGATGGGGTGAACCACGGCCGCACCCCACCGGTCAAGCCGGTCCAAGGCACGCCGCAGGATCGGATCGGCGACCTCGCCCGGCGCCAGAATCTTGCGGAACAGGCGAGCCTTGTGGTGAAGATCGATGATCCACTCTTCAATCGCAGCCTCACCGGACAATTGGCCGAGTCGCAGCTGCTGCGATTGGTAGATCGCCTCCTGGGTGGCACGATCGTCGCCACGGAGCACCAGATCCAGCCAGACCAGCTCCTCAAGCTGCTTATCCGTAAGCAACTCCTGAAGCGGCAGCCAGTGCCGTTCGTATACGTGATCACCTCGAGCGGGTAGACGCATGAAAAGGTAGTTGCGCAGCAGGTCCGCCTGAGTGAGCGGCTGACCGGTGTAGTTCAGGGACTCGAAGATGCGGTGAACGTTGTCGTCTGGATGCGCCGCGATTTCCACGAGGCTTAGCCTCGCCGCTACCGCCTGTTCGATCCGAATCAGATCATGGTCATCGTCCGAATCATCGGCCTGAACGAGCGCCGCTCGGAAAAAGCGATATGCCTCTCCGATCCGGTCCTCACCACCGGCACCAGGATCTCTTTCCACGAGGGCCAGCCACGCGGCTCGGTCGGCCTTCGTAGGTAAGAGCGTGTACCGCTCCATTCCCGACGCATATTTGTTGAATAGGTACATATCGTCGATCTTGGCTGCCAGCTGTGCATCAGACTCCCGAACATGATCCCGGATCGCACACAGAAGGATACTGAGTGTAGTCAGCCGCTGTTGGCCGTCGACGACGAGCCAGCTCTGCACGCCGGTCGGCGTATTGGCCGGACTAGGCGCGAGGACCACTGAGCCGAGGAAATGCGTGACGTTGTCATTCACCTCCGTCACCCGCATGACGTCAGCCCAGACCTGCGCGAGATCCCTTCGCTTCCAGCTGTAGCGGCGCTGATAGAGCGGAACGACGTACTGCTTCTCACCTTGCAGTAGGTTACGGACGGTCGTCTCGTTCGCCTTCAAGTGATCTCCCCCAGGATGCAGCTCGGCCGCGCCAGCACGGAAGCCGTGCCCATACTGCTACCGTCCATTGCAGACGGTGTCAACGAGACCGTACGAATACTGGCCAATCGACCGGCGCGACGAGGGAGTGCTGTCGGCTGGCGCGACCGAACGGT
This sequence comes from Micromonospora sp. SD12, assembly GCF_052068495.1. Classification (NCBI taxonomy): domain Bacteria; kingdom Bacillati; phylum Actinomycetota; class Actinomycetes; order Micromonosporales; family Micromonosporaceae; genus Micromonospora; species Micromonospora sp. SD12. The sequence goes on along the minus strand of NZ_JBQHDF010000018.1, from coordinate 118,555 downwards.
CCTCGTCGTCCGACTCGCCACGAGCGGTGATGGCGTCGACCCCCGGCGGTGGCGTGACTCGGCGGTAATGGACAGGTGTCGCGCCGCACGCCGTCAGGTGTGGCTGCTGCCGAAGGAGATGCCTCCGTGGACGTCGCGGGCCTGCACGACGGGTCCGGCGACATCGCCGGACACGGTGTTCGTCACGTCGCCCGCGTGGTTCGCGACGACGGCCCGGACCTGGGCGTAGCGGGCGCGGAACTCCGCATCGAAGGCGGGGTCGCGCTCCGCCTCCTGCTCAAGGAGGGTGGCGAGACGACGAGCGGTGTCCGGTGCGGGTGGGTGCCGGCCGACGTCGACCAGTTCCTGCACGGCGGCCTCGCCGCGAAAGCGACGCCGGAGGAACTCGGTCAGGTCGGTCACGGCCGACCGGGCGCCCTCGGCGAGATTGGTGGTCGCCCAGGCGACAAGCGTCGTCGCCGCCGTGAGCATGAGCGGGTCGTCCACTACGCACCTCCAGTTTCGCCACGACGGTCGGCATCCGACCGGATTCGCATCGATCCAGCTAGCTCAATGTTACTATCCGCATCTACGCCACCACTTTGCGGGAGGTCGTCGTGAGCGCACGCCGGTGGGAAGCGGACCCCTCCGCCCAGCTCAGTCGCCGTTGGGGCAAGTCGTCGCACGAGCTGGGCAACACCTCCGGAGACGGCAGTTGCCCCGACATCTGGGAGCTCAGCAACGGCGATGTGGCGGTGATCGGGCAGGATCTGACCGACAGCTACCGAGATCAGCTTCCCGACGGAGTCTCCGTCGACCCCGGCGAACGGCTTATCATCATCCCTCGATCGACCATGATCGCGGCGAAGGTGGACATCCCTGATGCGTGAACTCCTCGGCGGAGACCCTGGTGAACTGCTGGCCCTCGACGCCTACTGGGCCGATTTCGAGCAGCGGTTCTGGAAGACCGGGCCGCCAGGGTTCTGGAAGCTGGAACGGCAGCAGACGTTCCAGGAGCCGAACGACGAGGGCTGGCAGGCGTTCGCCGGCGGCCGGTGGCAGGACTCGCTGCGGATCCTGGAAGCGCGACGTCCCGAGTTCGAGGACTACTACCGCCGCATCGCCGACAGCGGGTTCGCCACGCGGCGCGTACGCGTGGTCCAGGAGCCGCTTACTCCGTACCTGCAGTGGGAGCTGCACGTGCTGCGGTTGCGGCACGTGTACGGCGGCCTGACCCGGGTCGTGGGGCCGGACCGGATCGCCGGAGCGGAGATGGACGGGCCGCTGCCGGAGATATACACCCTCGGCACCGACGTGATGTACGAGGCGGTCTACGACGCCAACGGCGTGCTGGAAGCCGCCCGGCGCTGGCGCGACCCGGCGGTGGTGGCCGGGTGTCAGGAGTTCATCGAGTCGCTCTACCACGATGGCGAACCCCTGGACGAGTACTTCGCGCGCGCGGTGGCACCACTGGAGCCTCCGCAGCTGGACTGACCGATGGTCGGCAGCGACGACGACCGCCAACCGGAGCAGGTCAACCGGTCCACGGTGTCCGGATCCGCCGACCTCGTGCAGGCCCGCGACGTGTACGGCGGGGTCCACTTCCACTCCGGAGGCCCCTCCCGCGCCCATCCGCCGCCCCGCCAGCTGCCCGGTGACGTACACGGCTTCGTCAACCGGGTCGAGGAGCTGGGCTCGCTGAACCGCCTTCTCGTCGACGAGGCCGTCCGCGCCACCCTCATCGTCATCTGCGGCACGGCCGGCGTGGGCAAGACCGCGCTGGCTCTGCGGTGGGCGCACGCCGTACGCGAGCGGTTTCCCGACGGGCAGCTGCACGCGAACCTCCGAGGCTACGACCCGGGGCAGCCCAGCCGGCCGGAGCAGGTGCTCGACCGGTTCCTGCGGTCGCTCGGCGTGCCGCCGTCCGCAGTCCCCGCCGATCTGGAGGATCGCGCTGCGCTGTACCGCTCCCGGCTGGCCGACCGGCGGGTCCTGGTGCTGCTGGACAACGCCGCCACCGTCCGGCAGGTACGTCCGCTGCTGCCGGGCACAAGCAGTTGCCTGGTAATCGTCACCAGCCGGAGCATGCTGTCCGGTCTCGTCAGCCGCGACGGTGGCCGCCGCCTGACGCTGCGGATGTTGTCCGAGGACGATGCGGTGACGCTGCTGCGGGACGTGACCGCGGACTACCGCACCGGCGACGATCCGCAGGAGTTGGCCGAACTGGCCCGGCTGTGCGCGCGGCTGCCGCTGGCGCTGCGCATCGCGGCCGAACGGGCGGCAAGCCGACCGTTCATGCCGCTGAGCGAGCTGATCCAGGACCTGCGGGACGAGTCGGCGCTCTGGGACGCCCTCACCGCAGAGGAGGGCGAGGAGGCCGACGCCGTACGCACGGTCTTCGCCTGGTCCTATCGGGCGCTGGACGCCTCGGCGGCCCGGCTGTTCCGGCTGCTCGGCCTGCATCCCGGCCCGGATGTCGGCGTGCCGGCCGCCGCCGCGCTCGCCGGCGTGCCGGTCGGGCAGGTCCGGCAGCCACTCGACGCGTTGGTGCGCGCCCACCTGCTGGAGGAGAGTGCGCCAGGCCGCTACCAACTGCACGACCTGTTGCGCGCGTACGCGGTGGATCAGGCGAGGCATCTGGAAGGTGAGGAGAGCCGCCGGGCGGCGCTGAGCCGGGTCGTCCGCTTCTACCTGCACACGGCAGACGCCGCGCTGGGCCGTACCCTGCCGTTCTACCGGACGGTCCCGCTGGACCCACCACCCGACCTCACACCGCTGACTTTCGTCACCGCCGGCGAGGCCGACGCCTGGTTCACGGTCGAGCAGGACAATCTCGTCGCCGCCACCCGCGCCGCCGCCGAGACCGGCTCGCCCCGGGTGGCCTGGCACCTGGCGGTCCTGCTGCGCAGCGTCTTCATGCACCGCAACGTCTTCGACGCATGGTTCGCCACCGGCCGGATCGGTCTGGCAGCGGCGCGGTCGCTCGGCGATCGGCGGGCGGAAGCCGAGGCGCTGGAGAGTCTCGGGAAGGCGCACTTCCAGGCTCGCCAATTGGTGGAGGCAGCGGAGCACCACCAGGCTGCCCTGGCGATCCGACGGGAGATCGGCGACGAGCATGGCACGGGGGTGTCGATCAACGCACTGGGGCTGCTGGCCCTGCGGCATCGGCGGCTCGCCGATGCGCTCGGGTACTTCGGCGAGAGCCTGGCGATCTTCACCCGTCGCGATGACCGGCGGTGGCGGGCGCTGCTGTTGAGCAATCTCGCGGAGACCCGGTACGAGTTGGGTGACCTGGCCGAGGCGGTGCCGCTGCTGAAGCAGGCGTTGGCGGTGCAACGGGCCATCGACGACCGGGGGCAGGAGGGCAACTCGCTGTTCTTCCTCAGCATGACACTGCGCGAGCTCGGCCGTACCGACGAGGCGCTGGCCGCGATCGAGGCGGCGCTCGCCATCGCCGAGGATGGTAGCCCGGTGTGGTTGGCGCACTGGCTGGTCGAGTACGCCCGCGTGCAGCGCGTCCTGGGCCGGCCGGACGCAGCGCTGGAGGCGGCGCACCGGGCGGCCACGGTCCAACGCCGGCTGGGTGACCGCAGCCGGGAGGCGATGGCGCTGGACGAGACCGGCGAGGCGTACCGGGGGTTGGGGCGGCCGGAGGAGTCGGTTGCCTTCCACCGGCGGGCCGCCGCGGTCCACCGGCAACTCGGTGACGGCTGGCAGCTCGCGCTGGCCCTGGACCACCTGGCGACTGCACTGGCCGAGACCGGGCACACCGAGGAGGCGGAGCGCCATCGGCAGGAGGCGGTCGACCTGCTGTCCGCGTTCCCTGACGCTCGGGCGGTACGGCTACGCCAGCGCATCGCGGCGGCCCGCCGAGGCGCCGCCAGCTGAACATTGGCCGTCACCTCTACGGGCAGCGGTTTCGGGCGACCATTGATCTGGTCGGCCCGGAGCGCCATGCTCCCGGCGAGGACCGCGCGGACGGCCGACGCCGCGACGCCCCGAATCGGCGCTGTCCGTCTCGACCTCAGAAACTCCTGAGCCCGGCCAGGTCGACCCCGTCACGAGTCACAGGGCGAGAGCGTCGACCGGACGAGCTGTCGCAGTGCATGCAGCCGTACCCGACTGTCGGCAGACCACGCCGGCCCACCTCGAAGCGGACAAGCATGCGGGCGCAGCGTCCGCAGTCGTCGCCGAGCTGCCCGCTGCCCGGTGCGATGCCGGGCCGTCGCCGCTGTGCCCGCCGCACCGCGTCGGCGAACCCCGCGTGCCGGGTGCGGAGGACGACACCGGGGTCCGGGCCGAGCAGCGAACCGGTCGAGGTCCAGACCACGTCGTCGATGACGGCACTGGATTCCAGGATCGGCGTGCACGGGCGGATGTTCACGCCCCCACGTCTGGCCTCCATCGCCTCCGCCGAGAGGTATCCGTCGGGGTCCGGTTCGACCCAGACCGTCACCGGCTCCGTGTCGACGTCCTGCTCGGCGATCAGCTTCAGTGAGGGGATCAGCGGTTTCAGGCCGAGCAGTGGTGCGCGGGGCAGCCACATGTCCACCGATCTGGCGTCCGCCAGGTCGGCGACCAGCAGTTCGATGATGTCGTGGGTCACCCGGCGGGTCACCGACGCGTTGTGGAGCGCCTCGTCCGCCGTGAGGATCCGCCCCCGCTCGACCAGCCGCGCGAAGAACCGCCGCACCGCGTCCCTGGCGGTCCGCTGCCGGTGCAGTTGGTCCAAGGCGGCGACGACCACGAGGTGGTCGCGGGCGCGGCTGGCCGCCACGTTGAGCAGCCGGGCGCCCGTGCCGCCGGCCTCGCCCTCGGTGAACCAGCGGTGCAGCGGGCGTACGCCGCGGCCGGTGTCCACCGTGTCGTAGACGACGATGTCCCGCTCCCCGCCCTGGAACCGGTGCACCGTCGAGGCGGCCCAGCCCACCTGCTCTGCCTCCGGGAGCAGTGACTCCAGCAGACCGGCCTGCGCGGCGAAGGGTGAGATGACACCGAGGCTGGCCACGTCGCCGCCCGAGCCAGCGACGAGCCCGGCGATGAGCTGCGCGTGCATCAGGTTGTACCGGGAGGACATGCCCTGCTTACGGGCGGTCCGTGCGCCCAGCTGCGAGGTGTCGAGCAGGACAAGTTCCCCGTCGGCCCAGTCCGCGCAGCTGGGTCGTGGTCTGGTGGACACCTTCGGTCCGGTGATCAGTGGACTCTCCGGATAGAACGCCTCGCTCACCACGTGGTTGATGTCGCTGCGCATGCGGTACTGCTCGGTGAGCGCCGCGAGTCGACCCGGCGTCGTCCTCCCGCCGACCGCGAGGTCCACCGCGGCCTTCTCGAACGGGCTCTTCAGCAGCCACTCCTGGGCGGCCGGCGTGTCGGCGACGACGACCGGCGGCAACTGCCGGAAGTCGCCCGCGACGATGGTGTGTCCGCTGCCTGCGCCCGCCACGAGCATCGCCAGCGCCGTCGTGGTCATACTCGCCTCGTCGAGGATCACCACGTCGAAGGTGAGTTCGCGGAGCGTCCGCAGCACCACCTGGTGCGAGGTGGCCGCCACAACCTCGGCCTCGCGGCACACCTGCCGGCGGACCTGGTGCAGTGCCTCATCGAGTTCCCGAATCGTGGCGGTCGCCTCGGCCAGACCACGCTCCAGGGTCAGCCGCTCCTCCTGATCGGCGTCGGTGAGGTTCGCGTGCCGCCGTTGCAGAGCCTTGAGCCGCAGCCGCAGATCGCGAATCTCCTGCCCCTCACGGACCCGCCTCCGAGCCAGAACCTCGCCACGCTTGGCGGCGATCTCGTCGATCAGGACGTGCCCGTCGGACCGCCCGACGAGGTCGGTGTCGGAGGGCTGGCCGAGCCGCACCAGCCCGCCGCCGGCGAGTTCGGGGATCTCCTTCAGGACGGACTTGACCGCGATGTCGACGGCGGCGTTGGTCGGGGCGGTGAGCAGAACGCGTAGCCCGCGTACGCACAGTTCCGCCACGAGGGTGCCGATGGTGGTGGTCTTCCCCGTCCCCGGCGGGCCCCAGAGCCAGGTGACACCGGGGGTGAGGGCGAGCTGGACGGCGTACCGCTGGCCGTGGTTGAGGTGCTCGGCCGTGACGGTCGGCAGGTCGTCCGGCACGGCGGCCCGGCTGGCGGTCAGCAGGGCGGCGGCCTCGGCGTTGAAGCCCGGCCCACCGTTGGTCAGCTCGCGGAGCCGCTTGCTCTGGGAGGAGAGCAACCAGGAGAGGTCGCAGCGCAGTACGGCCTCCTCCGGCACGGTCGCCCCGGGCGGCACCGACAGGGTCACCACGTTGCCGAAGACCGACACCACCTCGACGTCGATCGGCGTGCCGTCGACGACGAGCGTCGCCTGGGCGCCTTCGGACACCCCGAGGTCACCCTCGGCCTCGAACCGCATGAGCTTCCGGGAGGTGGTCTCCGCGACCACGACACCGCCGCTGACGGGTACGTCCTGGAGGGTACGCCGGTCGGTGACGGCCCGGAGTTCCTCGTGCAGCGCCCGGGTCGCTTGCTCGGCGATCCGTGGCCAGGCGGCGGGTACGGGACCGACCGGCGGGGTCGGCTCGTCCATGGGGACGCCGATGGAGGAGGCGAGCCGGCGGATCTCGGCGGCTGCGCGCCGGTTGCCGGCCGGGGCGGGCGGGCTCGGTTGCGGAGCGGCCGTCCCGGTCTCGACCGCCGGGGCGGCCCAGCCGCGTGGTTCCCAGATGTGGCCCCGCAGATCGGCGAGGCCGTGCGTCGTGCACGCGATGTAGAGGCCGCTGCTGTCGGTGCGTACGCCGGCCTGCCGCAGCGCGACGAGCAGATCCTCCTGCGGCATCGGTCCCTGCGACAGTGCCTGTCGTACGGCCGTGACGAGCTTCCGCTCCGCGCCGGCACCCATGTCGACCCCCGTCACCCGCGGTTTCGGCGACGGCTCCGCGCCGTGGCAGCGCCGCTGTCCCGCGCCTGAGATATGCAGGTGCCGGCGAGTGTTGTCCGGACCACATTAGGGGCGGAGGAGTCGGAGGTGACTGGCCCGACCGGGCACGATCGTCGGCGCGGACCGTAGGTCGGGCCCATCCCTTCGCGATCATCTCTGACCGTCCAGCCGATGACACGACCCGGTCCCGTCGGTGGGACCCACACCAACACCTGATCATGCCTTCGTCCGCCTCGGGCAGGATCTGGATCATGACGACGCACCACCCGACCACCCGGCGCCTGGTCTACGGCCACGCGCAGATGCACGACTGCCTCGCCTTCGCCGACGCGGACACCGCCGCCGAGGAGGCCGCCGAGATCAAGGCGATCGCCGCCGCCCGCACCTGGGGTGAGGCCCGGAGGATCCGGACCACCCACGTGTCGAACCCCGCCGACCCGGAGTACTACGACCCCGACGAGGACCCCGCGGACGACGAACCGTTCAACATCAACGAGGTGGGTTCGGTCCTGGAGGGAGACTGGCCACCGTTGGTGGCGGAACGGGCCTTCACGCTGCTGCCGAAGGATCTGCGCACACGCTTCGGTAAGCAGCAGGCCACCGTGCTCAACGGCGATCTGCTGGAGATCCCGCTGAGCGATGAGGCGGAACTGGTGGCCGAGCTGCGGCGGCGCGGCTACGAGGTGCACCGCGACGACGAGCTGATCAACGTGCTCGACGGCCGCAGCTTCAGCCCACTGGCCGGCTGACCCCAACTGCCCGCCCCGACCGCCGGCTCCGGCCGACCCGCCGGAGCCGGCGACGAATTCCGACCACCCCAAGAAACATGCAGGACCCCCATTGGTACGCCGACAATCGTCGCATGGGAATTGCGCGTATATGACTGTTGTCGGGACCGTCTTGTATGGTCAGACGCGTATCGCTATTGATGTAGTGGAGCCGCCGGAGAATCGCCGAACGGCAACGGTCCCACGTTTCAACGATGGCGTCGAGATGTAACACCGTGCAACACGGAGAGGGGTGGCGGATGGCCGACGACATGGGATCGACAGTGCCGCGACGGCAACTCGGGCGGGCGCTGCGCGAGCTGCGCACCGAGGCCCGGATGACCCTCGACGGCGCGGCGGAGGCGTTGCAGTGCAGCCGGCAGAAGATGTGGCGCATCGAGACCGGCCTCGGCGCGGTCCGCGCCGTCGACGCCAAGGCCATGTGCGAGCTGTACGGGGCGACCGCCGAGCTGACCGGCGCGCTCACCGCCCTGGCCAACGAGACCAAGGCCAAGGGCTGGTGGCACTCGTACGGCGACGCCATCCCGGAGTGGTTCGAACTCTACGTCGGCCTGGAATCAGCCGCCTCCCGCCTTCGCGAGTACGACGACACCCTGATACCCGGGCTGCTCCAGACCAGAGGTTACGCCCATGGCGTGTACCAGCACCGCTCGCGCATATCTCAGAACGATCGGGAGCGGCTGGTCGAGGTTCGACTGCAACGTCAGGCGCTCCTGGAACGCCGCCTTCCACCCGCACCACAGTTCGAGGTCGTCCTCTCCGAGGCGGTTCTCCTCCGGGTCGTCGGTAGTCCCGCCACGATTGCCGAACAGCTACGACACCTGCTCGACGTCGGCAGGCTCCCCCACGTCTCGATCCGGGTGCTGCCCCTCAGCGCCGGACTCCACTTCGGCGCGGTCGCTGGCCCCTTCGTCATGTTGGACTTCCCGCTCCGCAACCGGGTCGATCCCGACCCACCGGTCATCTACAGCGAGTCGCTTACCGGCGCGCTCTACCTCGACCGCAAGGACGAACTCGCAATCTACGAAGAAGTCTGGACGAGCCTCACGTCACTGGCCCTCGATAAGCAACAATCGAGGTATCTGATCAACAAGATCGTCAGAGAGGTCCACCATGGCTGAGCTGACCGGCGCCCAGTGGCGCAAGAGCACCCGCAGCGGCGACAACGGCGGCAACTGCGTGGAGGTCGCCGACAACCTGCCCGGCCTAGTCGCCATACGCGACAGCAAGGACCCGGCTGGGCCCGCCCTAACCTTCACCGTTAACGCTTGGACCGACTTCGTCCGGTCAACGAAGTTTGCGCGCTGAACTGCACATCAGACGGAGGCGCGGCCAGCACCCTGCCGGACGCGCTTCCATCGTGCAAAGATCCACCCCGCTCCCCCACGCGCCAACTCAGCCCTCTGGCTAAACAGTTCCAGCAGTTCCGCCACGCAACTACGCTCAACGGCTAGACCGCCGCTTCACGTTACGGGAAGAAACTGCTCTCGCTACAAAGTGTAACCGACTACGACGACCGCCAGCCTCCGTTGGTCGCATCTCGAAGCCGTTTGCTGAACGCGGCATGGGCCTGCCGGTACTCGCTTTCCCGATCCGCCTTATAGAACGGCGCAGCATAGCCTTGCGGAACTAGATTCCGCTGCGGATGATCTAAGTACGCCACAAGTTGGGCGTAGTCATCCCGATTTTGTTTCAAACCACGCGACCTGCTATCACCACAGATCTTCATGCCTGAGGCGTCAAACCAGGTGACCGCCTCCCGCTCAGCAAGGACTGGATAACGAGTTCTATATACGGCAACTAGATCATCGGAGGGAATTCCCAACCACGCCGCCACTAGGGCGTCGACTTCAACGAGAGCAGCACGCCTTTCCCGCTCAGACCTAAGACCAGTCGAGCGACTCCACACGGGATCGACATTTGAGAGCGACTCCATCCCAGGCCATTCGACGGCCCAGTCTTCTTCATGCGGCCACGCCGCGTCAAAGAGCTCCTCCCAGAGATCGGCGTGGCTGGCGCTTAGACAATTGAGGCGTAACGCGCGCAGCAGGAGCGCAGAAGCTAATGGATGATCGCTTTCCCCCGCCGGCATGAACGGAAGGTCGGACGGATGCAGGTTTTTCTTACCAGTTATTCGGAGCAAGTAGTCTAGTGGCAGCGACGCCCAAAAACCAGCCGCGAGCGCGGTCGTAGCATTTTCCCGAAACGCCATCGAATAAAGGCCATCGATGTGAGTGGGACCCGGCGGAATCAGAGCGGCATAAAGGCTCCGCTCGCTATTGAAAGCGATCATTTTTCGCCAGGCCAGCCGGTAATATTCTGAATACCGACGCCCGCGCCAAGAATCCTGCGAATCCTGAAAGCGCCGACGATCACACGAACGAACGAAATTGGTCCGCGCCGAAAAGAGGGGAGCAGCGGTCTTCGGATCGAGAGGATCCCAATCGTTAGGCGATTTGCAGGGAACTCTCGCCTCTTTCGCGAGCGGTAAAGCGACTCCAACATGCGGTCCTTGCAATATCGCTTCATCAGGCTGATTCGGCGAGGTCGACTCCCAGCGGATCAGTCCACGTGTCTGCGCGCCCTTTTCATGCCAGCCTGAACTAACGAATGGGTCAAGCATACCCACCCTGAGGCGGGCCGATGACAACGCCAACAGCGGTCGTCGCTCAGCAGCGGTCAGCGGGTAGAGAAGCGCTGCAGCGTCGGCAGGGCTTTCCTTGTCGCCAGAGAGATCGCGCCAGCCAGCTAGAACCTCAGTGTCGACTTGAAAGAGCCTCAACTTGTGCGGACGGAGGTCCCATTTTTTCTCATTTTTAATACCTGGCAGAGGTCCTTCGCCGTCATGATCGAATGATTGCGCGAGTACCTGCGCTCCGTAAAGGTGGCTAACGTGAACAAATTCGGCAGGGCGTTGGCGGCCATAGATGTGCATTCCGAAGGGCTTGGTATCACCCACTGGCCGAGGGAAAGCCCAATTGCCCCCATTGATGAAAGTCGCATGGGCGCGTAGATGACGATAGGCGACGGACCTGAGGTGGCCAAAATGAACACCAGAGAAATGTGTGTCAGGATGAATAAGTCCAGCGACCCCCTTTCCGGAGCCGATACTTTTCCAGGCTCTCACCATGAAAGCTCGATAGAAATCGGGCTGACTACCAGCAAGCACGGGGTAGTTAGCTGACGCGGTTAGATAGTTGGCAATACCTGATACTATCGCTCGTTCTTGCTTGAATAGATCATGAGACTTGCCTCGGCGGAGCAGGTTCCATCGACGCTCACGCTTCGCGGTAAGGTCCGGCTTGCCGACGATCGCGAACCAGGCGTCCTCCTCGGCAAGGAGCGCGTCCTCGTCCCAGACGGGTTGCACCCATGGTGGATTACCAACCTGGATATCGAAGCCACCTTTTGCAAAGGCCAGACCGAAATTTAGCTCCCAATGGAAGAAAGCTTGCTGATTAGCGATCTGGTGGACGGTGAGTAGCCAGGGGAAACGGTCGTTGAGGGTTCCAAGCGAGTCGACGCCACTAACGCCTTCCAGTTTCCGCTCAAACTCACTCATCTCGCTCAGGCTGGTCAGCTTCCTGCCGTAGAACCGCTCGGTGTCCTCGTCCACGTCGCTGCGGCCGATGAGTGCTTCGGCGAAGGTCAGCCAGTCGTCCAGGTTGGACAGCGGCACCTGCTGGCGAAGCTGTTCCGCCACCGTCATCCGCCGGGTGCCGGTCGCCTTCGTCGGCATCTTCATCTGCTGCGGCTGCACGTTGCCGAAGATGTCCGCAGTCTCGTAGACCGGCGGTTCCTCGTACGCTGGCTCGTCCTTGACGTGGGAGACCTGGACAGGCGCGGCCGGATACGCCGGGTCGGAGCCGTCGAGCAGGCCGACCTTGTCCAGCGGCCAGAACCACAGCGCGCACCAGACGTCCATCAGCGTCTTGAGCCGCCAGTACGGCGTGCCGGGCGCGGTCAGGTCGGCGAGGATCTCGTCCCGGGGCACCGCCTCGGTGACCGGAGGCAGGTCGTCTGCGCCCCAGACCCGGATGTCGCGGCGGATCTCCCGCTCGGAGATGGCGAGCCGCTGCTGCACCAGCCCCCATAGGAACTCCACCCGCCCCGCCAGCGCCTGCAACCGCTTGACCTGTGAGTTCTTGCCCTTGGCGGAGGGGGCGCGCTTCATCGCCGTACGCCATGCCTTGAGCCGGGCGGTCTCGGCCGGCGCCAGCTCGCGGGCCTCCTTCTCCCCCGCGACCGCGCCCCACCCGTCGGCCGGGAGCAGGAAGTGGTGGATGGTGCCCTCGTCGATCGGCCCGTCCCGGAAAGGCTTCTCCGCCGGGGCGGTGGTCAGCCACGACTTGTCCGTGAGCTGCTTCGCCTCGTAGGTCATGCGTCCGCAGCCGATGAGCGAATTGCCGCGCTGGAGGTGCAGGCCGAACCAGGGGGCCTGAAGGCCGGCGTGCATGACGTTGAGCCAGAGCGACACCTCGGCCAGCTCGACAGCGGTGCGGTTGAGGTCGACGCCGTAGCTGTTGTGCAGGGCGATGTACGCCTTCACCCGCTGGAGTTCGAGGTGGTACTGCTCCGGGTCGAGGGTGATCTCGCGTTCCTTCTGGCGGCGGCGCAGGTATTCGGCGGCGACCTGGTTGATCGCCTCGTTGAGGAACGCGCCGGAGCCGAGCGCCGGCTCGCAGATCGTCCAGTCCAGCAGCTCCCGGGCCGGGGTGACCGTGCCGTCCTGGTCGAGGCGGTACTTGAGGGCGAGCTGGACGGTCACCTCGGTCAGCGACTGTGGGGTGTAGTAGGAGGCGCTGGTCTGCCGGTCCCGGCCGGCGAGCCGGTAGACGAACTGGCCGGGCTGGTAGCTGACCCGGCTGCGGACGCCGGTGTACGGGTCCTCCTTGTAGACGAAGACGTTGTCGTCGTACTCGTCGGCCTTGGAGGCCGGGATCATCCACGAGCCGTCCTTCGGGTCACCGTTCTTGGCGACCTCGTAGAGCTGCTCGGTGGCGACGAAACCGGTGTACGACATCAGGCCCTCGTAGACCGCGCCGAGCTGGTTGATGCCGAGCTGGGCGTACGAGATGAAGCCGCCACGGCGCTTCTTGCCGCCCTTGGTGAGCATGAGCCGGCGCAGCACCTCGTAGAGGACCTTGTTGCGCAGCCGGGTGTCGATTTTCGGCGCGTCGGCGTCGTCCATGTCGTCGGCGTCCGGCTCGGGGATGAGCCGGCCGATGAGCTTGGTCTTCTCCGGCAGGAACAGGTCCGACTTCATGGGCTCGAAGCGCAGCCCCTCCCCCTCGCTGGCCTTCTCGTCGACCGCCGCGCCGCCACGCGGCCGGTGCCCGTCGTTGACCATGCGGAACAGCAGGTCCAGCGATTCGTACAGGTGGTAGCTGCCCTCGGCAGAGGGGGCCATCCGCCGGGACACCAGGTCACCGAGGCGGGCGAGGCTGTAGCCCTCGACGTACTGGGGGTCGTTGACCGGCAGCACGCCGAGTTCGGGACGCGCCTCGGCGTAGAGCAGGAACAGGATCCGGTACAGGTAGCGCAGGGCCTCCCGGCCGAGTTCCTTGGCCAGCTCGTCCAGGGCCATCACCTGCTGCGGCTGGTAGCCGGCCCGCCGGATCTGGTCGAGGACCTCGTTGGCGATGAGTTCGACGGAGACCTTCAGTCCCTCGCGGAGTTCACTGGACACCCCGACGGCGTGCTGGCGGGAGCCGGCGACCAGGTCAGCGAGAGGTTCGGTGCCACCCTCGGCGGGTGGGCGCAGCGAGTCGGCGCCGAAGAGGGCGGCGACGACGTCGAGTTCCTTGTCGTCGTTGCGGGCGTACGCGGTGTCCAAGCTGACGGCCAGGTAGCGGCCCTCGCCCCAGACGGTGCGGTCGGCGAGGGTGACCACGCCACCGCTGAGGATCAGCACGTAGCGGAGCTTCGGGCTGTCGGCGGCGAACAGCAGGGACGCGAGCTTGGCGCCCGTCTCGATTGTCTCGGTGCTCGACAGGGTGAGCGGGTCGAGCAGGCGACCGGCGCCGTCCGGGTCCTGGGCCGCCTCGGTGTCGACCGCCCAACCACAGTCCAGCGCGACGATGCCGTGCGCGGCCTCCAGTTCGGCGTGGGCGACGCGGACCTCGTACTCCTGGCCGGTCCGCTCGACGGTGACGGTCTGTGGCTGGGGGTCGAAGCCGAGCGCCTCCAGCACGTCCCGGTGGTGCTTGCGCAGCCGCTCCGGGTCAAAGAAGTCGACGTCGGTCAGCTCGGTCTTGGCGTCGAAGAAGGGCCGGCGCATCCGGCGCAACCGGGTGCGCGGCGTCTGCTCGCCGCTCTTCTCCCGCTCGGCCCACTGCTTGAGCAGGCCGCCCTTGAGGGTGGTGGGCAGGATCTCGGCGAGGTAGTGGGCGGAGAGGTACTCGCCGCGGTTGGTCAGCGACTCGAAACTCATGCGGCACTCTCCTGCGACGGTACGAGGACGGCGAGGACCCGCAGCAGCGGGTCGCCGGCGGTTTCCAGGCGGTCGAGCAGGTCGTGCTGCTCGGCGACGGTGGCGTCGACGCGTTGGCGTCGCTTCTCCCGGTGCGGGCCGGGCAGCTCGTCGAGCAGGCTGGCCTGCTGGAAGGTCGTCAACTGCTCGCGGTAGCGGCACAGCGGCTCGGCGTTGGCCTCGGCCCAGGCGTCGCGTTCGCCTTCGAGGTACCGCCGGGCCACGTCGACGGCCGCCGGCAGCAGCTCCTTCAGCGGAGCGATCGCGATGGTCTCGGCGCGGTTGACCATGGCCGGGCCGACGTTGGCCTCCCGCAGCACCTCGTCCATGGGCCGGATGGTCGGTGACGCGGGCAGGCCGGTGACGGCCATCCACTGCACGACCGTGGGCTGGCCGAGACGGTTGGCGTAGACGCCCTGGATCAGGAACGTCGGCGCGGTCACGTCGGCGGTGAGCACCGGCGCCTGCTGGCGACCGAGCCGGATCAGCACCTTGTCGACCAGCCAGTCGACCATCGGGTGTACGTCGCTGAGGAAGGCGATCTCCGGCCACATCGGGGTTTTGCTCTGCCGGGCCTGGTCAAGCTTGCGTTGCGCGAGCGGCCGGTCGAAGGTGACCTTCAGTCGCAGGTCCTCACCCTCGCGGTGGGCGCGCAGGTAGGAGCGGGGCAGGTCGGTGAGCCGGTGCACCAGGTCGTCGGGGGCGAGGAAGGTCAGCAGCTCGTCCTCCCGGCGCAGGTCGATGTGATCCTCGGGCCGGTCCTCGTAGATCTCGTACAGGGCGGCGTCGACGAAGTCGCGGGTGGAGTCGAAGAGCTTCGGCACTCGCGCCTGAGGCACGTCCGCGGTGACTGGTGCGGTGCCGACGTCGCCGAAAAGGTCGGCCATGACGTCGATCTCCTCGTGGGCCTCCGCGTACGACTCCTCCACCGTCTTGCCGGCGAGCAGGTCACGGACCAGCCGGTCCTCCTCGGCCTTGGCGTCGTAGAGGCCGGTCGCCGCCTCGACGCTGCCGAGGCTGCGGTGGGCGGTCTCCTCCCGGTCGAGCAGCTTCTCGGCGACCGTCCGGTCGTCCTTGGCGTCCTCACGTTCCGAGGTGAGGATTAGCGCGCGGAACTGCGGCTGGTGCTTCTGCCCGTAGCGGTCGACGCGGCCGTTGCGCTGCTCGATCCGGATCAGGCTCCACGGGATGTCGTAGTGGATCAGGTGGTGGCACTGCTGGTGCAGGTTGACACCCTCGGAGGCGACGTCACCGGTGAAGAGCAACCGGACGTCGCTGCCGGCCAACTCGAACTCCTGGAGGATGGTCTGCTCGTCCTTGTCGGCCACCCCGCCGTGCAGCACCCGGATCTGGTTCGGCTTCAGGCCCAGCATCCCGGGGACCACCTCGGCGAGCCACTTGATGGTGGGGACCCGCTCGGAGAAGACCACCGCCCGGATGTCGCTGTTCTTCCCGACGCCGATCTTCTTCAGCTCGTCGACCAGCCCATTGAGCTTGCTGGAGTCCCGGTCGGTCATCGCGGAGGTCAGCTCCGCGAGCCGGTCCAGCGCCGCCCGCTCGGTGCCGGTGGCCTTCTTGCGCCGGTTGGTCACCGTCTCGTGCAGCGCCCGATGGGAGGAGAGGAAGGACTTCAACAGCGTGTACGGGAAGAGCCGGTGCTGCCCGGTGATCGCCTCGTCGGTCCACTTGCCGGCCAGCCACACGTCGGTCAGCTCGTCGAAGATCTGCTCCTCGACCGGGCCGGCCGCGCAGTGCACCGCCTGTGACGGGCCGCGCTCGGCCCAGCGGTCGCCGATCTGGTCGCGCACCTCCGGGCTGATCTTGGTGCGGCGAAGGTAGAGGTGCGCGATGTCCTTGGCCTGGTAGTCCTTCTCGTTGGCGATGGCCGCCGGGTCGAGCAGCGAGATCAGCTGCGCGAAGGACTCCTTGTCACCGTTGTGCGGGGTGGCGCTGGCCAGCAGCAGCGCGTCGGTCTTCGCGGCCAGGCGGCGGGCCAGCTCGTTGCGCTGGGTGCCCCGGTTAATGAGGTTGTGCGACTCGTCGATGACGACGGCGTCCCAGGTGGTGGCGTCCAGGTGGTGGCCGAACTGGCCGGCGTCCTTGAGCGTGTCGACCGAGATGATGGCCCGCTTGAAGTAGGTGAACGGGTTCCGCCCGGCGGGGATCTCCTGCTGGATGCGCTGGATGCCCGTCGAGTCCAGCCGCACCAGCGGGATCGCGAAGCGGGTCCACAGCTCGCGCTGGAACTGTTCCAGCACCTGCTGCGGCGAGACCACCAGGATGCGGTCACCCCGGCCCCGGCGGATCAGCTCGGCGAGGATCAGCCCGATCTCCAGGGTCTTGCCCAGGCCGACCACGTCGGCGAGCAGGATCCGCGGCCGCAGGCCGGACAGCGCCAGCTCGACGGGGCGCTGCTGGTAGGTCAGCGGGTCGAGCAGGAACCGGTCGGCCAGGGCCAGGCCCTTCTCGGTACGCGGCAGCGGAGTACGCCGCAGCACGGCCTCCAGGAACAGCCGGCTCTGCCGGAACCGCGACGACGTGTCCTGGACGAGTTCCGTCTCCTCGGGCACCAGCGGCGTGATGTCCTCGAGTGCGGTGAAGAAGGTCGCCTCGACGTCCTGCACGAACTCGGACACCCCGACCGCCTTGATCATGGTGCCGTCGGCGGTGCCGGTCTTGACGCTGCGGATCAGCCACTCCTCGTCGCGGACGACGATGCGGGAGCCCGGGGCGAAGGTCGCGGCCTGGGAGGTGGTCATCGGGTGGAGCCTTCCTACAGGGTCGAGCGGCGGGCGTACTGGCGGCGAAGCTTGTCGACCAGCCAGCTGACGTCGGTGGGTGGGGGCGCCGGGCGCTCGGGGTCGGCCTTCGTCGGTGCCGTCTCGGGTGCTTGCACGGTGCTCGCCTCGTCGACGACCGGCAACCCTTCCGGATCCTGCTGCGGATCGACCAGGTCCGGCGGGACCAGCAGTTCCGTGCCCGCGTCGTAGGTGAGGGCGGCGACGTCCCGGCGCAGGTCGAGGGCGGTCTTGCCGCCGCTCTCGGTGGCGACGGCAAGCAGTCGGGCGCGGACGTCGTCGAGCCCCGGCCGAGCCGTCGGATCGTGCGCCAGCATGGCGCCGAGCAACTGCACCAACTCGTCCGGCACCCGGGAGAGATCGGGCAGATCGGTCGGCTCGGTGATCCGCAGCAGCAGGTTCCAGGAGTTGGTCGGCGGATAGAGCCCGTGACCGGTGAGCGCGAAGACCAGAGTGGCCGCCAGCCCGTAGATGTCGACCGCCGCTGTCAGATCCCGCTCCCCGCGAACCTGCTCAGGGGACATGTAGGCGGGCGTGCCGACCAGCACACCGGCGTCGGTCACGTAATGCTCGCGGTCCATCAGCACCGCCAGGCCGAAGTCGATTAGCTTGGGGCCGTCCGGGCCGAGGATGATGTTCTGCGGTTTGAGGTCACGGTGCAGGAGCCCGGCCTGGTGCACCTTGGTCAAGCCGTCAGCGAGCATCGCCCCCACCATCGCGGCCATCGGCAGCGACAGCGGTCCCTTCGCGTCGACATGCTGGCGCAACGTGGCACCGGGCACGTACTCGACCGCCAGCCACGCCGGATCACCGGTGGGGTCGGCGTCCTCCAAGCGGGCCACCCGGGACCCGAACACCAGTTTCAGGCTGCCCACCTCGCCGGCGAACCGCTCGCGGATCGTCGGGTCCGACAACAGCTCCTTCTTGATCACCTTGAGCGCGACCCGGTCGGCGGTGGGCGAGACGGCGAAGTACACCGTGCCCATCCCGCCCGATCCGAGCGGCCGCACCACTTCGTACCCGCCGACTCTCTCCAGCGCCATCAGACCCCCCACGTGGTGGCACCCACCTGCACCGATGCGCCCGCCGCCGGCCCCACGCCCGGCGGACGCACGACCGTACAACGATGGACGAGCACGATGCCAGCCGCCGAACGGCGGTTCTTCCGCACCGCAAGCTTCATCCGCCGTGCGGACGGACACTGCCCTGGGCCAGGCCGTCGGCGGTGAGCTGGACGAGTTCAGCCCCCAGCGACGCCGCCTGTCGGATGGCCGACTCGAACGCGTTCAGCCGCCGGAACGCCTCCCCGTGCGCCCGCTGCTCATCCAACGGCAGCCGCCGCACCTGCGCCCGTCGGATGTCGAACCGCAGCGTCCCCGACAGGCTCGACGCCTGCTTCTCGTTGGCCGACGTCCGCAGTTGCCCGGCGAGGAACCACGGATCGAGGGCGGCCGGGTTGGGGCGTAGCAGGTGCAGGTTGCGCCCCAGCAGCGCACCTTCGGCGGTGATGACGCGGGCGGTGAGCGTACGGGCGATCATCGGCACCACCACGTCCCCGACGGCGAGCGGGATCTCCTGGCCGAGCCGCTCGTCGACCTGTCCGGTGGCGTCGACGCCGGCCAGCACGTCGGGCACGGTGAGCACCGGCGCCGAGCTGGTCACCGGGGTCGAGGTGGAGACCCGGACCGGGCCGAGCAGGTGGAGTGCGCCGCTGCGGATCAGCTCGGCGACCGACGTCGTGAGCGGTGCTGCCCCGTCAGGTGTGGGCGTGACCTGGGGCATCAGCGCGGGCAGGTCGCCGACGATCGCGGCGAGCCGTTCCCTGGTGCGTACCAGGTGCTCGCCGGTCCGCTCGACCCCGACGGCGGGTTGCCGGCGCGCGGGGGTGAGGTCGACGTCCTCGTCGAGCAGCTCGATGACCGGCACCGCGCGGGCGAACCCGGCCTCGTCGGCCTCGGCCTCGGGCGCGGCGGCGAAGGCCCGCCAGGCGGTGAGCACCCGCGCGGACAGCTCCGCGAGGTCGCCCTCGGCGGCGTCGACCAGCAGCGCCCGCGCCGGTGCGGGCGCGTCGGCGGCGGGTCGCCGCAGCACCCACAGGTGCAGAGGTACGCCGTGTGGCGCGGCCGCGCCGCTGGGCAGCGCGATGACGGCGCGCAGCGCTCCTCGGCGCAGCAGCTCGGCCCGGATCCGCCGGCCGGCACGCCGTCCGGCCACGGTCGGCGGCATGAGCAGTACGGCATGCCCGCCGGGCCGCAGGTGCGCCAGGGCGTGCTGCACCCAGGCCAGCTCGGGTTCGGTGCGGGGTGGGACGCCGTACTCCCAGCGGGGGTCGTAGCCGAGTTCCGCGTCGCCCCAGTTGGTGGCGCCGAACGGCGGGTGGCAGACGACCGCGTCGACGGTGCGGCCGGAGAACGCGTCGGCGCGCAGCGAGTCCCCCGGGCACACCTCGCCGGGCACCTCGCGCAGGGCGAGCGACAGCCCGGCGAGTCGGGCGAGGTCGGGATCGAGTTCCTGCCCGTACGCCGAGGTGCAGCCGGCGCGGGCGGCGGCCCGCAGGAGGGCGCCGGTGCCGGCGGCCGGGTCGAGGACGGAGCCGCCGACGCCGGCGAGGCCGACCATCAGGTCGGCGAGCTCGTCGGGGGTGGCGTAGGGCCGGCCCGGGCCGGGGGCGGAGAAGCGCCGCCACAGCTCATCGAAGGCGGCCTGGGGGCCGAGTTCGTCGGCGAGGGCGTCAACGTCGGGTAGCAGGGCGGCGAGATGGGCGTCGGCGGGTCCGGGTGCCGGGCGGTCGTCACGGTGGCGGGCGAGCAGCAGGGCGCCGACGGCGGCCAGCGCGGCGGCGGGGGTCTCCTTCGGGGCGGCGAGGTGTTGCCAGAGCCGGTCGGCGCGGGACAGCTGCGGGAGCTTGCCCTGGCCGCGTAGCCACTGCTCGACCTCGATGAGGTCGAACTCCGGGCTGGCCGTGGTGCCGCCCACCGGGGCCGGGAAGTCGGGGTGCCGTTTTCGCCAGTTGCTGACCGCGGCGCGTCCGACCCCGGCGAGCCGGGCGATCTCTGCGGCGGTCACGGTCGGTGTCTTCACGTAGAAAGTCTCGCACACCCGTCAAGGCTCACCTTGTCTGTTGACAGAGTTGTCGGACGATGCTCTTATTGACCCCGCCACATTCACAGTTGGAGGACAACGATGCGCAAGACCACGACCTTCGCCCTGCTCGCCACCGCCGTCGTCGCGCTGGGATGCGGCGCTGGTACCACCGACACCGACACCGCGACCAGCTCGGGCAGCGACAGTGCCGCCAAGGGCGAGGAGAAGGCGGCGAAGACCGCGAAGATCGGCCAGCCGGCCCGCGACGGGAAGTTCGAGTTCACGGTGAAGTCGTCCAAGTGCGGCGTCGCGAAGGTCGGCGACAGCGTGCTCGGCGAGAAGGCGCAGGGCCAGTTCTGCCTGGTCACGATCAACGTCAAGAACATCGGCAAGGAAGCCCAGATGTTCGACGGCAGCAGCCAGAAGGCATACGCGGCCGACGGCACCGAGTACTCCTCCGACACCGGCGCCGCCATCTACGCCAACAAGAACGCCGAGACGTTCCTCAACGACATCAACCCCGGCAACCAGGTCACCGGCGTCGTCGTCTTCGACATCCCGAAGAACGTCAAGCTCACCAAGCTCGAGCTGCACGACTCGCCGTTCTCGGGCGGCGTCACCGTCTCCCTGAGCTGACCACCCGCCGTCTCGTCGGGGCGGGCGGTCCCGCCCGCCCCGTTGCCTCCCGGGCGTCAGCCCACCACCGCGTCAGTTCACAGAGGAGCACTGTCGTGACCGATCCGACCACCCCGATGCCCGCCGAGCGGCCCGCCGTCCCACCGGTGTCCGCCGTGCCGCCGCACCCGGCCGCGCAGCTTCCGCCTCCCTCGACCGGCGCGGCGGTACCGCCGCCCGGCCCGTCCGGTTCGTCGGGCTACACCATCGCCGGGATGCCCGCCCCGCCCAGGCGCTCGAACGCCCGAGCCTGGGCCGTCGGTGGCGTGGCCCTCGTCGTCGCGCTGTGCTGCGGTGGTGCGGTCATCGGTGCGGTCGCTGGCAACGAGGACGAACCGGCCACCAGCGCCAGCAGCCTCCCGTCAACCACTCCGAGCAGCGCCACGCCGAGCACGGCTGCTCCCAGCACCGCCGCCCCGACCACGGCGGTTCCGACCACGGCCGCTCCCACCACCACCGCCCCCGAGCCGACCACGGCCCCGCCGACCCCCAAGCCCAAGGTGGTCAAGGGGCGCGGCGACGACATCGTGCGGGTCGGCGAGCTGACCGAGTTGTCGGTCGTCAAGTTCACGTGCAAGTGCTCCAGCAACACGGTCCTCAAGAGCGACGGGGACGGGCTGCTGGTCAACGAGATCGGCTCCTACAGCGGCAAACGGTGGATCAACCTCGAGGATGGCTCGCTGACCACCCAGTTCGAGGTGGAGGCGTCCGGGTCGTGGACGTTGACGATCGGCAGCGTGGCTCAGCTGGCCACGAAGGCAACCACCGGCAAGGCCGCGGGCAAGGGTGACGACGTGCTCGTGCTCGGCGGTGCCGGCACCGCCGCGAAGATCACCCACACCAGGGGCAGTGGCAACTTCGTCATCCACGCCTACTCGATGGAGACCGGGGAGGGCGGTCTGCTGGTCAACGAGATCGGCGGCTACTCGGGCGTCCGTCCGCTGGAAGCGCCCGCCCTCGTCCAGGTTACGGCGGACGGCAACTGGACCATCACGCCCGCCTGATCCGTTCACGACATCAGCTCCACAGCGGCGAGGGCGGGCCGACCGCGTCGCCCTCGCCCCTCCCCCGCTACGAGACGTCAGGAGGCGTCGTGCGTCCCGATGAGTTCCTGCGCGCCCTGGACCTGCTCCCCACTCCCCTACACGAGCGCGCCGTCGCGCTGCGCGCCTACGCCCGCGTCACCCGCTGCGACGACTGCCAGCGCATCGGCGACGCCGTGCGGCTGGCCCTCACCGCCGCCCACTACGACGAACTCGGCTCGGCCCGACAACTGCTCGACACGGCGGAGCAGCAGGCCGCCCGGCACGAGGTCCACCGCCCGCAGCCGAGCCCCGAACGCGGTCGCGGCCACGTCGGGCGCTGGGCGGGGACGTCCGCGCCGCTCGTCGCCGCGACCGACGCCAGCTGGAAGGGGCGCGCCGGCGGCATCGCGTACGTCGTCAGCGACGGTCACTGGGGCCTGCGCAGCCGGGGCACCGGCCGGCTGGACCCTACCGGCCCGTCGCGCGTGCTGATCAACGAGCTGCGGGCGGTCGAATTCCTGCTGTCCGCGTACGACGAGGTGCCCGCCGGCATGACCGTGCTGCTGGACAGCCTGATCGCCCTGCGGTACCTGCGCCGCTGGCAGGCCGGCGAGGCCGACGCCATGCCGGTCGGCTACAGCCTGCGCCCGCGCAGTTCGTCGGCCCAGCCGACCCTGGTCCGGCTCGCCGAGCTGGTGGGCCGGCGGCCGGATCTGTCCTTCGGGCACGTCAAGGGGCACAGCGGTCATGCCCTCAACGAGGCCGCCGACGGCCTGTCCCACATGGCCCGCCGCCGGCTCGGCGAATCCTTCGACGTGCGTCCCCGCGCGTACGCCCTGGTCGACGCGTTCCTCCGCGACTGGCACGCCACCGTCGCCACCTGACCACACCGGCTGACTTCTCACCCCGGGAGATGATCGTGGTTCTCGATGGCCAGCACAGCGTCGACTCGTACACGGAGGCGTTCCCTTCCTGGGTCGGCCCCGGCCTGATCCTCCGGCAGACCGGCACATTGGCGACCTTCCGCCTGCCGAGCCACACCCCCTGACCATCCATCCCGCTGACCCAGACCAGCCGCACACATCCGGAGACGAGCATGCCGGTCCCCCGTCAGCCGCCCGACCACACCATCTGGCTCTCCTCGATCACCGTCGCTGGGTTCCGCGCCGTCGGCCCGGAACGCACTCTGCGGATCGACCCCAGCCCCGGCATCACGCTGGTAATCGGGCGCAACGGCTCGGGCAAGTCGAGCTTCGCGGAGGCCGTCGAGCTGGCGCTGACCGGCGACAGCGCCCGCTGGGCGGAACGCCACATCGACTGGCGTACGGGATGGCGCAACCTGCACTCCCCCGACCCGTGCTGGATCGTGGCGCAGCTGCACGTCGACGGGGAGGCGAAGCCGGTGACGGTGACCCGGTCCTGGCCGCTCGGTGCGACGTTGGCCGACGCGGAGGTCACCGTCGCCAGCGAGCGGGGACGGCACTGGAGCCTGGCCCAGCTGAGGCTGGCCCGCCCGCTGGAGCGGTACCGGCCGTTCCTCACCGCCACCGAGCTGAGTCGGCTCACCGAGGCCAGCCAACGGGTCGCGCCGCGCGGGTGGGCGCCGGAGAGCCCGTTCCGGTTCGTCGTCGCCGACGACCCGGTGCGGGGCATGGACTCGGCCAAGGTGGACGGCCTGGCCCGGGTGCTCGCCGCGTTGGCCGTGCGGCGGCAGGTACTGGTCTTCACCCACGACGTCCGCCTGCCGGAGGCGGTCCGCCGGCTCGGCCCAGGCAGGGTCCAGATCGTGGAGATGACCCGTGCGCAGCGGTCGGTGGTGACACTGCGGCCCGCCGGCGACCTGTGACGCGCTGCTGACTCAGATCGGCAGGCGCCCGCCTTGGGACCGAAGAGAACGTACGCCTTGTCGCCCAGCGGGACGGTCGGAGATCGATAGCACTCTTTACGAGCGTGAAATCGGCTGTTACCTTTTCGTAAATCTTGCAGGAACTTGCAAGCACCCCGGTTTCGCGTCCCGTCCGGAGATGACCATGCCCGTAGCGCAAGCCTCGCGTGCCCGAGCCGCCCTCGCCGCCCTACTCTGCGCCGCCCTGGCCAGCGTCGCCGCGCCCCTGGTCACCGCGCCCGCACCGGCCGTCGCCGGGATCGACTCCCGCACCCTCGGCGCCCGCTACGACAGTGCCGGGTCGCGGATCACCTTCCGGGTCCACTCGTCCGCGGCCACCCGGATGACGGTCAACCTCTACGCCGCGCCCACCGGCACCCAGGAGAACGCCAGCTATCTGCTCACCAGGGACAGCGCCGGCACGTTCAGCGTCACCGTCGACGTCGCCGCCCTGCGCAGCGCGGGCATCACCGGCACCGTCTACTACGGCTACCGGGCCTGGGGGCCGAACTGGCCGTACCGCACGGGCTGGACGAAGGGTTCCTCGGTCGGGTTCGTCACCGACGTGGACGCCACCGGCAACCGGTTCAACCCCAACAAGCTCCTGCTCGACCCGTACGCCCGAGAGATCAGCCACGACCCGCTGCGGCCCGGCATGACCACCTCGACGGTGTACGCCTCCGGCCCGACGCACCGCAACGTCGACAGCGGCCCGCACGCGGCGAAGGGGGTCGTCCTACCGACCACCACGCCCGCCTTCGGCACCAAGCCGGGCCGCGCCCTGAAGGACGACCTCGTCTACGAGGTGCACCTGCGCGGGTTGACCCGCAACGACCCGTCGGTGCCGGCCGCCTACCGGGGCACCTACCGGGGGGCGGGGATGAAGGCCGCGTACCTGGCCTCGCTCGGGGTGACCGCGGTGGAGTTCCTGCCGTTGCAGGAGACCCAGAACGACACCATCGACGTCGACCCGACCGGCACCGCGGGCGACAACTACTGGGGTTACATGACCCTGAACTACTTCGCCCCGGACCGCCGGTACGCCTACGAGCGCTCGCCGGGCGGGCCGACCCGGGAGTTCCAGCAGATGGTGAAGGCGTTCCACGACGCCGGGATCAAGGTGCTCCTCGACGTGGTCTACAACCACACCGGCGAGGGCGGTGTCTACAGCTCCGGTGGGTCGAACGTCTACGACATCGTCTCCTGGCGTGGGCTGGACAACCCCACCTACTACTCGCTCACCGCCGACCGGCAGTCCTCCTGGGACAACACCGGCGTCGGCGGCAACTACAACACCTACAATCCGGTCGCCCAGGACCTGATCGTCGACTCGCTGGCGTACTGGAAGAACACGCTCGGGGTCGACGGCTTCCGGCACGACCTCGCCTCGGTGCTCGGCAACACCTGCCAGCACGGCTGCTTCTCCTACAGCCGCACCGACCCGAACACCGCACTCAACCGGATCACCCGGGAGATGCCGCCCCGACCGGGCGGCGGGGGCACCGGCGTCGACTGGATCGCCGAGCCGTGGGCCATCGGCGCCGGGACCTACCAGGTGGGCAACTTCCCCGCCGGCTGGTCGGAGTGGAACGGGCAGTACCGGGACACGCTGCGCCGCGACCAGAACAAGCTCGGCGTCAGCCCCGTCACCCCAGGCCAACTCGCCGACCGGTTCGCCGGCTCCTCCGACCTCTACGGCGACGACGGCCGGCGGCCGTGGAACTCGGTGAACTTCATGGTTGCCCACGACGGGTTCACCCTGGCCGACCTGTACGCCTGCAACAGCAAGAACAACAACCAGGCGTGGCCGTACGGGCCATCGGACGGCGGCAGCGACGACAACATCTCCTGGGACCACGGCGGGATCGCCGCCGACCAGCGCCGGGCCGCCCGCAACGGGCACGCCTTCCTGATGCTGTCGGCCGGCACCCCGATGGTCACCGGCGGCGACGAGGTGCTGCGCGGCATCCGCTGCAACAACAACCCGTACAACCTGGACTCGTCGGCGAACTGGCTGGGCTGGAGTCCGACCGCCGAGCAGAGCACCTTCCGCACCTTCGCCTCCCGGCTGGCCGCCTTCCGCCACGCGCACCCGGCGCTACGGCCGGCGAACTTCTACTCCGCCGCCGACACCAACGGCAACGGGCTTGCCCAGCTGGCCTGGTTTACCCCGGCCGGCACCAGCCCGGACGGCGCGTACTGGGGCAACGCCAACAACCATGCGCTGGGCTGGCGGATCGACGGCACCGAGCTCGGCGACCCGGCCCCGGCGGTCTACGTCGGCTACAACGGCTGGTCCGGGGACGTGAATTTCACTCTGCCATCCCCGGGAGCCGGAAAGAACTGGTACCGGGTCACCGACACCGCCACCTGGGCCGAGGGCGCCGACCAGGTCGCCGTACCCGGGTCGGAGACGCTGCTCGGCGGCCAGGGCACCAACTACCTGCTGCGTGGTCGCAGCCTGCTGCTGCTCATCGCCCGCTGACCCAAAAGGCGCTACGCCGCCGTCGAACTGGGTCCGACGGGCGCGCCTACGCGTCAACCCTCGAAACTCACGCTGAACGGCGTCAGCTCAGGGGGAGTGCGGCCACGGCCTGGATTTCGATGAGCAGGTGCGGGTGGGGTAGCTGGTGCACGGCGACGGTGGTGCGGGTGGGTCCGGTGGCGTCGAAGTACTCGGCCCAGACCTGGTTGTAGCCGCCGAAGTCGTTCATGTTGACGAGGTAGGTGGTGACCTGCACGAGGTCGGTCAGGTCGGCGCCGACCGTCCGCAGCAGGTCGGCGATGTTGTCGATGACGGCTCTGGTTTGTGCGCGGATGTCGAGGTTGGTGGTGCCGAATTCGTCGACTTCGACGCCGGCGAAGGTGTTGTCGGGCCGGCGTGACGAGGTGCCGGAGACGTAGACGAAGCCGCCGGCGACCTTGACGTGGGGGAACGCGCCGCGTGGTGTGGCCTTTCCGGCGACGACGTGCGCCTGCGTGCTCCCGCCGTGGCCAGCGGTCGCGCTGCGGCCTGCTGTCGTGCCCTGGTTCGCGGTCGTGCCCTGGCTCGCGGTCATGCGGTGGCTCGCAGGGTGGTGGTGCCGAGGTGTTCGACGACGGCGCGGACGTGGGCGCCGGGTTTGAGGGGCACGGCGGCGGTGGCGGCGCCGGCGAGGAACACCCAGCCCTCGCGTAGGCGTACGCCGTGGCGGCCGGCGAGGCGGATGCCTTCGTCGAGGGCGCGGCGGGGGTCGCCGAGGATCGCGGCGGTGGAGCCGACTTGCGCGACGCGTCCGTCGATCTCCAGCAGCACGCCCAGGTTGTCGAGGCCCTCGGGCACCGGCGACCAGGGCCCGATGACGAAGGCGGCGGCGGAGGTGTTGTCGGCGATCACGTCGGGCAGGGAGAAGCTGAAGTTCGCGTACCGGGAGTCGATCACCTCGATTGCGGGGGCGACGGCGCGCACGGCGTCGGTGAAGTCGCCCACCGGCTCGCCCGGCTCCGGGAGGCGGTCGAGCAGGAACGCCACCTCCGGTTCGACGCGGGGGTGGATGAACCTGGTGGGATCGAGGGTGCCGCCGTCGGGGATGCGCATGGTGTCGGTGAGGCGGCCCCAGATGACCTCGTCCACGCCGACCTGCGCCATCTTCGCCTTGCTGGTCAGGCCCATCTTCAGCCCGACGAGGCGTTCGCCCCGGTCGAGGCGACGCTGGATCAGCGCGGTCTGCACCGCATACGCCGCATCCACGTCCAAGCCGGTCTCGGCGGCCAACTGCGGGATGGCGGTGGCGGTGTCCGCCGCCATGCCGAGGCGTTCGGCGATACCGGCGGTATCCGGGCCGATCATGATGTCTCCTTGCCGGCGAGGTCCAGTGCCACGTCCACGATCATGTCTTCCTGCCCGCCGACCATGCGGCGGCGACCCAACTCGACCAGGATCGAGCGCACGTCCACCCCGTACTTGTCCGAGGCGCGTTCGGCGTGCCGCAGGAAACTCGAATACACCCCCGCGTAGCCGAGGGAGAGGGTCTCCCGGTCGACCTGCACGGGCCGGTCCTGCAACGGCCGCACGATGTCGTCGGCCGTGTCCATCAGGGCGAACACGTCACACCCGTGTTCCCACCCGTGCAACTCCGCCACCGCGACGAACACCTCCAACGGCGCGTTACCCGCCCCCGCACCCTGCCCCGCCAGGGACGCGTCGACGCGGACCGTGCGACCCGACGGGGAGCCGAGCGGCCCGTCGCCAGCGATCCGGCCGTGCTCCACGGCAACCACACTGTTGGCGACACCGAGGGACAGGTTGTGGTGGGCGTGGATACCGATCTGCATGGTCGGCTCCAGCACCTGCCGGTAGGCGTCCACCCGCTGCGCGACGTCGGACATGAGGAGCCGGCCGCCGGAGTCGGTGACGTAGACGCAGTGCGCCCCGTACGACTCCATCAACTTCGCCTGCCCCGCCAGACCAGCCGGGTCGTTCATGTGCGACATCATCAGGAACCCGGACACGTCCATGCCGTTCTCCCGCGCCCACGCAATGTGCTGCGCCGAGATGTCCGCCTCCGTGCAGTGCGTCGCGATCCGCACACTCGTCACCCCGAGCGCCTTCGCCGCCTTCAAATCGGCGATCGTGCCGATCCCCGGCAGCAGCAACGTCGTCAGCTTCGCGTTCGTCATCACCTCCGCCGCCGCCGCAATCCAGTCGGCATCACTGGCCGCACCATGGCCATAGTTCACACTCGACCCGGCCAGCCCGTCACCATGCGCGACCTCGATCGCCGCCACCCCCGCCGCGTCCAACGCCGCAGCGATGGTGCGGACCTGCTCGACCGTGTAGCGGTGGGCGACGGCGTGCATGCCATCGCGCAACGTCACGTCCTGGATGTACAGATCAGTCACCGGGCCACCTCCACGACGTCCCGACCCACGCCATCGCCACCAGCGCCGTCATGGCCCGCGCTGTCGCCGTCAGTGCTGGGGTGGTCCGCGCTGTCGTCATCAGCGCCGTCGCGGCCCGCGCTCTCATGACCGGTCGCTGCCGATCGCAGCCCGACCAGCCGCTCCGCCGTTCGCAGCGCCGCCGACGTCATGATGTCCAGGTTCCCCGCGTACGCCGGCAGATAATGGCCCGCGCCGGAGACCTCCAGGAACACCGACACCTGCAACCCGCTCAGGCGCCGACCCAACGACGGCACGTACGCATCGACGCGGTCGAACTGCACGTCCTGCTTCAGGCGGTACCCCGGCACGTACTCCTGCACCGCCGCCACCATCTGCGCCACCGATGCGGCGATCGCCGCCCGGTCGGCGTCGGCGTCCTCGCACAGGCAGTACACGGTGTCGCGCATCAACAGCGGCGGATCCGCCGGGTTCAACACGATGATCGCCTTACCGCGCTGCGCGCCGCCGACCACCTCGATCGCCCGCGCCGTGGTCTCCGTGAACTCGTCGATGTTCGCCCGCGTCCCCGGCCCCGCCGACTTGGAAGCGATGGAGGCGACGATCTCGCCGTACACCACCGGCGTGACCCGACCGACGGCCGCGACGATCGGCACGGTCGCCTGCCCACCACACGTCACCATGTTCACGTTGCGCTGGTGCAGGTGCTCGTCCAGGTTCACCGGCGGCACCACGTACGGACCGACCGCCGCCGGCGTCAGGTCCACCACCAGCCGACCATGCGCCGCCAACACCGCGTCGTTACGCCGATGCGCGCCCGCCGACGTGGCATCGAACACCAACTCCACCTCGGCGAACTCCGGCATCCCGACGAGGCCGTCGACACCCTCGGCGGTCGTCGCCACACCCAACCGCCGGGCCCGCGCCAACCCGTCCGACTCTGGGTCGATGCCGACCATCGCCACCATCCGCAACGACTCCGACAACCGCAATACCTTGATCATCAGATCGGTGCCGATGTTGCCCGACCCGATTACCGCCACACCAACACTCACGACGCCTCCCCCTCACCGAAGACCGCGACGGTCGCCGGGCCATACCGCGCATGCACCACCGCGAAGACCGCCACCGCACTCACGACGCCTCCCCCCAGAAGCAGGTACGCACCAAACCCAGCCCCGAGATGCGCGCCTCGTACGCCGCACCGGGCGTCACCGGCACCATCGGGCCGAGCGCCCCGGACAGCACCACGTCGCCCGCGCGCAGCGGGTCACCCGAGCGGGCCATCGTCTGCGCCAACCACTGCACCGCGTGCAACGGGTTGCCCAGGCAGGCCGCGCCCGCCCCCACCGACACCGGCTCACCGGCGTGCTCCAGGACCATCCCGCACAACCGCAGATCCACGTCCGCCAGCCGACGCGGCGTCGTACCGAGCACGAACAGGCCGCTGGAGGCGTTGTCCGCCACCGTATCCACGATCGAGATGTCCCAGCCCGCCACCCGCGAATCCACGATCTCGATCGCCGGCAACACGTGATCCACCGCCCGGATCACGTCCGCGCTGGTGATCCGCTCGTCGGGCAGGTCCGCACCGAGCACGAACGCGACCTCCGCCTCCACCCGAGGCTGCAACAGCCGGCCCATCGGCACCTCCGCGCCGTCCGGCACCGCCATGTCATCCAGCAGCACCCCGAAGTCCGGCTGGAACACACCGAAGCTCTCCTGCACCGCCCGCGACGTCAACCCGACCTTCGCACCCACCCGCCGATGACCGGCGTCCAGCCACCGCCGGACCTGGAGCTGCTGCACGAGGTACGCCGTGTCGACGTCGCCCTCCGGCAGGAGCCGCCCGCGCAGCGGCGGGCAGGGCGTGCCGGACTCCCGTGCCTGGAGCAGCTCGCCGGCCGCCAACTCGATGGCGGTCATGTCAGGTCCACGCAGACGTTCGTCAGCTCGGAATAGAAATCGAGGGAGTGCACGCCGCCCTCACGCCCGATACCCGACGCCTTCACCCCACCGAACGGCGTCCGCAGATCCCGCAGGAACCACGTGTTCACCCACACGATCCCCGCGTCCAACCGCATACCGGCCCGATGCGCCCGACCCACGTCCCGCGTCCACACCGCCGCCGCCAACCCGTACTCCGTGCCGTTGGCCAGCGCGAACGCCTCGTCCTCGTCATCGAACGGGGCGACATGCACCACCGGCCCGAAGATCTCCTCACGATTGGTCCGCGCATCCGCAGCAAGCCCCGTCAACACCGTCGGCTGTACATAAGCGCCACCATCACGAGCGTCACCGAACGCCGGCACACCACCCCCGGCCAACACCTGCGCGCCCTCGGTACGGGCAAGGTCGTAATAGCCGAGCACCTTGTCCCGATGCTGACGCGAAATCAACGGCATGTTCACTGTCGCCTCGTCGGCGGGCCACCCGAACCGCAACCCCGCGGCCTCCCGCGCAAGCCGCGCCGTGAACTCCTCGAACACCGGCCGCTGCACGTAGATCCGCTCCGTGCAAAGGCACACCTGACCACCATTGGTGAAACTCGACCGCACCGAACCCGCCACCGCCGCGTCGAGGTCGGCGTCGGCGAACACCAGACCGGCGTTCTTGCCACCCAACTCGAACGACACCGGCCTCACCCCGTCAGCCGCCGCCCGCATGATCGTGCTCCCGGTCGCCGACTCGCCGGTGAACGTGATCGCATCGACGTCCGGATGCCGGGTCAGGAACTCCCCCGCCGAATCCGGGCCGAACCCGTGCACCAGGTTGAACCCACCCTCCGGCACCCCGGCAGCGGCCATCACCTCCGCCAACAGCGTCGCCGACGCCGGCGTCTCCTCACTGGGCTTCACGATCACGGCATTGCCGCACGCCAACGCCGGAGCGACCTTCCAGGTGAGCAGCAGCAGCGGCAGGTTCCACGGCACGATCACCGCCACCACCCCGACCGGCTTACGCACGGCGTAGTTCAGCGCCCGCCCACCCGACGGCGTGACCGTCGTGAACGACTCCGTCGGCGCCGTCGCCACGATCTCCGCGAACGCCCGGAAATTCGCCGCACCACGCGGAATGTCCAACGTGCGCGCCTGCGAGATCGACTTACCCGTATCCGCCACCTCAGCGGTCACCAGATCATCGAAACGGCGCTCCAACTCGTCAGCCACCCGACGCAACACCTCCGCGCGTTCCCGCTCCCCCATCCGACCCCACGGCCCCCGCAGCGCCGCCCGTGCGGCGGCGACCGCGTCGTCCACGCACGCCCGATCCGCCTCCACCACCTCGAACACCGACTCACCCGTCACCGGACTGCGCTTGACGAACCGCCGCCCACCCTCGACGAACTCACCACCGACGAAGTTGCGCAGGGTCGGCGGGTCGGCGCTCGGGTGGCCGTCGCGCAGGCTCACCGGCCAGGATGACTCGGGCATGGTCGGGTGTCCCTTCCGGTTCAGGTGGTGGGGTCGGTCCGCTCGCTGCCGGGGTCGGCGACGAGCGCGACCACGGCGGCGTCCACGGTGGGTTGGCCGGTCACGGCCGCGGCGGCCTCGTCGGTGACGACCAGGACGGTGGTGCCGACGCCGACGTTCAGGGGGTCGACGGCGACGAGGTCGGGCCCGTCTCCGCGCGGCCGGACCAGGACGAGCCGCCTGCCCTGCAACGCCGGCAGGATGCGGTCGGCCCACACCTTGCCGACGACCTCACCGAGCACCATCGGTTTCTCCCCGCAGGCCGGCGATGACCTCGCGGATGCGGGCCGGTTCGGGCGCGTCCAGCAGGGCCGCCGTGGTCGGGTGGGGCTTCGGGTAGACCTGGGAGCTGCGCAGCTCGCCGTGGGCGCGGATGGCGGCTTCTCCGGCGGAGACGGCCTGGCGTACGGCGGCGAGGGTGCCCCGGACGGCGACCGCGAGGTAGCCGCTGGTGACCCGTTCCACGGCCACGCACCGGACGTCGGCGGTCTTGATCATGGCTTCGATCCCCGCCGAGAGCGCCACCAGGCCGCGTGTCTCGACGATTCCGATCGCGATGTCGGAGGACATGTCTGATTCTCCTTACCCGGTTGTCAGTTGCCGACGAGGTCAGGCTCGGCGGCCAGCGCGCTCACCGCGTCGCAGGGGCTGGCGAAGACGATCGAGCGCACCGAGCGGCTGCGCGTCCGGGCGGTCTCCTCGCCGATGTCCACCGCCTCCTCGACGGTGGCGAGGTCGCCGCGCACGGCGACCGCGACGATGCCGCCGCCGAGGCGTACGACCTTCGTCACCTCGACCTCGGTGGCCTTAACCATCGCGTCGACGGCGTCGAAGATGGGGGTGAAACCCTCGGCTTCGACGAAGCCCACGGCCACGTTTCGCATGTCTGCTCCTTGCTCTGGTTGCGGGTCGGCTTCGGTCAGGGACGCTCGGGCAGGTTCCAGGACAGGACGGCGGCGCCGGTGCCCCAGATCGGGCCGTACGAGTGCAGCTGCGCGGGGCCGCTCGCGGCGCCGGTCCCGGCGGCGAACGCGAGGGCGCGGAACTGGCTGTCCGCCTGCGCCTGCCGGGCGTAGTCCTCGCGGATCGCGAGCGCCTCGTCGACCTTGCCGGCGGTGAGCAGGTCGAGTACGCGGGTGTTCCACTGCTCGTGCGCGGGCGCGCCGATGTGGTCCTGCCCGGGCTCGATCCACTGCTGGATCAGCCCGGAGGACAGGCCGCTGACCACGACGACGGCGGCGCGTAGGCCGGCGTCGCGGGCGGCGGCGGCACCGGCCCGGCCGACGTCGGCGAGGGTGTCGGCGTCGGCGTACAGGTTGCAGGAGACCTGCGCCCAGCGCAGCTTGCGCTCCGGGTCGAGCAGCGCCGAGGTGACGATGGTGCCGGCGTCGATCGGGAATCCCTCGTAGCGGGTGCGGCGCGCCTGCTTGCCGTCGGCCCGCACCCGATCGGCCCACCGCTCACTGAACTCCACGTCGAAGCGCAGGTCGTAGCGGAGCAGGCCGTAGTCGTAGGCGTACCAGTTCTCGTCGACGTGTTCGCCGCGCGGGTTGGGGTCGCACTGGAACTGGTGGCCGAGGACGGTGAACCACTGGGTGGACAGCAGCAGGACGACGTCGGGCTCCAGCCGGCGCAGCCGTTCGCCCACGTCGCGCGCGGCCGAGGCCAGCGCTTTCCAGCTCGGTGCGGGTTCCTTCGCGAGCAGGTGGGGCATGCCGGGCAGGAGTGCGCCGGCGACGATTCCGGTCCGGTCAGCCATGGGGGCTCCCCTCGGGCAGCCACTCGACGACGGCGTTTCCGGTGCCGATGATCGTGCCGTAGCCGAGCACGTCACCGGCGACCTTGGGCCAGCCCATCGCGGCGAGCAGCCAGGTGAGGCTGCCGGCCTTCGTCTCCGACGCGGTGGCCTCGATGTGTTCGGTGATGAGTTCCCGCAGCGGGGCGGTCGGCCCCCGGCGGATCGCTTCGAGCAGCTTCATGTCCCACCGGTACTGGTGGTTGTTGTACGGGTGTTCGCGTTCCATGTCCTCCGGCAGCTCCGGCTCCTCGTGCCAGTGCAGGTGCGACAGGGAGTTGGAGGCGACCAGCACGGCGCGGCGGCCGGTGGCCTCGACGGCGCGGCGGGTGGCCTCGCCGAGCACCTCCATCTCCTCCAGGGACGCGTCGGAGTAGAAGTACGGGTTGTTGTTCGCCGACAGGGAGACCACGGGGATGTCCCAGGCGGGGTTGACCAGGTGCAGCGCGCCGATGGTGGCGTAGTCGACGCGTACCCGGGGGTCGCGCATCGCGCGGGTGACCAGGCCGAGGCCGCTGGCCTCCTCGACGATGGCCTCGCCGAGTTCGACGTCGCTACGGAAGTCGTACCGGTACCGGAAGAGGTGCGGGAAGATCGGCTCGACGGAGATGCCGCGCGGGTTGGGCACGCAGTTGACGTGGTGGCCGACCATCGTGATCCAGTGCGGGGCGTGCACGATCAGCACGTCGGGTCGGTGCACCTCCTGGATGCGCCGGCGCAGCCGCTCGTAGGCCCAGCGCAGCGTCTCCCAGCCGCCGGTGGAACGGGGTTCGTTCTGCGGCGGGTTCTCGGCGTAGATCAGGTGGGGCGGATGCGGGCTGAGGCAGCCGGCGACGATGCCGGCCCGGGCGGGCGCGGCCTGCGGGGCCGGGGCGCTGCCGGCGCCGGTGCCGCGAACGGCGCGGGGGTTGGTGGTCGCCACCGGCACCCGGAAGACCCGGCTCACGACCGTCCCTCCCCCGCGAGGACGCGCACGTACGCGCGGTGCGCGGCGGTGGCGCCGAGGATCTGCATCCCGTCGTCGTCGAGGGCGATCTCGTCGGCGGCGAGCGCGGCGTCGTGGCGCAGCCAGGCCCGCAGGGGCGCCGGGTGTACGCCGTGCAGCTCGACGAGGCTCTCCTCGGCCAGGCCGCTGCCGGGTGCGACGTAGGCCAGCCGGCGTTGGCCGCGCCGCCCGGTGTAGGCGGGCCGGTCGGTGGTGGCGAGGCGCAGCCAGTTCCGCTCGTCCCGCAGCCGCTGGCGCAGTTCGGCGGTGGCGGCGGGGTCGGCCTCGCCGGCGTCGTCGAGGACCACGCCGTAGCGCTGGCGGGCCTCGTCGCCGGTCAGGTAGTCCTGGCGGACGTCCTCGGCGACGGCGTCGGGCGCCCGGTCCAGGGGGTCGCCCCAGCCGCCGCCTCCGGCGGACTCCATGATCAGCACGTCCCCGGCCCGCATGGGGAAGCCGGCGATCTTGCCGGGGGTGTCGAAGTCGACCCGTCGGCCGTCGGCGCGGCGCAGGTGGGTGACCGTCGGGGCGCCGGGGCCGCCGTGGCGCAGCCCGTACGGGGGGACGGTGGTGCGGTCGGTCTGCACCGAGTACGACCCGCCGCTGGCCAGCAGCCGGGTCTCCCGTCGGCTGCCGAGGCCGCCCCGGTGGGTACCGTCTCCGCAGGAGCCGGCGCGCAGTTCGCACGCCTCGACCAGGATCGGGATCTCGGTCTCCAGCCGTTCGACGGACTGGATGGTGGAGATGTCGCCGAGGTCGACCGGGTTCATCGCGCTGGGGCCGTCGGATTCGAGGAACCCGCCGTTGCCGCCGGCCGGGTAGTCGTAGTAGAGGTAGGGCTGACCGGTGTGCTCGTCCACGCCGCCGATGAGGTTCTGGAAGGTGGTGCCGAACTGGTCGGCGGCGATGAGGTCGGGCGCCACCTGGCTCAACGCGGCCATCACCGCGGAGATGACCCGCTTGCGGACCTCGCTGTGGGCGTTGGCCGGGGCCGGGTAGCTGACGTGCACCACCGTGCCGGGTTCGGTGAGCACCCGCAGGGGCCGGAACGCGCCGTGGTTGACCAGGCCGCCGGGGTCGAGGGCGGACTTGACCGCGATGAACACCCCGGCGACGGTCATCGCCCGCGACGAGTTGACCACGGCGGCGACCTGGGTGGAGGAGCCCCGGAAGTCGGCTTCGATCTCGTCGCCGTCGACGGTCAGCCGGCAGCGCACGATCGCGGCGTCGTAGTCGCCGTCGGTGTAGAGGTCGAGGTAGTCCTCGTAGCGGTAGGTGCCGTCGGGCAGCGACCGGATCATGTCGCGCAGCCGCTGCT
Source organism: Micromonospora sp. SD12 (assembly GCF_052068495.1). Lineage (NCBI taxonomy): Bacteria > Bacillati > Actinomycetota > Actinomycetes > Micromonosporales > Micromonosporaceae > Micromonospora > Micromonospora sp. SD12. The sequence goes on along the minus strand of NZ_JBQHDF010000018.1, from coordinate 82,475 downwards.
CGGTGCGGTCCATGTTGGCCGCGACGCAGTCGAGGATCAGCCCGGTGCCCCAGCGGTCGACGAGTTCCCGCAGCCGGCGCTGCGCCGTGTGGCAGGCGGCGATGCTGGACTCGAGGTCGCCGCGGCGCTCCTCGGCCATCCGGACGTTGGCGAAGAGGATGTCGAAGGCGGCCCGGTTGGGTCGGCCCGCCTCGATCAGCCTGATCGGCGGTATCCGCAGCCCCTCCTGGAGGATCTCGGTGGCCTGGCCGGACACGCTGCCCGGGGTCATGCCGCCGATGTCGGCCCAGTGCATCCGGACGCAGGGGAAGAGGAACATCTGCCCGTCGACGAAGACCGGGCTGATCAGGGTGACGTCGTTGAGGTGGCTGCCGCCCCGGTACGGGTCGTTGACGATGTAGAGGTCGCCGGGGCGCATCTCGGCGGCGAAGTCGGCGAAGATCTCGGCCACCGAGGCGGGCATGGCGATGACGTGTCCCGGCATGTCGCGGCCCTGGGCGACCATCTGCCCGGAGGGGTCGAACAGCGCGCAGGAGAAGTCCTGGGCGTCGGCGATCACCGGCGAGTGCGCGGTACGGAAGATCGTCTGCCGCATCTCGCGGACGATCGAGATGAGACTCTCGGTGACGACTTCCAGGTCGATCGGATTCACGGTCATGCGGATGCCTCACTGATTCCGGTGTCGGTCCGTGTCTTCCGCCGGAGGGGACCTGGACTGGTCGGGGCGAGTGGACCACCGTGCATTGGACCATCATGTGGTCCTAGAGTTATATTATGAAACCTAGCAGCCGGAAAGGCAGGGAAGCAAGATGTCGTACGCCACTGACCCGACGCCCGACGAGGGCGCCGCCCCCCGCGAGTCGGGCACCCAGGCGCTGGACCGCGCCCTGGGCGTCCTGCTGGCCTTCCGGGGTGACGCCGTCGAGCGCAAGGTCAGCGACGTCAGCCGCGAACTGGGCCTGCACAAGTCCACGGCCAGCCGGCTGTTCCGCGCGCTGGCCGACGCCGGCTTCCTGCAACGCAACGAGGAGAACGGCACCTACCGCCTCGGCGTCGCGGTCTTCGAGCTGGGCGCCCGCTTCCTCGCCGGGATCGACCTGCACGCGCTGGCCCGGCCCCTGCTGCACCAGCTCGCCGAGCGGGAGGGCGAGAGCGTCAACCTCGCCGTCCTGGAGGGCTCCGACGCCATCTCGCTCTACGTCGTGCAGGGCACCCGCAACGTGCAGCTCGTCTCCCGCCTCGGCCGGCGCATCCCCCTGTGGTGCAGCGCGGCCGGCAAGGCCCTGCTCGTCGACCACGACGACGACGCCCTGCGCGCCCTGCTCGCCACCGTGCCGTTCACGGCGATGACCAGCAACACCATCACCGACCTGGACACCTTCGTGGCGCACATGGCCACCGTGCGGCGGCAGGGCTGGGCGCTCAACGACCAGGAGAGCGAACACGGGCTGCGGGTGGTGGCCGCCCCCGTACGCGACCGGCACGACCGGGTGGCCGCCGCGATCAGCATCTCCGGGCCGATCTTCCGCCTGGACGACACCCGCACCCGGGAGCTGGCCGACGCCGCCTGCCGTACCGCCGCCGAGCTGTCCCGCCAGCTCGGCCACGGCTTCGGCGACCGGTGGGGCGACTGAGCGCGCCACCCACGAACCGGTCACCACGGGCCCCCGCCGTCGCGCCGGCACCGCGTCAGGTGCCGGCGGCGGCGCGGTGGGGCGTACGCCCTCAGAACCGCTCCTGGGTGACCTCGGGCAGGACCCGCACGTGCAGCACCGCCGGCCCGGTCACCGGCAGCGCCGCGTCGAGGGCCGCCTCGGCGCTCGCCTCGTCGGTGACCGTCCAGGCCGGTACGCCCAGGGACCGGGCCACCGCCGCCAGGTCCCGGGCCGGGAACCGGGCCAGCGCCGGGTCGACCCCGCGCGGGGCGAACTTGCGCACCTCCGCGCCGTAGCCGCCGTCGTCGAGGACCACCAGCAGTACCGGCGCACCGACCCGGGCCAGCGTGTCCAGCTCACCGAGGCCGGTGAGCAGGCTGCCGTCGCCCTCGAAGGCGACCACCGGCCGGTCCGGTCGGCCCACCCCGGCCCCGACGGCGTACGGCAGGCCGACGCCGATGCTGCCGAACTCCCAGGGCGCGATGAACGCGCGGTCCACGGCGGACGAGTCGAGCAGCAGGTTCGGCCAGCCCCCGAACTGCCCCACGCCCACCACGGTGGTGCGCCGGGCGGGCAGCCGCCGGGCGCAGATCCGCATGAACGCCCGGGGGTCGATGCCCGCCGCGCCCTCGACGAACGCGATGCCGTCGAACGGGTCGGCCGCGGCGATCTGCGCGGCCAGGGCGGGACTGCGCCACTGCGGGCGCTCGAGCGGGTCGAGCCGGGCCGTCACGGCCCGCGCGGTGACCGCCGCGTCCCCGACGATCCCCAGGTCGACGGGCCACCGCGCGCCCAGCGCCCGCGCGTCGACGTCGACCGCGACCACCCGCGCCCCGGGGAAGAGCGCGCCGTGGTCGGCCGTCCACCGGTTGAGTCCCGCCCCGAGGGTGACCACCAGGTCCGCCTCGGCCAGCACCCGCCGGGTCAGCGGGCGGGCCAGTCCCCCGGCCACCCCCAGGTGGTACGGGTGGCCGGCGAAGAGCCCGGCGGCCAGCACGGTGGTGGCGAGCACCGCGCCGCACCAGTCGGCGAGCCGGCGTACGTCGTCGGCCGCCGCCTCGGCGCCCCGCCCGGCCAGCAGCACCGGGCGGCGGGCGGCGGCCAGCAGGCCGACCAGCTCGGCGACCGCCGCGTCGGTCGGCGCCGGCGACGCGGGCCGGTACGCGACGACGGCCGGCGCGGGCACGGCCCCGGCGGGCACCGGCTCGTCCTGGAGGTCGATGGGGACGTCGAGGACGACCGGGCCGGGCCGTTCGGCGGCGGCGCGGAACGCCAGGCCGACGTCGCGGGCGGCGGTGGCCGGCGCCACCACGGGCACGAACGCCCCGGCGGTGGCCAGCGCGAACGGCTGCTGCGGGAAGCTCTGCACGTGCAGCGGGTCGCCGGGCGGGGTGTCGCCGGCGATCAGGACCAGCGGCGTGCCGGCCTGCCGGGCGATGGTCAGCGCGGCGCCGGCGACCGCCAGGCCGGGGCCCTGGGTCACGGTGACGACGCCGCACCGGCCGGTGGCGCGGGCCCAGCCGTCGGCCATCATCACCGCGGCGTTCTCGTTGCGGGCCGCCACGAAGCGGACGCCGTGGCGCTGGACCAGGTCCGCGACCAGGAACATGTTGGCGTCGCCGAGCAGCCCGAAGATGGTGTCGACCCCGTGCGCCACGATGGCGTCGGCGATCGCCTCGCCGGCCCTCACCGGGGATCCCGGGCGAGGTAGTCGCCGGCGGGGCGCAGCGCGACGCTCAGCGCGCCGAGGTAGGAGTCGTTGGCGGCGGCCTCGAACCGGGGCCCGGCCAGGCGGGCCGCCCGTTTGGTCATCGACCGCCCGACGGCGGAGGTGGCCAGCAGCCGCTCGGCGAGCCCGGTCGCGGCGTCGGCGAGCCGCCCCGGCTCCACCACCTCGGTCACCAGCCGCAGGTCGCGCAGCTCGTCGGCGGGGATCCGGTCGCCCAGCAGCAGCCAGCGCTTGGCCAGGTCGGCGCCGACGAGGTCGGCGAGGATCGCCATGCCGCTCCAGGTCAGCGGGATGCCGAAGCCCACCTCCGGGAAGGTCGCGAAGCAGGTGTCGGCGGCCACCCGCAGGTCGCTGGCCAGGCCGAGCACCGCCCCGGAGCCGATGGCCGGGCCGTTCAACGCCGCGACGGTGCTCTGCTCCAGCCGGTACCAGCGTTCGACCAGCTCGGCGGTGCGGCGCTGGACGGACATCGTGGCCCGGGCGTCGAGGGTCGCCAGCTCGTGCAGGTCGGTGCCGGCGCAGAACGCGGTGCCCGCGCCGGTGAGCAGGACGACCTCGGTCCCGTCGTCGCGCGACAGCTCGTGCAGCACGTCCTCGAAGCGGGCGAGCATCGCCAGGTCGAAGCTGTTGCGCCGGGCGGGCCGGTTCAGCGTCACCCGGGCGAGTCGGCCGTCGCGGTGCAGCAGCACGGACTCCTCGGCGCGGTGTGCGTCGGTCATGGCGACTCCGAGTTCAGTAGGGCGCGGTCGACCAGCGCGGCGGCGTGGCCGACGTACGACAGCGGGTCCAGCAGGCCGGCGAGTTCCGCCGTGGGCAGGGCGGCGGCCACCTCGGCGTCGGCGCGCAGCGCCTCGGCGAACGGGCGGCCCTGCTCCAGGCTGTCGCGGACGATCCGCATGACCAGGTGGTGGGCCTGCTCCCGGCCGAGCGGGCCGGCCAGGCGCAGCATCACCGCCTCGGAGAGCACGAGCCCGCCGGTGAGGTCGAGGTTGGCGCGCATCCGGTCGGGGTTGACGCCGAGGTCGTTGAAGACGTCGACCAGCCGCTGCAACGCGCCGCCCAGCAGGATGAAGCACTCCGGCAGCAGCTTCCACAGCGTCATCCCGACGCCCATGTCCCGGTCGTCCTGGGCGACCATGGTCTGCAACGCCAGAGGCACCTGGGCCCGCAGGGTGCCGGCGGCGGCGATCACCGCCTCGCAGCGGATCGGGTTGCGCTTGTGGGGCATCGTGCTGCTGCCGACCTGGGTGGACCGCTGCGACTCGTACGCCTCGCCGACCTCGGTGCGGCCGAGGAAGTAGACCTCCCGGGCCAGCTTCTCGGCGCTGGCCGCGACGAGGCCGAAGACCATCAGGCACTCGGCGAAGCGGTCCTGGGTGGCGTGCCACGGGGTGGCGGCGACGCCGAGCCCCAGGTCGGCGGCGACGGCCTGCTCCAGTGCGAACGCCTGCGGGCCGTAGCCGGCCATCGTGCCGGCCGCGCCGCCCATGCTCGTCACCAGCAGCCGCTGGCGCAGTTGCCGCAGCCGGACGCGGTGGCGTTGCAGCTCGTCCTGCCACACCGCGCAGCGCAGGCCGAAGGTGGTCGGCAGCGCCTGCTGCCCGTGGGTGCGGGCGGCCATCGGGGTGGCGCGGTGGCGCAGCGCCAGCCGGCGCAGCGCGCGGACCAGCTCGTCGACCTGCCGCTGCACGATGTCCAGTCCGTCGCGGGCCCGCAGGACGAAGCCGGTGTCCATCACGTCCTGGGTGGTGGCGCCGAGGTGGACGTAGCGGCCGGCGTCGCCGGGGCAGGCGGCGGTGAGCGCGCGCACCAGCGGCACGAGGGGGTGCACGGTGTCGGCGGCGTCGGCGGCGAGCACCGCCGTGTCGAGCCGCTCGACGCGGGCGGCCTCGGTGATGGCCTGCGCGGCGGCGGACGGGATGACGCCCAGTTTCGCCTGGCCCCGGGCGAGGGCGGCCTCGACGTCGAGCCACGACTGCATGAGCTGCCGGTCGTTGAAGACCCCGCGCATCTCGGCGTTGCCGAAGAAGCTGGTGACGGTCAGCGAGTCCAGGAAACACGAGCCGAGCTGCATCAGCGTTCCTCCCCCGGAGCGACGAGCAGGTCCCGCGCGGCCCGCCGGTCGACCTTCCCCGACGGCAGCAGCGGCAGGTCGGCGACCGTACGGATCAGGGTCGGCACCTTGTGCCGGGCCAGCCGTTCCGTGGCGGCCCGGGTGAGCCGGTCGACGTCGCAGCGCCCACCGGGGACGGTCACGACCAGGGCCGCGACCTCCTCCCCCCAGCGCGGCGACGGCACGCCGAGGACGCACACCCGGGCCACGGCCGGGTCGTCGGCGAGCACGGCCTCGACCTCGGCGGGGTGCACGTTCTCGCCGCCACGGATGATCAGTTCCTTGATCCGGCCGGCCAGGGTGAGGACCCGGTCGCCGGTCAGCGCGCCAAGGTCGCCGGTGCGCAGCCAGCCGTCGCTGGTGATCGCGGCGGCGGTGGTGAACGGGTCGTCGGCGTAGCCGCGGGTGACCGATTCTCCGCGTACCAGCAGCTCACCGACCTGCCCGGCGGGCATCGGGGCACGGGTGGCGGGGTCGACCACGGTGGCCTCAAGGGCCGGCAGGACGCGTCCGACGGTGTGCCCGGGCGGCCCCCAGCTTCCGTCGCCGGGGTCCAGGCTGATCGTCGGGCCGGCCTCGGTCTGGCCGTAGACGACCGCCACCCGGTCGAGTCCGAGGACCCGGCGGGTGCGGGTGAGCAGCGCCGGGGTGCAGGTGGCGCCGCCGAGGAAGCCGACCCGCAACGACGACAGGTCCCAGCGTCCGGGGTCACGCTCGACGTGGTCGGCGAGCATCGACGCCATGGTGGGTACGGCCTGCACCACCGTGCACGCGTGCCGCTCGATCTGGTCGAGCACCGGCTCGGTGCGGAACCTGCGGGTGGAGACCCACAGCGCGCCGGTCACCAGCGCCAGCATCGCCCCGCTGCCGAGCCCCGCCGCGTGGGCCAGCGGCAGCGGCGAGGCGATCCGGTCGTCGGGGCGCAGCCGGGCCGCCTCGGCCGTCCAGACCGCGTTGGTCAGCAGGTTGGCCGCACTCAGCGACACCATCTTGGCCGGGCCGGTGGAGCCGGAGGTGAACTGGATGTTGCAGGCGGCGTCCGGATCGCCGACGGGCGGCGGGACCGGGTCGTCCCAGCCGGGCAGCCCCGCCAGCGCCGCCGCGCCCAGGTCCGCGCCGAGGACGTGCCAGCCGTCCGGGCGCTCGCCCGGCGGCAGCCCCGCCAGGGCCCGGGTGACGGTGGGCGGGCCGGGCCGGTCGCGGACCCGCTCGGCGGCGAAGAGCCGCCGTGGTCGGGCGCGGGCCAGCGCCGAGGTCAGCTCGGGCCCGGTGAGGCCGGGGTGCAGGGTGGTCAGGGCGGCGCCCCGCCAGGCCGCGGCGGCCAGCAGCACCAGCCAGGCCAGCCCGTTCTCGGCCCAGACCGCGATCCGGTCGCCACGGCCGACGCCCTGGGCCGCCAGGACGGCCGCCGCCCGGCCGGCGAGGTCGGCGAACTCCCCCGTCGTCACGGGCCGGTCCGGGTCGTCGAAGACGTACAGGGCGCGGTCCGGCTGCCGGGCGGCGCGCTCCAGCACGGTGAGGTCGAGCGCTGGCGGGATCACGGGTCACTCCTTGGTCAGCAGCAGGTTTCCGTGGTCGTCGACCGTGGCGCTCCAGCCGCCGCCGACGACGGTGGTGCTGCCGTTCTCCCGTACGACGGCGGGGCCGGCCACGACGGAGTCGGGGCCCAGGTCGGCGCGGCGCCACACACTGGCCTCGACCCAGCCGCCCGTGCGGTAGAGGCGGGTCGTGCCGGGCTGCGCCGGGCCGCCGGCCGGGGCGGCGAAGCGCACGGCCGGGCGGGGCCCGAACGCGGTGAGCCGGCAGTTGACGATCTCGGCGGGGTGGTCGGAGCGGGTGTAGGCGTAGCGCTCGGCGTAGGCGGCGTGGAAGGCCGCCACCAGCTCGTCGGCCGTGGCCGGCAGCTCGGGCAGGGCGACGGCGAGGTCGAAGCTCTGCCCCCGGAACCGCATGCCGACCGAGAGGCCGAAGCTGACCTGGTCCGGCTCGACGCCGTCCTCGGCCTTGAGCTGGGCCAGGGCGCCGTCGCGCAGGTCGGCCAGGGCCGCCCGGGCGGCAGCCAGGCCGTCGTCGTCGGCCGGCACCAGGACGGTACGCACGTAGTCGTGGCGGGCCTGGGCGGTGACGAAGCCGAGCGCGGAGAAGTTGCCCGGCACCGGCGGTACGAGGACCCGGCGGATGCCGAGTTCATCGGCGAGGTCGGTGGCGTGCATCGGGCCGGCGCCGCCGAAGGGCATCAGCACGAAGTCGCGCGGGTCGTGTCCGCACGCCACGGAGATCTCCTTGATGGCGCTGGTCATCTTGACCGTGGCGAGCGTCAGGATGCCGCGCGCCAGCTCCAGCTCGTCGAGGCCGAACGTGCCGGCCAGCCCGGCCAGGGCGGCGCGGGCGGCGTCGGGGTCCAGGGGCACCTCCCCGCCCAGGCGATCGCTCGGGTCGAGGTGGCCGACGAGCAGGTGCGCGTCGGTGGTGGTCGGCTCGGTGCCGCCCCGGCCGTAGGCGGCCGGGCCGGGGGTGGAGCCGGCGCTGCGCGGCCCGACGCGCAGTTCCCCGCCCAGGTCGCGCCAGGCGATCGAGCCGCCGCCTGCGCCGATGGTGTTGATCTCGACCTGGAAGGTGCGGTTCGGGTAGCCGGCGATCTTCCCGTCGTTGGTCATCAACGGGGTGCCGTTCTTGATCAGGCAGACGTCCGTGCTGGTGCCGCCGATGTCGCAGGTGATGACGTTCGGATAGCCGGCGAGCGAGGCCAGGTGGACGCTGGCGGCGACCCCGCCGGCGGGCCCGGAGAGGGCCAGGTTGATCGGCAGCCGCCCGGCCTCGTCGGTGGAGACGACACCGCCGCTGCTCGTCATGATCGACAGGGGGTGGGCGTATCCGCCGTCGGCGAGGGCGTCACCGAGCCCGCGCAGGTAGTCGGCGACGGTCGCCCGCACGCTCGCGTTGAGCACGGTGGTGGCGAAGCGCTCGTACTCGCCCTGCTCCGGCACCACGTCGGAGGAGACGGTGCAGACCAGGCCGGGGTGCCGCTCCGCCAGCCGCCGCGCCGCGGCCCGCTCGTGCGCGGGATTGCGGTACGAGTGCAGCAGGCAGACCGCCACCGCCCGGGGCCCGGCGGCGGCCACCCGGTCGAGTGCCTCGTCCAGCTCGTCGGCGTCAAGCGGCCGTACGACGCTGCCGTCGGCGGCGATGCGCTCGCGCAGCACGTGCCGGTGCCGGCGCGCGACGAGCGGCGGCCGGGCGCTCTCCTTGACGCTGTAGAGGCGGGGCCGGTGCCCGAGGCCCATCTCCAGCACGTCCCGGAAGCCCTCGGTCGCCAGTACGGCCACCGGCTCGCCGGAGCCTTCGAGCAGCGCGTTGGTGACCCGGGTGGTGCCGTGCACGAACCGGTCGACGGTGTCCAGGCTGACGCCGAGCTTGGCGAGGCCCTCGAAGATCGCCGCCGCGGGGTCGTGCGGGGTGGAGAGGGTCTTGGCCTCGGCGAGCCGGGCGGTGGCCGGCTCGTAGACGATGACGTCGGTGAAGGTGCCACCGATGTCGACGCCGATGCAGAGCATGGCGAGCCTTTCGGGTAGGGGTGGATGGCGTCGGCGACTAGAACGTCACGCCGTAGCGGCGCAGGGTCCGTCCCGTGACCAGCCGCAGGATCCAGTCGAAGAGGTAGCCGAGCAGGCCCAGGGCGATGATGCCCACGAAGACCCACTCGGTCTTGGCGTAGTTGCGGGCCGTCCAGATCAGCGAGCCAAGGCCGCTCTGGGCGGCGACGATCTCGGCGGAGACGATCGTCAGGAACGAGTTGCCCATCGCCAGCCGGGCCCCGGTGACCACGTGCGGCACCGTCGACGGCAGCACGACCGAGACCAGGCTGCGTACGGGGCCGGCGCCGAGGGCGCGGGCCGCGCGCATCCGGATCTCGTTGACCGACAGCACCCCGGCCAGGGTGTTGAGGGCGACGATGAAGACGGTGGTGTAGAAGATCAGCGCCACCTTCGACGCCTCCCCCGGCCCGAGCCAGATGATCGCCAGGGTGACGAAGGCGATCGGCGGCACGAAGCGGAAGAATTGGATGTACGGGTCGAGCATCAGCCGCAGCCAGGGGATGCAGCCCATCAGCAGACCCATCGGTACGCCGACGAGCACGCCGAGCAGCCAGCCGGTGAGGATGCGGGTCGAGGACGCGCTGACCGAGTCCCACAGGGTTCCGTCGCGGACGAGTTCGACCGCGCCGTCGAGGGTGAGCCGTGGCGAGGGCAGGAAGAAGGCGGTGTAGTTGCGGCTGACCAGGTCCCAGATCAGCACGCCGAGCAGCACCGACAGGACCGACAGCCCGATGCGGGTCAGCCGGGGCCAGCGGTTGCGGCGGGGGCCGGTCGGCGCCGCCGCCCTGGTGCGGTCGGGGACCGTGGGTGCCTCGACGGTCATCGTCCCTCCGTCCGCTCGGCCCGGCCGCCGCCGGGTCGGCCGTCGTGGCCGTCGTCGAGCCCCTGGGCGCGCAGCGTCCGGGCCACCTCGGCGCCGATGTCCTCGCGCAGCTCGCGGAAGAGCGCCGCGCAGGCCGGGTCGGTCAGGTCGCGGGGCCGGGGCAGGTCGCAGCGGTAGTCCTTCTTGATCGCCGCCGACGGCCCCGCGGTCATCGTGACGATCCGGTCGCCGAGCAGGATGGCCTCGCCGATGTCGTGGGTGACGAAGACGATCGTGGCGCCGGTCTCGCGCCAGATCCGGTCGAGTTCGACCTGCATCACCAGCCGGGTCTGGGCGTCCAGGGCGCCGAACGGCTCGTCCATCAGCACGACCGAGGGGTCGTTGGCCAGGACCCGGGCCAGCTGGGCCCGTTGGCGCATGCCGCCGGAGAGCTGTTCGGGGAACCGCTCGGCGCTGTGTGCGAGGCCGACCATCGCCAGGTAGCGGTCGACGACCGCGTCGCGCCGGGCCTTCGGCACGCCGCGCATCTGCGGTCCGAAGGCGACGTTCTGGCGTACGGTCAGCCAGGGGAACAGCGCCTCGGCGCTCTGGAAGACCACGCCCCGCGACACGTCCGGCCCGGTCACCGGCTCGCCGCCGCAGGTCACCTCGCCGGCCGCCGGGCGGACGAACCCGGCGACCGCGTTGAGCAGCGTGGACTTGCCGCAGCCGCTCGGGCCGAGCAGGCAGACGAGCTCACCGGCACCGATGTCGAGGCTCGCGCCGCTGACGGCCACGAACTCGCCGAAGCGGATGTCGACGTCGCGGATGCGGATCGGGGAGCCGGCGCGGCTGGCGGGCAGCCCGGCGGAGGTGGCGGGGGCGGTGCCGTCGACTGTCACGCCACCCCCTTGACCATGACGGTCGCCGGGTCCGCCTTCTGGGTGACGATCTTGCTGTCCTGCTGGAACTGGGCGATCTCGCCGTAGCGCTTGAGGTCGTCGTCGGTGAAGTCGCGGACCTGGCACTGGACGCCCTCGAGCAGCGTCTGGGCTTCCTTCGCCGGCACCTTGATGGCCTTCTCGGTGACCGTGCCCGCCTTGGCGGGGTCCTTGGTGAGCTGCTCGCACGCCTGGGCGATGGTCTGCACGACCTTCTTGGCGGTCTCCTTGTTGGCCTCGTACCAGGCGCCGTCGACGCCGATCACCAGGTTGTAGACGTAGCCGATGTCGCCGCTGGTCAGCAGGACCTTGCCGCCGTTGGCGACGCCGCGCGAGGGCCACGGCTCCCACATGATGTAGCCGTCCACGTCGCCGCGTTGCAGCAGGGCCGGCATCTCGGCGGGCGAGGCGTTGACGAACTCGACGGACTCCCGGCTGATGCCGCGCGCCGCGAGGACCTTGTTGGTGGCGTACTCGTTGACCGTGCCGGGGACGACGCCGTACTTCTTGATGCCGGCCACGTCGGCGACGCCGGAGCGCGCCACGAGCTTGATGAAGCTGGGCGACTGCGAGAAGACGGCCAGGCCCTTGATGTCGCCCCGGGTGGCCCGGTTGAGCAGGCTCGACTCGGTGCTCGCGGTGACCTGGCCCTGCTTGGCCAGGATCGCGTCGAGGCCACCGGTGCCCTCCTGGAACTGGGTGACGGTGACGTTCAGGCCGTTGGCCTGGAACAGCTTCTCCTGGTCGGCGAGGTAGATCGGGGAGTACGCCGGGTCGACGCCCACACCGAAGTTGACCGCCACCGAAGGGGCCGCCTCGCCGCCACCGGACTCGGTCGGGGTCTGGTTCTCCGCGCATGCCGCAACGGCGGCGGTCACCAGCAGGGCTGCTACCGCAGCTCGCAATGCTCGCATTCTCATGGCTACCCCAGATACCTAGCGGCTCATATTATGGTTACCGTTGCTTAATATGGGACGCTACTGCTGGGCGGTGGGCACAGTCAAGAGATTCGACCTCACCTTCCTGCAACAGACAGTAGCCGTCGGCGATCGACGGTCGGCGGATCGAATCTGCGGCCACAAACCGGGAGTCCGATGAACACGCTGGACAAACGGGCCGATGCCGGTCGCCCCGAGCCGGCACCCGCCGCGGGGGCGATGACGTCGACCACTCTGCGTAGTCGCGCGTATGGCCCAGGCGGTCGAGGTGCCGCCGGCGGACGACCGAACCGCGGCCGGGCGGCGAAGCGCGAGGCGCGCGGGGGCGGTCGGGCGGGGGCGCGCCGATGAGCACACCGGGAAGAGGCGGCCCGCTGCCGGCGCTCGTCGGCCTGCGTACGTCGTCGCGTCGGGCCTGGACCTCCACCGAGACGATCCTCTACGCCCTCGGGGTCGGGGCGGGGCAGCGCGACCCGGCCACGGAACTCCGCTTCACCACCGAGAACTCGACCGGCCACCCGCAGCGGGTGCTGCCGACCTTCGCCAGCGTCCTCGCCGCCGACCCGCCGCCCCTGGGCGACCCCACCGCCGTCCGGCACGCGGAGGAGGCGCTCACCCTGTTCCGCCCGCTGCCGCCGGCCGGGCAGGTGCACACCACCGCCACCGTGACCGCGCTGCACGACCAGGGCAGCGGCGCGCTGGTCCAGCAGGTCTCCCGGCTGCGCGACCCGGCGGGCACGACGGTGGCCGTCGTACGCCGGTCCATGTTCGTCATCGGCGCCGGCGGCTTCGGCGGCAGCCGCGCCCGGGCCACCCCCTGGCGCGCGCCGACCGGCCCGCCCGCGCACCGGATCGTCGCCGCCGTCCGCCCGGACCAGGCGCTGCTCTACCGGCTCAGCGGCGACCGCAACCCGCTGCACTCCGATCCGGTCGTCGCCGGTCGCGCCGGGCTGCCCCGCCCGATCCTGCACGGCCTGTGCACCTTCGGCTTCGCCGGCCGGCTCCTGCTGCCCCTCGTCGGCGACGACCCGACCCGCGTACGGCACGTCCGGGCCCGCTTCAACGCGCCGCTGCACGCTGGCGACACCCTGACGGTGCACGCCTGGCGGCGCCCGTACGGCATGCTCTTCCGCGTCGGCGACGGGGCGGGACGGATCGTCCTGGACCGGGGCGTGCTGGCCCTCGCCGCCCGGTGACCGGCCCGCCGTGCTGGCCGAACGGCGCGCGGACCGGGACGTTCAGCGGCGGCCCGCTGGCCGATCAGTTCACGGACGGTAACCGCATCGGTGCGAGGTGTCGGGTTCGCGTCGCAACCCGGTCGGGTCCCCGCTAGAGGGCGCTGACCTGCGGGCGGAGGGTGTGGGCAGCCGACTTTCCACTCCGAGACGAGGTAGTCATGCCCGTGACTCCGAGCTATCCCGGCGTCTACATCGAGGAAGCCCCGAGCGGCGTCCGACCCGTCATCGGCGTGGCGACCGGGGTGGCCGCCTTCGTCGGATACGTCCGCACCGGCCCGGAGCACCGCGCCGTCCGGGTGAACAGCTTCGGCGAGTTCGAGCGCCGCTTCGGCGGCGTCGACCGCGACTCCGAACTCAGCCTGGCCGTGCAGCAGTTCTTCCGCAACGGCGGCTCCGCCGCGCTCGTCGTACGGGTGCCCCGCGCCGACGCCCGCCCCGCCTCGGTCACCCTGCTCGACAAGGTGGGCGCCGGTCCGAAGTCGGCGCTGGTGCTGGACGCCGCGAGCACCGGCAGCTGGGGCAGCGCGCTGCTGATCGACGTCGACCACGACGACGCGGCCGACCCGAAGACGTTCAACCTCAGCGTCCAGGACCCGGCGACCGGCGCGAGCGAGCGCTTCACCGGGCTGTCGTCCGACCCGGCGAGCGCCGCGTACGCCGTCGCCGCGCTCAACGACCCCGACCGTGGCTCCTCGCTCGTGCGGGCCCGGGCCGGGGCGAGCGGCGCGGGCCGGCCGGTGCCCAGCGGCACCCTCGGCGCGGCCATCGGCGCGCCGACGGTGGACGCCGCGAAGAACTACCGGCTCACCGTGCAGCCGGACCGGCCCACCAAGCCGGACCCGGCGGACCCCACCAAGACCGTCCCGGCCGTCGCCGCCGTGACCGTGACGGCGCTGGAGAAGGGCGAGCGGCTGCCGTCCTCGCCCGCCGGCGTGGCCGCGCTGCTGCAACGGAAGATCAACACCGCGCTCGGGGCCGCCGACGGGGCCGCCGGGCTGCGGGTGCGGGTGCTGCCCACCGCCGACGGCGGGCTGCGCGTCCTCGGCGACGTGGACCCGCTGGTGGCCCCGGCGGCCGTCGACGCGGCCTTCACCGTCACGGGCGCGACCGCCTCCGGCGACGTGGCCGACGGCGCGGCCCTGCTCGGCCTGGGCGGCGCCACCACGAACGTCGGCCGGTACACCCCCGTCGGCGCCAAGCGGCTCGGCCAGGGCGACCTGGTCACCGGCTCGGACGGCACGCTTCTGCCCGGCGCCGCCGCGCTGATCGGCTCCGAGGCCGCCTACACCGGCATCTACGCCCTGCTCAGGACCGACCTGTTCAACCTGCTCTGCATCCCCGACGCGACCCGCGCCAAGCCCGGCGACCCGGGGGCCGTCGACACCGGGGTGGACCCGGACGCGGTCTGGGCCGCCGCGTACGAGCTGTGCGCCCGGCGTCGGGCGATGCTGCTGGTCGACCCGCCGCCCGGGGTGGACGACCCCGACCGCGCGCTGGACTGGATCAACCAGCTCGGCGTCAAGGGACCCAACGCCGTGGCGCACTTCCCCCGGCTGCGGATCCCCGACCCGACCGACGGGTTCCGGCCCCGTACGGTCGCCCCCGGCGGCACCCTAGCCGGCCTGTACGCCCGCCAGGACACCGAGCGCGGCGTGTGGAAGGCCCCGGCCGGCACGGAGGCGCAGCTGCGCGGGGTGACCAACCTGGTCCACCCGCTCACCGACGCCGAGAACGGCGTGCTCAACCCGCTCGGGCTCAACTGCCTGCGGACGTTCCCGGTCGTCGGCACCGTCAACTGGGGGGCCCGCACCACCGCCGGCGCGGACGTGCTGGCCAGCCAGTGGAAGTACACGCCGGTGCGCCGGCTCGCGCTCTACATCGAGGAGAGCGTCTTCCGGGGCACCCAGTGGGCCGTCTTCGAGCCCAACGACGAGCCGCTCTGGGCCCAGCTGCGGCTGAACCTGACGTCGTTCATGCAGGACCTGTTCCGCAAGGGCGCGTTCGCCGGGCGTACCCCGCGCGAGGCGTACCTGGTGCGGTGCGACGCGGAGACCACCACCGGCGACGACCGGGACCGGGGCGTGGTGAACGTCGTCGTCGGGTTCGCCCCCCTCAAACCCGCCGAATTCGTGATCGTGCGGATCCAGCAGCTCGCCGGCCAGAGCCCGTCCTGAGAGGTGTGAGTCATGGTGCAGTTCGCGGTCAATCCGACGCGCTTCGACCCGTACAAGAACTTCAAGTTCCGGGTGAAGTGGGACGGCCGCTACGTGGCCGGGGTCAGCAAGGTCAGCGCGCTGAAGCGGACCACCGAGGTGGTCAAGCACCGCGACGGCGGCGACCCGTCGACCAGCCGCAAGTCCCCCGGGCGTACGGAGTTCGAGGCCGTCACCCTGGAGCGCGGCCTGACCCACGACGCCGAGTTCGCCCAGTGGGCCGGGCGGATCTGGGCGCTGCACGCCGGCCTCGGCTCGGAGGCGTCGCTGGCCGACTTCCGGCGCGACATCACCATCGAGCTGCTCAACGAGGCCGGGCAGGTCGCCCAGTCGTACCGGCTGTTCCGCTGCTGGGTGTCGGAGTACCAGGCGCTGCCGGAGCTGGACGCCAACGCCAACGCGGTGGCGATCGAGCACATCAAGCTGGAGAACGAGGGCTGGGAACGCGACGAGGCGGTCACCGAGCCGGCCGAACCCCGGCTCGCCTCGTGACCGCCGGGCCGCCGCCGACCGAGGTGGAGCTGGTCTCCGCCTGGGACCGCGCGCTCGGGCAGCCGGCGCCGCGGCGCCCCCTGCTGCTGCTGGGCCGCGAGGACGCCGACCGGCTGCCGGTGGGCGAGGTGGCGGCCCTGCTGCTGCGTACGGCCCGGTCCTGGACCGGCGGCCGGGTGGAGGCCACCCTCGACTGCCCGGCCTGCCCGCAACGGCTCGAGGTCGGCTTCGCCGTGGCCGACCTGCTGGCCGCCGCGTCGGACCCGACCGCCGACTCCGCACGCGGCGGCGCGCGGCGCGTCGGCACCGGGGCGTTCACGCTCGACTGGCGGGGGCACCGGCTGACCCTGCGGCTGCCCACCCCCGCCGACCTGATGGCGGCGGCGCGGGCCGGGGACGCGGCGGCGGCCGAGCGGTGGCTGCTGCGGGCGTGCCTGCTCGCCGCCGATCCGCCGCTGGACGATCCCGCCGCCGCCCTGCCGGAGGTGTCGGCCGTGATGGCCGAGCGCGACCCGCTCGGGGTCGTCGCGGTCACCCTGACCTGCCCGGGCTGCGGCACCACGACCGAGGCGCTGCTCGACGTGCCCGCCTGGGCGTGGCAGGCCGCCGACGCCCGGGTCCGGCGGCTGCTCGGCGAGGTGCACCGGCTGGCCCGCGCGTACGGCTGGTCGGAGGCGCAGGTGCTCGGCCTCGGGCCGCACCGCCGCGCCGCCTACCTGGAGCTGGTCCCGTGACCGGCTACCTGGCGGCGCTGGCCGCCCTCGCCGTCGACGCCGCGCCCCGGCTGCGGCCCCGCACCCTCGGCCGGTTCGAACCGGAGCAGCCGCAGGCGGGCGTCGACGTCGAGGCGTACGACGTGGAGCGGCCGACCCCCACGCCGTACCGGCCGGCGGCGCGTCCCGCCGTGGCGGGCGCGTCGGGCGCGGCCCCACCCGGCTCGCCCGCCGCGTCCCCGCCGGTGACCGCTCCGGCGGCCCCGACAGCCCCCGGCGGCGACCGGTCGGCCACGCCGGCCGCCGCACCGCGCACGCCGCCGCCCGCGCCGGTCGCGCCGACCGCGCCGGCCCCCGACCGGCCGGGCACGCCCGCGACCCGGCCGCCGGTACCGGCGGACGCGGTGCGGCACGCGGCGGAGCGGGACGCCCCGAACCCGCCGCCCCCCGCACCACGCCACCAGGTCCCACCGCCCGCCGCGCCGGCCGTTCCCGCGCCGCCCGCCCTCCCCGCGGCCGTACCGACTCCCCCGGTCGCGGCGCCCACGGTCGCGGTGTCCACGGTCGCGGTGCCCGCGTCACGCGCGCCGCAGTCGCCGCCCGCGCGCGCCGTGGCGGTGACCCGCGCCGCCGCCCGGGCGCCCGAACGCCCCACCGTGCACCTGCACATCGGCCGCATCGACGTGCGGCTCGCCCCCGGGCGGCACACCGCGCCCGCCGCCCCCGCACCGGTCACCCCGGTCGCGCCGGCGCCCGCCGTGGCCCCGGGACCGGCCCCCGAACTGGAGGCCTACCTGCGCGAGGCGGAGGGACGGTCACGATGAGCACCGCGTACGCCCTCGCCGCCGTCACCGCCGTGCTGCGCGCCCAGCTCATGGCGTACCTGCGGGCCACCGGCGCGTCGTCGGCCGTCGGCGGGGTGTCGGTCACCGCCGGCCCGCCGGACCGGGTGAGCGTGGGCAACCAGGAGGGCAACCAGGTCAACCTGTTCCTCAGCCGGGTCACCCGCAACCCGACCTGGGCCAACCTCGGTCCGCCGCCGCGCAACGGCGCCGGTGACGACGTCGCCGCCGTCCCGCTCGGCGTCGACCTGCACTACGTGGCCAGCGTCTACGGCCACGACCCGCTGACCGGCGAGATCCTCCTCGGGCACCTGCTGGCGATGCTGCACGAGACGCCGGTGCTGACCCGCGCGGCGATCCGCCGGTCCCTCGCGCCCGACCCACCGGACGCGACCCTGCCCGCGCCGGTGGCCGAGTCCCGCCTCGCCGAGCAGGTGGAGCAGCTGCGGATCAGCGTCGCCAACAGCCCCGGCGGCGAGGAGAGCTTCCGGCTCTGGTCGGCGTTCAGCGCGCCCTACCGCAGCAGCGTCTTCCTCGACGTCTCGGTGGTGCTGATCGACCCGCTGCGGGGAGCCCGCGAGCCCCTGCCGGTGCGGTCGGTCACGGCCGGCACGGTCGACGTGCGCGGCCCCGAGGTCGACGCCGTACGCGCCGACGGGCCGACCGGCACCCCGGTCACCGCCGCCGCGACCCTCGTCGTGACCGGCCGCAACCTGACCGGCCCGGACACCCGCATCCGCGTCGGTACGGCCACCGCCAGCCCTACCACCGCGTCGGCCACCGAGCTGCGGGTGCCCCTGTCGGCCTTCGACCGGCCCGTCGCCGCCGGCCTGCGGGGACTGGTCGTCACCCACTCCGTCGACCTGGGCGACCCGCCCGCGCCCCGGGCGGCGCTCAGCTCCGACGCCGTGCCGGTCACCTACCGGCCGACGATCACCGTCGCTCCCGCCGACGTGGTCGTCGACTCCAGCCGCACCGTGGACTCGGTGGTGCTGCGTACCGGCACGGTCACGGTCACCGTGCAGCCGCAGGTGGAGGCGACGCAGCAGGTCACCCTCTCCCTGACCGGGACGGCCGGCACGATCCTGCCCGCGCCGCCCGGCAACGGCGTCGCCGGCGGCGCCAGCGCCACCGACCGGGTCCGCTTCGCCTTCCGCGACCTGCCCGCCGGGGCGTACCTGGCGCGGCTGCGGGTGGACGGGGTGGACAGCCCGCTGAGCACCGACCCCTCCGGACGGTACACCGGCCCCTCCGTGGTGCTGTGATGCCCGCCGCCCGCGCCGCCGCCCGCTGGCCCGCCCCCGCCGTCGCCGAACGGGCCGACGACGGGCTGGCCGCCGAGGTGGAACGGATCCGGCTGCTGCTCAAGGGCGAGCCCGCCCAGGCCGGCCGCCCGGACGGCGGGCACCTCGACCGGATCGCGGCCGGGTTCGGGCTCACCGGCTTCGAACGCGACGTGCTGGTCGCCGCCGTCACGGGGGAACTCGGCCTGCTGGACCGCCCGCCCACCTTCGCCTGGTGCCTGGACGCCCTGCCCGGCGGGCACTGGGACGCCCTCGCCCCCGACCGTCCGCTGCGCGCCGCCCGCCTGGTCGAACTCGGTGACGGACCGCTGCCGCACGCCCCGCTGCGCGTCGACGAGCGGATCCTGCACGAGGCGCGCGGCGCCGGGCGGCTCGACGAGCGGCTGCGGCCGTACGTCACCGAGCTGCCCGGACCACCGGCGGGCCTGCCGGGCAGTCGGCGGCGGGCCGCGGCGGACCTCTGCGCCGCCTGGCAGGCCGGCCGCCGGGCCCTGCGGGTCACCGGGCCGGACCGGGCCGACCGCACGGACGTCGTCGCCGCCGCGGCGGCGACGGTGGGCCGCCGCGCCCACCGGCTGGCGGCGGCCGACCTGCCCGGCGCCGTCACCGACCGGGACGCCCTGGCCCGGCTGTGGAACCGCGAGGTGGTGCTCGCCGACCCCGTGCTGGTCGTGGAGCTCACCGGCGACGAACCGCCCGAGCAGACGGGCGTCGTGGCGCACCTGCTGGGGCGACTCATCGGCGACGTCGTCGTCTCCGTGCCGCGCGCCGTCACGCTCGACGGGGTAGCCGCCGGGCCCGACGTGGACCGGCCCACCCGCGAGGAGCAGCGGGCGCTGTGGCGAGCGCTGCTGCCCGCACGCCCCGCCGCCGCGCTGGCCCGCGAGTTCGACCTGGGCCACCACGAGATCCTCGCCACCGCCGCCCGCCCCGCCACCGACCCGGCGGCGCTCGCCCGGGACCTGGTCCGCGAGCGGATCCGCCGGGACCTCGACGGGGTGGCCGAACGGATCGCCGTGAAGGCCGGCTGGGACGACCTGGTGCTGCCCGCCCCGGCCCTGGCCCAGCTGCGGCAGCTCACCGCCGCCGCGGCCGGCCGCGCGCTGCTCGCCGAGCGAGGCTTCGGGCGGCGTACCGGGCGGGGGCTCGGGGTCACCGCCCTCTTCGCCGGTCCGAGCGGCACCGGCAAGACCCTGGCCGCCGAGGTCCTCGCCAGCGCGCTCGGCCTGGACCTGCACCGCGTCGACCTGGCCACCGTCGTCAGCAAGTGGATCGGCGAGACCGAGAAGCAGCTCCGTCGCGTCTTCGACGCCGCCGAACGCGGCGGCACCGTGCTGCTCTTCGACGAGGCCGACGCGCTGTTCGGCCGCCGGTCCGAGGTGAAGGACAGCCACGACCGGTACGCCAACATCGAGGTGTCGTACCTGCTGCAACGCATGGAGCAGTACCGGGGCGTGGCGGTGCTGACGACGAACATGCGTACCGCCATCGACCCCGCGTTCCTGCGTCGGCTGCGGGTGCTGGTGCCCTTCGGGCATCCCGGCCCGGCCGAGCGGGCCGACCTGTGGCGGCGTGCCTTCCCGCCGCAGGTCGCCACCGAGGGCCTCGACCTGCACCGGCTCGCCGGCCTGGACCTGACCGGTGGCGACATCCACACCGTCGCCCTGCGGGCCGCGCTCGTCGCCGCCGGGGAGCACACCCCCGTCCGGATGCGGCACGTGCTCGACGCCGTGGCCGCCGAGTACGCCAAGCACGACCGGCCCGCCGACCCGGGGCTGTGGTCATGAACATCGAGGTCGACGTCCGCGAACTCGTCCTCACCGGGGTCGAGGCGCCCGATCCCGCCGCGCTCGGCGACGCGGTGCGCGTACGGCTGGCCCGGCTGCTCGCCGAGCGCGGCCTGCCGCCCGCCTCTCCCCCGCCCGGCCCGCTGCCGGCGCCACCGGGAACGGACCTGCCGCAAGCGCTGGCCGAGGCGATCTGGGCGCAGTTGGGCCGGCCCGCCTGCCGGGAGGTGGACCGGTGAGCGAGCGCGAGGCGGCCGTCCGGCCGCAGTCCCCGACCGGCGAGCGGAACGCCGAGCTGGCCGGGCTGACCCGGGCCCTGGTCGAGCGGTACGCCCCCGCGCTGGGCCTGCGGCCCGACGCCGTACGGGTGCACCTCGGCGAGGCCGGACGGCGGGCCGCCAACCACGGCGCGAAGGGGCTCCTCGCCGACGGCGCGCTGCACCTGGCCCCCGGCTACGACCCGACGCGCGCCGCCGGGCGGGCCCTGCTCGCCCACGAACTCGGCCACCTCGCGCAGGCCGCCGCCGCCCCGGGCGCGTACCCGGCCAGGCCCTCGGCGCGCAGTGCGGCCAGCACGGCGCCGGCGTCGACGACGACGACGAGCGTGACCGACCCGGAGGCCGAGGCACGGGCGCTGGCCGAGGCGGCCGCGGCCGGGCGGGCGCTCTGGACGCCGACGGCCCGGCTGCCGGCCGACGCGGTCGCCGCCGACACCGGCGCCGTCGCCACCGCTGCCCGCCCCGCGCCGGCCCCCGACGCGGAAACCGGCACCGGACCGCTGGAGGCGCAGCTCAGCGAGCTGGTCGAGCGCCGCTACCGGGCCGAGCGGGCCCGGATCATCGACCTGCTCGACGGCCTGTGGGTCTCCGGCGACGACGTGCGCGGCTGCCTGCGGGTGCTGGACACGCTGCCCTTCCTCGTCGCCCGGAGCCTGGTGCACAGCCTGCCGTCGCCACGGCGCAGCGACCTGGGCCGCAACCTCGACGACGGCCACCACCGGCTCTACCCGGGTGCCGCCCTCGCCGCGCTCGGCGGCCAGACGCCCTACCTGCTGCGCCTGCTGGAGGCCGGCAACGTGCGCGGGCTGAGCACCGAAGGGCTCGGTCCCCTCGAGCGGCGCACCGCGCGGGACGTGCTGCGGGCCCTGCGCACCAGCGTCCTGCGGGAACTGCTCACCGGCGACCGCGGGAGGCACTTCCGGAGCCTGCTGACGCAACTGCCGGAGCGGGGCAGCGACGCCGACGCCCTGCGCGAGCAGATCACGGCGCTGCGCGGGACCGACGCCGAGGCCGGCCGGCTGGACGAGGACACCGGCCTGCGTGAGCAGCTCCGCCACGTGGAGCGGCTGATCGGCCAGCGACAGGGCAGCCAGGCGCTGGCGCTGCTGGCCGGGCTGGCGCCGGCCCCGCCCACCGCCGGAGGCACGGCCGGCACGGCCACCGCCGGGGGCCCGGTCGGCAGCGCCACCGCCGGCCCGCCCGAGCCGGGTCCCCGCCTGCGCCACGTGGTCCGCCGGCTCGACGAGGCCGGGCGCATCGACGCCCTGCTGGAGCAGCTGCCGTGGGAGGAGAAGCGGGTGGGCGCTCCCCTCGGCCCGCGGCTGCTCGTCGTGCTGGCCGCCCGGGAGGAACACCAGAACCTCACCCGCGTCGAGGGCCTGCTGTCGTACGGGGTCTTCGACTGGGCGATCCGCGACCACGAGGCCCGCTTCGCGTACCTGCTGCTGCGCAGCCTGCCGCTGGCCGCCCAGGACCGGTGGGTGCGGCTGGAGCAGGGCCGCTGGTTCGCCCGGCTGGAGGAGAACATCCCGGCCGAGGACGTCCTGGGCGGGCGGTACGCCGGGCTCGGCAGCCTCGCCGAGCCGCTCGACCCGGCCCGGCGCGGTGGCGGCCGGGCCGACGCGGACCGGATCGTCGCCGAGATCCACCAGCAGGTGCGGGCCGGGGTGGACGGGCACAACTCGGTGGAGCTGGTCCGCCGGCTGATCGGGCTGGACCGGGGCACCGCCGTGGCGCCGGCCCGACCCGCCGGACCGGGCCGGGAGACGCTCACCTCGGTCGTACGCCGGCTCGACGCGCTGCGGGACCTCGACCGGATCGTCGAGGCGCTGCCCGACGCGTACCTCACCCACGAGAGCTGGCGCTCGGAGCTGCTGGACCTGTTCGCCCGCCGCGATCCCGCCCAGCTCGCCCGGCAGGCCCGCCACCTGCTCGACATCGGGCTGCTCGACTGGGGGGTCAATCCCCGCGAGGCGTGGCTCGCCTTCCACCTCGTGCGCAACCTGCCGGCCGCCGAGCAGAGCCGGCTCGCCGCCGAGGACCCGGACCGCTGGGCCCGGATGCAGTCGGCGATGACCCCCGAGATGCGCGCGTCGCTGGCCACCACCGCCATCTCCGGGCCGCGCCGGCTGGAGACCCGCGACGCGCTGCGCGACCGGCTGCGCGACGACCGGCTCTGGAGCGCCGCGCAGGCCACCGAGCTGCGCGCGCTGATCATCCAGCTGTACGCGCTGGACGACCGCCGCTGGGTGTTCCTGCGGTCGCGGGAGGTGCGGGCCGACCGGGTGCCGGCGCTGGCGTCCCTCGTCGAGCAGCTGCGCCTTTACCACGAGCGCAACCGGCCGTCGTTCGTCCCCGAGCGGCTCGACTCGGGCGGCCTGCCCCGCGTCTTCGGCGAGCTGGGCCGGCTGGTCGCCGTCGGCCTGAAGCTGCTCTTCCTCAGCCGGACCGGCCTGAGCCTGTTCACCGAGGAGGTGACGGTCCGCGACTTCGACCTGCACGAGTTGCAGTGGGTCAGCGGCGACGTCGGCGGGGCGCGACTGCGCGACCGCGCCCCGGGCGAGCGGTCCAACGAGCTGTCGCTGTCGGTCGACGCCCGGCAGGGCGTCGTACGGGTGCGGCTGCCCCGGCTGGAGCTCAGCGGGGTGAACCGGGTGTTCACCGGGAGCTCCCTGCGCACCGGCCGGGTCACCCTGACCGACCTGGACGTGGTGGCGTCCTTCTCCGACCGGGGCTACGAGCGGCCGGTCGGCGCGCAGGCCGGGGTGGGCGGCGTCAGCGCCGCCGACGTGGTCTTCGCCAGCGAGTCGCTGCCCGGCGGGATGCTCGGGCTGACCCGGTTCGGGCTGTCGCGCCTGTTCTTCCGCGCGGGGGCCACCGGCACGGAGGACCTGGACGAGCCGTCGCGGCGCGGCTGGATCGGCATCCCGCTGATCAATCCGCTGATCCACCTGCTGCACAACGTCATCTCGTTCTACGGCGGGCTGCCCTTCCTCTCCAAGATCAGCGACGCGTTGATCGCCCCGTACACGGCCGGCGCGCCGTTCCTGGCCCGGCAGGTCGCCTCGTACACCGCCGGGGAGATCTTCAGCCCGCTGGCGAATGCCACGATCGGTCTGATCACCGACGGCGTCTTCCGGCCGCCCCGCGCGGTGGGCGAGCGCGTCGGGGACGCCGCCGGCATGCTGCGCTCGTTGCAGGTCAGCTTCGCCAGCGCCACCGCCGAGGGGCTCTCCTTCGCCGGCATGCAGCAGATCGGCCGGGTCGAGATCGGCCGGACGCTGCTCGGCGTGGGCACCAGCCTGCCCGCCCGGCTGCGCGCCGAACAGCGCTCGATCGAGGAACGGCTCGGCCGCGCCGGCACCGCCGCGCAGCCCGCGCTGCGCGAGCGGCTCGCCGCCGTACGCCGGCAGGTCACCGAGCTGGAGCCGCTGGAGCGGGAGCTGCAACGCCTGGAGGGCCGGCACCGCTGGCACGCCGACTCGCTCAGCGAGGCCGAACGCCGCCGCATGATCGAGCTGTCGGACCGGCTGCGGTCGAGCGCCGGCGGCACCCTCGACATCGGCGGCATCCGGGTCACCGGGCTGACCGGCCGCGTCGAGGCCGCCGGCGTGGAGATCGACCCCGTACACGCCGAGGCGTCGCTGCCCTCCCGCGTCGGGCAGCACCTGCCCGACGACGAGCTGATCGACCGGTTCCGCGCCCAGCGGACCCCGCCGGACCTCACCACCACGGCCCGCGCCGCCACCGCCTCGGTCGAGGCCGCCGGCGTACGCCTGCTGCCCGGCGCCGACGGCGCGCCCGCCCTGCGGCTGACCGCCGCCGAACTGCCCACCCCCGAGCAGGTACGCGAGCAACTGGCCGCGCTGCCCGACGAGCCCCGCCACGCGCAGCGGCGTGCCGAGCTGACCCGCTGGCTGACCGGCCTGGCGCGGATCCGGGAGCTTCAGGCGCGTCCCGCCGAGCCGGTCGACGCCGCCGACCGCCACGTGCCGGGGCACCGCACCCGCGCCGAGGAGCAGGAGCTGCAACGGCTGCGCGAGGCGGCCCGCCGGTACTTCGGCGTCTCCGTCGGCGGGCTCGCCCTCGCCGGGTTCGGCGCCTCGCTCGACCCCGCCACCCTCGGGGTGAGCGTGCGGCTCGCCGAGGCCACCGCCACCGACGTGCGCGCCGGCGCGTACGCGGTGGAGCGGGTCGAGGCGCGTCGGCTGCGGCTGCGCGCCGACCTCGACACCGACGGCGGCGGGCTGCTGCCGCCCGAGTTGGCCGGCGCGGCCGCCGAGCAGGGCCTGCCCACCCGGCGGACCGCCCTCGGCGTCGGCGTCGGCGACCTCGCCGTGACCGGGGCGAGCGGGCCCGGCCTGGAGGCCCGCCGGATCGCGTTCACCGCGCCGGCCCGGGGCGACGGGCAGCCCGGCGAGGCCGTCCACGGCCGGGTGGTGCCGCGCGGCGACGACCTGAGCATGCCCGACCTGGTGGTGGAGCAGACCGAGCTGACCGGGGTCATCCTGCGCTCGCCGGGGCGCAGCCTCTACTCGCGCGGCAGCACCCGGATCGGGCGGATGAGCCTCGACGTGCTGATCCGCACGGCCGCTACGGGCTCGGGCCGGCAGACCCGCGGCGCGCTGGTACGCAGCATGGTCATCGACCGCATCGACGCTGACCAGGTCGGCATGGACGTCACCGAGCCGGCGCCCGGCTACTCCGTGGAGGCGGTCTCCGGGGCGCTGGTCGGCGTCCGGCTGCGCGACCTCGACGTCGACCTCTCCGGCGCGGAGGCGACCTACTCCGGGCGGCTCACCGTCGGCCAGCTCGACCAGCTGCGCTTCGCCGTGCTCTCCCGCGCCCTGCAGGGGCCGGCGACCACGATCACCGGCACGGTGGGCGGGCAGCCCACCGGCCCGGGGGCGGCGGCGGTCACCGTCGACCTCATCCGCGCCGGCGCGCACCAGGTCGACCCGGCCACCGGACGGGTGGTCAGCGACCCCACGGACGCCGTCGCCACCCGCCTCGACGGGCTCACCCTCACCGACACCACCCTGCGTACGCCCGACGGCCGGGTCACCGTACGCCGGGCCGGGGTGAGCGGGCGCATCGTCACCGAGCAGGGCGGCGGGCTGCGGTTCGAGGACATCGGCCCGTCCCGGATCGAGTTGTCGGCGATCGACTGGCGGGCGGGCGACGGGCGGATCACCTCGCGCGGGCCGACGGTGCTCGACGGGCTCACCGTCACCGGCCGCTGGGACAGCACCCCCGAACACCGTGACGCCGCAGGGCGCCTCGTCCCCGCCACCGCCGAGCTGTTCGTCGAGCGGCTGCACATCGACCGGGTCACCGGCCGCGACCTGCGCTACCGCAGCGGGGTGCTCGACATCGGGCTCGGCCGGGCCACCCCGGTGCCGGCGGGCGAGCCGGACCTGCCGCCGCTGGAGATCCTCGACGTGGACCTGCGCGGGCTGCGCTGGAGCAGGGCGGCCGGGCTGGTGGCCGGGCGGCTGCGCACCGGGGCGACCCGGGTCGAGATCGCCGGCCAGATCGACGCGGCCCTGCACGTCGACGGCGCGCTGTCGGCCGCGCAGCTCACGCTGGGCTTCGGCCGGGGCGGCCGGGTCGAGGCCAGGGTCGTCGGCGGCGAGGGCCACCTCGGCGTGGGCCCGCGCCCCGGCGAACACGAGCAGCACGTCGGCATCCAGGGCCTGGACACCGGCCTGATCCGCGTCGCGCCGGACCGGATCGAGATCGGCCCGGACGGCTCCCCCGGGCTACGCCTGGCGACGGTCGCGGTGGACGCCCTCAACTGGCAGGGCGAGTCGCTCGGCCTGCGCATCGCCCCCGGGGAGGGCGCGCTCACCTTCACCGGCATCACCGCGCGGGCACGCATCGACCTGCACCCGGCCGGCACCCCGGGCGGCCGGTTCCGGCGGCTGCTGCTGCGCGAGGTGGTGGTGCAGGAGACCCGCGCCAGCGGCCTGCTGGTCGACCTACGCGACGGCGTCACCATCCGCCTCGACGCCGACCGCGAGGCCGTCCTCGGGGAGCTGCGGCTGCGCCCCGGCGCCGGCCAGGAGGGGTTCGTGGTCGAGGCCACCGGCACCGCCGCCGGCATGCGCGTCCTCGGCGGCCTGGACATCGGCGCGATCAGCGCGCCCCGGGTCGGCTTCGACATCGGCACGTTCCTGTCGCGCGGCAGCGCCGACCTCGCCGCCACCGGGCTCACCGTCGACTTCCTCGACCTGGGGGCCCTGCGGGTCAACCTGCGCGAGCCCGCCCTCACCGCGATCCGCGCGCAGATCACCGCCGAGTCCGGGCGGGAGCTGCGGCTGCTCGGCGCGCCGGCCGGCCGGCCCGAGTACGGGCTGCGCTTCACCTCGATCGGCTACACCCAGGACCCGGCCACCCCCGGCGGTCCCGCGCCCGGGCGCCGCATCGCGGTACGCGGTGGGGAGATCACCGGCCTCACCTTCACCGACACCGGTCTCGGCCTGCACATCTTCGTCGAGCGGGGCCTGCTCGGCGACCTCACCCACGACCTGGACACCGGCTCCGGCGAGCTGCCCTCGCTGGACATCCGCGACGCGACGTTCAGCCTCGACCTCGCCACCCTCCTCGGCGGCGCCGCCCCGGCCGCGCCGGCCCGCACCACCAGCGCCCAGCGGCGGGCCGCCATGGCGACGCAGTGGGACGGGCTGCTGCGGATCCTGCACACCTACAACCTGAGCGAGGTGATCGACAGCCTCGACGGGCACGTCGACTTCGACGTCGCCCACGACGGCTTCCTCTACGGCACCCGCGTGTGGGAGGTCCGGCTGTCCCTGCGCGACGGCACCGTGGACTACCGGCGGCTCACCGGGGCGCTGCCGTGGTGGACCCCGGGTCGGTTCGTCGTCGAGGGCGACGCCCTGGTCTACCGGGTGCACGTGCCCACCGTGGGCCCGGAGGGGGCGCCGCCGCCGGACAGCGACGTCGACGTGCTGCGCTGGCAGCTCACCACCGGGGAGGTGCAGCAGGCCCGCACCGAGCACCTGGTCCGGCTGAACCGGCTGCTCCAACCGACCCCCGAGTCCCGCGACGACCTGCTGCACACCATCGCCGACGTCGGCGACGACGAGCCGTCGACCGAGCCGCCCGGCCGGCTGGCCATCCGCAACGTCGACGTGGACCTCTCGGTGCGCAACCCCCGCGAGATCACCCTGCCGCTCGGCACCGGCAACGAAATCGTGCTCGCCCCCGACGCGCTGATGCACCTGACCGTCGGCGGCGGGCTGCGACGGGCCGCGGGCGGGGCCGGGCGCCCCGGCGCGCTGCGCCCGATCGCGCTGGAGAGCGCCACCGTCGCCCGGCTGAACCTGCTCTTCGGCTCCGTCGGCGTCTCCAGCGGCCAGATCCGGATCACCCACCTCACCGACGCCCGGCTCACCTTCGACGGGCTCAGCCCGCAGCTGCTGACCGGACGGATCGACCGCGCCGTCGCCGAGCGCATCCGCTGGCGGCGTACCGCTCCAGGAGGCACCCCGTGACCAGTCCGCTCAGCCCCCGCCTGCTCCGCGCCGGCCTGGTCGTCCTCGACCCGGACAGCGGCCGGACCCGCCGCGTGATCACCCTCCAGTACAACCCGGACGCGCTGACCCGGGGCTTCCAGCTCAAGACCGGCGGTGCGGAGGGCGGCGCGAAGGGCGAGGCGCTGCGGATCACCGGTCCGCCCGTACAGACCCTCACGCTGGAGGCCGAACTCGACGCCGCCGACCAGCTCGCCGAGCGCGACACCGCCGAACTCGGCCTGACCGCACAGCTGGCCGCCCTGGAGTCGCTGGCCTACCCCAGCCTGGCCGCCGTGCAGGACGCCGCGGCGCTGCTGGCCGCCGGGACCCTGGAGGTCGTACCCCCACCGGCCCCGCTGGTGCTGCTGGCCTTCGGACGGCGCCGGCTCTGGCCGGTACGCATCACCGAACTGACCATCACGGAGGAGGCGTTCGATCCCATGCTGAACCCGATCCGCGCGAAGATCCGGCTGGGCCTGCGGGTGCTGACCGTCAACGACGTGGGCACCGCCGGGCGGGCCGGCGGGCTCGCCATGGCCGCCCACCAGCAGCTCGAACAGCTCGCCGGCCGGGCCCGCGGCGGCCGGCTGGGCGACCTCGGAATCGACCGGCTGCCGTGACCGGGCCCGGCGACACCGACCCGGCCCTGGTGGCCGCCCACAGCCGCGTCGCGGAGACCCTCTTCGCCGCGACCGGCACCGGCGGCGTCGGCGAGCCGTCGCCGGGGGCGATCCCCCCGGAGAGCCGGTACGCCGGCGTCGGCACCACGACGACCGTCGACCCCGACACCGGTGCGGAGCTGGTCCACCTGCGCCGCCGGTTCGTGCCGCCCGCCGAGCGGCTGGCCACGGCCGGCTGGGAGCGGGTCGCCGACGGCGACCGGGTCGACCTGCTGGCCGCCCGTACCCTCGGCGACCCGACGGCCTTCTGGCAGCTCTGCGACGCCAACGGCGCCTTCGACCCGGCCGAGCTGGAACAGCCGGGCCGGGTGGTGCGGGTGGCGCTGCCCGAGGGCTTCCCGGGAGGCGGCGATGCCTAGGGGCGTACGCCTGCAACTGCTGATCGGGCCGCTGACCTTCGGCCCCGCCCCGTACGAGCTGGTGGAGGCGTTGCAGGAGGCGCAGGTGACCCAGAACGCCGGGCAGCGCTCCGGGTTCCAGCTCCGCTTCGCCCTCGGGCGGGGCTCGCTGGCCGAACGGATGCTCGCCGACGGCAGCCTCGACCCGCCGACGCGGGTGCTGCTGGTGCTGCACCTCGACGGCCGACCGCAGGTGCTCTCCGACGGCGTCGTCACCCGTCACGACGTGGCCCGCAGCAACGACGCCGGCGCCTCCACGCTCACCCTCACCGGCGTCGACGTGAGCCAGATGATGGACCTGATCGACCTGTCGGACCTGCCGATGCCGATGCCGGCGGAGGCCCGGGTGCTGACCCTGCTCGCCCCGTTCGCCGCGTACGGGGTGGTGCCGATGCTGGTGCCCAGCGTGCTGGTCTTCGCGCCGAACCCGATCCAGCGGATCCCGGCGGTACGCGGCACCACCTTCGCGTACGTGTCGCAGCTGGCCGACGAGGTGGGCTACACCTTCTACGTCGAGCCGGGCCCCACCCCCGGCATGAACGTCGCCTACTGGGGGCCGGAGGTCCGTGCGGGCCAGCCCCAGCCGGCGCTGACCGTCAACGCCGACGCCGGCTCCAACGTGGAGTCGCTGTCGTTCTCGTTCGACGGGGTGCAGAAGACCCTCCACCTGCTCACCGCCTTCCCCGAGCAGGTGCGGGTGCCGATCCCGCTGCCGGTGCCGGACGTCACCCCGCTGAACCCGCCGCTGGGCCGCAGGATCCCCGTCCCGCTGTCGTACCGGCGGATGAACGTCGGCCGGTCGGACCCGGCCGGCACCGACGACGCCACCGCCCGGATGGACGTGGTGCAGACCCTCGCCCGGGGCCTGGCCCGCGCCGCCCAGTCGGCCAACGTCATCACCGGCTCCGGCTCGCTGGACGTGCTGCGCTACGGCCGGCTGTTGCAGTGCCGGCGGCTGGTCGGGGTGCGCGGCGCCGGCCGCGCCTACGACGGCGAGTACGTGGTGAAGAGCGTGACGACCACCGTCAAGGCGGGCGAGGTCAAGCAGCGCTTCTCCCTCGGCCGCAACGCCCACGTCTCCATATCCGGGAGGGCCCAGCCATGACGACCAGGTACTACGGCAAGTATCGCGGCACGGTGGTCAACCACATCGACCCGTTGCAGCAGGGACGCATCCAGGTGACCGTCCCCGACGTCACCCTGCCCCCGTCGACCTGGGCGATGCCCTGCTTCCCGCTCGCCGGGATCCAGGCCGGCGTGTTCACGGTGCCGCTGCCCGGCACCGGCGTGTGGGTGGAGTTCGAGCAGGGCGACGCCGACCATCCGATCTGGACGGGCTGCTGGTACGGCTCGAAGGCGGAGATCCCCGCGCTGGTGGCCTCGGCGCCGCCGCCCACCCCGCCGATCGTGTTGCAGACCCCCGGCCAGGCCACCCTGATGATCTCCGACGCGCCCGGCCCGGCCGGCGGCATCCTGCTCAAGACGCTGACCGGGGCGATGATCTCGATCAACGACACCGGGATCGTCATCTCCAACGGCAAGGGCGCCTCGGTCACCCTCATCGGGCCGACCGTGGCCGTCAACCAGACCGCGCTGACGGTGACGTGATGCCGGGCCCGCCGCTGCACGTCGGAGCCGTCGTCTCCTGCCCGCACGCCGGGCCGGTCACCGCGCAGACCGCCAACTCCCGGGTGCTCGTCGACGGGCTGCCGGTGCTCACCGCCGCCGACGCGTACCCGGTCGCCGGCTGCACCTTCCAGGTGCCGGTCGGCGCCGGCACCAAGCCCCAGCCGTGCGTCCGGATCCAGTGGACCGCCCCGGCCGCCCGGGTGCTGGTCAACGGCCAGCCGGCGATGCTCGCCACCAGCATCGGGCTGGGCGTCAGCGCCGAGGGCGTGCCGCAGGGCCCGCCCACGGCGAGCGGGTTCCAGATCCGGGCGGTGGCGTCGTGACGTACCCGGCCTTTCCGTGGCGCCCCGACAACCGGGGCCGCTCGGGGCTGGCCGGCCCCGAGCGGCACGTCGCCGACCTGGTGGAGGCGGTGCTGTTCACCGCGCCCGGCGAGCGGGTCAACCGGCCGGACTTCGGCGCCGGGCTCGGCCAACTGCTCTTCGCCCCCGTCGACGAGGCGGTGGTGGGCGCCGCCGAGTTGCAGGCCCGCAGCGCGCTGCAACGGTGGCTCGGTGAGCTGATCGAGGTCGACGAGGTCCGCGTCGACCTGGCCGAGGCGGCCGTACGGGTGCACGTCGGCTACCGGCTGCGCGCCACCGGCCGCCCGGCGGAGGTACGGATCTCGAGGGGGACCGGATGAGCGTGCGGTGCAGCGACGACGAGCGCCGGGCCGAGGTCGCCCGCCCCGGCAGCGCGTTCAACGGCGTGGACTTCGTCGAGGTGGACGCGGCCGACCAGAAGCTGCTGCGGGTCGGGTTCCTGCACCCGCTGCCCGGCCAGCCGGGCGGCGTGCCGGGCGGGGCGGCGCTGGTCGCCGGCAATGTGGTCGTCGACGGGGGCGTACGGATCACCGGCGTGCGGGTGCTCACCGTCGCCGCCTCCGGCACGGTGCTCACCGTACGGGTGGACCGGGCCGGCGACTTCTCCCCGTACACCCTGCGGTTGGTGCGTTCGGCGGTGGACGAGCGGGTGCCGCCGGGCTTCGACCCGGTGCTGGCGGCGGCCACCTTCTCCTTCAAGGCGAACTGCCCCAGCGACCTGGACCCGGCGCCCGCCGCGCCGGTCGTTCCCGCGCCCCCGGCCGCGCCCGCGCCGGTCGACTACCTGGCCAAGGACTACGCCGGTTTCCGGCGGCTGCTGCTCGACCGGCTCGCGGCCCTGCCCGGCTGGACCGAACGCAACCCGGCCGACCCGCTGATCACCGTGGTGGAGGCGCTGGCGCACGTCGCCGACCGGCTCTCCTACCGGCAGGACGCCGCGGGCACCGAGGCGTACCTCGGCACCGCCCGCAGCCGGATCTCGGTGCGCCGGCACGCCCGGCTGCTCGACTACACGGTGCACGACGGCTGCGCCGCCCGCGCCTGGCTGAGCGTGCGGGTCGCCGCCGGCTCCGACGCCGAGGTTCGGGGTGTGCCGGCCGGCACCCCGGTGCTGGCCGCCGACCGGGCCACCCCGGCCCTGCCGCCCGCCGACGCGGCGGCGCTGCTGGCCGACGGCGCCACCGGCTTCGAGACGCTGACCGCGCTCGCCCCCCGCTCCGCCCGCAACGAGATCGCCCTGCACGTCTGGGGCGGCAGCGACTGCCACCTGCCGGCCGGCGCGACCCGGGCCACCCTGGTCGACCTGCCGGCAACCGGGCTGGCCGCCGGTGACCTGCTGCTGCTGGAGGAGGTGCTCTCCCCCGCCACCGGGCGGCACGCCGACGCGGACCCGGCGCACCGGCAGGTCGTCCGGCTCGTCGCGGTGCGCCCGGGCACCGATCCGGTGGAGGGGCTGCCGGTGCTGGAGGTGGAGTGGGGCGCCGCCGACCGGCTGACGTTCCCGCTCACCGTCACCGCCTCCGTCGCCGGCCCGGGCACCGGCCAGCTCGTCACCTGCGCCGTCGCCCGCGGCAACGTGGTGGCCGTCCAGCACGCCATCGCCGTACGCGGACACCTGCCGCCCGCCGCCGAGGCGCGGTGGCGGCCGGTGCTCACCGCCGAGCCGGTGGCGGCGGCGGCCCCGTTCCCGACGGACATGCCGGCGGCCCAGGCCCTCGACCAGGACCCGCGCGCCGCGCTGCCGCTGATCCGGTTGGAGACCACCGAGGGAAGCTGGCGGCCCCGCCGGGACCTGCTCAACGCCGACCGGTTCGACCAGGGCTTCGTGGCGGAGCGCGAACGCGACGGCCGCGTGGCGCTGCGCTTCGGCGACGACGTGTCGGGCCGCCGACCGCCGGCCGGCACGGTGTTCGAGGCGACCTGGTGGCGCGGTGGCGGCGCCGCCGGCAACCTCGGCCACGACGCGCTGACCACGCTGGTCACCGACCGTTCCGGCGTCCTCGGCGTGACCAACCCGCTGCCCGCCGTCGGCGGCACCGACCCGGAGGACGTCGAGCACGCGCGCCAGCACGCGCCCGTCGCCTTCGCCACCCAGGAACGCGCCGTCACCACCGGCGACTGGGTGGCCGCGGCGCTGCGGCTGCCCGAGGTGGCCGGCGCCACCGCCCGGATTCGCTGGACCGGCTCCTGGTGGACGGTGTTCCTCACCCTCGACCTGCTGGGCGGCCAACGGCTGGCCGGCGAGCCGGGGCTGGCCCGGCGGCTCGCCGGCCGCCTCGACCGGTTCCGGGTGGCCGGGTACGACCTGCAACTGCGCGACCCGGTGGACCTGCCGGTGCAGCTGCGCCTGTGGGTGTGCGTGGCGCCGGGGGCGTTCCGCTCCGACGTGCGTCGGGCCCTGCTGGAGCTGTTCTCCGACCGGGACCTGCCCGGGGGGCGTCGGGGGTTCTTCCACCC
Source organism: Micromonospora sp. SD12 (assembly GCF_052068495.1). Classification (NCBI taxonomy): domain Bacteria; kingdom Bacillati; phylum Actinomycetota; class Actinomycetes; order Micromonosporales; family Micromonosporaceae; genus Micromonospora; species Micromonospora sp. SD12. Next base: position 48,770 of record NZ_JBQHDF010000018.1, on the reverse strand, counting down.
CGACCGGTTCAGCTTCGGTACCCCGCTCTACGTCAGCCAGCTGCTGGCCGCCGCGGTGCCGGTCCCGGGCGTCACCGACGTCCGGGTCACCGAGCTGCACCCGGTGGGCGTGGCACCCGGCGGCGAGCTGGCCGACCGGGTGCTGCGCACCGGCGACACCGAGGTGATCCGCCTCGACAACGACCCCAGCGTGCCGGAGCACGGCATGCTGCACCTCGACCTGGTGGGTGGGCTGTGACGACACGAGCGGGCCGGGGGCCCAACCCGCCGGGACGCGGCGGTATCGACTACCGGCTGGGCCGGCAGGCGGACTTCGCCGCCGACATGCTGACCCGCCTCGGCGCCCGGCCGGAGCTGGCGGGGCTGACCACCCGCGAGGCCGACGACCCGGCCGTCGCCCTGCTGCACGCCTGGGCGGGTGCCCTCGACGTACTCGCGTTCTACCAGGAGCGGATCGCCAACGAGGGCTTCCTCGGCACCGCCACCGAACGCGGCTCGGTGCTGATGCTGGCCCGCGCCATCGGCTACGAGCTGCGCCCTGGCGTCGCCGCCGCCACCTGGCTCTCCTTCACCGTCACGGCCACCCCGGGAGCGCCGGACGGCGTGCCGATCCCCGCCGGCAGCCAGGCGCAGAGCGTCCCGGGCCCCGGCGAGCTGCCCCAGGTGTTCGAGACGGTCGAGCCGCTGCTCGCCCGCCCCGAGCTGAACGCCGTCGGGCTACGGGTCACCGAGCCCCGCGACCCCCGCCCCGGCGACGACACGCTCCACCTCGCCGGCACCGGTACGGTGCTCGTTCCCGGCAACGCGCTGCTGGTGCTCGGCCCCGACTGGTTCGACGTGCGCCGGGTGCGGGCCGTCACGGCGGTGCTGCCGCAGGCGGCCACCGCGCTCGACGGCGGCGAGGTGGTGCCCGCGTACACGGTCGTCGGGCTGGACGCGCCGGTGGGCGCGCGGGCCCTCGGCGCGGAGCTGCGCCACCAGGTGCCCGGGGTGCAGGTGCACCTGCTGGCGCAGCGGGCCGCGTTGTTCGGCCACCAGGCCCAGCCGTGGTCGGCGCTGCCCGTTGCGCTGCGGGTGGGCGAGCTGAACCCGGGCACGAACCAGGTGCTGCCCGGCGCGTACGCGAACCGCGCGGACAGCTGGGTGGACGCCCCGTTCGCGGCGGCCGTACGCGAGCTGCACCTGGACCAGTCGTACCCGTCCGTCGTCGCCGGCTCGTGGCTGGTGCTGGAGACCGGCGGGACGCCGCAACTACGCCGGGTGGACGCGGTGGCGGACCTGCCGGTGGCGGACTTCGGCATCGCCGCCCGCACCACCCGTGTCACCGTCACCGGCGGCGACTCGCACACCTTCTCCCGCCGCTCGACGACGGTGCTGGGCGACAGCCGGCTGCTCCCCCTGGCCCCGGTGCCGCGCACCGCGCCCCTGGCCCGGGTGGCGACGCTGGAGCTGGCCCGCCCGGCGCCCGGGCTGGAGCCCGGCCGGCGGCTGGTGCTCACCGGCGTCGACCCGGCGGGCGCGGCGGTCTGCGAGGTGGTCGTCGTCCAGCGGGTCCGCGACGCCGCCACGGTGGACCTCGAGGCGAACGTGGCGCACACCTACCGGCGCGACAGCGTCCGCGTCCTGGGCAACGTGGCGGAGGCGACCCACGGGGAGAGCCGGGCCGAGGTGCTCGGCGGTGGTGACGCCCGGCAGGCGTTCCAACGGTTCACCCTGCGGCACGCGCCGCTGACGCACGTGCCCGCCGCGACCGCCAGCGGGTCGCGCACCACCCTGGCGGTCTGGGTCGACGGGGTGCGCTGGCAGGAGGTGCCGGCGCTGCTCGGTCAGCCCGCCACGGCCCGGGTCTACACGGTGCGCCGGGCCGACGACGGCACCGTCACCGTCACCTTCGGCGACGGTCGCACCGGGGCGCGGCTGCCCACCGGGCGCGACAACGTGGTGGCCACCTACCGGTCCGGGATCGGCCGGCTGGCCGACCTGGCGCCGGGACGGCTGACCATCCCGCTGTCGCGGCCGCTGGGCCTGATGGAGGTCACCAACCCGGTGCCCGCCGCCGGCGCCGACGACCCGGAGGGCGTGGACCGGGCGCGCCGCAACGCCCCGCTGGCCGTACGCACCCTGGGGCGGGTCGTCTCCCTGCACGACCACGCCGACTTCGCCCGCGCCTTCGCCGGCATCGGCAAGGCCCGCGCCGACCTGGTCTGGGACGGGCAGCGGCAGATCGTCCTGCTCACCGTGGCCGGGCCCGACGGCGCGCCGGTCCCGGAGAGCGCGCCGGTGCGCGGCGACCTGCTGCGCGCCCTCGACGCCGCCCGCCAGCCCGCCGTGCCGGTACGCATCCTCGGCCACCGCCGCCGCCGGGTCGCGGTGACGGCCCGGCTGCTCGTCGCGCCCGGGCACCGCTTCGCCGCCGTCGCCGCAGCCGCCCGGGCGGCGCTGGTCGCCGGCCTCAGCTTCGACGCCCGCGACTACGCCCAGCCCGTACGCGCCAGCGAGGTGCAGGCCCTGCTGCACGCGGTCCCCGGGGTCGCGGCGGTGGTGCTGGAGCTGCTGCACGAGGCCGGGCAGCCCGCCGGCCGGGCCGAGGTCATCGCCGCCGCGCCGGCGCGCCGCACCGGCGACCTGCTGCTCCCCGCCGACCTGCTCACCGCGGACGCCGGTGACGTCACCCTGCTGGAGGCATCGTGAGGGCCGAGGAGATCTGGGCGCTGCTGCCGGCCGCCCTGCGCAGCCAGGACGAGGCGGCCGGCGGCGTGCTGCGCGCGCTGGTGGAGGTGATGGCGGAGCAGGCCGTCCTGCTCGCCGCCGACGTCGACCAGCTCGCCGACGACTGGTTCGTCGAGACCTGCGCCGAGTGGGTCGTGCCCTACCTCGGTGAGCTGGTGGGCGCGGGCCGGCTGCACCCGCTGGCCGACGGCACCGGGTTCTCCGACCGGGCCCGGGTGGCCGACACCATCCGGTTCCGGCGGCGCAAGGGCACCACCGCCGCGCTGGAGGAGCTGACCCGGGCGAACACCGGCTGGAGCACCGCCGCCGTCGAGTTCTTCGAACGGCTGGTCGTCACCCAGCACGTCAACCACGTGCGCACCGCGCCGGCCACCGCGGCGGTCCGTGACGCGGGGCCCCTCGAACTGGTCGGCGGCCCGTTCGAGCCGGTCTGCCGGACGGTGGACGTGCGGGCCATGGACGCCGGCCAGGGCCGCCCCAACATCCCGAACATCGGCATGTACGTGTGGCCGCTGCCGTCGTACCGGCTGGACCGGGCCAGCGCCGCGCCGGTCGCCGACCCGCCGGACGGGCGGTGGTGGATCGACCCGGTCGGGGTGGACCGGCAGCTCACCGGGCCCACGGTCACCGAGCCGGACATCGACCACCGCGCCGACGAGGCCAACGTGCCCGGCCCGCTGCGCCGCCGCCCGCTGCGCGACGAGCTGGCCGCGCTCGCCTCCGCCGCCCCGCCCGCCCCGCAGGAGCTGCGCTGGTTCCGCGAGGACGACCCCTCCTTCGTCGTGTGGATCCAGCCGGCGCCCGGCGACGAGCTGCGGCCCGTACCCCTGGAGCAGCTGCGGATCTGCGACCTGGCCGGATGGGAGCGGCCGACCGGCAGCCTGGTGCGCGTCGACCCGGTACGCGGCCGGGTCACGGTCGCGCCCGGGCGGCCCGTGCACCGGCTGGCGGTCTCCTGGTGGTACGCCTTCGGCGCCGACGTGGGCGCCGGCCCGTACCCCCGCCAGGGCGACCTGGGCGCGGCCGACGGGCCGGTGGACTGGCAGCTCGCGGTGAGCGTGACCGAGCCGCCGCGCCCCGGCGAGGTCGTCGCCTCGATCGCCGAGGCCGTGACGGCCTGGCACGACTGGCAGGCCGACCACCCGGGCACGGCCGGCCGGATCGTGCTCACCGACAGCCACCGCTACCCGGAGGACCTCCTGGTGCGGGTCGGGCAGGGCAGCCGGCTGAGCCTCCTCGCCGCCCGGTGGCCCCAACCGCCGGACCGGCCACGCCGGCAGGCCGACCTGGACCCGGTCGGCGTCCGGCCCTGCCTGCTCGGCGGCCTGTCGGTCACGGGCACCGGCGCCGGCGAGCGCCCCGGCGAACTTCTCCTCGACGGCCTGTTGGTCTCCGGGGCGGTGAGCGTCGCCGCGCCCGCCGCCGGCGAGACCGGCCTGGGCCGGATCGAGCTGCGGCACTGCACCGTCGGGCCGGCGGCGACCGGCCTCACCGTCGCCGCCGGCAACGACCGCACGCGGGTGGCGGTGCACCGCTGCGTCACCGGCGCGCTGGCCGCCGGCGACGGTCCCGTCACCGTGGTCGACACGCTCGTCCACGGTGGGATCGCCGCCCCGGACGCCGAGGCCGACCTGACCGGGGTGACCGTCCTCGGCACCACCGACGTGCGGGTGCTGACCGCCACGGACTGCCTGTTCGACCAGCCGGTCAGCGTGGCCCGGCGCCAGCAGGGCCACGTCCGCTTCAGCTACCTGCGGCCCGGGTCGGTCACCCCACGCCGCTACCGCTGCCAGCCGGACCTGGCCCAGCAGGCCCACCCCGGCGACCCCGACGTGGCCACCCGCGTCGGGCCGGCGTACGCCAGCACCCGCTACGGCGACGCCACCTACGGCCGGCTCGCCGGCACCGCCGCCGCCGAGCTGCACACCGGCGCGGAGTCCGGCGCCGAGATGGGGGCGTTCCGGCGCGCGCTGACGCCGCAACGCCTCAACAACCTCGCCCTCGCGCTGGCGGAGTACCTGCCGCTGGGGCGGGTGGCCGCTGCCCTGCCCGTCCTGCCGACCGGAGGAACCACACCATGAAGGGCGACATCAGCCGCGCCACGTTCGACCAGCGGCGGCACGCGACGAGCGTACGCAAGCAGCAGGGCCGGGTGGACCTGGACGCCGACTGGAACGAGCAGCAGGACATCCAGGCGCACCTGCGCGCCACGGCGCTGACCGACGTGGTCGGCGCGGCCGGCGCGCCGCTGGCCGGCGGGGCGTTCGCGCTCACCGGCGGGGCCGACCTCACCCTGTCGGCCGGCCGCTACTACCTCGACGGGGTGCTCTGCGAGAACGACGCGCAGGTCTCCGTCTTCGGCCAGCCCGACCTGCCGGCGGCCGGCCCGTTCGTGCGCCGCCTCGACGGCACCTGGCTGCCTGCCGGCGCCCCGGTGCCCGCCGGGGTGTACGTGGCGTGGTTGCAGGTGTGGCCGCAGCACGTGACGGCCATCGAGGACCCGACCCTGCGCGAGGTCGCCCTCGGCGGGCCGGACACGGCCACCCGGCTGCGTACCGTCTGGCAGGTGCGGCTGGCGCAGGCCGGGCCGCCGGGCACGCCGGTCGGCTGCGCGGACACCCCGCCCGGCTGGGCCGAGCTGACCGCCGCCTCCACCGGCACCCTCGCCGTACGCGCCGATCCCACCGGCGCCGCCGGGGGCGACTGCGTCATCCCGACCGGCTCGCCGTACACGGGGCTGGACAACCAGTACTACCGGGTGGAGATCCTCTCCGGGGGTGCCCCGGGCACCGCTACGTATGTGTGGTCGCGCGACAACGCCGCGACGGTGGCGACGTGGGAGAGCATCGACGTCGACGTGCTGACCGTGAAGGTCCCCGGCCGCGACGGCAGCGCCGGCTTCGCCAACGGCTCCTGGGTGGAGCTGACCGACGACGGCCGGGAGCAGAACGGCGTGCCCGGAACCCTGGTGCAGGTCGACCGGGTCGAGGGCGACCGGATCGTGATCCGGCCCGCCACCGCCACCGGCAGCCTCGACCGGGCCGCCTTCCCGAGCCGGCCGAGGGTGCGCCGCTGGGACGGGCGGGGCGCCGTGCCGGCCGGCGGGGCCGAACTCGACCTGGAACTCGGCATCAAGATCCGCTTCGCGGCCTCGGGCGGCTACCGCACCGGCGACTGGTGGTCGTTCCCCGCCCGCGCGGCGGTGCACGACGTGGAGTGGCCGCGGGTCGGCACCACGCCCGTGCCGCAGACCCCGCACGGGCCGCGCCGCTCCCACGGTCGCCTGGGCGTCGTCGCGTACGACGGCAGCCAGTGGAGCGTCCTGCGCGACTGCCGGCCGGTCTTCGCCCCGCTGACCGGTCAGCTCGCCCTGAGTCTGCTCGGCGGCGACGGCCAGGAGGCCGTGCCGGTGCCGGCCAGCCCGGCGACCCTGGTGCCGCTCGGCCACGACCTGGTGGCCGGCGTCGCCGTCGGCGGCCGGCCCGTCGCCAAGGCCCGGGTCAGGTTCGGCGTCACCGTCGGCCAGGGCCGGGTGACCTCCGGGTCCACCACCGCCGCCACCGTCACCGTCGAGACGGGCGCCGACGGGCGGGCCCGCTGCGCCTGGCAGCTCGACTCCGCCACCGCCACCCAGGAGGTCACCGCCGTCCTGCTCGACGAGGCCGGACAGCCCACCGGCCTGCCGCTGACCTTCACCGCCAGCCTGTCGCGCGCCGACCGGGTGTCGTACGACCCGACCGGGCACCCGGCGCTGGCCGGCTCGACCACGGTGCAGGCCGCCATCGACCAGCTCGCCGCCGCCACCACGGGCGGCTGGGCGACGGTGACCGTCCGGCCGGGCATGGACTGGGTGCAGGCGCTGAGCACCCTGCCCGCTGGCGACGTGCTGATCTGCTTCGCCCCCGGCCTGTACACCAGCACCACCCCCGTCACCTTGTCCGGGCGGGCCAACATCCGGCTGCTCGGCAGCGGCCCCGCCAGCCGCGTACGGGTCCAGGGCCACGAGCACGCGCTGATGTTCGTCGACTGCGGCACCGTGTCGGTGGCCCACCTGGCGGTGGAGACCCCCGGCCCGGCGTCCGCCTCGCACCGCCTCGGCCCGGTCACCGCCGTCAACTGCGCCGAGGTCACCGTCGAGCACGTCCAGCTCACCGGGGTGCCCGGCGCGTCACCGCAGAGCACCTGCCTGACCGTGCGCAACGACCACAACACCCCACCCGGCCGGGTCCGGGTGCTCGACTCGGACTTCCGCATCGGCCACGGGCAGCAGGGCGTGCTGCTGGTCAACCCCGACCACGCGATCGTCACCCGCTGCCGCTTCTCCTGCCCGCCCCGGCCGGCCTCGCTCACCCTGGCCGAGCTGGTCAAGGACGAGAAGTTCCGCGGCCAGCTGGCCGGCCAGCTCGTGGGCCGGCTCGCCCTCGACCGTCACGACCGGCTGGAGCGCGGCGAGTGGAACACCGTCGTGCGGGTCGGGCAGTGGGGCGTACGGACGAACTCCATCGTCCCGGAGAGCGAGTGGCGGACGCTGACCACGCTGCACCCGCCCACGGCCGAGGACCTGCGCGGCGGGGAGGCCGCCGGGGCGTACGTGCTGCGCCTGGTGGAGCTGGCCACCCAGGACCCCGGCCGGCTGCCGACCTACAAGCGGCAGCTCACGTCGCTCAAGGGGCGCCTCGGCGAGAGCGCCGGACGGATCTTCGACACCGACGAGGGCCGCCAGACGCTGCGCGACTACCTGGTCGGCGGCGGGCTGGACGTGCGGCGGGCCGACGACATCGCCCGCGACCGCCGCGAGGTGGCCCTGCCCGCGCCCGGCGCGAGCCTGCGCTTCGACTCGGCGTTGAGCCAGGGCGCGTGGGAGGCCGCCGTCGCCGCCTCGCCGCCGCCCCGCCCGGTGCAGACGCCCTCCGCCGCCGCCCGGCACCTGCGCGCCGTCGCCGACCGCATCCTGCTGGAGCCGGCCTTCGGGGAGCGCTACGCCGCCGCGTACCGGCAGGCGCTGACGGCGGCGGCCGAGACGTCGGTGGGCGCCTGCGGGGTGGTGATCGGGGGCGGGACCGCCGTCGGGGACGTCGAGGTCTCCGACTGCCGCTTCGACCAGGTGGCCGAGGGCGTGCACATCGGGGTGTCGCACCGCTCGGGGTCGCCCATCCAGGGCCGCACCATCCGCGTCACCGGCAACGACATCCACCTCTACAAGGCCTGGTGGCGTGCGTCGAGCACGATCCGCGGCATCAAGGTCGGCAACATGCGGCACGTGTTCGTCTCGGACAACCGGATCTCGGTGGCCGCCGGCACGGGGCTCGGCGTCTGGGCGTCCGGGGTGGGCGGGCCGATCCTGACGATCCGGGACAACCTGGCGCAGAACTGCGACCCCGGGATCATGTGCGACCCGTCCTGGTGGATCGCACCGGGCAAGCACCTGTGGTCGGTCACCGACAACGTCTCGACGCACGGGCCGATCCTGCTCGGCAGCGGCGTACGGAACTCGGGCAACGTCAGCTGAGCTGTCGCCTGGGCGACTGCGCGGCCGGCCCCGACCGGCCTACGCTCTCGGTGACTGCCATTCAGCACGGTTGCGGATCGCGGATGTGGTCGAGGGGTTCAAGTCCTCTGGTGGTCACCAACAGTGGCAAGGCGGGTCCTCACGGGCCCGCCTTGTCCCGTCCGGGGCGCGGGAACCGGTCGGGCGGCCGTCACGCCGGCGACGCGCCGGGCCCTCCGATCGCGTCCAGCCTGCGGCGCAGCAGGGCCCGCTCCGGCTCGGTGCCGGCCAGGGCGAGCGCCTCCCGGTACGCCTCGGCGGCCTCGGCGTGCCGGCCGAGGCGGTGCAGCAGGTCGGCCCGGGCGGCCGGGTACGGGTGGTGGCCCCGCAGCAGCGGCTCGCCGGCCAACTCGTCCAGCAGCGCCAGGCCCGCCTCCGGGCCGTCGCGCATCGCCACGGCGGCGGCCCGGTTGAGCGCGACGACCGGGGACGGCGCGAGGGCGAGCAGCACGTCGTAGAGCGCGACGATCTGCGGCCAGTCGGTGGTGGCGAGGTCCGCCGCCTCGACGTGCAGGGCGGCGATCGCGGCCTGCACCCCGTACGGGCCGGGCGGACCGCCGGTCAGCGCGACGGGCACCAGGGCGAGGCCCTCGGCGATCATCCGGCGGTCCCAGCGGCCACGGTCCTGCTCGTCGAGCAGCACCAGCTCGTCGTCGGGGCCGGTGCGGGCGTCGCGGCGGGCGTGGACGAGCAGCATGAGCGCGAGCAGCCCGGCGACCTCCCGCTGGGCGGGCAGCAGCCGGCGCAGGATCCGGGCCAGCCGGACGGCCTCCTCGGCGAGGTCGAGCCGTTGCAGGCGAGGGCCCCCGCTGGCCGCGTAGCCCTCGGTGAAGATCGAGTACACCGCCTGGAGCACCCCCGGCAACCGTTGCGGCAGCTCGCCCGCCTCGGGAACGCGGAACGGGATCCGCGCCTCGTGGATCTTCTTCTTCGCCCGGGTGATCCGCTTGGCCATCGTCTCCGTCGGCACCAGGAAGGCGCGGGCCACCTCGGGCGTGGTCAGGCCGGCCAGGTAGCGCAGGGTCAGCGCCCCCCGGTACTCGGCGGCGAGCGCGGGATGGGCGCAGGTGAAGAAGAGCTGGAGCCGCTCGTCCGGCAGCTCGTCACCCGCCCCGACGGCGGGGGCGGGGTCCGCGCGGTCCGCCTCCGCCTGGAGGACGGCCAGCCGTACGGCGAGGGCCTGGTCCCGACGCAGCCGGTCGACGGCCCTGCGCCGCGCCGTGGTCATCAGCCAGGCGCCCGGCCGGGGCGGGACGCCGTCGACCGGCCACCGCGCCAACGCCGTCTCGACGGCCTCGGAGGTGACCTCCTCGGCGAGGTCGAGGTCGCCGAAGCGGCGGACGAGGGCCGCCAGCAGCCGGCCGCGTTCCTCCCGGAACACGGCCTCCACGACCGCCGCCGGCGCCTCGTCCGTCCCCCCGTTGCCGGCGGGCGTCACGCCCACCGCGCTCAGCCCGCGAAGTCGGCGACCGGCCGGACCACGACGGAGCCGCCCGCGCGCGCGCCGGGGCAGCGCGCCGCCCAGTCGAGCGCGACGTCGAGGTCCGGCACGTCGATCACGTAGAAACCGCCGAGGATCTCGCGGGTCTCGGCGAACGGCCCGTCCGTGACGGTCCGCCTGCCGTCCGGGCCGACCCGGACCGTGGTGGCGGTGACCAGGTCGGCCAGCGACTCGCCGGAGACGAGGATCCCCGCCTCGCGCACCTGCTTGTCGTACGCCATCCAGTCCCCGACCTCGCAGCCGGCGGCGCCGCCGTCCCCGTCGACCGCCCCCGCGTTGATGAGCAACATGTACTTCACGATCCCACTCCCCTTCCGTGTCGCGTCGCCCCTGCCGTTCCGGGCGACGCCGTACGCCATCACTACGGACGGGGGACGGCCGATTGGACACCCCACCCGGGATTTTTCCGCGCCGGGCCCGGCGCGGTCCCTGTTCCCGGGACGATCCCGCGCGAGCCACCCCCGCCGGCTACGGGCGTGCCCCCTCGTGGGTGGCGTCCGTGCCGGCCTGCGGCAGGAGGTGGCGCAGCCCGGTCAGCTCCAGTACGGCGTGGGCCGGGCTCTGCGGGGTGGCGGTGACACGCAGGTGCGCGATGATCCGGTCGACCTCGTGCAGGATCCGCACGCCGGTGCTGCTCAGGTGGGTGACGGGGGTGAGGTCGATGGTCAGCGGCAGGCTGCCGCCGCGACTGGCCTGCATGATCGCGGCACGCAGCGCGGGGCCGGTGGCCAGGTCCACCGGCCCCTGCACCCGCAGCACCCGGCCCGTCGGTGTCTCGACCACGGTGACGACGAACTCCTCGGCGGCGGTGGCCTGCTTGTGGGGTCCGGCGGCCTGGGCGGCGGCCACGGTGCTCACCGTGGTCCGCTGGCCGATGTGCCGGTGCATGCTGACGGTGGTGCCGGTCTCGGTGTGGCGGACCTCCGCCCGGTCGACGAGTCCGCGGATCATCGTCAGCCCGCGGCCGCGGCCGCCCGGGTCGGCGCCCGGCGGGCGCCACCGTCCCTGGTCGGCGCAGCTGACGTGCACGACGCCCTGGTGGTCCAGCGTGCCGTGCAGCGTGAACGTTCCCGGCGTACCGCTCGGGTAGGCGTGGTCGACGGCGTTGGTGACGGCCTCCCCCGTAGCGTGCACGAGGTCGCTGGCGTCGGGGACGCTGGCCCCGATCCGGGCCAGCCAGTCGCCCAGGTGCCGGCGCATCGGGCGCAGCGCCGCCGTCTCGGCGGGCAGGGTCACGTGCAGGGGCGCGACGGGCGCCGGCAGGAGGTGGGCGGCGAGGAGCGTGGTGTCGTCGCCGAAGCCGCCGCCGGCCAGGGCGAGACGTTCCGTGACCAGGGTGCAGATCCGGTCGGGCAGCCGCTGCGGGACGGTCGTGGCCTCGTGCAGGATCGCCCGCCGGGCCCCCGCCGCGGCGTCGGCCAGGATGCGGGCGCCGTCGTGCAGGTTTCGCCGGGGTCGTTCGATCAGGCCGTCGGTGTAGAGCAGCAGGACGTCGTCGGCCCGCAGCCGGCAGGTGTGGACCGGGGCGGGATCGGCTCCGGTGCCCAACGGCCCGGCGGGCGTCAGCGGCAGGTACCGGCCGTCGCCGCTCGGGCCGACGACCAGGGGCGCGGGGTGCGCGTGACTGGCCACCTCGAGGGTGCCCGTGCCCGGGTCGAGGATCGCGAGGCAGGTGGTGGCCGCCCGGGTCGCGTGGGTGCGGGCCGCGAAGTCGTTCAGGACGGCCAGCACCTGTGGCAGGTCGCCGCCCGACTGCAACGCCTGCCGGGCGACCGTACGCAGCTGGCCCATGGCGGCCGCGGCGGCGGCGCCGTGCCCGACGACGTCGCCGACGGTCAGCGCGAGCCGCCCGTCGGGCAGGGGAACGGCGTCGAACCAGTCCCCGCCGGCGACGAGGTCGCTGCTCGCGACGAGGTAGTGCGCGGCGACCTGGACGTGCGGCAGGACGGGCAGCATGTCGGGCAGGAGGCTGCGTTGCAGCTCCAGGACCAGGCCGGCGGCCTGCCGGTAGCGGCGCTCGGCGGTGGCGGCGGCAGCCTCGGCGGCCTGCCGGGCGACCACCACGGGGGTCGCGTCGACGGCCTGCACGATCACCCCGCGTACCGAGCCGTCGGGGTTGCGCCAGGGCGCCATGTCGAACGTGTAGAAGGCCTCCGTCAGCCTGCCGTCGCCGTTGCGGTCGGTCAGGACGCGCTGCTCGTAGCCGTGCGAACGGACGCCGTGCAGGGCCTGGTCGAGCAGCTCGAAGATGTGCTGGCCGGCGAGTTCCGGCACCGCCGACCGGAAGGGCTCGCCGAGCAGGCCGCTGCGGTTGCCGACGGCGGCGCGTACGGCCGGGTTCGCGGCCACCACCCGCAGCTCGGGACCCTCGAAGATCCACACGAATCCGGGCAGCTGCTCGAACCCGTCGAGCACCGCCTGCGGATCGCCGGAGGACCAGCGTGTACGCGGATCGACCACAGACGCCTACCCCTTACCCGTGCGCACCACCAGAACCCTGTCATGCCCGCGCCCGCCCCGTCCAATCCACCCCGGGCGGCGTCGCGACCCTCGCCCGCCGACGCGCCACGGGCCGCCGGGCGGGCAGGTCCTTGACCCTGCCGGGCGGCTGGCCGTAGGTTCCAGCCCTACATCGACATCGATAACTAGCGGTGCGCTTCCCGCGTCCGCGGCCTTCCGGGAACCCGCACGAAGAGGATGGTCACCATGATCTCCCGCCGCTCCCTGCTCGGCACGGTCGCCGCCGCCGGCGTGGCCACGGCCGTAGCGCCGGTCCTCGCCCCCGGCGTGGCCCGGGCCGCCTCCTGGAAGAAGCGCCTGACGGGCGCCGACCTCGACACCAACCACCGGTGGCGGGTCGCGGGCACGGACCTCGGCATCCCGTACGTGCTGGAGAACGGGTCGATCGGCTACCTGTTCGGCGACACGTTCGACACGCCGTGGCCCGAGGGCCCGCCGGTGCCCAACGACTGGCGCTCGCCGGTGATGCTGCGCTCCGCCGTGCACCCCGGCGCCGCCGGCGGGATCGTCTTCGACAGCGCCGCCCGCGTCGCCGGCAACGGCCGGGCCCCGGAGCTGATGCACAACGGCCACCACGGGATCGGCATCGACGGCCTGTGGGAGGTGACCGTCATCCCCAACGACGGCATCGCCTTCCCCGAGACCGGCCGCCAGCTCGTGTCGTACATGAGCATCGAGAACTGGCACTCCGCCGGCCCGGCCGGGCCGCACTGGCGCTCGCGCTACGCCGGGCTGGCCTACAGCGACAACGGCAACGACTTCATCCGTACGCCGCTGAAGTGGTGGAACGACGCCGCCAACACCGACCCGTTCCAGATGTGGACGATGCAGCGCGACGGCGACTGGGTGTACGTCTTCTCGGTACGCGCCGGCCGCCAGCACGGGCCGATGATGCTGCGCCGGGTCCGCTGGGACCGGCTGTTCTTCCCCGAGTCGTACGAGGGCTGGGGCTTCAACGGCAGCAACTGGGGCTGGGGCCGCCCGTGCACGCCGATCCTGACCGGCCGTTTCGGCGAGCCCTCGGTGCGACGGCTGGCCGACGGTACCTGGGTGATGTCGTACCTCAACTGCGCCACCGGCTGCGTCGTCACCCGCACGGCGGACGGGCCGGACCGGGTCTGGACGGCGGAGAAGGTCCAGGTCACCTCCTGGCAGGAGCCCGGCCTCTACGGCGGCTTCATCCACCCGTGGTCCAGCCGACGGGCCAACGACCTGCACCTCATGGTCTCGAAGTGGACCAGGACGTCCGACAACCGCAGCACCGCCTACCACGTCAGCCAGTTCGTCGGGTCGGCGTAGCCAGGCGCCGCCCGGCCTGACCGACGGCGCCGGGGAAAGATGCCGACAGCATGTTGGTACGATGCCGACATGCAGTCGGTAAAATTGCGCCCCCGGTGGTGGGCATGTTCCTAGCGGTACGCGAACTGCGGTTCGCCAAGGCCCGGTTCGGCCTGATGGGGGCGGTCGTCGCGCTCATCGCGGTGCTGGTGGTGCTGCTGTCCGGGCTCTCCACGGGCCTGGTGAATGACGGCGTGTCGGGGCTCCAGCGCATCCCGGCGACCTCCTTCGCCTTCGCCGACGGGGTGCAGCACGATTCGGCGTTCTCCCGCAGCGTCATCGACGTCTCCGCGGTCGACTCGTGGAAGGCGCAGCCCCGGGTCGCCGACGCGGCGCCCTTCGGCAACGCGCTGATCAACGCCCGCAGCGACTCGGGCGTGGAGATCGACCTCGCGTTGTTCGGCGTACCCACCGACTCGTTCCTCTCCCCGCCCGTGGCCGAGGGCGCCCGGCTGGACGCCGCCGACGGGATCGTGGTGAGCCGTACCGCGATCGAGGCCGGGCTGCGGGTGGGCGACACGGTCACCGTCGACCGGATCGGCACCCGGCTCACGGTGGTGGGCGCCATGGCCGAGCAGCACACGTTCGGTCACGTCGACGTGGCCTACCTGCCGCTGCGGATCTGGCAGGAGATCAAGGCCGGCGTCCGTCCCGGCGAACCCGTACCGGGCGGCACCTACGACGAGATCACCGCCGTGGCGGTGCGGGCCGCCGACGGCGCCGAGGTCGACCTGGCGGCCGGTGACCGTGCCGCCGGCACCGAGAGCCTGTCCCGCACCCAGGCGTACGGCGCCTCGCCCGGATACACCGCCGAGACGTCGACCCTGCGCCTGATCGAATGGTTCCTCTACGCCATCTCCGCGCTGGTGGTCGGCGCCTTCTTCACCGTGTGGACCATCCAACGCCGCGCGGAGATCGCCGTGCTGCGGGCCATGGGCGCTCCGACGGGATACCTGCTGCGCGACGGGCTGGCCCAGGCCCTCGCGTTGCTGCTGCTCGCCGTCGGCGCGGGCGTCGCGGTCGGCACCGCCGCCGGCAGCCTGGTCGGCAGCGGCATCCCGTTCGCGCTCAGCGCGCCGGCGATCGCGGTGGCCGCCCTCCTCCTGCTCGTCCTCGGCCTGGCCGGAGCGGCCGTGGCCATCGTCCGGATCGCCGCGGTGGATCCGCTGACCGCACTGGGAGCGAACCGATGACCGACACCGGACTGGTCATGCGCGGCGTGAGCCTGCGCTTCGGCGACGGCGACGACACCGTACCGGCCCTGGACGGCGTCGACCTGACCGTCGCCCCCGGGCAGTTCGTCGCGGTCGTCGGCCCCTCGGGGGCCGGCAAGTCCAGCCTGCTCGCGGTGGCCGGCGGGCTGACCGTCCCGACGTCGGGTTCGGTCACGCTCGCCGGGCGGGACATGACCGTGCCGAGCGCGCGGGCGCGGGCGGCCCTGCGCCGGGAGTTCGTCGGCTTCGTGTTCCAGTCCAGCAACCTCATTCCCGCGCTGACCGCCGTGGACCAGCTGCGGTTGCCGGCCCGCTTCGGCGGTCACGGCTCCCGGGCCCGCGAGGCGACGGCCCTGCTCGACGAGGTCGGGATGGCCCACAAGGCGAACCGTCGACCGCACCAGCTCTCGGGTGGCGAACGGCAGCGTGTCGGCATCGCCCGTGCCCTGGTCAACCGGCCGCGACTACTCTTGGTGGACGAGCCGACCGCCGCCCTCGACCGTGCCCGCAGTCACGAGGTGGTGGAGCTGCTCGCCCGCGAGACCAAGGAGAACGACGTCGCCACCGTCATGGTCACCCACGACCACGACGTGCTGCGCCACTGCACGACGGTGTACGAGATGATCGACGGGCGGCTGATGCCCGTGCCGTGACGATGGGGGGTTCCGTGCCGAAGATCCAGGCGCCCACGGTGGCCGAGCACCGTGCCCGGCAGCGGCGGGCGATCCTGGCGGCGGCCCGGGAGATCCTCGCGGAGAGCGGGGCGCGGGCGCCGAGCCTGGCCGAGGTGGGCAAGCGGACAGGCCTGGCGCGCCCCAGCGTCTACCAGTACTTCAAGTCGCGGGAGGACCTGCTCAACGCCGTCATCGCCGACATGTTCCCGGAGTGGTCGGCGTACGTCACGCAGCAGATGGACCGGGCCACCGACCCGGGCGGGCGGGTGCTGGCCTACGTCGAGGCCAACCTGCGGCTCGTCGCGCAGGGCGAGCACGCGGTCATGCGCGGGCTCGCCGCCAGCGTGCCGGGCGCCGTCCTCGCCGAGGAGAGTCGCGTCCTGCACGACCAGTTGCGTACGCCGCTGGTGGCGGCCCTGGCCGAGCACGGCGCGAGCGACCCGGCCGCCGCGGCGGAGCTGGTCCAGGCGGTGGTCTACGCGTCCTCACAGATGATCGAGAACGGCACCCCGGAAGCCGCCGTGCTCGCCCTCACCCGGGAGCTTCTGGGCCCCTACCTACGACAGCAGGGCTGAGCGTCACCGGTGTCCGGCGGCGGCCCGGCGGACCAGCCGGCGCGCCTCGTCGCGGGGGACGCCCCTGGCGCGCAGCAGGTCGTTGGCGATGGTCCGCAGCTGGGACACGACGATGGTGCCGGAGAAGCCCATGTCCTGGCGGCACGCCTCACCGGCCTCCCGGACCGCCACCAGCACCCGCTCCTCCCCCGGCCGGTCGGGCGGCTTACCCGCCGACGGCTGGGGTAGTCGTCGCCGGAACTCCGGCTCCCGGGCCGGTGACGTCGAGGGCGTCGAGCAGACCCAGCAGTCCGGCCAGGACGACGGCCTCGTCGCGTTCCAGCGTGATGCTGCGGGTGGCGTCGGGGTCCTCGCCGTCGGAGTGGACCAGCTCGCGCCGGCCGCCCGCGTGGTGGGTCACCACCCCGACGCGCAGTCCGGCGGCGGTGGTGAACATGCGGCGGGTGCCGATGCCGGGCAGCGGGGTCAGTTCGACGTCCATCGGAAACTCCAGGGGATGCGGGGAGGGGCCGGGACGGTTCGGTCCCGGCGCGGTGCGGTGGGGCGGCGCGGTGGGGCGACCGCACGGCACCGCAGGCCGTGCGGTCGCCCCACCGCCTCAGCCGGTGAGCAGCAGGCGCAGGCCGACGAGCGTGGCCAGGTGCGGATCGATGGGCATCGTGACGACCCGACCGGTCAGCGCCGCCAGTCGGGCGCCGAGTTCGGGGTGCACGGCCCCGCCGCCGGTGATCAGCAGCCGGCGGCGCCCCGGCCACACGGGCCGCGCCCCCAGGCGTCGTACCGCGGCGGCGATCAGCGGCACCTGGTCGAGGGCGTTGGGCACGTCGACGCGCTCGGCCGCCTCGACCGCGCGGTCGGCGATGTGGGCGATCTCGGTGCGGCCCTGTCCGATGTCGACGGCCACCACGTCGTCGCCGTCGAGGTCGGCCCGGCAGGCCAGGGCGGCGGCCAGCGGTTCCTCCACCGTGGCGACGCGCCCGCCGAACGCGTGGCGGACCGCCGCGACGAGGAGGTCCTTCTGCCGCAGCGTGGCGGTGGCCGGCACGCCGACCACGACCGGGGAGACGTCGTCGCCGGGCCGTCCGCTGGCCGCGGCCACCACCCGCAGCAGGTGTACGCAGGCGAAGAAGTCGGTCACCACGCCGTGCCGCACCGGCCACGCCAGTTTCACGTCACCGGTGTCGCGCATCGCGATGGCGGCCCGCCCGACGGCCTGGGCGCCGGCCGAGTTCCACGCGACGACGGCGGGCTCGGCGACGACCGTGCCGGACGTCGGCGTCCACAGCCGCACCGTCGAGGTGCCCAGGTCGAGGGCGACGGGATGGCGCAGGCCGAGGCGGGCGTACGCGCCGGGGGCCAGCATGCTCACCACCCCCGTCGCGGGGCGGGCATGACCCGGGCTCCGTCGCCGACGGAGCGGGGCAGGATGGATCGATCGTGGTGCAGGGTGGGCATGGCGCTCCAAGCCACGGGCCCGCGTCGTGGGACGCGGGAAGGCGGACGGGCTTCAGACGGCGAACGTCAGTCCGGGCGGAGCGCGGTCGGCCGACCACGCGGGCACGCAGCCGGGGACGGCCCGTCGCGTACGCCGGAACACGATGCACAGCCCGACGGCCCGCGCCGCGGAGAGGACCACGACCAGCACGGTCAGCATCAGCAGCGCCGGCAGCGAGACCCGCTTGCCGGCGCGGCGGAGGCCGTGCCGATCCTGCATGGGCCCACCATAGCCGGGCGACCGGCCGGCCAGCCACGCCGTCACCCGACGGGCCACCGACAGCCGACAGCCGACAGGCGGGCGGCGGGCGGCGGGCGGGCGGTAGTACGGCCGCGACAGGCGGGCGTGTGCTGAGCGGCGAGCGGCAGCGGGGGCGCGCTGGTGGGGCGGGCGGCGGTCGGGGCGGGCCCGTCGTCCCGGCGTACCGGGCCGGTCGGCCCTGCCGACGGTGCCGCGGCCGCGCCGAGGATGGGACCGGACGCCACCGGATCCTGGAGATGATCAGCATGTGCAACTACTGCGGCTGCCGCGAGTTCCCTCTGATCGGCCGGTTCTCGGTCGAGCACGAGGCGATCGCCAACGCCGCCGGCCGGCTGCGCGACGCGGTACGGGCCGGGGGCGCGGACGCGCCGGCGGCGCTCAACGCCCTGCTGGCTTTGCTGATCCCGCACACCGCCACGGAGGAGGAGGGACTCTTCGCCGAACTGCGGGCGGAAGGCAGCCTGGCCGACGCGGTGGAGAAGCTCTGCGCCGAGCACGAGGACATCCACGGTGTGCTCGGCGCCGTCGACCGCTGCGCGCCGGACTGGCCGGCGGTGCTGGCCGCCCTGGACCGGCTGCACCGGCACATCGACAACGAGGAGCACGGGCTCTTCCCGGCCGCGGTGATCGCGCTGCCCATCCCGGCGTGGGACCGGATCACCCCGACGGCCGGCGCCGCGCGGTAGGTCGCGTCGGAGGCCGGCACCACCGCGCGCGGCCGAAATGCCGACCGGCACGGCGCGAAGCACCGCCACCGGGACACGGCCGGAACACCTGATGATCTCGGGACCTTCGGCCCGGTTGCCCGGGGCGGCTGATCGCGACGATGGCTCCGGGCCCCCGCCTCCGGTTGCGCTTCGGCGTATTCGCCGCAAATGTGGGGCTCACGGTGATCTACCGGAGGGATGGGCCTTATGTCACGAGCTACCGAGGGAGCCGGGCGGGCGCTGCTGGCGGTCGGCGGCCTGGTGCGCCGGGCCGAGGTGTCCGCCGACGGCCGGACGCTGCACCAGATCGGCGGCCGGGAGGCGGACGCGTTCTACCGGGACCGCTGGTCCTACGACAAGGTGGTGCGCTCCACGCACGGCGTCAACTGCACCGGCTCGTGCTCCTGGAAGGTGTACGTCAAGGACGGCATCATCACCTGGGAGCAGCAGCAGACCGACTACCCGAGCGTCGGGCCGGACCGGCCGGAGTACGAGCCGCGCGGCTGTCCCCGGGGCGCCGCCTTCTCCTGGTACACCTACTCCCCCACCCGGGTGCGCTACCCGTACGCCCGGGGTGTGCTGGTGCAGATGTACCGCGAGGCCAAGGCCCGCCTCGGTGACCCGGTCGCCGCGTGGGCGGACATCCAGGCCGACCCGGAGCGCCGCCGCCGCTACCAGAAGGCGCGCGGCAAGGGCGGCCTGGTGCGCATCGGCTGGGACGAGGCACAGGAGATGGTCGCCACCGCGCACGTGCACGCGATCGCCGAGTACGGCCCCGACCGGGTCGCCGGCTTCTCCCCGATCCCGGCGATGTCGATGGTGTCGCACGCCGTCGGCGCCCGGTTCGTGTCGCTGCTCGGCGGGTCGATGCTGTCCTTCTACGACTGGTACGCCGACCTGCCGGTGGCCTCCCCGCAGGTCTTCGGCGACCAGACCGACGTGCCCGAGTCCGGCGACTGGTGGGACGCCTCCTACTTCGTCATGTGGGGCTCCAACGTCCCGGTGACCCGCACCCCCGACGCGCACTGGATGGCCGAGGCGCGCTACCGGGGCCAGAAGGTCGTGGTGGTCAGCCCGGACTTCGCCGACAACGTGAAGTTCGCCGACGAGTGGATGCCCGCCCAGCCGGGCACCGACGGCGCGCTGGCGATGGCGATGGGGCACGTGATCCTCAAGGAGTTCTTCGTCGACCGGCGCACCCCGCGCTTCGTCGACTACGTGCGCCGCTTCACCGACCTGCCGTTCCTGGTGACGCTGGAGCCCGGCGCGGACGGCGCGTACCGGCCGGGCAAGTTCCTGACGGCCGAGGACCTGGGCGGGACCGGGAAGGAGGCGGCCTTCAAGACGGTGCTCTGGGACTCCGCCACCGACGCGCCCGCCGTGCCGCGCGGCAGCCTCGGGCACCGCTGGGGCGAGCAGGACGGGCAGTGGAACCTCGACCTGGGCGACCTGGAGCCGGCACTGACCTGCCTGGGCGCCGGCGCGGCGGTCGAGGTGGAGCTGCCCCGCTTCGACACCGACACCCCGCAGGTGCTGCGCCGCGGCGTGCCGACCCGGAGGATTCGGCGGACGGCGGCGAGCGCGAGGAGCGAGCTTGCGAGCCCCGCAGTCGCGAGCGAAGAGATCATCGTGACCAGCGTGTTCGACCTGCTGCTGGCCCAGTACGGGGTGGCCCGCGACGGGCTGCCCGGGCAGTGGCCGGCGGGCTACGACGACGTCGCGTCGCCGTACACGCCGGCGTGGCAGGAGCCGGTCACCGGGGTGCCGGCGGCGCAGGTGGCCCGGGTGGCGCGGGAGTTCGCCGACAACGCGGAGCGCTCCGGCGGCCGGTCGATGATCCTGCTCGGCGCCGGCACCAACCACTGGTTCCACTCCGACGCCACCTACCGGGCGATCCTGGCGCTGGTGACGCTCACCGGCTGCCAGGGCGTCAACGGCGGCGGCTGGGCGCACTACGTCGGGCAGGAGAAGTGCCGCCCGGCGACCGGCTGGGCGCAGCTCGCGTTCGGCCTGGACTGGGTGCGCCCGCCACGGCAGATGATCGGCACCGCCTTCTGGTACGTGCACACCGACCAGTGGCGCTACGACACCTACTCCGCCGACGTGGTCTCCTCCCCCGTCGGCACGGGCGCCTTCGCCGGCAAGCACACCATGGACCTGCTGGCCCAGTCGGCGCGCTCGGGCTGGATGCCGTCGATGCCCACTTTCGACCGCAGCCCGCTCGACCTGGCCGACGAGGCCCTGGCCGCCCGCCCCGACGACCCGGGCGGCTGGGTGGCCGAGCAGCTCGGCGAGGGGCGGCTGCGCTTCGCCTGCACCGACCCGGACGCGCCGGAGAACTGGCCTCGGGTGCTGACCGTGTGGCGGGCCAACCTGCTCGGCTCGTCGGCGAAGGGCAACGAGTACTTCCTGCGGCACCTGCTGGGCACCGACGCCAACCTGCGCGCCGACGAGGCTCCGGAGGAGCTGCGGCCGAAGGACGTGACCTGGCGGGACGAGGCGCCGGAGGGCAAGCTCGACCTGCTGCTGTCGCTGGACTTCCGGATGACCTCCACGACGCTCTTCTCCGACGTCGTGCTGCCGGCCGCCACCTGGTACGAGAAGCACGACCTGAGCAGCACCGACATGCACCCATTCGTGCACGCGTTCACCCCGGCGATCAACCCGCCGTGGCAGACCCGCACCGACTTCGACGCCTTCCACGGCATCGCCCGCGCGTTCTCGACGCTGGCGCAGCGGCACCTCGGCGTACGCAAGGATCTCGTCGCGGCGCCGCTGCTGCACGACACCCCGGACGCGATGGCGACCCCGCACGGCCGGGTGCGCGACTGGGCGGCCGAGGGTGAGACGCCGGTGCCCGGCCGCACGATGCCGAAGCTGCTGGTGGTGGAACGCGACTACGGCGCGGTCGCGGACAAGCTGGCCGCGCTCGGCCCGCTGATGGACACCCTCGGCACGTCCGGCAAGGGGGTGGCGGTCGACGTCACGCCGGAGGTCGCGTACCTGCGGCGCAGGAACGGCGAGGTGCGCGGCGGGGTGGCCGACGGGCGGCCGTCGCTGGCGACGGACGTGCACGCCTGCGAGGCGATCCTCGCCCTCTCCGGCACCACCAACGGCCGCGTCGCCACCGCCGGCTTCCGCGACGTGGAGAAGCGCACCGGCGTACGCCTGGCGGACCTGGCCGCCGAGCACGAGGGCAAGCAGATCACCTTCGCCGACACCCAGTCCCGCCCGGTGCCGGTGATCACGAGCCCGGAGTGGTCCGGCAGCGAGCACGGCGGTCGCCGCTACTCGCCGTTCACCATCAACACCGAGCGGCTCAAGCCGTGGCACACCCTGACCGGGCGGCAGCACTTCTTCCTCGACCACGACTGGATGCACGAGGCCGGCGAGGCGCTGCCGATCTTCCGCCCGCCGCTGGACATGCACCGCCTCTTCGGCGAGCCGAGGCTCGGCCGCAACGGCGAGCTGGAGATCACCGTCCGGTACCTCACCCCGCACTCGAAGTGGTCGATCCACTCGGAGTACCAGGACAACCTGCTGATGCTGACGCTGTCGCGCGGCGGGCCGACGATGTGGATGAGCGAGGCCGACGCCGCGAAGATCGGCGTACGGGACAACGAGTGGATCGAGGCGGTCAACCGCAACGGCGTTGTTGTCTGCCGGGCCGTGGTCAGCCACAAGATGCCCGAGGGGACGGTCTACATGTACCACGCCCAGGAGCGGGTGATCGACGTGCCGAAGGCCGAGGTCAACGGCCGGCGCGGCGGCATCCACAACTCCCTGACCCGGCTGCTGGTCAAGCCCACCCACCTCATCGGCGGGTACGCCCAGTTGTCGTTCGCGTTCAACTATCTCGGGCCCACCGGCAACCAGCGCGACGAGGTCACCGTGATCCGCCGCCGTTCGCAGGAGGTGCAGTACTGATGCGCGTGATGGCCCAGATGGCGATGGTGATGAACCTCGACAAGTGCATCGGCTGCCACACCTGCTCGGTGACGTGCAAGCAGGCGTGGACCAACCGGTCCGGCGTCGAGTACGTCTGGTTCAACAACGTGGAGACCCGGCCCGGCCAGGGCTACCCGCGCACGTACGAGGACCAGCAGCGGTGGCAGGGCGGCTGGGTGCGCACCCGCTCGGGCAAGCTGAAGCCGCGCTCCGGCGGGCGGGTGAAGAAGATGTTCGGCATCTTCGCCAACCCGAAGCTGCCGTCCATGCAGGACTACTACGAGCCGTGGACGTACGACTACGAGCACCTGCTCACCGCGCCGGCGGGGGACGACACGCCCGTCGCCCGGCCGAAGTCCCTGCTCACCGGCCAGGACACGAAGATCACCTGGAGCGCCAACTGGGACGACTCGCTCGCCGGCGGCAACGAGATCGCCGCCGGCGACCCGGTGCTGGCGAAGGTCTCCGACCAGGTGAAGCAGGAGTTCGAGAAGACGTTCATGTTCTTCCTGCCGCGCATCTGCGAGCACTGCCTCAACCCGTCCTGCGCGGCGTCCTGCCCCTCGGGGGCGATCTACAAGCGCGCCGAGGACGGCATCGTGCTGGTCGACCAGGACCGGTGCCGGGGGTGGCGGATGTGCGTGACGGGCTGCCCGTACAAGAAGGTCTACTTCAACCACCGCACCGGCAAGGCCGAGAAGTGCACGTTCTGCTTCCCGCGCATCGAGATCGGCCAGCCGACCATCTGCTCCGAGACCTGCGTGGGCCGCCTGCGCTACCTGGGGCTGATGCTCTACGACGTCGACCGGGTCGCCGAGGCCGCGGCCGTCAAGGACGAGGTCGACCTCTACGCCGCGCAGCGTTCGGTCTTCCTCGACCCGCACGACCCGGCCGTGGTCGAGGCCGCGCGGGCCGCCGGCATCCCCGACGACTGGATCGACGCCGCGCGGCGCTCCCCGATCTGGGACCTGATCATGAAGTACGAGGTGGCGCTGCCGCTGCATCCGGAGTACCGGACCATGCCGATGGTCTGGTACATCCCGCCGCTGTCGCCGGTGGCCGACGTGCTGCGCGACACCGGCCACGACGCGGAGGACGCGGGCAACCTCTTCGGCGCGATCGACGCGCTGCGCATCCCGGTGGAGTACCTCGCCGAGCTGTTCAGCGCCGGCGACCCCGCCCCGGTGCGCGACGTGCTCAACCGGCTCGCGGCGATGCGCTCGTACCAGCGCCGGATCAACCTGGGCGAGGCGCCCGACGAGTCGATCGCCGCCGCCGTGGGCATGACCGGTGAGCAGATGGACGAGATGTACCGGCTGCTGGCCATCGCCAAGTACGAGCAGCGCTACATCATCCCGGCGGCGCACGCCGAGGACGCGCACCGGCTGGAGAAGATCGCCACCGAGTGCAGCCTCGACTACGAGGGCGGCCCGGGCATGGGCGGCGGCGGCCCGTACGGGCAGGGTCCCTTCGGGGAGTCGTCGGGCACGCCGGTGCCCGTGCAGGTGGAGACCTTCCACATGCTGCGCGACCGGCAGACCGCGGACGGTTTCACCGATCCCGGCGACGAGCCGCGCCGGGTGAACCTGCTGAACTGGGACGGCAAGGGCACCCCGAGAGGGCTCTTCCCGCCCCGGCCACGAGACGCCGAGCAGGACGGGGAGGGACGATGAGCGGGCCCGTCTGGCGGGCGGTGGCGGCGCGGGCCGCGTCGCTGCTGCTGCGCTATCCCGACGAGGAGGTCATGGCGGCGCTGCCGGTGCTGCGCGCCGCCCTCGACGAACTTCCGGCGGCGGTCGCCGGGCCCCTGCGCGAGGTGGTCGCGTACCGCGAGGGCACCGGGGCCGGCCAGCTCCGCTCGGCGTACGTCGAGCTGTTCGACTTCCGCCGCCGCTGTTGCCTGCACCTGACGTACTACACCTGCGGGGACACCCGTAAGCGGGGCGAGGCCCTCGTCGGCTTCACCGCCGCGTACAAGCGGGCGGGCCTCGAGGTGGTCGACGGCGAGCTGCCCGACTTCCTGCCCGCGGTGCTCGACCTGTCCGCCGCCGACGACGGCGGGTGGCGGCTGCTGCGCGACAACCGGGTCGGCCTGGACCTGCTGGTGGAGGCGCTGGGCCGGGAGAGGTCGGCGTACCAGCACGCGGTGGCCGCCGTGCGGGAGATGCTGCCGCCCGCCGGGCCGGCGGAGCTGAGCGCCGCCGCCCGGCTGGCCCGCACCGGCCCGCCCGTGGAGCAGGTCGGCCTGGAGCCGTTCGGGCTCGTCGACACCACGACTCCGGGCGGTCGCCGGTGAGCGCGAGGAACGCAGCGCAGCGGAGTACCGCAGTCGCGAACGAGGAGGGGCACCGATGAACACGCTGCTGTGGGTCGTGTACCCGTACCTGTCCCTGGTGGTGCTGGTCGGGGGGCTGATCTGGCGGCACCGGTACGACAAGTTCGGCTGGACCACCCGCTCCTCGCAGCTCTACGAGAGCACGATCCTGCGGTGGGGCAGCCCGCTGTTCCACTTCGGGGTGCTGATGGTCCTGATCGGACACGTCGGTGGCCTGCTGATCCCCGAGTCGTGGACCGAGGCGGTCGGCATCACCGAGCACGGCTACCACCTGATGGCCGTGTTCATCGGCACGATGGCCGGTTTCTGCACCCTCATCGGCCTGGGCATCCTCATCGCGCGGCGGCGGCTCACCGGCCCGGTCTTCGCCGCCACCACCCGCAACGACAAGGCCATGTACGTGGTGCTCGCCGGCGTGATCGTGCTCGGCCTGTGGGCGACCGTACGCGCCAACGTGTCGGGGCCGGGCTACAACTACCGCGAGACGATCTCCCCGTGGTTCCGGTCGCTGTTCTACCTGAGCCCGGACCCGGAGATCATGGCCGGCGTGCCGGTGGCCTTCCAGATCCACATCCTGGCGGCGTTCGCCCTCTTCGCGTTCTGGCCCTTCACCCGGCTGGTGCACGCGTTCAGCGCGCCGGTGGGCTACGCCACCCGCCCGTACGTCGTCTACCGCAGCCGCGACGAGCGGCCCGGGTTGCGCCCGGGTCGCCCCGGCTGGGAGGGCCCGCCGAAGCTGCCCACCCCGCGCTCCGGGCGCAGCCGCTCGCGCCGGTGACGGCCGGACCAGACGATTCGACGGAGAGCAGCCATGAGCATCCTCCCTGACGGACAGCCGACGCAGGCGACCTCCACGCCGGGTGCGGCCTCCCGCGGCGCTGGCGGCGGACCGGTGCCGGGCAGATCGGGCGCCACCACCCAGCTCGTCCTGGCCACCCTCGGTTTCCTGGTCAACTTCTGGGGCTGGGCGCTGCTGGGCCCGCTGGGACCGGGTATCAAGGACCGCCTCGACCTCAGCTTCGCCGCGCAGTCCCTGCTGGTGGCCGTACCGGTGATGGTCGGGTCGCTGGGCCGCATCCCGGTCGGCGCCCTGACCGACCGCTACGGCGCCCGGGTGGTCTTCCCGCTGGTCACGCTCGCCACGATCGTGCCGGTGCTGACCCTCAGCGTGGTCTCCTCCTATCCGGCGCTGATCGTGACGGGTTTCTTCCTGGGCATCGGCGGCACCGCCTTCGCCGTCGGCGTGCCGCTGGTCTCCGGCTGGTACCCGCCCGCGCGGCGCGGGTTCGCGATCGGCGTGTTCGGCATCGGCATGGGCGGCACGGCGATCGCCAACTTCACCACCGTCCGGCTCGCCGACGCCTACGGCTCCCGGGCGCCGTTCCTGCTGGTGGCCGCGATCCTCGCGGGCTACGCGGTGCTGTCGTTCCTGCTGCTGCGCGACGCGCCGGGGCGCGTCCGGCCGACCGGGTCGGCGTGGGCACGCCTCGCCGCGGTGGGCCGGCTGACCGTGACGTGGCAGTTGTGCTTCCTGTACGCGGTCGGCTTCGGTGGGTTCGTGGCCTTCAGCGTGTACCTGCCCGCGTACCTGAGCACCGCCTACGGGCTGGACGCCGCCGACGGCGCGTTGCGCACCGCCGGGTTCGTGGTCCTCGCCGTCCTCGCCCGCCCGCTGGGCGGCTGGCTCTCCGACCGGCTGCACCCGGTGCCCGTCCTGGTCTGGTGCTTCGCGGGGGTGGCCGCGTTCGCGGTGGTGCAGGCCTTCGAGCCGGCCCTGCTGCCCGTGGCGACCGTCGCGCTGCTCGGGATGGCGGTGCTGCTCGGCGCATCCAGCGGGGCCGTCTTCGCCCTCGTCGGCAGGGTCGCCCCGGCCGATCAGGTGGGCGCGGTCACCGGCCTGGTCGGCGCCGCCGGTGGGCTGGGCGGGTTCGTCCCGCCGCTGGTGATGGGCTGGGTGTACGGCGTGCAGGGGTCGTACGCCATCGGCCTGATGCTGCTCTCCGACGTCGCGCTGGCGGCGGCGGTGTTCACGGCGGTGAAGATGGGCGGCCTGGCCAGGCGCGACGCCTGAAGGCCGGGCGGAGCGGCCCGGAAACCCTTCCCGAGGCGTTACGGAAGCACTCCGAAAAATCCGGTCGACGGACACTCACACCGATCACACGAGGATCGGTGCGGGTGTCCGTCTTCGTCTCTGCGACTCCACTGACCTGCCATCTGGCGCGGGCATGTCGCGACAGGAGGCACCTTAGCTATCGTTAGTTTTCCGGAAATTCTTGCTCGTGCATGTATCGCGCTGCCATACTCCACATCCACCGGGGTCGATGACGGTGGGTTCGCGGCCCGTGCGCCGCAGCCCGCCGACCGGCCCGATTCGGCACACCCCACCACCCCGGTCCGCCACCGACGGTGCGGTCCGGACCCCGGAAGGAGCAGGAATGATCGAGAGGTGCGACCGGGACACCCGGCCGAGATCGCGCTCGCGCCTACACGCGGCCCTCGCCGTCGCCGCCGTGGGACTGCTCGCGGCGACCGGCGCCACGGTCCTGCCCGGCGCGGCGAGCGCCGGGACGACCCTGGGCGCGTCGGCGGCGGAGCGCGGCCGCTACTTCGGCGCCGCCGTCGCCGCCAACAAGCTCAGCGACAACACCTACGTCACGATCCTCAATCGCGAGTTCAACTCGGTGACGCCCGAGAACGAGATGAAGATCGACGCCACCGAGCCGCAGCAGGGGCAGTTCACCTTCGCCAACGCCGACCGCATCGTCAACCACGCCCGCAGCCGGGGCATGAAGGTGCGCGGCCACACCCTGGCCTGGCACTCACAACAGCCCGGCTGGATGCAGAACATGTCCGGCAGCGCCCTGCGTTCCGCCATGCTCAACCACGTCACCCAGGTCGCCACCTACTATCGCGGCAAGATCGACTCGTGGGACGTGGTGAACGAGGCGTTCGCGGACGGATCCAGCGGCGCCCGCCGCGACTCCAACCTGCAACGCACCGGCAACGACTGGATCGAAGCCGCCTTCCGCGCCGCACGCACCGCCGACCCCGGCGCGAAGCTCTGCTACAACGACTACAACACCGACGACTGGAGCCACGCCAAGACCCAGGCCGTCTACGCCATGGTCCGCGACTTCAAGCAGCGTGGCGTGCCGATCGACTGCGTGGGCCTGCAGTCGCACTTCAACAGCGGCTCGCCCTACCCGGGCAACTACCGCACCACGCTGTCCAGCTTCGCGGCGCTCGGCGTCGACGTCCAGATCACCGAGCTGGACATCGCCGGGGCCTCGCCCACCACGTATCGCAACGTGGTCAACGACTGCCTCGCGGTGGCCCGGTGCACCGGCATCACCGTCTGGGGCATCCGGGACAGCGACTCCTGGCGGGCCTCCGACACACCGCTGCTGTTCGACAACAGCGGCAACCGCAAGCCCGCGTACGACGCGGTCCTCGCCGCCCTGAACAACGGCACTCCCCCGCCGACCACGCCGCCGCCGACGACCGGCCCGACCACCCCGCCGCCGGGCGGCGGAAGCTGCACCGCGACCCTGCGCGACGGCACCCGGTGGGGTGACCGGTTCAACAGCGAGGTGACGGTCAGCGGCGCCACCAACTGGACGGTCGTCGTCGCGGTGACGCCCCCGCAGAAGGTCTCCGCCACCTGGAACGGCACGCCGAGCTGGGACGGCAGCGGAAACGTCATGACCATGCGCTCGAACGGCAGCGGCAACGTCTTCGGGTTCACCACGATGGCCAACGGCAACTGGAGCCGCCCGCAGGTCTACTCCTGCACCGCCTCCTGAGCACGGCCGCCGGACGGTCCCGGGGCGGCGCCCGCCGCGCCGCCCCGGGACCGCCGGGTCGACTCCGGCCCCGGCCGTCGGGCGCGTCGGCCGACAGCGGGGCCGGCGGCCATCGTGCGCGTCGCCGGAAGGGCGTTGGCGTGGACCGCAGTTACCTGACTAAAGTCAGGCTTCATGGAAGCGGAGCTCATCGCCGCCGTGCGGCGGTTCAACCGGACGGTGACCCAGCGGGTGGGGGCGCTCGACGACGAGTACATGGCGCGCGCCCGCCCTCTCGCGCAGGCCCGGCTGCTGTGGGAGATCGGCCCCGCCGGCGCCGAGGTCGCCGCGCTGCGGTCCCGGCTCGGGCTGGACTCGGGGCACCTCAGCCGCCTCCTGCGCGCCCTGGAGGGCGCCGGGCTCGTCACCGTCGGGCCGGCCGGGCAGGCCGGCGGGGACGCCCGGGTGCGGGTCGCCACGCTCACCGACGCCGGCCGCGCCGAGTGGGCGGAGCTGGACGCGCGCTCCGACGAGTTCGCCCGGTCGATCCTCGCACCGCTGACCGGGCGGCACCGCGAGCGGCTCGTCGCGGCGATGGCCGAGGTGCAGCGGTTGCTCGTCGCGTCGATGGTGCTCGTCGGGCCCTGCCCGCCGGGCGACCCGCGGGCCCGCGCGTGCGTACGGGCCTACGCCCGGGAGGTGGCGCGGCGCTTCGACGGCGGGTTCGACCCGGCCCGCAGCAACCCGGTCCGCGACGAGGAGCTCGTCCCCCCGGCGGGCGTGTTCCTGCTCGCCACGCTCAACGCCGAGCCGGTCGGCTGCGGCGCGGTGAAGCTGCACCCTGGCGCTCCCGCCGAGATCAAGCGGGTCTGGGTGGCGGACTCCGTACGCGGGCTCGGGCTCGGGCGGCGGTTGCTGGGCGAGCTGGAGCGGCACGCCGCCGAGCGGGGCTGGACCGCCGTCCGGCTGGACACCAACCGCAACCTCACGGAGGCGATCGCGATGTACCGGGCGGCCGGCTACCGGGAGATCGAGGCGTACAACGCCGAGCCCTACGCCCACCACTGGTTCGAGAAGCGACTGGCACCGTGACGACCCGACCGGCGCTTGCGGGACCCTCGACATTCATGGAAACTTGTCGATGCTTCTGAGCCGGATGTGATCGGGTAGCCGGGCAGCCCTCGATCGGAACCCCGCCCTGTCCGCCGTCTGAGGAGAGGAACAGTTGATGAGAGCCAGACTCCGACTGCTGGGCGCCGCCCTGGCCGCCGCCGCGCTGACCGCGCTGGCGGCGGTGGCGCTCGCCCCGCCGGCGTCCGCCGCCACCCTGACCGAGGTGACGAACTTCGGCCCCAACCCGAGCAACCTGCGCATGTACCTGTACGTGCCGGACGCCGTCGCGCCCCGGCCGGGGCTGCTGGTCGCGGTGCACTACTGCACCGGCACAGGCCCCGCCATGTACGCCAACACCCAGTACGCGGCCCTGGCCGACCGGTACGGCTACATCGTCGTCTACCCGTCGGTCACCCGCAGCAGCCAGTGCTTCGACGTCTCCTCCCCGCAGGCGCTGCGCCGCGACGGCGGCAGCGACCCGGTGGGCATCAAGTCGATGGTCGACCACGTCCGGCAGCGGTACGCCGTCGACCCCGACCGGATCTTCGCCACCGGCATCTCGTCCGGCGCCATGATGACCAACGTCCTGCTCGGGCTCTATCCCGACGTGTTCAGCGCCGGCGCGGCGTTCTCCGGGGTCCCCTTCGGCTGCTTCGCCACCACCAACGGCTCCGAGTGGAACAGCGAGTGCGCCAACGGCCAGGTCAGCCGGACCCCGCAGCAGTGGGGAGACCTGGTCCGCAACGCCTATCCGGGATACACCGGGCGGCGGCCGCGCATGCAGACGTGGCACGGGACGAACGACGAGGTGTTGCGCTACCCGAACTTCGGCGAGCAGATCAAGCAGTGGACCAACGTGCACGGGCTGAGCCAGACGCCGACGTACACCGACAGCCCGCAGGCCGGCTACACCCGCACCCGCTACGGCGGCAGCGGCGACCGGGCACCGGTCGAGGCGATCAGCATGCAGGGCGTGTCGCACAACCTGCCGGTCGACGCGGCGCAGGCGATCCGCTTCTTCGGCCTAGACACCACCGCTCCCCCAACGACCCCGCCCCCGACCACCCCGCCCCCGACGACTCCGCCGCCCAGCACTCCCCCGCCCAGCACCCCGCCGCCCGTGCCGGGCGGCTGCCGGGTCGGCTACACCGTCAACGCGTGGAACGCCGGGCTGACCGCCTCCGTCACCGTCACCAACACCGGCACCGCGACCGTCGACGGCTGGTCGCTGGCCTTCCCGCTGCCCGCCGGGCAGAACATCACCAACGGCTGGAACGCGACGTACGCCCCCACCAGCGGCGCGGTCACCGCCCGCAACGTCTCCTACAACGCCACCATCGCGCCCGGCGCGTCGGTCAGCGTGGGCTTCCAGGCCACCCACACCGGCGATACGGGGCGACCCTCCTCGTTCACCCTCAACGGCGTCACCTGCACGATCGCCTAACCGGCCGGGGCGGCGCCGACCCCGGCGCCGCCCCGACGGACAGCCGGTGCGCCACCGCAGCCGGTTCCCTGTTGCTACCGTCCCGGGATGCGGTGGACGGTGGCCCGACGGAGTCTCGCCGTGCTGGCCGGCTGGTACGCGTTCGCCGTGCTCGCGCCGGTCGCGGCGGCGACCTGGATCTTCGGCCCGGAGTTCCTGGGGCTGGGCTCGCCGAGGCCCGGCCCGGTGAAGCTGTGCGCGGAGCGGACACTGGCCTGCCACGGTCCCGGTCCGGACGTGTGGACCCTGCTTCGGCTCGGCGTACTGCCCCTGCTGGGCAGCCTCGCCATGTCGCTGCTGGTGCACCGGTTCCTCGTCGGCCGGGTCAGGTCGGCGACGGTCGCGGGCACCCTGGCGGCGTTCAGCGGCTGGCTCGGCTGCGCGCTGCTGACCTGCGGCCTCCTGTACCGCTAGCGACCAGTCGCCGCGGCCAGCAGGATGCGGCCCGGGATCCCGGACCCGCCGGTCCTGCGGGTCAGCGCAGCGTGGAGCCGGTCAGCGTCGGGTTGCGGGCACCCAGGAAGAAGATGCCGGGGTACCCGCGCGTCTCGAAGCCGTCGCTCGGGTTGCGGCGCAGGGTGGAGTCCTCGATCCGCATGGTGCCGGTGCGGTCGTTGCTGACGAAGAAGACGGCCCCGCCGCCCTCGTTCGCCTCGTTGCCCTCGATGATCGTGCCGGCGATCCGGACGCTGAACTCGTTGCCGTCGCAGTAGATCGCCCCGCCGCTGCCGCCGCCCGGCGTGCCGGCCCTGGCCGGGTTGGCGCCGGTGCCGACCGCCCGGTTGCCGGTCAGGACGCTGTTCAGCACCACCCAGCTGACGCCGATGCTGCTCAACGCGCCGCCGTTGGCGCAGACGCCGCCGTCGAACGTGCTGCCCACCACGTACACGGGCCTGTTCTCGTGCTGGCTGAGCACCCGGATGGCCGCGCCGCCCAGGTCGGGGCCGGTACGGTCGCAGCGGTTGCGCACGAACCGCGAGTTGACCACCTTGAACCGGCCGCCCCGGACGAAGATCGCCCCACCGCCGCCGCCCTCGGTCCGCTCGCCGCTGGAGTTGCCGTCGGCGAAGGTCAGGTTCTGCACGGTGAGCTGCGGGTGGTCCTGGTTGTGACAGTGCGAGGTGGTCCAACCCTGCGCTTCGTCACAGGTGTTCATGTAGAGGATCCGCCGTCGCCCCTGGCCGCTGAGGGTGACCTTGCCGCCGCCGTCCAGCACCACCCTCGGCCCGTTGGCGTTGCGGACCTTGGCGGTGGCCGTCATCGTGATCGTCACCGGGTCCGGCCCGCAGTCGAAGGTGATGACGCCGCCGGCCGCCACCGCCTTCACCACCGCGGCCGAGGTGCAGCTGGCGGCGGTGCCGCCGCCGACCGTCCGCGTCGGCTTCGACGTGTCGACGGCCCGCGCCTCCGCCGGCACGTCCGCGCCGCCCCTCGGGTTGCCGGCCTTCAACGTCCCGCCCTTCGTCGAGGGCCTGGGGGTCGCGCTCGCGGAGGGCCCGCCGAGGCCGGAACGTGCTGTCGGGGCGCTACCGGGGCTGGACGCCCCGACGGGGCCGGACGGCGCCGGCGCGGCCACCGGGGCCGACGCCGCGTCGCCGCCGGTCGTGGAGTTTCCGCAGGCGGGCAGGCCCGCCCCGGCGACGGTCAGGGCGAGCAGGGCGACAAGTGGCTTCACACGCACGCTGTGATGCTAGGAGCCACGCGGACCGATGAGCGAATCCGTCGCCCGGCTCGACATCCGCGCGCACCACCACGGGCCACGAAAGCCCACGGTGGTGCGTCTACCGGTTCGCGGGACGAACAACCGGGGTGGGCGCGCCGGAGGTCGGGGGAGCGCTGACCGGAGGAGCTTCGATCACCTTGCGGTCGAGGCTGACCTGTGCCGTGCCGGTGCCGCCGACCCGGATGTCGTCGTACGCCTTGAGCTGGCGGTCCGGGCCGAGATAGAGAACCGACATGGCAAGCGGTGTCGGCTCGTCGCCTTCGAGGCCTCGTAGTCCTGCCCCACCGGTGGAACCCTGCACCGACAGTCGCGTGGTCACCTCACCGGTCGGTGGCAGCACCGTCACCTCCCGGCGGTGGGTGTGCCCGGCCAGCACGACGGGCGCGAGGCCGTTGAGCGCGGGGGCGGACGCGGGGTCGTGCACCAGTGCGAGATCCACGGGGGCGTCCAGGGCGCGGATAGTGGTGGCCAGGAGTTCACCGGCGCCCTCGACCGTCGTCGGCGACTCGTCCCAGGGGCCGGAGGCCTCCTCCCGCTTGTCGGGAGTGAAACGGGGATCGGCGATCCCCGCGATCCTCAGCCCCGCGACGACCGTGACGGAGTTGTCGAGCACGACCGCGTTGGGCTGGCTCGCCACCGCGGCAGCGGTGCGGGGCGAGTCGTGGTTGCCGCGGATGTAGACGTAGGGCACGTCGAGCTGACTGATCATGGAGACGTAGGTGGTCTCGGGTTCGCTGCCCCAGTCGGTGATGTCACCGGTGTCGATCACCGCGTCGATGTCG
The DNA here is from genome assembly GCF_052068495.1 of Micromonospora sp. SD12. Taxonomy (NCBI): domain Bacteria; kingdom Bacillati; phylum Actinomycetota; class Actinomycetes; order Micromonosporales; family Micromonosporaceae; genus Micromonospora; species Micromonospora sp. SD12. The sequence continues at coordinate 15,041 of NZ_JBQHDF010000018.1, read as the reverse complement.
TACTGGTCGACGACGGTCTTGATCACCGGCCAGGCGGCCGGATTGAGGTGCAGGTCCGAGACGTGCAGAAGCCTGGTGGTGTCCGGGGACGCCTGGTAGATCGGCAGGCTGGACACGGTGGCGTACAGCTTGCCGACGTTGCCCACCAGCCGTTGCAGCTGCTCGGCGTAGCGGCCGTAGTCGTCGGCGATCCGCTGGGCGTCACCGATCAACGCGGGGGCGTTGGCCAGCAGTCCCTCGTAGCGCGGCTCCGCAAGCGCCTGCGGTCGCAGCGTCGCGGCGGCGGTGCCGAGGGTGCCGCCGGTGATCAGCAGCGCCAGGCCGCCGGACCAGGCGACCCGGCGGACGGACCGGAAGGTCACGGCGGCGAGCAGCATCGAGGCCAGGACCGCCACCCCGAGCGTACGCAGCCCGAGACGCACCAGCGCGTCACGGAGGTCCTGCGGTGCGGTCTCCCCGGCACGGGCGAGAGCTGCGGGATCGTTGATCAGCGCCTCGGTCCGTCGTTGGTCCAGCGAGTCGAGGCGGGCGGTCAGCTGAGCGGGCCCCTCGTGACTGTCGAGGAAGAGCGACCCCAGGGGTGGCACGGCCACCTCGGTGCCTCCGTCCGCGGCGAGGGTCACGTGGAACGCGACCCGGAACGGGCCGACGTCACTCTCGCCCCTGCCACCCAGCAGGACACCGACTGTGACGCCGACGCCGGTGACGGCCACGAGCGCGGCCACGGTCACGGTCCGCCTGGCCCATCGGGAACGGACGAATCGGGACGCACCTGTCCTGACGCCTCGCAGGGTCGGCATCATGTCGCGGTAGCGCGACCGACGGGCACCGGAGTGTGGGGTCACGGTCGGAGTCCGATCTGTTGCTCAGGAGGGGGCGGCCGGAAGCGCAGCAAACAGCTCCGGCCGCGACTGCGCCGGACGTGCGCCTTCCGACTGCCCGGACCTTCGACCTCACCGAAACCTGCACGCATGCAACAATCCCTGCGGCTGTCACGCTACCCGTCGGGACGCGGACCGGCCAGCTCCGCTGTCGGCCCCGACCGTCGGGCGGCGCCGCAGGTCCGGTTGCCTGGTCCTCCGGCACGCGCGCAAGAGCACGGCACTCCGACGATCCGTCACGGCCGAGGCCCCTGCGGGGCTGTCACACGGCGATCCGCGGTGAGCCGGTCGCGGATTCGTCCGCCCCCGCCGGTGACCCGGTGGCGGAAGGATCGGCGGAGATCGGCGTGCCGGGCGGGTCGCTGGGTCGGGGGTCCGGGACGGACCCGTCGCCTGGCGGCGGCGATGCCGAGGCGCTGCTCGGCGGCGGGTCGGCGCTCGGCGACGGCTCCGTGCTCGGCGGCGGGTCCGTGCTCGGCGGCGGGTCGGTGCTCGGCGACGGCTCCGTGCTCGGCGAGGGATCGACGGGCGGTGGAGGCGTGGTGGTGTCCTGGGGGTGCCCGGTCGCCGGCGGGCTGGCGGGCGGCTGCGGGTCACCTCCCGGGTCGGGCTCCAGCGGAAGCGGATCGCTGTCCTGCGGAGTCGTGGGCTCCCCTGGCGCGGCGCCGGCGGACGGCGTGGAGGCAGTCTCACCGGCCGGCCGACCCTTTCCTGCCGAAGGGGCGGAGGCGGGTGGCGGAGCGGACCCGACGACGGGCGACGCGATCTGGCTGACCACCCGGTCACACGGCAGGCCGTTGACGGAGAACGCGACCGGAGCCCTCAGGCGTTCGGCCTCGACCGTCCCCCGCAGCGCCGCTGCCAGGGTCGCGCCGGGGGCCAGCGGCCTCGCCGGGGCGAGGGTCACGCGGCGGCGGTCCTGCTCCCAGGACGTGCCGGTGGTGAGCACCCGGTGGCCGGGAGGCAGCGCGAACGCCAGTGACCAGTCACGCAGCCACTGCCCCCCGATGTTGGTGACGGTCAGGTCGGCACGGAAGCTCCCGTCCGCCATCTGGTGGGCGGTGTACCGGGCGGCGCAGCCGCCGGACTGCGGATCGGTGCTGCCGTTGTCGCTGTCCGCGGCATCGTCGAGCGCGGTGAGGCCCGGCAGTTGGCCGACGAGTACCGCGGCGAGCAGGACCGCCGGTACGCCGACGGCGGCCCGGGAGCGGAGGCTGCGCAGACGTGCAGGGCCCGGTACCGGCACGGTCCCGGGCCGCGTGTCCGCGGTGCGAGCCGGAGCCCTCGGACCACCGGTGAGCTCACGGGTCGATCCGGTGGCCGCCGGCGGGTCGGACACCGCGGCCGCAGGCCGCACCGACACCACCTCCACGCCGGTGGCGCCCCGGAGGGCGACCGCCACCTGGGCGGCCTCCGGCCGGCGACCCGCTTCCGACGACAGGCAACGCCCCACCAGGTCGGCCACCTCGTCCGGCAGTCCGGGAACGGACGGGACCTCGGCAGCACCCCGGCCGCGCCGCAGCTCGGCGGGACTCAGCCCGCTGACACACTCGGCCAGCACCAGGCCCAGGGCGAAGATGTCGCCGGCTGGCGCCGCCGTGGCGCCGGCCGCCTGCTCCGGAGCCAGGTATGCCGGCGTGCCCCAGATCAGTTCCCCCTCGTCGGCGGGGTCCTGGCCGACACCTGCGGCGATGCCGAAGTCGACGACCTTGATCCCCCGGGAACCGAGCATCACGTTGCCGGGTTTGACGTCGCGGTGGACGAGTCCGAGGGCGTGTGCGGCGGCGAGGGCGTCCGCCACGGCGGCGCCCACCCGGGCGACTTCGCGCCAGGGCATCCGTCCCGACCGGCGCAGACAGGCGGCCAGGGTCTCGCCGTCGACGAACTCCATGACGAGGAACGGTGCCCTCCCCCTGCCCAGACGCCGCTGCTCGCCGTAGTCGTAGACGCCGGCGACGTGCGGATGGTCGAGTCTTGCCGCCGCGAGCGCCTCACCGCGCAGCCGCCCACGCGCCGCCGGGTCGTCCAGCAACTCCGCGGAGAGCATCTTCACCGCCACCGTGCGCTGAAGCCGCAGGTCGAAACCGCGCCAGACCACCGCCATGCCACCCTGCCCGACCGGTTCGTCGAGCCGGTAGCGCTGCTGCAGGAGTCGCATGTGTTCGTCTCCCCGGTCGTCGTACGGCGTCGACGCGGTCGGGGCGGGATTCCGCTCCGGTCGCGCCGTTGTTTCCGTCGACGCTGGGCGGTACCCGGCGCTCGTGGCCCAAAACCCCTGCTCAGCAGTCCTCCGGACGATGGCGGGGATTGTCATGCAACCGTCATCATCCTGCGGTCATGCCGCCATATGCGGGGGAAGTTCTTGTCCATGCGGCACGACGGAGAGGAGGGACCGCGATGGGTGGACGGCAAGGCCGGGTGCGTCCGGCGCTGGCGACCCTTCCGGCGGTGGTCCTACTCGCCACGGGCTGCACGAGCCCACCGGCGGCCCCGCAGCCCAGTCCCGAACCGGTGCCCACCACCCGAGCCGGCACCGTCGCGCGAGCGGAGGTGGGCGACCGGCTCACCATGACCGCCGCAGTCGACCGGATCATCACCGACACCGCGTTCGTCGTACGCGACGAGGATCTGACCGGCGGCACCCTGCTCGTGCTGACGACGGGTCCGTCGGCGCCGGCTCCGCCGCAGCTCGTGACCGTGCGGGGCACCGTCATCCGGTTCTCCCACGGCGACCTCACCGTCCGCTACCGCCTCGGATCCCCGGAACCGTACCGGGCCTTCGAAGGTGGGCGGGCGCTCGTGGCCCAGGATCTGAAGGTCTGGCAATGAGCCTTTCGACGCGGCCCGAGCCCACGCGCGGGCCGGGTTCCGACCGCCATACCCACGGAGGAGCAGGATGACATCCGGTGCCCTTGTCAGCGCCATCGTCGTCGGTCTCGTCGCCGGCGCACTGGGTCGCCTCGCGGTCCCGGCACGTGAGGCGATACCGCGATGGTTGGCGCTGGTCCTGGGCGTCACCGCCGCCCTGCTCGCCACCGTCCTCGCCGTGCTGGGCGGCGTCGACGCCCGCAGCACCGGCCTCCCCGGAGTCATCGGCCAGGCGGGGTGCGCCAGCCTCACCGTCATTCTCGTCGCGACCTTCTCCGACCGCCGTCACCCTTCCCGTTAGTACGGTGGCCACCGACGACCGCCGGTCTGCCGGTGCCGTGACTTCCGCGGACCACCGGCTCTCCCCTACCAGGCGCATTCCGGTATCTCGCCGCCGACGGCTGCCTATGGTGGAGGCGACGCGACGGACGCGCGTGCGCCGTTCGCCACCGAGGACGATGGGCAAGCAGCATGGACCGGTTCCTGGAGGCTGTCTGGGACACGAGCAGCGTGGGCGGCCGCCTCGTGACCAGCGTCGTCCTGATCGTGCTAGCCATCGTGCTCGCCCCCCTGGCCGGCCGCCTGGCCACCCTCCGGGTACACGACACGACCAACCGTTACTACCTGCGCAAGGCGGTGCACTACCTGACCGTCGTGGCGTTGCTGTTCGCGCTGGCACTGCTGTGGCGGCCGTTCGCCGGCCGGGTCGGTGTGGTCTTCGGCCTGCTCGCCGCCGGTCTCGCGCTGGCCATGCAGGAGGTCATCGGCGCGTTCGCCGGATGGGTCAGCATCCTCACCGGCCGGCAGTTCCGCGTCGGTGACCGGATACAGATGTGCGGGGTCCGCGGCGACGTCCTGGACATCACCCCGCTGCGTACCCGCATCCTGGAGAGCGGCTCCTCCTCCGACCCGGAATCCTGGATCCGCGGCCGCCAGTACACGGGACGTGTGGTCTCGCTGTCGAACCGCTTCGTGTTCAGCGCACCGGTCTACAACAGCAGCACGGTGCTGGACCATCTGTGGGAGGAGTTGACCCTGCCCGTCCCCTACGAGGCGGACTGGCATCTGGCGGAGCGCATCCTGTGCGAGGAGGCGGAGAACGTCTCCTCGACGGTCGAGGCGCGAGGCGCCATCGAGCAGATGCGTCACCGCTACCCGGTCGCCGACGCGGAGGTCGATCCCCGCGTCTTCATCCGCGCCACCCCCAACTGGGTCGAGCTGTCGGCGCGGTTCGTGGTGCCGGTGCGCGCCGCACGACAGGTCAAGGACCAGGTCACCCGGCGGGTGCTGGACCGCTTCGCCGAGAACGGCATCCGGGTGGCGTCGGTGACGCAGGACATCACCGTCCACCCGCCGCAGTCCTCGGCTACCGGCGCCGCCCCGGATGGCCGTCGGTGACGGTCGCCGACCGGCGGGCGTACCAGCGACGGCCCGGCGTGGCGGTGACGCCGTGCACCACAGTGCTCGCGACCACCACCAGGCTGCCGGCCGCCCACAGCCGGGGATCCCGGGCTCCCTCCTCCTGGCTGTGGGTGAGATAGAACAGCGCCGACACGCCGATCGGCCCGAACCAGCCCAGGAACACCACGCTTCGCCGGGGCATCCCCAGTACGCGCTTCAGCGCGAGCACCACCGGCAGGCGACGCAACACCAGCACCGCGACCACGAAGGCCGCCAGGGGCCAGCCCAGATCGACCCAGTCACGCCACGGCACCTCGACGCCGAGCAGGAAGAACAACGGCAGCACCAGATAGCGGGTAAGCGCGTCGTCGAGCCTCTGCTCGGATGCACGTGACCGGTCGCCGATCACCGCGTTGTAGGCCAGACCGGCGGCGAACACCGCCAGGATGCCGTCCGTGCGTACCACGCGGGCGACCCCCAGTGCCGCGATGCCGAGCACGACCGTGAAGATCAGCAGGGAGCCCTCGTCCACGTCCTCCCGGGCCTCGGCTGTCATGACGGCCCGGCCGGCGGCGTAGCCGACCGCCAGGCCGACCACCACGGCCCCCACCACCCCCCACACCGCCGTGCCGAGCTGCCCGGCGAAGGATCCGGACGTCACGGCGGACAGCGCGAGCACGACGAACACGAAGGCGAGCCCGTCGTTGGCACCCGACTCGCCACTGATCACCTGACGTAGCCGAGCCGGCAGCTGCCGTTCGGCGGGCCCGCCCGAGACGACGCTGGAGGCGAGGACCGGGTCGGTCGGCGTCAGACAGGCACCCAGCAGCGCGGCCAGGGCCACCGGAAGGCCGAGGAGGAGCCAGGCCAGACCAGCGCTGACCACGGCCATACCCGCCATCGCGACGGCGAGGAGCACACCGATCGGGCGAATCACCGACCGGTACTCCGGCAGCGGAAAACGCAGCGCGACGGCCATCAGCGAGATGGCCAGCAGGACGCGGCTCGCCTCCAGGGTCAGTACGGACGCCTGGCGGTGGGGCAGGTCGATCAGCCCGAGGACCGGACCGACCAGTACGCCCAGCAGCAGCGCGAGCAGAGGCTCACTGACCGGTGCCTGACGGATGGAGCTGGACCAGAAGGCCAGCAGCACACCCAGGACACCGACCAGGGCGTAGCTGAGGTGAAGCGGGTCCATCCTGCGGCGCTACCCCCTTCGTGTCCGCTTCACACCCTTCACGCGGGCACCTGCCGCGGACGGTCGCGTCGACTCGGGTCCGGCCGCCACGCAGGCCGGGCAGGCGGCGGGCCCGGCCGCACAGCACTGCTCGCCCGAGAGGTGCGGGTCACGGTCCCCAGCGACGGAGCACCGGCGACTGATCCCGCCGGTTCCGGGCCGGCCAGCGCTGAGCCGACCAGCGTGTCGGAAGCACCGTCCCCCGTGCCTGGGTCGACGGACGGGGCGCGCCACGGTCCGTCGTACGTCACGATGGGGGTGTGCCGTCGAGGAACTGGTCGTCGTGAGCCGGCCCCGCACCGTGTCCGCGCGGCTCGCCGAAGTGCGGGAGAGCTTCTGGCTGGTGCCGGGGGTGTTCGCCGTGGGCGCGGTGGCAGTGGCCGGCGGCCTTTCGATGCTGGAGCTACAGCTGGACCTTCCCGTCGAGGGGATCCTGCCCAGCAATCCCGCGGGTGCCCGATCACTGCTGTCGTCGATCATCACGGCGATGATCTCCTTCACCGCGCTGGTCTTCTCCATCACGGTCGTGGCCCTGCAACTGGCCAGCAGTCAGTACACACCGCGGGTCCTCCGGACGTTCCTCCAGGATCGGATCATCCAGGCGACGCTCGGTACGTTCGTCGCCACCTTCCTGTTCGCGATGGTGGTGCTCGCGGCGCTGCCAGCCCGGGACGGGGAGCGGTTCCCGGAACTGTCGCTCGCGGTGTCGATGTCGCTCGTCCTGGCCAGCACTGGCATCTTCATCTACTACCTGCACCACATCACCACGGTGATGAGGGTGTCGCACATCATCGCCTCGATCGGCGCCCAGACGCGGCGATCGATCGCCCGCCTACCCGCGCCCGACGAGCCGGCGGCGATGGTGCACGGCAAGGTCACGCAGACCGTGCCGGCCCCGGCCCCCGGGATGGTCAGCAACGTCGACCTCCCCCTGCTCGCTCGCCTGGCACGCGAGTACGACTGCGCCATCACCGTCGTCCCCGCCCCGGGTGACTTCGTCGTCGAGGGGGCACCGCTGGTGCGCGTCCACCGGGTGGTCGGCGCAACGGGTCGCCCGGTACCGAACGACGAGGCCAGCCAGGGAGTGACCATCGGCATGGAGCGCACCCCGGGCCAGGACGTCGGATTCGGCTTCCGACAGTTGGCCGACATCGCCGAACGCGCGCTGTCCCCGGCCGTCAACGACGTGACCACCGCCGTGCGCGCCGTGCAGGAGGCGCACGACCTCCTGCGCCGACTCGCCACCCGCCCCGACCCCGTCCACGTCGTCCGAGACGACGACAGCACCGTACGCGTCCGGGTGGACGGGGTCCGGTACGACCTCCTACTGGCCATGGTCGTCGACGACATCCGACTGGTCGCCGGTCAGCAGCCGCGCGTCGCGCGGCTGCTGGACGCTGTCCTGCGCGACCTGGCGACCGTCGCGCTTCCCGCGCACCGGGCGGCGATCGTGTGTCGGATGTCGCCGGCAGCCCGCAGCAGCCACTGACAGCCGATGGCGCACCGCTCGCACGACCGTCGCGCGCGAACGTGGTCAGCGGGAGGGTTGGGGTGCCTCGCCCCGCCGCTGCGATTCGTCGCCGGCCCGTGACGCCGGCGGGACGAGTTGCTCGCGCAGGGCCGCGATCTCGGCGCGGAGGACGGCGATGTCCTCGCTCGTCGCCGCGGCCGCCTGCCCCTTGTCGGAGACCCGCTCCACGATCCAGGTGGCCAGCGAGCCCGTGACGAAACCGATCAGGCCGATCCCCCCGACCATGAGCCCCAGAGCCACGAACCGTCCGGCGTCGGTGACCGGATAGTGGTCCCCGTAGCCGACGGTGGTGATGGTCACCGCCGCCCACCAGAGGGCGTCGTCGAACGAGACGATGTTGGCGTCCGTGGCGGACTGCTCGGCGTCGAGCACGGCCAGCGCGGAGACCAGTACGAGCAGCATGGTGGTCACGCCGACATAGATCGCCAGCCGACCGCGGGCCCACGTCTCCGTCCTCCGGCTGAGCGTCAGCACCACGGTGACCAGTCGCAGCGCCCGCAGCGGCCGGAGGACGGGCAGCACCAGTACGGCCAGGTCGAACAGGTGACCCCGCAGGAATCGCCGCCGGTGCTCGGTCAGCCTCAGGCGCACCAGGAAGTCGGCCCAGAACGTCAACCAGATGAGGACCGTGGCGACCTCGCAGGTCCGCTGCCAGGGCGCCCCCAGGTCGGGTCGGAGGATCGGTGCCGCGTAGACGACGAGGAAGATCACCGACAGGACTGTCAGCGGGAGCGCCGTCCGGCGCTCCCATCTCGTCGCCCGATCAGCGGGACGCGTGTGGTTTCTCGCCTGCATGACCGGTTCCACCCCGAAGTTTTGCGTGTATACATGCAATCATTGCCGGGTGGGACTTTACGCGGAAAGCGATACCCGGTCGACTCTCGGCGGCGAGGAGCTGATCGACGGGCTCTCGGCCCTCAGTCGCGCCTTGGTGGGAATCACCGCCCGGACGCTGGCGACCCTCGATGTCGAGGTCACCCTGTCGCAGTACCGGACCCTGGTCGTCCTGGCCTCCCGAGGCCCGCTGCGCACCGTGGACCTGGCGGCTGCGCTGCACGTGCACCCCTCCACCGCGACGAGGACCTGCGACCGTCTGGTGCGCCGGGACCTGGTGGCCCGGCACCACCGGCCCACGGACCGGCGGGTGGCCCTGCTCACGCTCACGGAGGCCGGCAAGACACTGGTGGGCGATGTCATGCGGCACCGGACCGAGGAGATCCGGCGCCTGGTGCGGGCCGTCGCCACCAGTCCGCAGACGACCGCCGAGCTCATCACCTCGTTGGTGATCGCAGCCGACGAGCCCACGGAGGAACAGTGGTGGCACCGCTGGGAGCGCTGCGCCGTGGCGCCCTAGCGGCGGCCTCGGCGCACTCCTGCCGAGCGGCCCGCCCGCTACCCGGCATGGTCGACGACGTCGGCGAGACTGCTGCCGTCGCCCAGCTGTGACCGAGGGATGACGCTCAGACTGCCGTCGGTCTCCAACACCACCGCCGCGAGACCGTGGAGATCACCGGCGCCCTGACTGCGAGCGGCCTGCCGGATCTCGCTCTCGGCGACCCGGGCGCGGCGCATGGTGGCGTGACGCATCTGCCCGTCACGCAGCAGCATGGTCGGTCGTGCCTTGATCAGCCGTTGTGACGACGGCCAGCGCACGCCGAGCAGCGCGACCACGTACTGCAACGCCACCAGCAACAGCAGCGCCAGGATGCCCTCCGCCAGGGAGACGTCACGCGACAGGAGGATCGTGGCGAGGGTGGAACCCAGGGCCACGGTGACCACGAGGTCGAACGCGTTGAGCTTGGACAGGGTCCGCTTGCCGGACAGCCGCAGGATCAACACCAGCGCCGGATAGACGATCGCCGCGACGACGAGTAGACGCAGCAGGTCGGCGGGGTTCTTCAGCACCATCTCAGCGCCGTACCCGCGATGCGCGCCTCGCACGCGGCCGAACCGACGGCTCGTCTCCACACGCGCGGAGGAGCCGAGGGGTACGCGGGCTGACCTGCGGGGCACCGACGGCGCGGTGCCCCTCCTTGACGAATCTGGGCGACGAACTTCGGTACACCTGCCGCAAAGCCGTATACCTTGAATAGGCACGAAGGCCGCTTATCGAACGACTCTGAAGAGCAGAGGACGCCATGCACGACTCACGCCCCGGGTGCACCCGACCGGGGGTACCTGTCCGCCTCAGCCGAGCCCGGCGGCGAGCCGCCGGCATCGCGCGGATGGTTACCGCACTCGTCCTGGCCGGGGGTGCCTACGCGCTGTTCGCGCCGGCCGCCCAGGCCCAGGAGGAGCCACGGTCGAGCGCCGCGGCGGCCGAGGGCGAGGCGTTGTTCGAGGTCGGCTGCATCACCTGCCACGGTCGCAGCGCCGGAGGGGTCGAGGGACGCGGACCCAGCCTGATCAACGTCGGTGGCGCCTCGGTCGAGTTCCAGGTCGGCACCGGCCGGATGCCGCTGGCTCGCCAGGAGGCTCAGGCGCAGCGCAAACCGCCGCTGTACACCGACGAGCAGGTCCGCCAGCTCGCCGCCTACATCGACTCCCTCGGGGTGGGGCCCGTGGTGCCGGACAACGTCGACGCCCTGGTCGACGAGGCCAACCTGGCCCGCGGCGGCGAGTTGTTCCGGGTCAACTGCTCGCAGTGCCACGCCTTCGGCGGCGGTGGCGGGGCGCTCTCCTCCGGCAAGTACGCCCCCAGCCTCTACCCCGCCAGCGACCGGATCATCTACGCCGCCATGCTCAGCGGCCCGCAGAACATGCCGGTCTTCGGCGACAGCACCCTGACGCCCGAGCAGAAGGCCGACCTGATCGCCTACATCCAGCGGGTGATCCAGACCGACAACGATCCCGGCGGGTTCAACCTCGGCCGCTACGGTCCGTCCACTGAAGGGCTGGCGGTCTTCCTGGTCGGGATCGTCGTGCTGGTGTTCGCGAGCCTCTGGATCGCGGGCAAGTCGTGACCGGACACCGCGCCCAACAGAGCCGGGAGCCGGTCGACGTCACGGATCGGTCGTTGTCCCGCTTCGAGGTCGTACGCGAGGGCGCGCGGCGTGACGACATCGAGATCGTGCACTACGAGCCCCAGGTCGCCGCCGGCTCCAAGGCCGAGCGCCGCCTGGTCCGTACCGTCGCGGTGTTCTTCCTCGTCGCGGGACTCGCCGCCACCGCGTTCCTGGTCGTGTTCATCTGGTGGCCGTGGCGCTACCAACTCCTCGGCGAGATCGAGGAGTACTACACTCCGCTGCTCGGGACGACGATGGGCATCGCCCTGCTGGGCATTGGGTTCGGGGTCCTCGTGTGGGGCAAGAAGCTGTTGCCCAAGGAGGTGTCCATCCAGGACCGCCACGAAGGTGCGGTCTCCGCCGACGAACGCGCCGTCACCGGACAGACCATGCTCTACATGGTCGACGAGATCGGTGTGAAACGTCGCCCGCTGCTGGGTGTCTCGCTGCTCGCGGGCCTCGTTCCCCTCGGCGCGGTCGCCGCCGCGCCCCTTGTCGGCGGTCTCATCGCCGACCCCCACAAGGACAACCAGCTGTTCCGCACCGGCTTCGCCCCCGCAGACGACCAGGGCGCCGTCACCCGCGTGCGGCTGGTCCGCGAGGACGGCCGGCCGGTACGCCCCGCCGACCTGCTCCCCGGCGGGCAGGTCACCGTCTTCCCCGGCATCCCGCACGGCGTCAGCAACCAGTACGCCGACTCGGTCACCCTGCTCATCCACCTGCGGGCCCAGGACGCCCTGCGGGCACGCGAGAACAACGAACAGGCCGGCAAGCAGGACTGGATGTGGGGCAACTACATCGCCTATTCCAAGATCTGCACCCACGCCGGCTGCCCCGCCAGCCTCTACGAACAGCAGACCAACCGGCTGCTCTGCCCCTGCCACCAGTCGCAGTTCCTCATCACCGACAACGCCAAACCCATCTTCGGCCCCGCCAGCCGGCCCCTTCCCCAGCTCCCCATCGAGGTCGACGACGAGGGCTTCTTCGTAGCCACTTCCGACTACCAGGAACCCATCGGCCCCGACTTCTGGGAACGCCCCTGACCACGCAGCGCCACCGGCCGCCCGCTCCCGGAGGCCAGCGGGCGGCGAGTGCGAATCGTGCGGCTACGGCCCATCTCGGTGGACGTCAACCGGCATGCCACGCCACCGGTCAGGGCGCCGCGACGGCCGGGAAGCCACCGACCAGCGCGGTCACGGCGCGACGGATCAGGACGTGCGCCGCCGGGCCGGTGCCGCGGGTGAGCGCGACGTGGTGCAGCAGGCCGGCCACCGCCAGGCCCAGCGCCTCCGTGTCGACGCCGGCGGGCACCCGCCCCCGTTCCTGTTCGGCGGCCAGGTAGTCGGCGCTCGCGCGTTCGATCGTCCGCAGCACGGCGTTCCCGGCGCCCAGCACCGCTTCGACGCCCGCCGTCAGTTCCGGCCGGTGAGCCGTCAGCCGGGTCAGGGCCAGCAGCGCGCCCCCCGGCACCGCCAGGAAGGCGTCGCTGAGGTTCCCGACGACCGTGCCGGTCCCCGCGCGCCCCGCCAGGGCGGCCACCTCGCCGGCGATCTGGAAGGTCCGGTCGACCGCGTAACCGACCAGGAAGTCGTCGAAGTTCGCGAAGTGCGCGTACAGCAGCCCGGTGGCGACCCCCGCCTCGCGGGTCACGGCGCGGCCGGTGAGGCGACCGGGCCCGTCCTGCGCGATCACCCGCTCGACGGCGGCGAAGAGCTGCTGCCGGGGCTCTTGGGTGGCGACTCCGCGTGGCATGCCCGGATTCTAGGCGCCGTGCGGGGCCGCCGTTGCGCGAGTATGAGCAAACGCTCATACTGGTTTGAGCATATGCTCATTCTTGAGGCGAGGAGCACGGATGAAGCACGCGGTGATCGTCGGCGCCGGCATCGCCGGACTGGCCACGGCCCTGCGTCTGGAGCGGGACGGATGGCGCACGGTCGTGGTGGAGCGCGCCCCGGCCCGCCGCAGCGGTGGCTACCTGGTGAACCTGCTCGGGCCGGGCTACGACGCCGCCGAGCGCCTCGGTCTGCTCCCCGCGCTGTCCCCGCGGCAACTGGGTCTGTTCACCACCGTGCTGGTCCGGGCCGACGGGCGGCCCAAGTTCACCGTGCCGTCGGCCGTCGCCGAGGCCGCCCTCGGCGAGCGGACCATGACGGTGTTCCGGGGCGACCTGGAGACCGCCCTGTACGAGGCGGTGCGCGACCGCACCCGGTTCCGCTTCGGCACCACGATCACGTCCGTCGACCAGGACGCCGACCGGGTACGGGTCACGCTCAGCGACGGCAGCACGCAGGACGCCGACCTGCTCGTCGGGGCCGACGGGGTCCACTCCGCGACCCGTACGGCGGCGTTCGGCTCGGGGTTCCGGGTCGACCTGCCGTACGTGGTGGCCGCGTTCCCGCTCGCCGGTCCCGTGACGGACGTACCGCAGTCGTCCGCCACCACGTTCATCGGCCGGGGACGCACGGCGGCGATCGTCGACCTCGGCCCGCGACGGTCGTCGGCGTTCTTCACGTACCGGTGCCCGGACCCTCCCGCGCAACTGCGGCGCGGACCGGGGGCCGCGCTCGCCGAGGCGTTCGGCGACCTGGGCGCGGGCGTGCCGGACGCGCTGCGTCAGCTCGACAAGGACCCGTCCGACGCCTACTTCGACGCGGTCAGCCAGGTGGTCATGCCGCGCTGGGGCACCGGCCGGATCGTGCTGCTCGGCGACGCGGCCTGGTGCGTCACCCTGTTCGCCGGACACGGCGCGGCCCTCGCGCTCGCCGGCGCCGAGCAACTCGGCGCAGCCCTGCGTCGACACGACGACGACATCCCGGCGGCCCTGGCCGAGTGGGAGGTTGGCCTGCGGCCGGAGGTCACCAGACGACAGGCACTCGCCCGCCGGGGAATGCTCCAGTACGCGCCGCCCAGCCGGTTCCACGTGTGGATGGGCGACGTGACGATGCGGGCGATCACGCTGCCGGGCATCCGCGGTCTCGTCCGGCGCGGCATCGAACGTACGAGCCGGTGACGCCCGGTCAGAGGCGCGCGACGAGCACCTCGGCCACCGGCCTGGCATCGGCCAGGTTCCGCGCGGCCGGCTACCGGGGCGGCAACACGCAGAACTCGTTGCCGTCGGGATCGGCCAGCACCGCCCGGTCGACCTCGCCCTGGCCGATGTCGATCCGGGTCGCCCCGAGGGAGAGCAGGCGGTCGACCTCCGTTTGAAGATCGCCGTCGGCGGGCGGCGCGAGGTCGAAGTGCAGCCGTTGATTGCCGGTCCTCGGCATCAGCGGCGGGCCGCCCCAGGTGATCTTCGGACCGCCGAGCGGTGACTGGACCGCCGTCTCCTGGTCCTGGTCCCAGACCAGCGGCCACCTGAGTGCTTCGCTCCAGAAGTAGCCGACCTCCTGCGAGCCGTCGCAGGCCAGCGCGCCGACGAATCCGCAGCCGGCGAGGAAGTCATTGCCCGGCTCGATGACGCAGAACTCGTTGCCCTCGGGGTCGGCGAGCACCACGTGCCCCTCTTCCGGACGCTGGCCGACGTCGATGTGCCGTGCGCCGAGCTCCAACGCCCTGTCCACCGTCCGCTGCTGCTCCCCCGGGGACGCGCTCGTCAGGTCGAAGTGCATCCGGTTCTGGCCGACCTTCGGTTCCCGGGTCGGCAGGAAGCGGATCCGGAATGCCGTGTCGTCACCGGGCAGGAGGGCGACACCGTCGTACGGGTCGTCGGCCAGGTCCCGGCCCAGGACCCCCGACCAGAACCGCGCGAGTGGCAGCGGTTCGTACGCGTCGAAGCTGATCGCGAACAGTTGACATGTCATGGCTGGCCATCTCCGATCGCCGATCGGCCACCGCCGATGGTGAACCCCCGCCGCCGGGTCGATCGGGAGCATAGGGGCACGCCGGCGCCGTCCGCAGCCGAGTATTCCGCCGCCGCACCGGCCGGCAGCCCGTCGTGACCGGCCCGGCCCGGCTCCTTCGCGCCGGCGCCGCCCGGCAGCGGCACAGCACCAAATCCCCTGCTGTGGTACGACCTCTGCGCGGGAAGCGGCAGCCGATTAGGGCCTGTGTCGAAGTCGGTCACAGCCACTCGTTGATGGCCGCGAGGTGGATGATGGCTTCGTAGCGCACAGCGA